>NZ_JBLWFL010000004.1:0-398728 GCF_048323715.1 Microbulbifer weihaiensis
CCGCCTTAGCTCAGTTGGTAGAGCAAATGACTGTTAATCATTGGGTCGCTGGTTCGAGCCCAGCAGGCGGAGCCAAACAAGTAAACCCCGCAAGCGGTAAAACCTGCGGGGTTTTTCTTTAGAGTGAGGCCAACTACTCGCTCAACCTTACAGTTCCGCCTTAGCTCAGTTGGTAGAGCAAATGACTGTTAATCATTGGGTCGCTGGTTCGAGCCCAGCAGGCGGAGCCAAATAAAAAAACCCGCACCCGAAAGGGTCGCGGGTTTTTTCTTGCCCTCAAGAAACCAAAATACGTCAACCCCCGACGCCAGCAATCTTCTACACCTGAACATCCCCAAAAGACACCCGAAAGACACCGCAATCAAATAAGCCCATTGATGTTCACAACAGGCTTATGCAGTTCCAGGGTGAATTTAAATTGACGGCGTCTCACCGCTCAATTTCTGGGGGCGACTGGCCGTCGCTACCGGCAGGCGACGCACTTCTGCCGTCTCCACTACTGGCGCACCTTCCCGAACGGCACTCTGTGACCACACCGAATCAATCAAGTCCTGCTTTGGCGCATAATCCTTAACCGCCTCAATCAGAAGCCGATGTACAGACTCGCAGTCATGCCGCCCACATGCGGATTTCAATTCTGCAATCAGCGCCCGCAAGCGCTCTGCGGGGAGCCGCTCCTCTTCCGCTCGCATAATCATCGGGTGATCGGTACCCGCCACCTTGTCGCCGAGCAGCAACTCCTCATAGAGCTTCTCCCCTGGCCGCAGACCGGTAATCTGGATTTCGATATCTCCGTCGGGATTGGCCTCATCCCTCACGGTGTGCCCCATGATCTGGATCAGGCGCCGGGCGATGTCGAGGATGCGTACCGGCTCGCCCATATCCAGCACAAAAACTTCACCTTTGTGCCCCATGCTACCGGCTTGCAGCACCAGTTGCGCGGCCTCGGGGATCGTCATGAAATAGCGGGTAACCTTGGGGTGGGTAACAGTAACTGGTCCACCGGCATTGATCTGATCCGTAAACAACGGAATCACCGAGCCCGAAGAACCCAGTACATTGCCAAATCGAACCATGCAGACGCGCATGCGCCCAAAGCGCCGCCCAAAGTCCTGACAGATAAGTTCCGCAAAGCGCTTGGTCGCCCCCATAACGTTGGTCGGGCGCACGGCCTTATCGGTGGAGACAAGGACAAACTGCTCCACTCCACAAGCCTCAGCCGCCTCCAGTACCGCCAGGGTACCAAGAACGTTATTTTCGGCACCAACGGAAACATTCTGCTCAACAAGAGGCACATGCTTATACGCAGCAGCGTGATATATGGTCTGAACCCGGAACGATTCAATGATCTCACCAACCCGGATGGTGTCACGCACGTCACCAAGCAGGGGAACGACTTCCACAGAAAAATTTTCGTCCAGCTGCTGCTGGCGCAATTCGCGCTCGATCTGGTACAGCGCAAACTCGGAAGCCTCGAGCATGATCAGCTTCACAGGCTCCCACTGAATAATCTGCCGGCAAAGCTCTGAGCCAATAGATCCACCAGCACCGGTAACCAGCACCACCTTACCGGCTATCGACGCCGAAACCAGACGCTTTTGCGGCTCTACCGGCGCCCGCCCGAGAATGTTCTCATAAATCTGGGATACATCGGCGGCGCGACCCGCACTGTCCACCAGCTCTTCCAGACCAGGAATAACCTTTACGACCAGACCCCGCTCGCGCAGGCTGCGGGTAATTTCCCGACGGCGACGCTTTGGTACACCCGGCATTGCCAAAAGTACTTCGGCGATATCACGCTCGGCGATCACTTCGTGGATGTTAGCGGGGCTGTACACCAGCACACCGTCAATCAGGGTGTTCTGCTTGGAGGCATTGTCATCGAAAAAAGCCACCGTCTTGTACATTTCACCATGCGCCAGGGCTTTGTATAACTGCAACCCTGCGGTACCGGCACCGTAAATAGCTACTCTCGTCTTGTGGATCTCGAGTGCCATCTGGTAGTACAAGCGCACCAGCCAGCGCGAGCCGCCGACGGCGATCAGCGCAAAGCACCAGTAGATTACTGGCACCGAGCGCGGCACACCGGCATAAGTCAGGTAAGACGCGACCGCGAGAACAACCGCGGACGCAGTGACCCCCTGAAGTACCGCCACGATAGCCTGCTGCCCCATATAGCGAATAACGGTTCGGTAGAGGCCGAGGCGGAGAAAAATGAAACTACTGGAGACCAGTGTCATCCCGAGACATAACGCCATCGAGGGCTCAAAGATCAACCCGGCACCATTGAAGCGCAATGTCATTGCCAGCATGAACGCTGACGTCAACATCAACAGGTCGTAGGCCAGCATCAGTGCTGGCTTGTAGTTTTTATGAGCAGCTCTAAACAGGCGCTTCACTCTTCCCCCAAGGTTTCATTACCGAGTTCGACCGGAAATCCGAACAATTTACTTACCAAGCCGAAACTCTCTCACCGCTAGGCTACATCGCATACTACCAAAATGAGCGCGGCGCTGGCCGTGCCCAACATCACGCATATTTCACCAACGAGCGCCTTTTTCACTCCAAATTTTAACGCCAAACGCTGGTACACGTGCTGCCTGTGCGCTTCCCACCAACGCTCACCCGCAAAAACCCGCCGCAACAGCGTGAAGGTAGCGTCCAGCCAGAACGGCGAAAAAACAACCAATGGGATTAATGGCTGAAAAGCCCCCCGGCTACAGCCATAAAGAGACACACCGAATACTGCCAACCCCAGGCTCGTAGAGCCGGCGTCCCCCATGAAAATGCGCGCAATTGGCCAATTATAATACAGAAAGACAAGCGCGGCGGCCGCCACGACAATACAGATTCCAGCCAGATCCCAATATTCGCGAGAAGCACAAACCAGCGCCAGTGTGATACAGCCGATGACCGTCATACTGGCCGCAAAGCCATCCATCCCATCCATAAAATTGTAGAGATTGACCACCCAAACGCCGCCTACCACCAGGAGCGGCAACAGCCACCAGCTGAGGCCGGGCAATAGCGTTAACACCAAACTGCTGACGGCGAACAACTGCACCACAAACCTTGCGCGAGCGGGCAACGATCGTAGATCATCTGCCACAGACACAGCCAGCAGCGAAGCAAACGCAACGACCACGCCGAAATCCCAGGAAGCCGGGCCGAGTAAAAGAGCGAAGAATACGCCAGACCAGATCGCCCAGCCCCCAGTTCGCGGCACCGGCGTTTCATGCAGCGAGCGGTGATTTGGCACGTCAAGTGCGAACTCCCCCATCCTGGCGAGAAGAAACTGCATTGACGCCAGGCAAATTGCCGCCGCCAAGGCCGCCAATCCAAACCAGGAATACAAAATACCCACGCCTAAAAACCCCTTAGATAATTCTGGTACCGATTTTCCGGCTGCCATTTCAGTCGCGCCTTCAAACGCCCCGCGCTATAGAGCTCACTTTTTTCTATTTCCAGCACGCGAGCACCAATGCCTGTGCGCCGGATGATTCGGAAGGGCAGCAGCAGCATCCGCAACAACAAGGCACTTCCCCGTACATTGACTCCACTTGCCGCCCTGACCAGGGCTGCCGCATCATAGAATCCGGGTTCCGCCACAATAAATACCTCGCCCCGACAATCACTTTGTCCCACCAGCGATATCGCGCTCACCAAATCAGGGAGAGACACAAACGTCCGGTAACCTGTTGCAGGAACCCAGGGCAACCACTTTCCGCAGGCTTTAAGCCAGGCCACCACTTTGTGAGCGCGCCTGCCACTTTTTGCGGCCCCCTCTTCCCGGGAAGTGCTCGCGCGCGCACCCAGGCTGCCATACACCGCCGCAGGTCGAATGATATTCAGCCGACACGAGACACGCTGCGCAAGCAGCAAAGCCTCTGCCCGCCACTTACTGGCCCCATAAGGATCTTTTGCAGGCGATCCGGCATGTTCTTCTGCAATAACACCCGAAGGTGCAGAACGCGCCTTGACACTGGATAAATACAGAAACGAATCCACGCCCGCGGCATCGGCTTTAACCAGCAGCTCTGACGGCAACTCCGCGTTCAGCCAGCGCGCCAATTCCGGCGCCCTTCGGCAACATCCTGCCGATGCCAGCCCGGCGGCATAAATCACTCGGTCGCCACGGGTGAAAACATTGGCGATGGCTTCGACAGTAAAGTTCTGCACCTGAACATGCTCACACCCCGTCGGCGCGGACGCCCGCCGCGACACGGACACCACTGTGTCACCGGCACCAACAAGGTACCGACACAGTGCCGATCCGATATAGCCGGAGCTACCTATAACCACCCAACGCATAGTTCAAATAACCGAGACATTTCCGGCACGTAAGTACCGATATAAATACAAAAAAAGACAGCGCCCATTGGCGCTGTCCCGGATTTTATTTAGAGCTGGATTCGGTCTTTGTTTTTTTCCAGCGTGGCCAACCCGATCCCTTTCACCTCAAGCAACTGGTCGATCGCTGTAAAACCGCCAATCTGCTCACGATACTGAACGATCAGCTCAGCTCTGGCAGGCCCGATACCAACCAGATGACTGGAGAGTTCATCTGCGGAGGCACTGTTCAAGTTGACGACAACAACCTCCTCGGCTGCCATCTCGTCTGCCGCCTGCTCGGCCCACGTGAGCTGCGCCCCACCCAATAGGCAGAACATGGTAAGGATTAAGGCGAGGGTTTTCTGAGTGACTTTCATATGAAATTCCTTTTGATTGTCCTATGGTCTTAATTCCCTTGGGACCACGAATTTCCCCAAGCCCGCAGACTTTACCAGTCCCCGAACCAGATCGCGCTTACACGTTGTTACATGCGAGGTGCGACCGTACCAGCCACAAAAAACTCAGGTGTTCGCCGCGATATCAGCAACAATATTATTGAGCGCCGCCATCGGGTCTTCGGCACCGGTGATCGGCCTTCCAATGACCAGATAATCCGAACCCATTTGCAACGCATCAACCGGCGTTACAATCCGGCGCTGATCATCTGCGGCAGAACCCGCAGGACGAATGCCCGGAGTGACCAAAGCGAAATCTTTTCCGCACGCCTGTTTCAGCACTTCAGCTTCCATTGCAGAACACACCACACCATCCAGACCGCTGACCTGTGCCAGCTTGGCCAGAGAGACCACGTGTTCACGCAGTGGCCGCTCGACACCAGTCGCAGGCAACTCGTCTTCTGCTGTACTGGTGAGAACCGTTACCCCAATCAACAGCGGGCGCTGGTCACCAAGCGACGCCAGTGCATCGGCGGCGGCACGCATCATACGCTCACCACCACTGGCGTGAACATTGACCATCCAGACGCCCAGTCGCGCTGCGGCTTTCACTGCGGCGGCCACGGTGTTGGGAATATCGTGAAACTTCAGATCCAGAAAAACCTCGAATCCCATCCCAACCAGTTCCCGAACCAGTTCGGGGCCTGCGATTGTGAACAGCTCCTTACCGACTTTTACCCGGCACAGTTTCGGATCCAAACGGGACGCCATCGCCAGCGCAGAGTCTGCGTTGTCATAGTCCAGAGCTACGATTACCGGGGAAGTTACTTGATCTTTCAATGGATACCTCTGAATTTACTTTTCAGTCCTGCTGACGTTACTCACCTTCCACACCTTTCACGGAGCGAACGCTGCCCCAGTGCTTGCAGCTTGGGCATAGCCAGTGCAACTGGTTACCGGAAAAACCACAATTACTGCAACGGTAGTGCGGCCGGCTCGCGATCAGCTGGTCGACCAGGCTCTTCAGCAGGAACAGATTTTCTTTGGCTCGCCCCTGAACCGAACCAGTGTGCAGGTTGAGGAAATAACCCAACCCTCGCAACGAAGGTCGCATGGCCAACTGACGGCCCATAAAGGCTGCTGCGGCAGCCTCATCCTGCTGTTTTTGTATACGTCCGGTTAGCGCAATTAATACGCTGTTCGAGGGGTGCTCCTTGAGCAGGGATTCCAGATATACACTCAACCCCTTGTCGTCACCGATGGCCTCGTAGCAGGTGATCAATAACTCGAGCATCTCGGGGATATAGTCGGGATTCTGCTTCGGCACCCGTTCGAGTACCCGAATCGCCTCCCTGGGCTTATCAAGGATATATTCCAGTTTCCCGAGCAAGAGATTTGCACGCACCGAGTGACGATCGTAATTCAGCGCTGCATCGATGTGTTTACGGGCGCTGAGGTAATCTTTACCGTTGATGGCCTCTTCCGCCAGCTCACAGCAAAAATGCGCCTGTACTGGCGCCCACTCGGGAGAAAGCCGTTTAAAGCGACGGCCGTGAAGCAGATTGACGGCATGAATCGCCTTGGCCCACTCACGCTCGTCCCGATAGACCTCAACCAGATATTCCAGGCTCGTGCTCCGCAATTCACTGGAAGTTTCCACCAGCTCCTGCAACAAGCGCTCAGCCCGATCCAGCCAGCCGGCAGCGATGTAATCCCGCGCAAGTTCCAGCTGGGCCTTCTGCTGACTGATTCGATTGAGGCTGGGGCGCGCCAGCAGGTTCTGGTGCACCCTGATGGCCTGATCGTGCTCGCCCCGCTTGCGCAATTGGTTACCCAGGGCCAAGTGCGTCTCGAAGGTCGCGCTGCTCACTTCAAGCGCATCAATAAATTTTTCGATTGCGTCGTCTTGACGCTCACTGAGCAGATAATTCAAACCTTGCGCATAGGACTGCGCCAGCGCCTGACTGCGGTCATTTCTCGCGCTTTTTTTCTTGCCGCTCTTGCGCCCCAGGTACCAGCCTATGGCGATGGCAGCAAAAATAAAGATGAAAAACGTCAGGTCGCTCAATTTACTCTCCGGACACCTGACGGCGCACGGTCTGCAGCTCTCGCTCGGTGCGCAACAATTGACGCTCCAAACGCCCTACCCTGCGGCGCTCGGTGTAATACGGCAACAGGCTGGCGAGAAACCCGAGCAGCGCCCCCAGCAACAGGAAACCGATCAACCAGAAGCCGACACTGCCGGAAAACATCTGGTATCCCCCAAACCGCGGGGAAATTGTTTCTGGGTTATCTACGGCGAAATATACCCCGACCGCAATACACAACAAGGCCAGCAACCCAAAAATCAGGCGCGACAGCCAACGCAAAAATGACAAGAGAACCTCCGACCCCGGAAGGAGTGCATATTCAACAATCCGTTACAGTGTTAGCCCACTGCGACCAGCCCGGCAATCACGCACTTTCCAGTGACTCCCGCTTCAACTGCTGGTTTACCCTGTCCCTGAGTTCCTTACCCGGCTTGAAGTGCGGCACATACTTGCCAGCCAACTCGACGGAATCCCCTGTTTTGGGGTTGCGCCCGGTACGCGGCGCTCTGTAATGCAGAGAAAAGCTCCCGAATCCGCGGATTTCGATCCGCTCCCCCTCCGCCAGGACACTCGACATGGTGTCCAACATGACTTTTACCGCCAGCTCCACATCCTTTACCGGCAGCTGATCCAACCTCAGAGCAATCTTCTCGATCAGTTCAGATTTGGTCATGCAGTCCGCAATCCTTTCTAAGTCATTGATTATTCTGGAATAGCGGCAATCATCTAATAGAAAGCCGGACTGGGCAACCCCAGTCCGGCTTTCGGGCGGCCCCAGACAATAAACCCGGGGCCCTGAATAGCAAAGGACTATTAGTCTTTGTTATTCATTTGCGCCTTGATCAGGTCACCGATAGTCGCCGGCTGAACCTGTTCAGCCTGCTTCTTGCTGTGATCCTTGATCGCTTGCTTCTCGTCGTCCTGATCTTTGGCCTTGATGGAGAGGCTGATCACGCGGTTCTTGCGATCCACGCTGGTGATCTTGGTCTCTACTTCATCGCCTTCTTTCAGGGCGTTGCGAGCGTCTTCAACCTTGTCGCGGCTGATTTCGGAAGCGCGCAGAATGCCTTCCACTTCGTCGGCCAGGGTGATAACGGCTTGCTTGGCGTCAACTTCTTTAACGGTACCCATTACGATGCTGCCGCGATCGTTGGTGGTAACGTAGTCAGAGAACGGATCGGACTCCAGCTGCTTGATACCAAGGGAGATGCGCTCGCGATCGGAGTCGATACCCAGGATAACGGTTTCCAGCTCGTCACCTTTCTTGAACTTGCGCACGGCTTCTTCGCCAGCTTCGTTCCAGGAGATGTCGGACAGGTGAACCAGACCGTCGATGCTGCCGTCCAGACCGATGAAGATACCGAAGTCGGTGATGGACTTGATCTTACCGGAGATCTTGTCGCCCTTGGCAAACTTGCGCGCGAACGCGTCCCAGGGGTTTTCCTGGCACTGTTTGATACCCAGGGAGATACGACGACGCTCTTCGTCGATGTCCAGAATCATTACCTCTACCTCGTCGCCAACATTGACAACTTTGGACGGGTGAATGTTCTTGTTGGTCCAATCCATTTCGGAAACGTGTACCAGACCTTCCACACCTTCTTCCAGCTCCGCGAAGCAGCCGTAGTCGGTCAGGTTGGTTACAACAGCCTTCACGCGGCTGTTTTCCGGGTAACGCTGCTTGATGGATACCCACGGATCTTCGCCCAGCTGCTTCAGACCCAGAGATACGCGGCTGCGCTCGCGGTCGAACTTCAGGACTTTTACTTCGATCTCGTCGCCAACGTTCACGATCTCGCTCGGATGCTTGATGCGCTTCCAAGCCATATCGGTGATGTGCAGCAGGCCGTCGATACCGCCCAGATCTACGAACGCGCCGTAGTCGGTCAGGTTTTTCACGATACCCTTGATCGCCATACCTTCCTGCAGGCTGGCCAGCAGTGCTTCGCGCTCTTCGCTGTTCGCTGCTTCCATAACCGCACGGCGGGAAACAACAACGTTGTTGCGCTTGGCGTCCAGCTTGATCACTTTGAAGTCGAGCTCTTTGCCTTCCAGGTGCGCGGTGTCGCGAACCGGACGTACGTCTACCAGAGAACCCGGCAGGAACGCGCGGATGTTGGCAACGTCAACAGTGAAGCCACCTTTAACCTTGCCGCTGATAACACCTTTAACCACTTCGTCTGCAGCGTGTGCAGCGTCGAGGATTTTCCAGGCTTCAGCGCGCTTGGCTTTTTCACGGGACAGACGGGTTTCACCGAAACCGTCTTCTACCGCTTCCAGGGCAACCTGTACTTCGTCGCCCACCTGCAGTTCCACTTCACCCTTGTCGTTCTTGAACTGGTCCGCAGGGATCACGCCTTCAGACTTCAGGCCCGCGTGTACGGTTACCCAGTCTTTGTCCACGTCAATAACAACACCGGTAACGATTGCACCCGGTGCCATTTCAACGCTTTTCAGGCTCTCTTCAAATAGTTCAGCAAAGCTCTCGCTCATTACATTACCTATATATATGGACTCCACCGATGGCAACTCTGTAGTTTAGTCAACCGCCAGTGAGAGCCCCACCGCGCTGCCAGCACGCGGGTCGAATTACAGTAGCAACCGGGCAATTCTGGCTGATCCCGGCCACTGCTGTTAAAAAACTTTTATAGAAACCTGTTGCTTCTATGGCTCAACCGACACGCTGCTGTACCAGTTCGAGCACTTTTTGCAGAACACCATCAATATCGATGTCCGTACTGTCCAGCACCACAGCGTCTTCCGCCGGGGCCAGGGGGGAGGCTGCGCGATTCATATCCCGGTCGTCCCGGGCGCGGATGTCCTCCAGCAGGTCGCGGAGGCTAACAGAAACCCCCCTGCCCTGCAACTGAGCGTAGCGTCGCCGTGCCCGCTCTTCCGCACTGGCGGTGAGAAAGATCTTGACTGGCGCGTCTGGAAACACCGTGGTGCCCATGTCCCGCCCGTCAGCCACCAGGCCCGGCGCCGCGCGAAAGTCGCGCTGGCGCTGCAGCAGCGCTTCGCGCACAGCGGGAATCGCCGCCACTTTGGACGCTGCCATGCTGACCTCTTCCATGCGGATATCGCGACTCACATCCACACCTTCCAATACCGCGCTCACCTCGCCATTCGCAATTGCAAAGCGGATATCCAGGTTTGCAGCGATATCAGCCACACGCGCACCGTCCGCGAGATCCACACCAGCATTGAGCGCCGCCAATGCGGTCAACCGGTAGAGCGCCCCGGAATCCAGCAACGCGTACCCAAGGCGATCCGCCAGTAACTTGGCAATAGTGCCTTTGCCGGAACCACTGGGGCCATCAATAGTGACTACGGGAGCCAGCTTGGTCAGTTCAGTCATAACTAATCGATACAGCTTTTAGTTAGTTTCAGTAAACCCGGCATACATCCGGTATAGGATGGGGGCACGCTCAGCGCACCTCCAGATGCATTCCCGCCCCAGTTGCCAGCTCGGCAAAATTGGGGAACGAGGTTGCCACGTTGGCGCAGTGCTTGATGCGAATCTCGGCACCGGCACGCAGCGCCGCAACAGCAAACGACATCGCAATACGGTGATCACCCAGGCTGTCCACCTCGCCACCACCAAACACGGCACCCTCACCTTTGCCACCCTTGCCCTGAATGGCAATGCCATCAGGAGTCGGCTCGGCATCAATACCGAGAACCTTCAGACCATCGGCCATTGCCTGGATACGGTCACTCTCCTTGACCCGCAATTCCTCGGCGCCCGTGAGTACGGTCTCCCCCTCAGCACAGGCCGCGGCCACAAAGATCGCCGGAAACTCATCGATGGCAAGAGGCACCTGATCTTCAGGAATATTGATCCCTTTCAGCGGTGCATAGCGCACGCGGATGTCCGCAACTGGCTCACCGCCCACCTCGCGCTGGTTTTGCAGCGTAATATCCGCACCCATGGCACGCAGGATGTTAATTGCACCATCGCGGGTAGGGTTGATACCCACATGCTGCAGAACGACATCCGAACCGGGAGCAATACTGGCAGCCACCATAAAGAAAGTCGCAGATGAAATATCCGCTGGCACATCGATGTGACAGGCTGTGAGCCTTCCACCACCGGTCAGCGAGGCGCGAGCACCATTGCGGCGCACATCGTAACCGAACCCGGCGAGCATGCGCTCGGTATGGTCACGTGTGGGCGCCGGCTCAGTCGTACTGGTTTCCCCTTCAGCATAGAGGCCGGCCAGCAGGACACAGGATTTCACCTGGGCACTGGCCATCGGCAGCACATAATCAACCGCCTTAAGACTGCACCCACCCTTTACCTTCAGCGGCGGACGGCCGTCTTCGCCAGTCTCGACTTCTGCGCCCATCTCCCGCAACGGATTCGCCACCCGGTTCATGGGACGCTTGGACAGGGATTCATCCCCCGTTAGCTCACTGTCAAATTTCTGCCCGGCGAGCAAGCCGGCAAGCAAGCGCATGGAAGTGCCGGAATTCCCCACATACAGCGGCCCAGGAGGGGCCTGCAGGCCGTGCATACCGACGCCGTGAATGGTTACCCGCCCATTGACTGGCCCCTCAATCACCACGCCCATATCGCGAAACGCCTGCAGGGTTGCCAACGCATCCTCCCCCTCCAGAAATCCCTCTACCTCGGTGACACCTTCTGCCAGGGAACCCAGCATGATGGAGCGATGAGACATGGACTTGTCTCCTGGCACCCGCAAATCACCGTTTACTGCTCCGCCCGGCTGGGCGACAAAAGTTACTTCCTTCGCTTCCATAGTTTCCGTGTACGCTTTCTTAGCCAGCATTTTGGTAAAGTGATCCCGCGCCGCCTTGGCCCGGGTAAAAACCCCCATCAGGTGTTCGCTGTCGCCGCTGGCTATGGCATTTCGCAGGGAACCGAGATTGGAGGTGTAGAGATCGATGGATTTGAGAATCGCTTCCCGGTTGGCAAGCATGATATCTCGCCACATCACCGGGTCACTGGAGGCAATCCGGGTGAAATCGCGAAATCCGCCAGCAGCATAGCGAAAAATGTTTTCATTCTCCGCATCGTGCGCGAGGGTATCCACAAGCCCAAACGCAATCACATGGGGAAGATGACTGGTCGCGGCGAGCACCTCGTCGTGCTCCACCACCGGCATGGAAAGCACCTCGGCGCCTACCGCCTCCCACATGCAGCGCACCCGCTGCAGGTGTTCACTGCCAGTATTTTCCAGCGGCGTGAGAATGATGCGATGCGCGATATACAGATCGTCCCGCGCTGCTGTCACACCACTCTGCTCGGATCCGGCGATGGGGTGACCGGGAACCAGGAATGATGGTACCCGCCCCCAGACATTGACCGCCGCATCAACCACACTGCCCTTGACGCTGGCACCATCGGTGACTGTCACACCGGCTGGTAACACGTCTTTCAGCTGTGCAAACACGCCCTCTACTGCCAGCGTAGGCACAGCCACAAAAATGACGTCACCGGCACCCAGCTCCGGGAGAATTTCCGCGATATCGGTTACCGCCCGATCCACGATCCCCAGCGCCAGGGCCTGCTCACAGGTTTGCGCCCTACGCGCAACACCGATGACCTCACGGCAGCCACTGGCGGCCTTCAAGCCAAGCGCCAGGCTGCCGCCAATCAATCCAATACCGACAATCACCAGGCGGCCGAGTCCGTTCTGCCCCGCATCTATCATTGTTAAAGCACTCCGCGCGGGTAGGAACCCAGCACCTTCATATCCGAGGCGCCAGCGCCCACTTCTTTCAGCGCAGCGGCAACATGCTCGCTGTCCCGGTGACCAACAAAATCGATAAAGAACACATAGGTCCAGTTACCGGTCTGGGCCGGGCGGGTTTCCACCCGGGTGAGATCGATCTGGTAGCGCCGGAAAGGTTCCAACAGGTCGTGCAACACGCCCGGCTCATTGCGCATGGAAACCATCAGCGAGGTCTTGTCGTCGCCGCTGGCGGGTACCGCCTGAGAGCCAATGATCAAGAAACGGGTGGAGTTATCCGGGCGATCCTCGATCTTCTCGTTCAGAATTTTCAGGCCGTAAAGATCCGCGGCCATGTCGCCGGCAATCGCAGCGGCATTCCACTCACCCTTCACGCGCTTCGCCGCTTCCGCATTGCTTGCTACCGCCACGCGCTCCACGTTGGGATAGTAGGAATCCAGCCATTTGCGGCACTGGGCAAGGCTTTGCGCATGGGAATAAATACGGGTGATCGCATCTTTACGGGTGATATCCGAAATCATCAGGTGCTGGTGAATGCGCAGCTCCACCTCACCACAGATCAGCAGATTCGACGTCATGAAATTGTCGAGCGTATGGTTCACCACGCCCTCAGTGGAGTTCTCAACCGGCACCACACCGTAATTGACCGCACCGGCCTCCACCTCACGAAACACCTCATCAATCGCAGCCAGCGGCTTGGAAACCGCGGAGTGACCGAAGTGCTTCAACGCCGCCTGCTGGGTAAACGTACCCTCCGGCCCCAGATAAGCCACCTTGATTGGCTCTTCCAGCGCCAGGCACGCCGACATGATTTCACGGAACAGGCGCGCCATTTCCTCATCGGTCAAGGGGCCTGGATTCCTCTCCATCGCACGACGCAGCACCTGCGCTTCCCGCTCAGGGCGGTAGTAAAGCGCATTCTCGCCATTGCTTTTCTTCACTTCAGCGACTTCCAGCGCACAATTGGCGCGCTCGGAAATCAGCCGAGCGATATCGCTGTCGATCTGGTCGATGCGATTGCGCAGCTCGAGCAAATGCTCATTCTGCTTCGACTTTTCGTCAGACATAGCTCCCGCCTAAATCAATCAGTTGCCGCAAGACACGGCTTAACCATTACGCTGCTCGAAGTCCGCCATAAAGGCCACCAGAGCCTCAACCGCTTCCAGCGGAACCGCGTTGTACAAAGAAGCTCGCATACCGCCAACGGAGCGGTGCCCCTTGAGGTTGAGCAGGCCAGCCTCCTCAGCCTCGAGCAAAAACTTCTTATCCAACGCGGCATCCGCAAGCACAAAAGGCACATTCATGCGGGAACGACAGGACACATCCACCGGGCTCGAGAAGAAATCACTGCGATCGAGGAACTCGTACAACAATCCGGATTTTTTCAGGCTCAATTCAGCCATGGCATCGACACCGCCCTGCGCCTTCAGCCACTTGAACACCAGCCCCGAGAGATACCACGCAAACGTCGGCGGTGTGTTATCCATGGAGTGCCCTTCCGCGGCAATCTTCCAACTGAGACTGCGCGGAATTTCCGGCATGGCGCGATCCAGCAGATCATCGCGCACAATCCCGACAGCAATGCCTGATGGGCCTATATTCTTCTGTGCGCCCGCGTAGATAAAACCAAATTTCTCCACCGGGATCGGCTGCGACAGGATGGTGGAAGACATATCCGCGATCAACGGCGCCTTCACTTCCGGTATATAGGGGAATTCCACCCCGCCAATGGTCTCGTTCGGCGTGTAATGGAAATACGCCGCATCAGGGCTCTCTTCCCACGCATCCGCCGCCGGCGCATAGGAAAAGTTACGATCTTCTGACGACGCCACAACATTCACATTCCCGTAACGGCGCGCTTCAACGATCGCCTTTTCCGCCCACTGGCCCGTGTGAATGTAGTCTGCAGTTTTGCTACCGGCACCAAACAGGTTCCAGGGCACAGCACTGAATTGCGCGGTAGCGCCGCCCTGCAAAAACAGCACTTTGTAATTCTCAGGTATGCTCAGCAAGTCACGCAGATCCTGCTCAGCCTGTTCGGCCACAACCGTATACTCCGGTGAGCGATGACTTACCTCCATCACCGAACAGCCGATTCCCTGCCAGTCCAACAGCTCTTCCTGCGCCTGCCGCAACACCGGCTCCGGCAACGCCGCAGGACCCGCACAGAAATTAAACTTCCTCATTGACTCACTTCCACAGAAGAAAACAGTTTTGAATTAAAACTTCACCAAACCCGCGCAAGGCGAAAGCCCCCAACCTCAAATCATTCCAAGCCGGTTACGAAACTTTCGCCGATACAGTTTCCCATGTAACAAAGTCAAAAAAGGCCGCGAGTCTTCGCAGCCTTTTTTTGAGTTACAGGATTCAGGAATCACTCCTCGGCAGCGCCGTCTCCGGCAGCACCCTCATCGCCACTGCCTTCACCCTCTTCCTCGCTTTCCTGAATACGCGCAAGCCCAACCAGGTTCTCGCCATCTTTGAGTCGAATCACCCGAACACCCTGCGTATTACGACCCAACACGGAAACCTCATTTACCCGCGTACGCACCAGGGTTCCCTGATCGGAGATCAGCATGATCTCCTCACCCGGGTGCACCTGACAGGCACCAACCAGGGCACCATTACGCTCGCTCTCCGCAATCGCGATCACACCCTGAGTGCCTCGCCCTTTGGTGGGGAAGTCGGAGGTTGCCGTGCGCTTGCCGTAACCGTTCTCAGTCACCATCATCACCGAGCCACCCTCTTCCGGGGTGACCATAGCAATGACCGCCACACCGTCCGCCATGCGGATACCGCGCACGCCGCGGGATACCCGCCCCATGGAGCGAACATTCTCTTCGGCAAAGCGCGCGGCCTTGCCGGCGCTGGTCAGCAGCAACACATCGCGGCTACCGTCGGTGATGGCCGTGGCAACCAGGCGATCTTCCTCATCCAGCTCGATGGCTCGCAAGCCGACGCTGCGCGGACGGGAGAATGCGGTAAGCGGTGTTTTCTTCACGGTGCCGTTTGCCGTCGCAAAGAAAATAAAATGATCTTCGTCGTATTCCGAAACCGGCAACATGCTGCTGATACGCTCATCTTCCTCGAGCGGCAACATGTTCACCATCGGTCGACCGCGCGATGCGCGACCGGCAGTCGGAACTTCATACACTTTCAGCCAGTACACCTTACCCTTGTTCGAGAAACAGAGGATGGTGTCGTGGGAATTCGCAATCAACAGGTGCTCGACGAAATCCTCATCTTTCACCTGGGTCGCTGATTTACCCATACCACCACGACGCTGGGCCTGGTAGTCAGCCAGCGGCTGGCTCTTGGCATAGCCCCCATGGGAAATCGTGACCACTTTATCTTCCGGAGTGATCAGGTCTTCTACCGACAAATCCTGGCGGGAAGCAACGATTTCAGTACGACGCTCATCGCCATACTCTTTTTCCAGCACTTCCAGCTCTTCGCGGATCACCTGCATAAGGCGCTCCGGACTGCCCAGAATTTCAAGGTACTCGGCAATCTGCTCCAGGCGCTCACTGTATTCCGCCAGCAGCTTGTCGTGCTCCATACCGGTCAGGCGGTGCAGGCGCAGCTCCAGAATGGCCTGAGCCTGTGCCGGTGACAGGTAATAAGCACCGTCACGCAAACCAAACTCTTTCGGTAAATCATCCGGACGGCAGGCATCGGCACCCGCGCGCTCCAGGAACTGCTGCACCTCACCGACCGGCCAGCCCTTGGCCAGCAGCGCTTCGCGTGCTTCGGCAGGGGTAGCGGAAGCTTTGATCAGCTCGATCACCGGATCAATATTGGAGATGGCGATCGCCAGACCTTCCAGAATATGACCGCGCTCACGCGCCTTGCGCAACAGGTAAACCGTACGGCGGGTCACCACCTCCTGGCGGTGGCGAATGAAGTATTCGAGCAACTGCTTCAGGTTCAACAGCTTGGGCTGACCGTCGACCAGCGCCACCATATTGATACCGAACACGCTTTCCAGCTGGGTCTGGGAGTAGAGGTTGTTCAGGACAACATCACCCAGTTCGCCACGCTTGAGCTCGATCACCACGCGCAAGCCGTCTTTATCAGACTCGTCGCGCAGCTCGGAGATACCTTCGATCTTCTTCTCTTTCACCAGCTCGGCAATACGCTCAATCAGGCGCGCCTTGTTCAGCTGGTAGGGAATCTCATGAATGATGATGGTTTCGCGATTGGTCTTGTCATCGCGCACCACTTCCGCCTTGGCGCGGATATAGATACGACCACGGCCGGTGCGGTAGGCCATCAGGATGCCCGCACGGCCATTAATAATGGCGCCCGTAGGGAAATCCGGACCGGGGATATATTCCATCAGGTCGTCGATGGACAGTTCGCTGTTATCGATCAGTGCCAGGCAGCCACGCACCACCTCACTCAGGTTGTGAGGCGGGATGTTGGTCGCCATGCCCACGGCAATACCGGAGGAACCGTTAACCAGCAGGTTCGGCACCCGCGACGGCAACACTTCCGGCATCTGCTCGGAACCGTCGTAGTTATCGATGAAATTGACGGTTTCCTTATCGAGATCCGACAGCAGCTCGTGCGCGAGCTTGTCCATGCGGATCTCGGTGTAACGCATTGCCGCCGCACTGTCGCCGTCAATGGAACCGAAGTTGCCCTGACCGTCGACCAGCATATAACGCAGCGAGAACGGCTGCGCCATCCGCACGATGGTGTCGTAAACCGCACTGTCGCCGTGCGGGTGGTATTTACCGATTACGTCACCCACCACACGAGCGGACTTCTTGTACGGCTTGTTCCAGTCGTTCTTGAGCTCGTTCATGGCGAAGAGCACGCGACGGTGCACCGGCTTCAGGCCATCGCGCACATCCGGAAGTGCACGCCCTACAATCACGCTCATCGCATAATCGAGGTAGGACTGCTTCAGCTCTTCCTCGATATTGATCGGAGAAATTTCTTTGGCTAGTTCGCCCATATTCTCAGGCATTCCTTATCGTTAACGCCGCCAGCCCATTCGGCCCCTAGGCGCCCTTCCCGTCATCGGGTTATTGTTGGGAACCAGGCTGGGAAATAAGTGGGGCTTGCTGGTCACAGCCCCAAACAAGCGGGCGATTCTACCACACTTGGCGCGCTGTAGGACGACTTAAACGGACTTGTTCGCACCTTCCGTCGCCGCTAAAGTCTGCGACTTTCCCCCGGAACAAAAATCGAACAATGGCAACTACCGGCAATTCGTTAAACCAAGACGCATCGTACAAAAAACAGCCAATCGATACCTTGCTGCACGCGCGCTGGATAATCCCCGTAATCCCGGAGCGACGGGTGTACGAACACTGCGCCCTGGCCATCCATGAGGGCAAAATCCTCGCTATCCTGCCCCAGCGGGAGGCCCGCAATCGCTTTTCCACCAACAACGAGGTGGATCTGGGCGAGCAGCTGATAATCCCGGGGCTGATCAATACCCACAACCACGCTGCCATGAGCCTGCTGCGGGGTTATGCTGACGATCACCCACTGATGACCTGGCTGGAACAGCACATCTGGCCCGCCGAGCAGCAATGGGTCAGCCCGGAATTCGTTGCTGACGGCACGCGCCTGGCCATGGCGGAAATGCTGAGAAGCGGCACCACCACCTTTGCCGATCAGTACTTTTTCCCGGAAGCTGCTGCGGCCGCCGCCCGCGATGCCGGCATGCGCGCGCAAATCGCCTTCCCGATCATCGATTTCCCCAACGCCTGGTCCAGGAATGGGGATGACGCCATCGACAAGGGCCTGGCCCTGCGCGACGATTACCGATCCCACCAGCGCATCGGCCTGGCATTTGCCCCCCACGCCCCGTACACCGTGGGTGATGAGACCCTGAAGAAAATAGCGGTCTACGCCGACGAACTGCAGATGCCCGTGCAGATGCACCTGCATGAGACCGCCGGCGAGGTAGAGAGGGCCGTCGCCGACACCGGCCTGCGCCCGATCGAACGCCTGCACCGGATTGGGCTTTTATCGCCGCAGATGCTGTGTGTCCATATGACTGCACTGGATGACAATGACATTGCCCTGTTGCAGAAAACCGGTGCCCACATTGCTCACTGCCCACGCTCAAACCTCAAGCTGGCCTCAGGCTTTAGCCCGGTGGCCAAGCTTATCGATGCGGGCATCAATGTTGCCATCGGCACCGATGGCGCAGCCAGCAACAATGGGCTCGACATGCTGCTGGAAACCAACACCGCCGCGCTCCTCGCCAAAGCCGTGTCCGGCAAAGCCGACGCACTCCCCGCCCACCAGGCGCTCGCCATGGCCACCATCAACGGCGCCCGCGCCCTGGGCATCGACGACGTCACCGGCAGTATCGAAGTAGGCAAATCTGCCGATCTGTGCGCCATAGACCTCAGCGAACTGGAACAGCAACCCCTGCACGACCCGCTCTCGCAGCTGATTTACACGGCGAGCGGCCACAATGTGCGCAATGTGTGGGTCGCAGGGAAACTATTGCTTAAGGATCGCAGACTAATGACGCTTAATGAGGAAGAACTGCGGCAACGGGCCCGGGTGTGGCGTGATAGAATCGCCGGTCTTGGCAACTAAGCCCGGCTAGCCGGACAGGCTTACGAAGCACGACTCTTGGATCTGAAGGGTGTGCTGGCGGGGGCTTATTGCGGGACCGTATGCGGCCAGGACGGCCGCATCCGAGCCCCCAGGGAGGGGTTTACGGCGTGTCACGCAAGAAGCCCCCGCCAGCACAGCCGCCACAGAGCCATCTAAAAGCACTAATACATGGCAATCCATTACTGATGACCAACGTAGATCCGGCGGAAATCGCCAAATTTGAACAACTGGCCAGCCGCTGGTGGGATCGGCAGGGCGAATTCAAACCCCTGCACGAAATCAACCCATTGCGCGCCAACTACATTGACCAGCGCGCGCCCGTTGCCGGTAAAAAAGTACTCGATGTAGGCTGCGGCGGCGGCATTCTCACCGAAGCCATGGCTCAGCGCGGCGCCCAGGTTACCGGCATTGACATGGGGGAAGCGCCGCTGAACGTGGCCAGGCTGCACGCCCTGGAATCCGGGGTCGACATCGACTACCGCCGGATCCCGGCCGAAGAGCTCGCCGAAGCTGAGGCGGGCACCTACGACATCGTCACCTGCCTGGAAATGCTGGAACACGTGCCGGATCCGGCTTCCGTTATCCGCGCCTGCGCCAAGCTCGCCAAACCCGGTGGCCATATCTTTTTCTCAACCATCAACCGCACCCCCAAGGGCTGGCTGTTTGCGGTAGTTGGCGCAGAGTATGTGCTTCGCATGCTCCCCAAAGGCACCCACGAGTACGGCAAGTTTATCCGCCCGTCAGAGCTTGGACGCTGGGCGCGAGAAGCCGGCCTGCAGACCCGGGATATCACCGGCATGACCTACAATCCCCTCACCCGCACCTACAAGCTGAACCCTCGGGATGTGGACGTAAACTACCTAATACATGCCATCAAGCCCGCGGAATAATGCCGCGGGCACAATAAAATCCGATGTATCCCGATATGAAAGCAGTACTTTTCGACTTAGACGGCACCCTCTTCGACACCGCTCCAGACTTTGTAGTGGTGCTCAACCAGCTGCGCGAGCAGGAACAGCTGCCGCCCCTGGCCGACACCACCATTCGTGAAGTGGTCTCCAATGGCGCCCGCGCCATGGTCAGGCTTGGCTTCGGCGTTGACGAAGGGGAATCCGGCTTCGACAACCTGCGCCAGCGCCTGCTGGATCTCTACCTGGCGCACCTGGCACACCACACGGTGCCCTTTCCCGGCATCGAGCTGCTGCTCAACCAGCTGGCAGATATCGGCATTGCCTGGGGGGTTGTGACCAACAAGCCCTCAGCCTATACGATTCCCCTGATGCGCGCCTTCGCGCACCTGCCAACCCCCGGGGCCATCATCTGCCCCGATGACGTGACCAACCGCAAACCGGATCCAGAGCCCATTCTGCTCGCCTGCAGCCGTATTGGCTGCCAGCCCGGAGAGGCCATCTACGTGGGCGATCATGAACGCGACATCATGGCCGGCCGCGCCGCCGGAATGCCGACTATCGCCTGCAGCTACGGCTATATCGACAGCGATGACGACCCCGCCAGCTGGAATGCCGACCACCTGGTTCACGATGCCGGCGAAATCTGGCCACTGTTGCAACAGCACTATCTGAAAAGCTGAAGCACCCCCACTGATCACCAACAACTTCGATTTAGCGAGACACGGAATCCATGTCTGAAACGGTCACCAATTACACCGCCCGCGCGGATCTACTGAACGACAAAATCATTCTTGTGACTGGCGCAGGTGACGGTATCGGCCGCGAAGCCGCCAAAACCTTCGCCGCTCACGGTGCCACCGTCATCCTGCTGGGCCGCACCACCGCCAAACTGGAAGCGGTATACGACGAAATTGAGGCTGCCGGCGGCGCCAAGCCGGCCATCCTGCCGGTGGATCTGTCCGGTGCCCGCTGGGAAGAGTTCGAATACCTTGCCCAGGGCGTCGATCAGGAATTCGGCCGTCTCGACGGCCTGCTGCACAACGCAAGCCTGCTGGGCCAGCGCACTCCCATTGCCAATTACCACTTTGCCACCTGGCAACAGGTGATGCAGGTCAACGTGAATGCCGCATTTGGGTTGACCAAGGCCATGTTGCCGCTGCTCGAGCAATCGGCCGCCGGCTCAATTATCTTCACCGGCTCCGGCGTGGGCCTGAAGGGACGGGCCTACTGGGGCGCCTACGCTGCCTCCAAATTTGCCACCGAAGGGCTGATGCAGGTGCTGGCAGATGAAGTCGATGGCGTTTCCAATATCCGCGTCAACAGCATCAATCCCGGCGCCACCCGCACCAATATGCGCGCGGCCGCCTACCCGGCGGAAGACCCGAAATCTGTCGCGGCTCCGGCCGATATCATGCCCACCTATCTCTACCTGATGGGCGATGACAGCATTAGTGTTAACGGCAAGCAGTTCAACGCCCAGGGTTAAAACCGTCTAATCCGACAACGCCACTCTCCAGGGCGGGCAGAGCCGGTTCTCTCCCGCCCAGTAGAGCTTCACCTTGTTACCGCTGGGGTCGTACAGCACAGCCTCCCGCCACAGCCAGCGCATATCCTCCGGCAACTGCGCAAACTCGACACCTTTTTCCCGCAGCGTATCAACTCGCTGATCGAGGTCTTCGCACTCGAAGTAAATCACCGCACCGTTGCAAAAGTTTGCCTCTTCCAGCGATAACGAGAAACTGGCCCCACCGTCAGCGCACTCGAACCGCGCATAATGCGGCGTATCCACGATTTGCAGGAAACCAAGACGCCGATAGAAGGCAGCCGCCGACGCCATATCCTTTACCGGTAAAGTAACCTGATTCAGATTCATTTCTTCTCAGCCTGTCAGTACTTATATCGCACAAGCATACTCATCAATCTCCTACTGTGAATAGCAGCCTCCTCGGGATTAGAATCGTAAATCCTGATTCTCCCAAAATGCTGGAATAGCGCGATGATGAGCCCAATGGCGAGGGGGATATGAAAAATATACTACTGGACGAACTCGGCTCCCTGAGCAGTGAAGCCCGCAATCCCGACAGCCTGGACATCGACCTGCTGCCCGTTCACGAAATTCTGGAAAAGATAAACAAAGCTGACGCCACGGTGCCCGTCGCGGTACATGAAGTGCTGCCGGCGGTCGCCAGGGCCGTCGACGCCGCTGTGCAATCGTTCCAGGATGGGGGCCGGCTGATTTATCTCGGGGCGGGAACCAGCGGCCGGATCGGGCTGCTCGACGCGGTGGAGTGCCCGCCGACCTACGGCGTACCGGAAAACATGGTGATCCCTCTGATCGCGGGTGGCGAAGCCGCGGTACATCGGGCTATCGAAGGTGCCGAAGACGATCCCGAGCGCGGCGAAGCCGACCTCAAGGCACTACAGCTGACCGACAAAGACACTGTCGTTGGCATAGCCGCCAGTGGCCGCACTCCCTACGTCATTGGCGGCCTAAAATACGCCCGCCGTATCGGTTGCACAACCGTCGCGCTGGCCTGCAATAGGCACGCCGCCATTGCCGATGAAGCGGACATCGCCATCCTGCCGGAAGTCGGCCCGGAAATCCTCACCGGTTCCACCCGCATGAAAGCCGGTACCGCACAAAAGCTGGTGCTCAACATGATCACCACTGCCAGCATGATCCGCCTGGGCAAAAGCTTCTACAACCTGATGGTGGACGTTAAGGCCACCAACCGGAAACTGGTTGGGCGCACCCGCCGCATCGTGATGGAGGCGACGGGTGTGGCCTATGAGGAAGCGGATCGGGTTTTGGACGACTGTGACCAAAACGCCAAACTGGCAATCATGGTCATCCTCAGTGGGCTCGATCGACCGGCCGCAGAGAAGGCCCTGGGCGATGCCAATGGGTTCCTGAGGCGCGCACTGCAGAATGTGCAATCTTCCCGCTAGCGACTTATCGGCGCGATTTCCAGATTGGCTGCCCAAACAAAAAGCCCGGGATGAACCCGGGCTTTCTGTTATCAGGCAGACAGGTTATTCGTCAGCGTGATCAATCTCTTCTGCTGCCTCGGCCACTTCATCCATCGCCTCTGAAGCAGTGTCTGCAACCGCTTCCATGGCATCGCCAGCCTCAGCCGCGGCAGTATCCATGGCCTCGGGTACATCCGCAAAAATGTCGCCCTCAGCGGCGGCCATCACGCCTTCAGCGGGCGGTGTAGCTTCGGCACCGGCGGCCTCCGCTTCTGCGACAGCGGCATCGACCTCGGTGGCGATCGCAGTTTCGGGCGCTGTGGTTTCAAGATTGACGTAGTAAAGGTATCCGCCGATGGCGGCAATAACGAGCGCGGGAACAATGAGCTTCTTCATTTCCAACCCCTGACTGTATGGAATGTTATGGTTGTTTTAATTCGAACAGCGCAACGATTGTTCCATGCAGCCACCGGCAGGTATGTGACCGGGCACACAATTTGATTTGTTCACACGACCCAGCTCGGGCAAAATTGTGCAAAAAGCCATAACCGGAGTTACCGATGAAACTGTTTGGCCGGCCACTGCCTCGTTTCGCACTGCCCATCCTCGCTCTAACCGCCCTGAGCGTACCCTCCATCCAGGCCCAGACTCTTGAGTCAGAACTGCAAACCTGCGTGCAGTACAGCGACGACAGCAAACGACTCGCCTGTTACGACGACGTTGCCGGCAACCTCAAGCAGTACTCCATCAATCGATTTGGGCAGGAGCAGAAAGCTGTCATCGAAGATGCGCCAGAATCCATTCGCGCCACCATCAGTGAGGCACAAAAAGGCGCTTACGGGAAATACACCTTTGCACTGGACAACGGCCAGATCTGGCGCCAGGTCGACAGCAACCGCGTGATTTGGAAAGGCGGCGAGCAGATAGAGCTCGACCGGGGGATGCTCGGCGCCTTTTACATGCGTAAAACTTCCGGCGGCCGTTCGGTCAAGGTAAAACGCGTCGAATAAGCCGGCTTCCGCCCCTGCTCTCTCCCGGCAGGGGCGCCCTCAGAATCCCCCTCCCTCTTTCCTGAAGGCCCCACCCTCAGCCGATCACATCGATTAAACCCGTCGGTCAGCTTTGTCCCGACGTCTCTTTAAACCCTCGTCTATAGTCAGAGAGTCCGCATGGCGAATTGCGCGCCATACGGTAATCCTGCGAAAGGATCACGCCGGTTTTCTTACGGCTTGCTGGATGGCGCGGGATCGCTGCACCATTCAGCCTCAGCATAAGGTTCAGAATCTTGTCCCGAGTCAATATTCACTCCAGGGATGATGAATGGCTGAAGGAAAATAGCACCAACCTCTCCGGGGATGACTACTCCCCCAACGACGCGGAAACAGCGTTTTCCGAACCGGACAGCACCGATGACAACGTACCAGCATCTGAAGAAAGTTTGGGTGAAAGCGTCGGCACCCCGATGCAAAACTACCTGAAACATCTCTATCGCCTGGATCTGCTCACGCCGGAAGAAGAACACACCACTACCTGCCTGTTGCGCGAACTGGAGGACAAAATCATCGCGCTACTGCAAAAGCGGGGCGTCACCCTGGTGGATCTTCGCAGCGAAGGCGTGGAACAGCGCGGGAGTACTGGCGCCTACGATCACGGCCTCATTATTGCCAAAGCAGAGGGATTACTCGCCGGCGATAAAATTTCCCGGCGCGATCGCACCTCCCTGCAAAGCCTGATGAAGCGTTTCAAGGCCCAGCGCAAACGCCTGATCCAGTGCAACCTGCGGCTCGTAATTGCGATTGCGAAACGCTTCCGCAACCCTTCGGTACCCTTTATCGATCTGATACAGGAGGGCAACGTCGGCCTGATGAAGGCAATCGAGCGCTTCAAGCCACAAATGGGCTATCGCTTTTCCACCTACGCCTACTGGTGGATTCAGCAGGAGATTCAGCTCACCCTGCGCCGCAACGACGACCTCGTGCGCCAACCTGCCAATGTTCAGGATGATCTGCGCAATATTTACCGCGCAATCAACCAGGTTCGATCGGAAGGCCTGCCGGCATCCGATGAAAACATTGCCAGGCAGACAGGGCTCGATCTCGAGCGCGTGCAGAGCCTGCTAAAACTACCCGGGCCTACCGGATCCCTGGATGACCCGGTCTCCGACGACCAGAGCAGCACACGGCTGGACTACGCGCCAGCAAACGAGCTGTTCAATACCGATGAGCTGGTCTCAAACCAGGAACTCGCCGAGCGCTTGCGCGAGGCTGTCGCCAAACTACCACCGAGGCAGCGCACGGTTCTGAGCCTTCGCTACGGTCTGATTTCAGACCGCGACTGCTCCTTCCGGGTCATCGGTGAACAACTCGGGCTCAGTCAGGAGCGGGCTCGACAACTGCATTCCGATGCCCTCAGGCAGCTGAAGCGGCAGTGGCGCTGAACGGCCATTAAAAACTCCGTAGACACCACTGGCGTTGGGGCGGGTGCGCAATGCGACACCGCCCCAACGTATTCAACACCGCCCCTTGCGCTCCCCCTGTTTGCGACTAACCTTATTTCGAACGATAAACGCCCGCTAACTCTGATAATTGGCGACGCCCCATGCACCATTACCCGTTCGCAATAAACGCGCTCCCCACCCTGCTCATTGCAACCTCACTATGCAGCCTTGGCTTTGCAGAAACTGCACAGGCGGAGAAAGGCGATCAGGAATGGATCGTGAGCGCCGGCAAGGGATTGGGAGACGCGTTGATCCAGCAAAAATCGATTGCCGGTGCCGGCATGGTCGGTGCTAACTGGTCTTATCAGTTTTACGATTACCCCGGCAACCACCGTATCCAGTGGTGGGCGCAGGGCAGCTATTCATTTATGCAAATGCATTATGACGGTCGCGATCAGAACCAGCATATCTGGGAGCTAAAACCGGTCATGCGCTGGTACCCAGGCACCGAAGCCGAAGGTCTGTTTGGGGAACTCGGGATCGGTGCCGCCTATCTCACCGAGCGCAGCTTTGGTGTTATCGATCTTTCTACCAACCTGAACTTTTCCCTTCACTTTGCCGGCGGCTATACACTGCAAACTGGTCAAACAATTTCACTACGCTATAGCCATTTTTCCAACGGCTATACCAATACGCCAAACCCCGGTTTCGATTTCGCGTCAATTAACTGGCACCTTGCCTTTTGAGTAAGGCAGCAATTTTGCTTTGCAACAAAATAGTCACCGTTCAATAAAAATCCTGTCACACACACTCGCAACAATGTCCCGATCTTAAATCACGACGCCATCTAAGCGTGATTATGAAGCACCGCGCTGCTGTCCATTTGCAATCAACAACCGGCAGCGCGCAGACACCGGATTTGTTGCCGAATGATCACGAACATCTGTCACCTCATCGCGAGCCGGGAACATGGCGGGCTTGAAAAACACGTAGCCGACCTGTCACGCTGGCAAGTGAAGAACACCGACGCTCAGGTTGCCGTTATCGCCCACCCCAGGTATCTACACACGCTTGATGAGAAGATCCAGTTTATTCCCCTGAACACGGATCGCAGCCGCCATCACCCCAACCTCGTCTGGCGACTCGCCAATCAAATTCGCAAAGGTCACTACCAGATAGCCCACGGCCACGGCAGCAAATCGGCTCAACTGTTGGCGGCGGTAAAACCCTATACCGAAGCGCTGCAAGTCATTACCCGGCACAATGTGCGACACCCGAGGGACAAGCTGGCCAGCACGTTCGATGCGCGGATTGCCATCAGCGCCTCGACGGTGGCCAACTCCAAACTGGAGTGGCATGTCATACCCAACGGGGTGGAACACAGGTCACCCGCCGCCAACGCACCAGTTCTGGCGGACACGGTCCACCATCAGCCACTGCTGCTGGTGGCGAGCCGCCTGATAAAGACTTACGGTATCGACTGCCTGATTGATGCCATGCCACAGCTGCCGGAAGCGCGCCTTGTAGTGCTTGGCGACGGCCCGGAAAGAGAGGTTCTTCAGGCGCAATGCTGTGCGCTTGGTGTGGAGGAGCGCGTGGCTTTTTTCAGCGCTGACAACACGCTGGCGAACTTCCTGGAGATTGCCGATTTGGTGGTTATTCCCGCGCGCAGCGACGGTACCCCGTATACGCTGATCGAAGCACTGTTGCACCATTGCCCAGTGATATCAACGCCGACAGGCAATGCCCTGGACTACCTTCCCGAGGCCTATATCCTCCCCGATCTGGCGCCGACACTGGTTGCGGAGAAAATCCGCTGGGCGCTGGGCCGGCGGCAAAAAATGGAAGACGATTTTGCCGCACTGTTCGAGCACGCTGAGCAGGAACTTACCCTGGACAGCATGGCTCGTGCGACCTGGCGTGTGTACTCAAACCTGATCGCCTAAACCAGCAAACCACACAGCCCAGGAAACGAAGACATATCAGGACGCGCTGACCGCCGGGCATCCCGCGCCACAGAGCTTTTCATATAGCGACAGGGTGTACTGCGTCGTTTCGGTCAGGGAAAAGCCGGCAAAGTGAATCGCCAGGGGCTGTGTGAGAATCTCGAGCCCTGCAGCCACCAGAGCCGCAACTGTATTGTTTGCAACAACGCCCCGGGGAAAGCACCGTCCGGCAATTTCAGCCGCCGCGCCCCGCCCTTCAATACAGACAACCGGGCAGTTCATGGCAAGGGCTTCACTCACCACCCTGCCGTTGCTGAGCGGCTTGTCTGCCAGGTCAAATGTTATGCGCGCGCTCGCATAGAATTCCCGCATATCGCGGCGCGGCCCGAGAAACAGAACTTTCTCACTCAGGCCCATTTGCAGAGCACGCTGTTCAAGACGTCGGGCAAACTTTTCACCACCTTCAGGAATGTCGCCAACGACCAACCCAAAAACATCGTCCCGCTCCAAGCTGATCGCCGCCAGCATCTCGAGAAAGCGTTCCTGCCCCTGCCCCGGCGCCACCCTGGCCGGAAGCAGAAACCAATGCTTGCCCTCAAGCTGGGGAAAGTCATTGAGAATCCGCTGATGCCAGTGGCCAGATACCTTTGCATTGCTGTCCAGCTCACGAGTGTTGACCCCGCGGTAAATCACCTGCGGTTCGCGCTCTCCCAGTAGCTTGCTGTAGCGCTGGCGAAGATACGATGCCAGTACAGAGGATGCCGCAACAACCACTTCACCACTCGCCATTGCCCGGTTGCTCAGGCGACCGCGAAACAGCCCGGCAGTTGGCACTTCGTGGATTGAGGTGACCAGCCGCGGACGCTGGTTTTCCGGCAAGCCTTTCCAGGCTGCGCGGGCGATACGCGCCGGATAGGGCCCCCGCGCATGCAACACATCGGGCTGCAACGCGCGCAATTGCGCGCGTAACCGTCGCCCCAACAGCAGGTTTCGCAACAGGGAAGATTCGGCAATGGGCATTGCTATATGGCGACTGCCATGAAGTTCAAGGCGCGATACGAGCTCCCCTCCCGCCGAAATGACGATGGATTCGTGCCCCTGCTTGACCAGTTCCTGAGCAAATTCCAGCGCGGTGAGCGCCACCTCCCCGCCTTCCAGTGAGGGCAATACCTGAAGGATCCGCATAATTGTTACCCAGCCGTCCTTTGTTCTTATTCCATAATTTGACACGACGATTCTACCGCTGATTTCAACGCCATTGCGCAGAAATGTTATGACAACAACAACAGGTCACATTTTTGTCGCGATGCAGTAGCATGCTTTTTTGTGAAGCAAACACAATACCTGCCAATACATAAAAACGGAGCTTTCGGACACGATGAAAAAACCTGGTTTGGCACGAATAGCCCTCATGATTTTCAGTCTCCTGCTCTGCGCAACAGCCTCCGTGTATGCCGCAGGGGATCGCGGGGTATTGATGGTAGCTACCAAAGGAGCGCAAAAAATCTACCTGCTGGGCTCCATCCATCTTGCCGACCAGAGTTTCTATCCACTGCGGGACACCATCTCAAACGCGTATGAAAACAGCGACGCACTGGTAGTAGAAGCAGATGTCATCCGTATGGATTCCGATCCCGAATTGCAGCAAAAAATCACACAGGAATCTTTTTATCCAGCGGGTGACGAACTAAAGAACCACCTGTCTCCGGAAGTGTATGGCGAGCTGCAGGCATGGCTGCAGAAGCGTGGGATCCCCGCGCGTCTTTTCAGCCGCATGCGCCCGGCGATTGCCATGATTACCCTGAGTATTGTGGAAATGCAGGCCAGGGGACTGGATCCCAATGCAGGGATCGACCGCTATTTCCTGACGCAGGCGCACAGCCAGAATAAAACAGTACTGGAACTGGAGAGTGTCTTGCAGCAGCTGAAAATGCTGAATGAGCTGGAACAAGCGGAGCTTTACCTGAAGCAGACCCTGGAGCAGCTAGCGGAGATGGATCAGTTCGTTCCGCGTATTACAGAAGCCTGGAAAACCGGAGACCTGGAGGCGCTCTACGACCTGGTGTTCCGCGAAGACGCCAAGGAACACCCGGAATTTGCACAGCTGCATGAGCGACTGTTCTATCAGCGCAACCGTGAAATGGCGAACAAGATCCAGACTCTCAGCGCGCAATACGGAACACTGTTCGTGGTGGTAGGCGCCGGACATCTGGTCGGGGATAAATCCGTTACCTATTATCTGAAAGCGACTGGCTTCAACATAAGACAGATCTGACTTCACCCCAGTGACCTCCGGCAAAGAGCAGGTGTTTGCGGAGGTGTTTCCGGCAGCCTTCAGCGCCGAACTGGAATATTGGCGCTGCAAACCAGGCGCGCCAGCGCTTGCTTTGTCGCAGAGGGTTGACGAACATGCACCATAAGCCATCAGCGGAGATGGTCAGGGCGACCGCTCTGCGCATCGTGTTAGGCTGATACACCAAACTGGCGTCCCGTTTTGTTACAGAATTATTTCAATCTGTAATATTTATATTTATGGATGAGAAATACTTCAGAAATGTTTCTAATTTCTTGCAAGCTAATCAGGTTGCTAGAATCCCCCGCCATCGAAATACAGCCAAATGACACGGGATATTCAACATGGACCGCCTCAATAAGAGCCTGATGGCCGCCACCCTGACCAGCCTGCTCTCGGGCACCGCAGTAGCGGATGAAGCGACAACCAAGGGCAATCTGCAGATTACCTCCGACGACGGCAACTTTTCTGCCTCACTCGGCGGGCGTATTCACTTCGATACCTACCTGTTTGACACCGATATCGAAGATCCGGTCAGCACCACGGACTTCCGCCGCGCGCGCATTACCCTGAAAGGCAATATTTACGACTGGAGCTACGTGCTGGAGCAGGATTTTACCGGCGGTGACACCCTGAGCGGCTACCGCGATGTATTCCTGGCCCACAAGTTCCTCAACGGCGAAATCCGCATCGGCCAGTTCAAGCCCTTCCGCTCAATGGCGGAAATGACCAGTTCCAACGAGATCACCATGCTGGAACGCCCTTTCTCCAGTGCCACCGGCCTGTACGACGGCAACCAGTTCCAGCAGGGTATCGGCTGGACCGGTGTTCTGGACTGTTTCACCCTCGGCATGATGGCGTTCAACCTGCGGGATGCGGGCACAGCGCGCAATGAAGGCCTGGGCGCAGCGGGACGCGTGGCCTGGCACCCGATCAATACAGATAATGAAACCCTGCACCTGGGCACCTCCATCAGCTACGAGAATGCCAACCAAAACTCCCCAGACCTGATTGCGGAAGCCGACTACGCGGGTCGCCGCGGGCCGTCACAGGTAATGGCGCTGACTCCGGGTGATCTGGGCGGCGACGCCTCAACCGCCGCACTGGAACTGGCCGGCAGCTATGGCCCGCTCTACTTGCAGGCTGAATACGTTATCGGCAGCTTTGAGGGGAATTATTATCTCTTTGAAGACGAATTCGAAGATGAGTTTGGCGCGCCCGCTCCTTTCCCCTGCGATCCTGAGTTTGGCTGCTATATCGGCGACCAGACCATCCATACCTGGTATGTACAGGGCAGCTGGATGCTGACCGGGGAGCACAAGGCCTACAGCACGAAGCGCGGTGCGTTCAGCTCCGCCAAGCCCAGCGGTGACGGCTTGTGGGGCAGCGCCTGGGAGCTGACATTCCGCTACGACACCATGGAAAACCGCGATATCCGGCACCTGGAAGCCAGCAGCACAACGATCGGCCTGAATATCTACGCCAACCGCAATGTCCGCTTTATGTTCAATTACATCATGGGCGACGACGATTTCACTGGCGACAATACCGATCAGTTCGGGATACGCGCACAGATCGGCTGGTAATCCCTGCGCCTTACGACGCACACAAAAATGGCGAGCCAGTTGGCTCGCCATTTTTATTTGCAACCAACGCCAGTGAGAATCATCCCACCTGCTGGGCCCTGGCAGGATCGAACACCTCTACTGCTGCCGCAGCCCCGTGTGCACCCGCCTTCGGGTTGTAAAAACGCTGTAGCGACAGCTCTTTAAACTCTTTCGCCTTCACCACATTCCCATCCTTCACCGGACCATAGCCGCGGATCAAATCCGGGTAGCTGAGCAGCTCGATGGCGGCAGCGTGATTATTTGCGTTCAGCTTGGCCACCACTTCGTCGACCAGCTGCTCGTATTCACCGATCAGGCCACGCTCCATTTTACGCTCAGCGGTATAGCCAAACACATCCAGCGCGGTGCCACGCAGGAATTTCAGCTTCGCCAGCAAACCAAAGGCCTTGAGCATCCAGCCGCCAAACTTAAGCTTGCGCGGACGACCGATATTTTTGTCAAACGGACTCAGTAACGGCGGAGCCAGGTTGAATTCCAGTTCAAAATCGCCGGCAAAGTTCTCGCGCAAGGCCTCGACAAACCGGCTGTCGCTATAAAGACGGGCAACTTCGTATTCGTCTTTGTAGGCGAGCAACTTGGCATAATTGCGCGCTACGGTTTCCGCCAGTGCATCACTTCCAGGAACCTTGAGTATCTCCGCATCTTTGACCCTGTCCACCAGAGCCCGGTAACGACGGGCCAGGGCGGCATTCTGGTACCCGGTCAGGTGAGCGACCCGGTGCGCAACAACCGCCTCAAGCCCCTGGGGCATTGCCGGGGTTTCATCCTGGACTAACAGGCGATTCAGGCCAGCTGGATCGGCGGCGGCCAGGCGACCGGCAGCCAAGCCCTGCAGGTTTGCCTCCACAGCCACGCCATTCAACTGGATTGCCTGGCGGATCGCATCGAGCCCGAGGGGAATCAACCCCTTCTGCCAGGCGAACCCCAGCATGAATATGTTCGCTGCCAGGGTATCCCCCAGCGCCGACTTGGTCAGCTTGTGGCCTTCCACAACGTCAAGTTCAAGCACCGCCTCCTTGATCGTGTCGAGCACGGCTTGCGGCGAGTGAATATCTTCGCGCCCGAGAACCGAGGCCGCCGTTGGGCTGAGATGTGTATTTACCACGGCGCGGCTGTGGGTTTCGTCCAGCTTGGCGAGGCTTGCCGAGAGGTTACCGGCGGCAATGAGGTCGCAGGCCATAAGCGCATCGGCACGCCCGTCGGAAATACGCACGGCCTGCAGGGCCGACGGGCTATCCGCAAACCTTACATGGGAGTACACGGCGCCACCCTTCTGTGCGAGGCCCGTCTGGTCAAGGGTACTGCACGCTTTGCCTTCGATGTGCGCAGCCATTGCCAGCAACGCGCCAATAGTCACGACGCCGGTACCACCGACACCCGTCACCAGCAGGTTGAAAGGTTCCTGCAGCGTCGGGCGCGCCGGCAGTGCCAGCTTTTCTGCCGCGTCACACAGCGCATCGCCCACGCCTGCGCGCTTGCTCAACTTGCCGCCCTTGACCGTCACAAACGACGGGCAGAAGCCGTTGACACACGACATATCCTGGTTGCAGCTGGTCTGATTAACCCGACGCTTGTCGCCAAACGCCGTGTCTACTTTTTCCACCGCGATACAGCTGGATTGCGTCACACAATCCCCACAGCCTTCACACACCAGCTCGTTGATGAATGGGCGCCCCTCGGCCTTGGGCAACAGGCCGCGCTTGCGCTTGCGGCGCAGCTCCGTGGCACAGGTTTGATCGTAAACAATTACCGTGCACCCTGGCGCTTCGCGCAGTTCCTTCATCACCGCTGGCATATGATCCCGGTGGCGAATTTCCACCTCAGGAGGAAATGCCAGTGCGTTGCCGTACTTGCTGGTGTTGTCCATAACCAGCACAACCTTGTTCACGCCCTCCGCCAGCACCTGGCGACAAATCATATCCGGGCGCAACTCGCCATCGTGTGGCTGTCCACCGGTCATTGCGACCGCATCGTTGAACAGAATCTTGTAAGTGATATTGACCCGGGCGGCAACCGCCGCGCGGATAGCGAGAATACCCGAGTGGAAGTAAGTTCCATCACCGAGATTGACGAACACATGCGGCTCACTGGTGAAGGCCGCCTGCCCAATCCAGTTAACACCTTCCGCGCCCATCTGGGTGAACGTGTAGGTCTCACGATCCAGCCACTGGGCCATATAGTGGCAACCGATGCCCGCCAGCGCCCGACTGCCTTCCGGCACTCGGGTCGAGCGGTTGTGCGGGCAGCCAGCGCAGAACATAGGCAGGCGCGCAACGCTGGAACCCGCCTGTGCGGAAATCCGCTCCGCCAGTGCATCCAGGCGCATCAGGCGATGACGCGCGCGCTCGCCGAGCCGATCCTCACCCAGCAGATAGCCGAGTACCTGCGCCACCACCGCGGGCGACAGTTCACCGTACATGGGCAGCAGCGGGTTGTCGTGCTCGTCGACCTTGCCAAGAATTCTCGGGAAATGCGGATCTCGCAGGTGGACGTTGTAGAGCTCTTCCTTGAGCTGGACCTCCATCAGGCTGCGCTTTTCCTCAAGCACCAGCAGTGAATCCAGCCCGCGAGCGAACTCCTGAATCCCGGGCACGTCCAGCGGGTAGGTCATGCCCACTTTGAGGATGCGAATACCCAGCGCTTTGGCCTGGGCCTCATCAATTCCCATATCCTCAAACGCCTGCATCAGGTCGAGATGCGCCTTGCCCGCGGTCACGATACCCAGAGTGGCATCCGGGGTGTCCAGCACCAGCTTGTTCAGCTGGTTGGCCCGGGCGAAAGCCAGTGCCGCAGGACGCTTGTAACGCCAGAGCCGCTCTTCCTGTTCCAGCGGGTTATCCTGTTTGCGGATATTGAGGCCACCTTCCGGCCGCTTGATCTCAGGGTAGGTAAACGAAACACCGGCAGGGTTTACCGTAACGACCGATGAGCTGTCCATGTTCTCTGCCAGCGTGATCATGGCCACCCAGCAACCACTGAACCGCGACAGCTCGAGACCATAGAGCCCGTAGTCCAGCACCTCCTGCACGGTAGCGGGATTGAGCACGGGGATGTGCATGTCGACGAAGGCGAACTCTGACTGACCGGGGTAGGAGGAGGACTTGCAGCCGTGATCGTCCCCGGCAATGATCAGGGCACCGCCCTTGGGCGAAGAACCCGCGGCATTGGCGTGGCGAAACGCATCACAGGAACGGTCAACACCGGGGGTTTTGCCGTACCAGATACCGCAAACCCCATCGACTTCGGCACCATCAAACAGGCCAACCTGCTGGGACCCCCAAACGGATGTCGCGGCCAGCTCTTCATTCACGCCAGGCACAAAGCGGATGTTGTACTCATCCAGCATTTTCTTCGCACGTGACAACTGCTGGTCATACCCCCCCAGTGGCGAACCGCGATACCCTGAAATAAAGGTCGCCGTATTGAGACCGCGGGCGCGGTCAATGCGCATCTGATCAATGGGCAACCGTACCAGAGCCTGAATACCGGATAGCAACACCTCTCCCTGGAGGGTGGTATATCGATCGTCCAGAGATACCGGGGCGGTTTTAGCTGCCGGGGCCTCGCTGGCCATTTTTTGCTCGCTCATACGCCTACATCTTCCGCTTTTCTATAAGTGCCCGTTGATAGAACTGGCACTCGATAATTATTGTGATTCGAGGCGCGCGCCGCAGATTGAGGCGCCATTATTTATGGCTTGTAGTAAAGGCTGCCAAATACAGCGACGGCGTGGTCAAGTCATACTAGTGCCTAGCGCGCAACAAGACATTGCTTTATTTGCACTGTTCTGCGTAAAATTATGACAGCCATCTCGGCTAGCACAGAAACTGTAGGACAGGAGTTTATATGAAGCGCTCAACCGACCTGGATGATTTCGACCGCAAGATTTTGCGGGCGCTGCAGGAGAACGCCGATTATTCCATGGCCGAGCTGGGCGACAAAGTCGGTCTTTCCCATACCCCCTGCTGGCGGCGTATCAAACGCCTGGAAGCAGAGGGCATTATCCGCGGCCGCGTAACGCTGCTCGACCCACGTAAACTTGACTTGGGGGTCACAGTATACTGCTACGTGACAATCCACAACCACGACGAAGATTCACTGAACAACTTCGAGTCCGCGGTACAGGACGTGAATGAAGTGGTGGAATGCTACTCCACCAGTGGTGACAAAGATTACGTATTGCGTGTTGTTGTAGACAGCGTGGAGCACTATGAACAACTGCTGAAGCGCTCCCTGGTGCATTTGCCCAATGTCGCCTCAGTGAACTCCACCTTCGCTCTGAAGCAGGTGAAGTACACCACCCAATTGCCTCTGTAGGCAAAACATCGCAGCCGTTCAGGGCTAGCGGATTCCCGCGCCGGGATTGAAACCTGCGCGGGTTCTAGGCCGCTTGTGGTATAGGCAATCTGCCGCGCCCCCAAAATGCTCAGCGGGCTTCCAGCTTGCTGACCACCTCATCCAGTACTGCCTCGAAACTCAGCCCATCGCAGTCGACAACAATATCGGCATAACGTCGGTACAGCGCCTGGCGTTCCTCGAACAAAGCCTCAAAGGTCTGCCCAGGTGCCTTGGCAATTCCACGGCTCTCGTAATTGTGAATGCGCCGGCGCAGCTCATCCGCGGAGCAATTGAGAAAAACCGCCGGGCCAAAGCTGAGCAGGTTGCGCATGCCCTCTTCGCTGTATACTGCACTTCCGCCGGTGGCGATCACGTGGTTAGGCAAGCTCGCCTCCGCAATGACTTCGCCCTCGATCCGGCGCAGGTTCAGGTAATCGGACTCATTCAGGATTTCCTGCAGGGTCTTGTCCTCCCGCAGCTGGATCAGGACATCGGTATCCACAAAATCCTTGGCCAGTTCCTTTGCCAACAGCACACCGAGGGTGCTTTTACCGGCCCCCGGCATACCAATCAAAACCACACTGCCCTTGTTATGCATTTTTATTGAACTTCCTACTTCTGTTAATCCCCTCGCCGCGGCAGTACCAGAGACCGCAGCCACCCCAGCAGACCGTTGCCCGCGAGCAGCATTTTATCCAATTCATCGAGGTTGTGCGCCTGACGGAAACTGTCGGCAAACAAATCCTCCCGGGTGATCATCCGGCGCCCGGGATTGATTTGCTTGATCTCCCGAGCCGGATTACCAGCGACGACGCTATTTGCCGCTATATCCCTGGTTACCACACTGCCAGCACCGACAACCGCATTGTCGCCAATAGAAACGCCCTTACAGATAATTGCACTGTCGCCCACCCAGACATTATCGCCAATGGTGATCGGGGCGGTGCAGCGAAATGGCCGAGCGCGATTGTAGAGGCCGTGCCAGTCGGAGTCGGATATGTAAACGTTTGCCGCGAACATACAGGCTTTGCCAATAACAATGGATTCCGCCGCCGAAATCCGGACGCCAGGCGAAACCAGCACATAGTCGCCTATGGATATCTGGGCTTCTCCGCCGCGCGGCCCCATCGCCGTGAAGCGGATACAGTTGTCGGGCGTCGAGATCAGGTGCGGAAAGTCGCCGAGCCGAATATTCCTGCCGAATACCTTAACCGATCCGGGATGCATAATTTCCGGTTCGCGCCCGCAGGCATCAAACTGGGGCAGTAAAAAGTGCCGGACTTTCCAGTTGCGCCATTGAAGCTGCAACCGCTTGAGCCAATAAGGTCTATGATCCTTGCGCATCCTGTGGATTGCCCGCTCTATCTCTGAGTTGGTTATTGTCACTGGCACTGGTATTACAGCGCATTGCCTTCCCGCGTTCCGCCCATTAACGTCACGAAAACATCAAACCAGACACAACATCATGGAAATGACACTCCCTCTCGACATCGACACAGTCAAAGGCTTTCTCGATCCGGCGGAAGGCGAAGCGCTCTACCGCCTCGCGGCGGATGCCAGCAACCTGGGCCCGTGCCTGGAAGTAGGCAGCTACTGCGGAAAATCCACCGTTTATATCGGTAGCGCCTGCAAATTGATGAACAACACACTGTTTGCCGTTGACCACCACCGCGGATCCGAAGAACATCAGCCTGGCGAGGAATACCACGATAGCGAGCTGTTTGATCCGCGCGCACAGCTGATGGACAGCTTCCACAATTTCCGCAGCAACATGCGCAAGGCGCAACTGGAAGACTGGGTGGTGCCGATTGTTGCCCCTTCACGGATTGCCGCCCGGCATTGGAATACCCCGCTGGGAATGGTGTTTATCGACGGTGGCCATTCACACGAGGCAGCCCTGACCGACTACCGCAGCTGGACTCGCCACATCGTGCCGGGCGGATTCCTCGCGATTCACGACATATTCCCGAACCCGGCAGATGGCGGCCAGGCACCATTCGAGATTTACCAGCTAGCGCTGGCTTCCGCCCAGTTCGAGCTGGTTGAGATGGTCAAAACCCTCGGCATCCTGCGGCGCATCCAGTAGATCGACACTGGTAAACAGCCTGCTGGCGGGGGTAAGCCCTGCCAGCGCATCTGCAGCCAGCAGCATGGCACCAACTGTCCAGGTCGTTTTTTCTTCAGGCCAGATGGCGCTGTCATGGTACACATATCCGGTCCAGTAGCCGCCGTCACTATCCTGCCAGCGATGCAGTCCCCGATAGATTTTCAGGGCCTTACTCCCCTCGCCCGCCGCCACAAGCGCCATGGTCAACTCGCAGGACTCAGCCACCGTCACCCAGGGCTCGTCGTTCACGCAGCGACAGCCAAGGCCGGTAACCACAAACTCATCCCACTTTTTCTGCAGTCGTACTCGCGCGCTTTTCCCGGTTATCGCACCAGCGAGCACCGGGTAAAACCAGTCCATGGAAAAGCGCGCCTTGCTCTCCCATGTGCGGTCAAAACGTTCAGGCTTGTCACGCAGCGCAATGCCCAGGCGATGACGGCCTTCAACCCAATGGTCGCATTCGACCCCGAGTGTTCGCGCAATATTGATACCGCACTCAAGGCTCTTGTAAATGGATGAGCAGCCGGTAATCAAGGCATCCATCAAAGGCTGCCCGTCCGTATCTACCGCCCACTGGATATCACCGTGTTCTGACTGGAGCGACAGCACAAAATCCAGGGCCTTTGCGACAACCGGCCACAGCCGAACGAGAAACTCCGTATTTTTACTGATCAGGTAGTGATGCCAGACCCCGGTCGCTATGTAGGCGACAAAATTACTTTCGCGTCGCTCGCGGTTATCAATTTCATTATCCCGATATGCCGCCCACCAGCTACCGTCCGCCAATTGCTTTTGCGCAAGCCAGTTGTACGCCTTTTCAGCAGCAGAAAACTCCCCGGCGATACTGAGCCCCATCGCGGCTTCGACGTGATCCCAGGGATCCGCAAAATGCCCGCGAAACCACGGAATCGCGCCATCGGCCATTTGCTGGGACAGAATGTAAGATGCGCTGCTTGTTACGAAATCATCTGGGAATATCCGCTGCGCGCCCACAGTTAAAACTGACTCCTCACTCACGCAGCAATCTCCTGAGAGCGTTTATTTTCAGGCACATCAAGCTCGCTATCCCCAGCACGGGATGCATAAAGCACACCCTCGGGCTTCACGAAATACAAAGCGATACTTTTGCCCAGTAGCGGGTTGAGTAATTTTTCCATCCAGCGAGTAAGGCGGGGCTTTTCCATCAAATCCCACACCAGGAAACGGTGGTAGGCACGAACAAGCCGCGCCTCATCCCTGCCCCACAACAGGCACTTCAACCACCAATAGGGCGAGTGCAAGGCATGTGCCTTATGGCGGGCGAAATATCGATGGCCCAAAAATTCAATCTGGCTCCGGAGCTGCTTTTCCCTAAAGATCCGGATATGCCCCCCCTCTACCTGATGGTAAGCATCAGACAGCTGCCAGCATATCCATTCGGGAAAAAACGCCGGCACAGTTGCAGCGAAAATACCACCAGGCTTCAGAATACGATCAATCTCTTTCAATACGCCCTGATAATCGGGAATATGCTCGAGCACTTCAGAGCAAATCACCACGTCAAAGGTCGCATCCGCAAATGGCAGCTGCAGACCATTGCCAACCCCCAGCAGCAACCGACCGCGGGCGTCCGCCGTTTCGCCAAATGGAGCTGCCTTTTCCTTGGCGGTGCGAACGTCATTCAGATTCAGGTCGAAACCGTACACATCCACCGGATCCGTAATCATCAGGTGAATCGCATGGCGACCTTCACCGCATCCCAGGTCCAGTACTTTCTGGCCCGCCTTCAGATTGAGCAACTCGGGATTAACCGTGATCATCAGGCCGCTTCCCCACTACTCTCGCGTCCATCATGAGAACGGCCGTCCGCATTAGCCGCATTCACATGCAGCCCGCTAGCCGCCGTATGTGGTTGGGCAGTGTGACTCTGCCTTGCTCCAGTGGCGTCACGCCGGGCGAGAATGTCGCGATAGAACAGAGTCAACTGCTCTGCGACCCGACGCCAGGAAAACTCGCGTTCAATTCTCTCACGCCCGAGGCGACCGTAGTCATCGCAAAGCGCGGTGGAGGCGAGCAGTCGATCCATCGCGCGCGACAGGGCGCCGCTGTCACCAGCCGGCACCACGATTCCGGCATCGCCCACCACTTCGGGCAGAGCACCGCCATCACTGGAAATCACCGGGACGCCACAGGCCATGGCTTCCCCCGTCGGCAAGCCAAACCCCTCATACAGGGACGGACACACAACCATTCGCGAGGTGCAGTAAAATTCGACCATTTCCTGATGAGTAATACCGGAGACAAAGCGAACGGTATCTTCGAGCTGCAACTCTTTAAGCAGCTGTTCCGTTGCCCCGCCCTCTTTGAGCTTGCCAACCACAAGCACTTCAAGCGCTGGGTACCTGGGACGCAACAGGGCCACTGCCTGCAATAAAAATCGCAAGCCCTTCAGCGGCTGGTCTGCCGATGCGGTAGTCATGATTCGCATCGGGTTTCGCTTCAATTCCGGCATCGGCCGAAAAACGTCAGTATCGATACCGTTGTAGATGAGCGTTAGCTGCTCCCGACGCACGCCAAACTGGTCAACAATATCCTGCAATGATTGCGTCGACACCGTAACAATATGCGGTAATTTTCTTGCTACCCGTTTCTGCATACGCAAAAAGTAATGCCAGCGACGAACCAGCAGGCGATAAAACCAGTCCGGCGCGGCATCCAGGGCCAATTGCCGGTCGCGGGTAATCGGGTGATGAATCGTTGCTACCACCGGAATTCCGGATTTTTCGATATCGAGCAGCCCGTAACACAGGGACTGGTTGTCGTGCACGATATCGTAGTGTTGCCCGTGACGGCGCAAGTATCTGGAGACACGTCGACCGAACGTATAGGGCTCGGCAAATCCACCGGTCAGCTTGCTGAACCATTCAAAAAAATCGGCCCAGCTACGCAGGTGCCGAAGGCGAAGCGCCGTCGCGGGATTTTCGTGTTCGTAAAGGTTGAGACCGGGCATTTTGATCAGGCGAACCCTCTCATCCAACTCAGGATAGGGTTGCCCGGAAATGACATCTACTTCGTGGCCGGCGTCCACCAGGGCCTTACTCAGATAATGCAGATAAATTCCCTGCCCGCCGCAATGGGGATGGCTGCGATAGCCCAGCAGGCAGATTTTCAGCGGCCGATCAACGACCGTGAGACCGTCGGTAAATTCTCCCAAGGCGGTCATAAACTCCCCATATTTTATTGTTCTGGCGAGGCAAAACAGCCGGGCGCCGAAAAGGCGAAGAATACACTGGCGAAGATGTGACTGCCAGACGCTATCTGTCCACACAATTGATGGGACTGTTCAGTCAAAGTTGAATCATCGCTATGGGATCGCACAATCCCGGCAATGCACCAAGACGATGACCGCAGGAACTCAACACACTTCAACCAGACTTCCCGGGTTACGCATATTTTCCCTCACTCCGGCATTCTGAAGTGACATACGCAACAAAGCCCCGGCGCTACACAGGCATGCAGCTCCCGGGGCAATGATATCTGGAGCAATGTTCAGGTCAGAAGCTGAATTTATAGCCAACTCCCAGGTTGAAGATCCAGGAGTCATAGTCCAAGTCGTCCTTGATCCGCACGGTGTCGACAGCACCGGTACTCAAGGTCAGGAGATCGAATCCCAATTCCAGCTCCGGGTCGGCGTCAATGTACATCGCAGAGGCATTGACCAACCAATTGTTGTTTCTGCCCAGCTCGATATCCACGCCGATCTGTGCGGTCCAGCCGAAGGAGCTGCCAAAATTGAGCAGGCCATAATCACCGCTGCCATCCCTGAACACCGGGCGCACGAAATCCTGCTCAATATCGGTGTAGTTCACACCAATACCCACATAAGGCTGGATCCAGGATTCCACACAGACCGGATACCAATCCACGTAAAAGCTGGTTACATGCGTTTCGAAGTCACCGATTCCATCGGAAGCGCGAACGTCAAAATCCTCAGTGGATACAAAGCTGTCGATACTCGCGTCGAGATCGGCGCTATTCATGTGGTACAGCTCAAGTGCCCAGTGATCTGCCACAAAGAAAGTGCCATTGATGAACCAAGTTGTATCCTCATCCAGACTCAGGGACACACTGCCCACGGCCGGAATCAGGGTATCGGGATCATCCGGATCCGGGACAAGGAAATCCAGGTCATCTTGCGTAGACAATACGGAATTCGTGTCAACGTCCATATAAGCGGCGCCAACGCGCACGATCATGTCGCCGCCGGTGAAGTCGGCAAAGGCCGGCGAGGTGACGCCCACGGCGGCGAGCGCCAGCGGGAGAATAAGGGGCTTGGTTCGCATGGTTAACTCCTTGTAACTCTGAAATGCTCCATGGCCGCAGGAGACACACCTACTCCTTCGTGACTCCGGCACGCGGTTAAATTCAGTATAGGTGGAGTTTTTGGGGAAACGGCAAGTAATGCCTACGCGAGACTGGTTAAATAGGAAGAAATTTCTGCTAGAGAAAATTCGTAAAAAAAATGCCCGCCAAAAGGCGGGCCAGGATTCTCGAACACACTTTCAGGAGGAGAGTTTGCGACACACTACGCGCTAAGCCGCAGCTGTCTGTTTTTAGGTATAGCAGAGCTCGCCACCCCGCCAAATCTTCTGTCACAAATCCCCTTCAATACGGGTCGCAATCAACGCCGGGAAATTCCCCTGCGGGTTTATACCCGCTGCAGGTAGCTCTGGTATTCCACATCGGTCACCCGCGCACCGATTTCCGCCTGCTCCTGCCGCTTCAATAGTACAAACAGATCGACAAATTCAGGATCCAGATACTTCTGCCAGATGGGGCTGTCAGCGAATCGCTCCAGTGCCCCGCCCCAGTTATTGATCAGCTGTTCGCTCTCAACCTGGTAGGCATCGCCCTCCACCGCGGGTGGCGGCTGCAAGCGATTTTCCAGCCCGTGGCATACCCCGGCGAGAATTGCCGCCAAAACCAGGTAGGCGTTTACATCGGCACCGGCTATGCGGTGTTCGATGCGCCGCGCCTTGTTTTCACTGGCGGGAATGCGGAAGGTTACCGTACGGTTGTCATAGCCCCAGCACAAATTGAGCGGTGCATGACTGCTTTCCTGAAACCGGCGATAAGAGTTGCTGTGCGGAGCAAAAATCGCCATCGCATCATTTGCCGTTGCCATCATCCCCGCAACGGCATGACGCAGAAGATCTGAGCCACTATCCGTTCCATCGTCAAAGACGTTTTTGCCCTCGCCATCGACCAGGCTCATATGCACATGCATGCCATTTCCGGCGCGATCCCCAAACGGCTTGGCCATTGCACTCACTCGCAGGCCGTGGCTGCGCGCCACGCCCTTCAGCAGGCGCTTGAACAGGAGGGTCTGATCCGCCACCTTTAACGGGTCATCGCAATGCAGCAGGTTGATTTCAAACTGACCCGGCGCACACTCAGAGAGGATCGAGTCCGCGGGGATTCCCTGCTCCTCACAGGCCGCGCGAACATCCGCAAAAAAGTGGCGCTGAGAGTCCAGTTCCGCGAGGTCATACACATCTGTCGATGGCACCAACTCTGAGTCATTGTCACTCACAGGCAGCGGGTGCCCCAGCGAGTCCATATCCTCCTTAAGAAGGTAGAACTCCAGTTCTGTAGCACATACCGCCTTGTAACCCAGGTCGGCCAGGCGGTCTACGACCTTCTGCAGCTGGGCGCGTGGATCAGCGTAAAGCTCTGAACCATCAGCCTCATACAGCTGCATATGTATTTGCGCGGTTTGCTCCCGGTGCCAGGGCGCCAGGCAGATCGGGGAAACCGGATGACAGACTCCATCACTGTCGCCACTGGCGAAGACCAGTGGACTGTTTTCGATGTCGCGACCCCAGATATCCAGGCTCACGGCACTGCGCGGCATCTGCAAGCCGCCCGCCAGTAGTTTGTGGGCGGAGTCAGCCGGCAGCCATTTACCGCGGGGAACCCCGTTGATATCGAACGCGAAGCCCTCGATCCACTTGAGATCCGGGTACTCGGTCAAGAAAGCCTCGGAGGCTTCGAGGATATCCGCAGGCGTCTGATATTGTTTTTGTACTGCCATAAATTGTTTTCGCGTTAGCTGGTATTGTCCTGCCCCGATGCCCATTGTTGGAGCCGGGGCAGGTTCGGATGATATTACGCCATTGCTTTGGCAGTATCATCCAGTGCGCGACGCGCTTTTTCCACCAGTTCGTCAACCTGATCACGGGTAATGATCAGCGGCGGTGCGATGATCATGGTATCGCCGGTTGCCCGCATCACCAGGCCGTTCTTGATACTCATATCGCGGCATACGGTACCGGCGGTGCACTTGTCGTCAAAACGGGCTCGGCTGCCCTTGTCCTTGACCAGCTCAAGCGCGCCGACGAGACCGAGATTACGCGCCTCACCCACGATCGGGTGGTCCGCCAGCTCTGCCCAGCGCTGCGCCAGGTAAGGACCGGTGTTGTCTCGCACGTTTTCGATGATTTTTTCATCGCGCAGAATATTCAGGGTAGCAATACCGGCCATACAGGCAGCCGGGTGCGCTGAATAGGTGTAGCCGTGGGTAAATTCGCCGCCCTTCGACTTGATGACATCCGCGACCCGGTCGCTGATCATGGTTCCGCCAAGCGGGAAGTAGCCATTGGTGACGGCTTTGGCGAAGGTCATCAAATCCGGCTGCATACCGTAGTAATCGGCACCGAACCACTGACCGGTACGGCCGAAGCCAAAGATTACCTCATCCATTACCAGCAGGATGTCATACTGGTCCAGAACCTTCTTCACTTCTGGCCAGTAGGTTTCCGGCGGAATGATGACACCGCCGGCACCCTGAATCGGCTCGGCGATAAAGGCAGCCACCTTCTCCGGCCCCAGCTCCTGGATTTTCTCATCCAGGCAGCGAGCCGCGTAAATACCGAACTCTTCCGGCGACATGTCGCCACCTTCACCAAACCAGTACGGCTGCTGGATGTGCTCAATGTAGTCCAGTGCCTGGAACTGCTTGTGCATACCACTCATACCACCCAGGCTGGCACCACCGATGGTGGAGCCGTGGTAGGCATTTTTGCGGGAAATAACGATGCGCTTTTCGGGCTGATCTTTCAGATCCCAGTAACGGCGAATGATGCGCAGGTTGGTGTCGTTCGCTTCAGAACCGGAACCGGTGAAGAAAACATTGTTCATGTGCGCCGGGGTGACTTCCGCCAGCAGGTCAGCGAGCTCGATGGACGGCACGGTGGTGCACTGGAAGAAGCTGTTATAGAACGGCAGTTTGTTAAGCTGCTCGTAAATGGCTTCACTGATCTCACGACGGCTGTAGCCCAGGTTACAGCACCAGAGACCGGACATGCCATCGAGCATTCTGTGCCCATCGATATCAGTGATGTAAGCGCCCTCGGCACTGGTAATCACGCGGGTTCCCTGGCGACCCAGGTCGTGAAAATCGGTAAATGGGTGCAGAAGGTGCTCGCGATCGTGTTGTTGTAATTGGCTTTTGTTCATGATCTCACTCCTGAATCACTGATTCATAACCGCAATCGCCAAATTTTGGCGATTAGAAAATGTGATCACATTCTAGGGGCTGCCCAGCGGGTTGCGCAAGGACTATCAGCGAGAACCGCAAATTATTGTGCCTACACTATAGTCCGCCGGGGCTTTTCGACAGGCCGACGGTATCTCGCAACGGCGACAACCCCGTCACAGGAACGAAAATAATCACTTAATAATCAATGAGTTACAAGGCGGCATCAGGAGACTCTTGTGAAGCAGGTAGGAAACAGAAAGGCGCATTTGGGGGGCGCGGAACGCGCACCCCGAACGTCACTGCCAACCACGGCATCCGTGGCGGCGTGATTACTGTGAGTGTTGCGATACCTCGACGGCCGTGGCCAGCAAAGGGGAAATGCTCACTTGGACAGGCTTGACCTCGAGCTCTACCCCCAGCAGCGAATACTGGTCTTTGGTACCGGAACCGTAGCGCCAGAACCCGCGACTGTCTTCAGTCTGGCGGAACTCAAACAGCACACCGCGGCCAGAGCTTTCGTCAAACGCGTAGCGACGCAACAGTCCGGTCTCGCTGTTGTCCAGCAGGGAGAACCCGAGCAGGTGGTCAAGGCGCTGATTTGGCAGAGCCAGCCCCGCACCCTGATCGGCCACATAGCCAGTGGCCTCGTGACCAACCGTTGCCGTGCCGGTGACCTGCACCTCACCGGTGCTCCAGTTGTACTGGTCGCCGCTGCTCAACACCGACAACTGCAGTCCCGACGCCGCAAACGGGCCGCCGCCCGTTGAGAAGTTCGCGTGGCGGGCATCGACCAGAACCAGGTTTCCGGCCCCCAAAACCTGCATATCCAAAGCCGCCAGATCCACCAGCACCGCGGTATCTTCATCAACACCGAAGCCCACACGCTCGGGTAGCGCCTGCGGCTCCGCCAGGGCGCGAATCAGGCGGCCCAAACGGCCCTTGCGGTCAAAATGTTGATCCACGATTCCCAGCGGAAGAAACCCCAAGCCCTTCGCCAACACCAGGCGGCCAGACTCCAGCTCGTCCATCCCCCCTTCGGGATCCGTGCCCGGCAGTGTCAATGCGCTGAGAGAATCCCCAGCCGCGATCATGGTTCTGCTCATAATGGCGGCGCCTGCGCTGGTGCCCCCAACAATCGCCCCTTTACGCAACTGCGCGCGGATCGCGGCGAGAACCGGGGTATCGCCGCCGTCACTTTCCAGCATGGTCTGGGTGAGCCGGCCCTGGTCACCGCCGACAAACCAGATCCCCCCCGCCCGCTTCAGCTGTTTGGCAACTTTCCGATCGCGGCCGCCATCACGCCATCCGCCTTCATCCACCTCGCTGTGCGGATCATCCCGCACCGCGATAGGCAGAACCCTAATCTCACCGGTAAAGCCATAAGCCCGCAAATCATCGGCGAACTGCCGCGCGTAGTGGCTTGGACGACCGGATGCCGCGGGAATAATAGCGACCTCCGGCAATTCGTCCGGCATAGACTCTATGAAGGCTCGGTATATGGACTGATTGTCACTGCGCAGTGCACCACCTACGATCAGCAACTTTCCAGCCGCAGATTCGGCAATTGTTTCCCCTTCGGTCACCTTTACCGCTGGCTCCTGCATGACACCATCATCTTCGGCTGACTGCTCACAGCCGGATGAGAAAACCATTAGCGCTAACGCAAACTGCAAGCTCACTATTCTGTAAAAATTCATAACCGGGCATCCAAATCCAATTTCATTAATAGCCACTAGTGCGACGGAGGGAAGTGGCTTCCGTACAAGCCGTCGCGCGCACGCCGCAATTCCGCGACAACACAGTTACGCGAACACATCGGTAACCGAACTCTGGCGATCGAAAACCTTCCAGGCACCGCGACTCATCACATGGGTGATCGCGAACCTGTCGGGATCCACCAGAACAAGATCTGCATCCGCACCCTCCCGGATCACCCCTTTACCCGGCAGCGCCAGAGCCCTCGCCGGGTTGGACGTCACCACCTGGAGCGCGCGGGAGAATTCAATTCCCTCCTCCTGCACCGCCAGTCGAAACTCATCGAACAGGCTGCCGATATCACCAACTTCAATGTTTTTCAGCCCACCCTGATCACAGAAGTTGGTCAAGGAGCCCTGGGCATCAGAGGAGAACGTCAACTTGTCCACCGGGGCGCCCTGCTCCAGCGCGAGACGCAGCGCCTGACTGGCCCGAAACTCACCACTCGCTAGAATTTCCGGCGTTGTTGATGTGGTGAAATCAATGAATCCACCTGCTCGGGCGAAAGCAACTCCGTTCGCCAGCAGATCCCCGTTGCGGTTGATGTGCGTAGGATAAAATTGCGTGATTGGAATATCTGAGTGTTCCACCACATCAAACAGCGGATGCAGCAGCCCGCTTCCACCCCCCACATGCACACTGACAACGCCACCCTTGCCACTGAGCAGTCCCGCCACACGGGCATCGGCGGCAATGCGTACCAGCTCGTCCCGAGTCGGATGAGAGGAGCGATGATCTGAAATCGCGAGTTCACCCACACCGATAACCGGATCCACCAGCATGATGTCAGAACGCACACTGCCGGTAAGTGTATTTACCGGCACCTGATAGGAGCCGGTTTGCATAAAACAGGTGAGGCCCTGTGCGTCCAGTGCGCGCGCCTTGCCATACAAATCGTGCAGGGTGCGGGTCACCGCATCAGTACCGAGAGCACCGACAACCGTGGTGACACCGCTGCCCAGGGCATCACGTATCTGAAGCTCCGGGGTGCGGGAAGCAAATCCACCTTCGCCGCCGCCGCCATTGATATGCACCAGCGAGTCGACCAGCCCCGGGATCAACCAGGCACCGTCGGCATCCACGGTTGCACCGATACTTGCCGAAAGCTCAAGACTCTGGTCAATTTTCGCGATGCGGTTTCCCGCCACCAGCACATCACACAGACCAAGGGCACGAGGCGCATATACCTGCGCGTTTTTAATCAGGGTAATAAAAGACATATAAAAACTATTTTCAGAATCCGAACACTGCCGCCAGCAGCACCGCTGCCGAGGCAAGAGCAAACAGGAAAAATTGCAGCGGCAGAATGAAACGCGCCCAAATCCCCCAGTCCAACCGCGCCGCCCCCAGGCAACCCATCAATGACGCAGAGGTAGGCACAATGATATTGGTGAAGCCATCGCCCAACTGGAATGCGAGCACCGCAGTTTGACGGGTTACTCCGACCAAGTCGGCGAGTGGCGCCATGATCGGCATGGTCAGAGCCGCCTGACCGGAACCGGAGGTGATGAAAAAATTAAACACCGTCTGGAACACCAGCATGAACCAGGCGGACACCCCACCAGACACATCGGCAAGCCCACTGCCCGCCCAGTGCAGCACGGTATTCAGCACGCTCGGCGCCGTGGGGTCATCGCCTCCCAGCAGCAGCACAATGCCTTTCGCCAGTGCCACCACCATTGCCGCCGGTAAAAGTTGCTGCGCCCCCTCTTTGAAGGCTACCGCCGCGCGATTCGCCGTCAACCCATTGAGCCTAAAGCCAATGGCCACAACGGCGACGACAATGCCCATGGTGAAAAACTGACTGGCAATTTCCGGCAGGTAATAGCCGCGCGTCACAACACCCCAGATCATCCACCCGATACCGGCAGCAAACAGCAAAAGCACCCAGCCATCTCCACGTACCATCGTCTGCAACTGCTCTATCGGCGCGGCTTTTTCACGAAAGTAGCGATCCGAGCTGTGCGCCAGTGAAAGCACAGGGGCAGACTGCACCCTGCGTGCGTAATACACGACATAGCCTGCCAGACCGGAGGTGGCCAGCAGCCACAACAGCATGCGCGGCACGCTGCCTGACATCAGCGGCACACCGGCAATGCCCTGCGCAATACTCACACCAAAAGGGTTCATCCATGAGGTAGCAAAGCCGACCTGAGTCGCCACGTATGTGACCAACAGCGCCGTGATACTGTCATAGCCCATTGAAATCAGCAGCGGCACCAGAATCAGAGTGAATGGGATCACCTCTTCCCCCATTCCGAAAATTGCGCCACCGAGAGAAAAAAGCACGCACAGGATTACCAGATAAACTGGCCCGGCCTTGCGATTCCCGGCTATAACCTGGAACAGACCGCGCTCAACAGAGCCACTGGCGAACACCAGCCCAAAGGCACCACCGGTCAAAAGGATAAAAGCAAAAACTCCAATTGATGCGCCCCACTTGCTGCCTGACACCATCCCCTCAAAAGCGAAGTTCAGCAGGCCGACCTCACCGCCCTCGGCAAACAATGCCATGCCATTGGGCTCAGGAGACACTTGCCGGTAGGTACCCGGGTCGATTACCTGACGCTCACTACCATTTACCAGAGTCATCACGGTGTCATAAGTACCCGCGGGAATCAGGAAATTCAGGGCAAACGCCAGCAGCGCAACCGCAAAAAGAATCAGATAGGTATCCGGCATTTCCCAGCGGGACGCAGTGTTGTCTGCAGGCGATGTATACGCCGGCGCGTCTGTGGAATGCATAAGCAATTACCAATGTTATATAGAACAGGCAAATGATCGCGGGGCCCACTCAAGCGCCCCGCAACCCACTGCAAAGATACGGTCAGAATGCGTAACCGTACGTTACCGTTAAGAAACGGCCGAGGGAGTTGTGGTTGAACTGATCCACGTTGGCGCTGGTACCGAGTACCAGAGGAGGCTCTTCATCCAGAAGGTTATCCATGCGCAGACTCAACCAGCTGCCGTTGTCAAAATCACGACTGACGTTGAGATCAAACACTGTCCAGGCATCCACCTCAACCACCGCACTATCCGGTACCCCCAGGGCTTCAAGCACTCGGGGAGAAGGGTCGTCCCTATAGCTGTGGACGTACTGCGCAGACAAGGTCGCCGTCCAGTCTTCATACTGCCAGCGCAGGGAAGTGTTGGCCCGCCAGCGAGGATAGGTGTAATTGCCGGCCTCACTGACCACCCCAAACACATCAGATGGCAGTTTGTCGAACTCGGACAGATAGGTAGCGTCCAGTAACAGTCGGAAGCTGCCCAGAGTATCCGTATCGAAACTCTGGGTGAGCGCCATATCAACGCCGCTGGTTTTTTGCCAGCCCAGGTTCGTCAACTGAAAGTGAGCATCAACAACCGTAGTTCCCGCCAATTCCAGACCGGGCTGACCGGGAAGCAGCTCGCCCTCCTCAACCACCGGGAATTCACCGGCGAGCGCTCGCAAAATAAAATCGTCCTCTTCCACCCCGATCAGATTCTTGTGCTCAATATTCCAGTAGTCGATGGACAGCTCTGTTCCGGCCGCCGGCTTGATCAGGAAACCTGCGCCCCAGGTCGTGGCGGTTTCTGGCAGCAACTGATCATTGCTCACCTCCTCTGATAGCAACGCCTCGCCATCGGCACTCGCGTCACCGCCACAGGCGCCCGGGGTCACGGAACAGTCCACGGTGTAGCTGGACAGCAGCGTGCCTGCACCAATCTGCGCCAATGACGGTGCGCGGAATGAAGTTGACCAATTGCTGCGGAAAATAATTGCATCACTGAAAGCATGGCGCAGTGCGACTTTCGGATTGGTATCGCCACCGAAGCTGTCGTAATGGTCGTAGCGCAGTGCCAGCTGCAATTCGGTATTGGTGGCCAGCGGGATCATCTGTTCGGTGTAGACAGCCCACTGGTTGCGGGCCGCATCTGCTGCCGTCGAGCTGAAACCAAGCACCGGCTCCGGATTCAGCGTCGTGCTCAACGCTTCCCCTGAGGGGCGATCGACGACGGATTCGCGCCGGAATTCGGCACCCACAGCGACCTGAATTGCACCCGCCGGAAGCTCGATCCAGCTACCGGACAGATTGCCGTCGAGCGCATACAGACTGGATTCACCGCGACGCGTGGCATCGGTGCGAACAAACTGGTCAATGGCCTGAACCTGGTCACTCTGACCATTGAAGGGGTTGTACCACGCGGTGACCTTACCCATGTCCTCACAGGTTTCACCGGCACCGTAACTCGCGCCCGGGCGCACAAGATCCACATCCCAGCGATTTACCACCGAGCCATCTGTACACAGGTTTCCGAGGCTGGCGTTGTAAAACGCTTCAGAGTTATACAGGCCGGAAATGCCGCGCTGTTCGGACTCGCTGCGACCGATGTTCGCGGCCACCTCCCAATCCCAACCGGAAACATCCCCACGCAGCCCCGTCACCAGCCGTGCGGACTCGCTTTCCACTTCAACCGCTCGTGGATCTGGGAATTTGCCCCAGGCAAAAATCGGGTAACCGTAGAAATCGGAAAATTCGCTGGTCGGCGCGTCGGGGCTGAAGGAACCCTCTTCCACCAGATCGTTCTTCAGGGCGTCCGGCCACAGAGGGCTTTCCGGGTCGAACGGGGCACGGGAAAAGTTCGCTGGCGACGAAGTACCGCGGGAGTCACTGGCCTGAATCATCAGGGTATTAAACCATTCCAGCTTGTCGGAAATATCGTAATTAAAAGTACCGACGATACTCGCGCTCTGATATTCGTCCTGGGTCGCCGATACGGCGTTGGTGTTGAATTCACAGAACTCGCCAAAGTCACCCATGCCAAACTGGTCAGAGGGACAGCCATCACTATCAGGCCCCTGGGTCTGGTCATACCACATTGCGTAAAGATCGTTGAAGCTGGGATAAACACCTTGCTGGGAAGGCCGCACCGAATTCGCACTGATTGCACGGTCGCGATCATACATGGCGTTGCGCGTAAAAAGGTCGGCTACCACCATCGTATGGCTGCGCTCACCCTTGTGCCCCCACACCCAGTTAAGGTTGTACTTACTTTCGTCGCTGCTGGCCGTGGAGTTTCCGTGAGTCACACTGACTTCACTGCCTTCAAAATCGTCACGCAGGACAAAATTGACCACACCGGCAACAGCGTCAGCACCATAAGTCGCGGCCGCGCCACTGGGCAGAACCTCAACACGCTCAATCGCTGACAAAGGAATTGCGTTTACGTCGACAAAGGACTCCTGACCGCGGGCGAAAGAACTGACCGACACCCGACGACCATTTACCAGTACCAGTGTTGCGGAAGACCCCAAGCCCCGCAGGGACACACCGGCAGCACCCACCGGGGTATTGCTGGAAAGGGGACCACCCGTTGCGGTGGAAAAGGTACCGCCACCTCCGCCGGTCTGGGTCAGCTGCTGAAGAATTTCGATGGGTGACGTTGCTCCGGACGCCTCGATATCATCACGTCCTATCTGCACGACCTGAACCGCACCTTCTTTGTCCAAGCCCTTGATGTGGGTGCCGGTAACTACGACTTCTTCAACCGTCGTATCAATGGCGGTTGGTGTTTCCTGTGCAAACGCAGCGGTGCTCACCATTGAGCAACCGATAGCAATGTGAATTGCCCTGTAAAGCTGGGTTCTTTTATTCATTTTTATCTCCCTGTGGGATCCTGCCCTGTAATGTAACTCTGTGTTATCGATTGAGTTTTGATTGTCGAAGGCGATACCGCGCCTCCGATTGCCAGGCAGCCGGACAGAAGCAAACCAGCCCGGGTGTTGCGGGAAACAAGACGTACGAATCCCGCGACGCACACAGGCGACGATTCTTCCTGAATTTAGAGAGCAATCAGTGCGGAGAAAAAATCCGACTCACAGCTTCCCTTTGCTCATTAGCACGCACACAGGCGCAGAGCACTCCGGCTATGCCGAAGCGGGAAAGCTACTCGTCAAACCACTCGCTGAGATGGTAGTCAGAAGAGCAGCGCTCGATAGCAGCAATCAGTTGCATATTGCTTGTATTCATGGCGCTTACTTTTATTGGATAAATTGGAAGTCCGTTAACAATTTTTGAACTTCACCGAATTTTTATCACGCGAAGAAAAAACTGTAAAGCCCCTCTCTCGCAGAATACGTGACTGGATGCCCCCATACAGCCAGAGACACACAACGCTTTAATCACTGAATCCTGGTTTGCGCGGCCGGCATTAGCAGCGGAAAGAATCCCAGCGTAACAGCGCAGGAGATCCCGGAATCGCTTGCGGGCTTGGAAAAAACAGCATTTCAAGCGCCTTCTCAGAAGGCGCAGTCGATCGCATCCAGCAGCATATGGGTCACCAGACCAATACCCAGCCAGCGCACCGGCTTCCAGGGCAGGAACATCATGGCCCCATAAAATGATATCGGGAACATGGTGTGCAGTGGATGGAAGTTGATACTGCAGCGATTCGGGTCGTAAATCGGGCTCGCCAGCAAATGATCCAGGTCGACCAGATTGGCTGCCAACATAAAGAGGGCCGCTTTCTTCCACTCATTGCGAAAGAAAAACCAGGCAATAGCCAAAGGCACCAGTACATGAAGCAGGATATGGAAATAACTAAACATCAGGATTGCATCAACTCTTCTGCAGAAATAGAACCCAGGCCCTCTTCAATATCCTGGCGAATCGCGGTCCGCACTCGCTGGATATCCTTGCTGGCAATGGCCTCAATCAGGTCCTGGTGGCGATCAGGCAACTCCTGCACACCGAACCGCTGGAACACGAGGTGCTGCAGGGGGGCGGTCTGCAACCACAGGCTTTCGATCAGGGACAGAATGATGTGTGGGTGCCCCAGCCGATAGAGGGTAAAGTGGAACTCCAGGTTGCCAGTCACATACTCCTGCATGTCTTTGCTGGCCAACGCCTGGGTAATCCGATCATCCAGCGCTCGCAACTGCGACAGCTCCTCCTCACCGACGAAGGGCAACGCCTGCTCGGCCGCCTGGCACTCGAGCGCCACCCGCGCTGCACAAATTTCGTCCAGCTTTTCACGAGTCATGGTGGGCACAGTGACCCGACGCGTGTCGGACAGCTCCAGTGCACGCTCCGAGGTCAGGCGGCGCAGCGCTTCGCGCACTGGCATCGGACTGCAGTCCAGCTCCGACGCAAGCCCGCGAATAGTGACGGACTTCCCCGGCAGGAACTGCCCCCGCAGGATGGCGTCTCGCACCTGGTAATACACCCGCTCTTGCGTGGTGCGAAACTCTTCCTGCGGTTCGTTGAATGCGGGTTCAGTCATGAAAATGTACCGGCTCGGTAATCAGGTAGACATCGCCAGCTTGTGGGGTGCCTGGTCTCCACCGACTTCGATCATCTCATCGGCGATCGCACCAGTTTGCCACATTTCAAAGAAATCCTCCGCCACAGATTTCGCCGCATCGACCACCGCGTGCCAATAGCGAAGTCGCTCCTCGGTCGTGAGCTTGATGAAATCGTCCCGATCAGGAATCTTTCCGAAGGGCAATTTGGCAACCCAGGCTGGCGATGGCGCCACCAGAATCACATTCTGCATGGCCCCGCCGCGCACCCAGCGCCAGCGGAAGCTTTTATCGAACCAGCCCGGCACCATATACGGGAAAAAGTGCGGATACAGAACCAGCCCCTGCGGGTGCTGGAAACTCAGGTCGAAGTGATAGTCGGTAATACCGCCATCACGGTAGTTCCCGGAGGGCGCTCCGTGCGGTGTCGGCACTCCGGCCATCACCAGCGGAATGGATCCACTGGCCAGTACTGAGGCACAGACATTTTCCTGGTTGAGGCGGATATTCGTAGTACTGAGGTGATCGAAGGCAATTCCCGGCTGCTCTCCCGCATGGAAAACCACCCGATCCCAGAAAGCGCTCAGACTGCGCCGGCTCACCGCGTTGGCAAGTGCTGACGCCATCAGCGCCGGTGCCAGCACCAGCTTTTTCTCACTGCCCAGGGGGCCGCGGCCACGCACAGTGACAAAGTGACTGTGCCAAACGGGATTACCGGCGACTTCCAGGGCACCGGTGCTCCCAAGCACCTCCTGAAGAATCTCCTCCCCCGCCGCAGTGACTTCCGCGGGCGTCGGTCGATCCGTCGCGTACGACTGGTTGATATAGCCGTATTCCAGCCTTTCCAGCGCTTCCATGGGGTTGGCGGTGGCATAGCACATATTGCGAAAGCTGCCGATAGACGACCCAAGGGTCACTATCGGCGCCGTGCGATCGCGGAAGAACTCGCTGATCAACACCCGATCAAGCTGACTGATGGCCAGCCACTTGGGGCCACCGGAGGCGCCAACCAGGGTGGAAACCTGCCCCTGATGCAACCCCTCTTCGCGCACCCGGCGCGCCGCATTGGCACCAGCAAGTACTACACAACTTCTCTGCTTCACGGGCGAGATCACCATTCCCCGGTATTTTCCATGGACGCCCAGGGTTCCTGGGGTTCAAGGGGATCACCCTTTTGCAATAATTCGATGGAGATGTTGTCCGGGGAGCGGATAAAGGCCATATAACCATCCCGTGGCGGGCGATTGATGGTCACCCCCATATCCATCAGGCGCTGACAGGTCTCGTAAATATTGTCTACCCGGTAAGCAAGGTGGCCAAAATTTCGACCGCCGGAGTAGGACTCAGGATCCCAGTTGTAGGTAAGCTCCACACAGGGGCTCTTGCTCTCACGGGCTGCCTCTGCGTCGCCGGGCGCAGCGAGAAACACCAGGGTAAACCGGCCTTTTTCGTAGTCATTGCGGCTCACTTCGACCAGGCCGAGCTTGTCGCAATAGAACTTCAAAGATTCGTCCAGATCGGTGACACGCACCATAGTGTGCAAATATTCCACTGCAGGTCCTCCTTAGCGGGATTACAATCGCGGGACAACTTAATCGGTAACCAAATCAGATACCAGAGCGAAATGTACCAAAAATACTATCGTCAGTTTTTGCAGGCGGCACAAAATGCTGCCTCCCCAGAATGCCCCGAAGCCATGCTGCACATGGCATGCCACTCCCATCACTACTGGCCGGATGTGACCCTGGACGCGATTCAGCAGTACTGGCATGAGGCCGCCCAGCTGGCCGATGCAAAATGGGAGATTATCTTTGGGGAAAAAATTCCCGCTTTCCAGCGAGCAATTGCCGACACGCTGAATTTGCCAGCACCCGAACAGATTGCGCTCGCCCCCAATACACACGAGCTTGTGTACCGGCTGTTGAGCGCCTTCGACCTGAACAAGCCCCTGCGAATATTGACCACCGACGGGGAGTTTTACAGCTTCGCACGCCAGTTACTGCGCCTCGAAGAACATACCAGCGTTGAGGTGGTGCGCGTCCCGACACAGCCTTTCGGTACCCTGCCCCAGCGCTTCGAACAGGAATTGCAAACAGGCGACTACCAACTGGCCTACGCCAGCCAGGTATTCTTCGATTCAGGCGTAGCCTTCCCGCAACTGCTGGAAATCGCGGCGCGCAAGCCCGACGCAACCCAGATGGTGATCGACGGATATCACGCGTTCTTTGCGCGTCCGACGGATCTCAGCGCTGTCGCCGACAAAGTCTTCTACACCGCCGGCTCATACAAATACCTGGGTGCCGGTGAAGGCATGTGTTTCATGTCAGTACCCCGCGGCTGCCAGCTTCGCCCGCTGAATACCGGCTGGTTTGCGGAAATGGCCGAGCTGGAGAACCGCGCTGAAGGCGTGGGTTACGGCGACAACTGGCTGCGCTTCGCCGGCGCCACCATGGACTACTCCCCCCTGTACAAGGCGCTGGCGGTTCTGGACATGTTCAAGCGCGATAATATTTCCGTGGAAACGATTCATCGCTACGTGCAGGGCAACCAGCAACGCTTTCTCGCGGCAATGGACGCCGCTTCGCACCCCCTGCTGAATCGCGGCAACCTGATTCATCACGACCTGGAAAATGGCCATGGCCACTTTTTCACATTCCGCTGCGGCTCTGCACAGAACGCAGAAGAGCTGCAGGCGGAACTGCGGAAGAAAAATGTGCTCTGCGATCGTCGACAGCAGTTACTGAGACTGGGCTTTGCAATTTACCACCCGCAGGAAGAATCGTTCGAGCGGCTGTTCACGTGAGATTCATCTTTTTCAGATAACAATGGACACCATTACACATCGGTTCATCACCGTTTAATGTAATTTGTAGTACCTCTGGCAATATAAGGATTCGCCATGCAAAACACTGTCAAACTGTTTTCGGCCGGCCTGCTCGCCGGCCTTCTGGCCTTCACCGCCGGCTGCGGCAACAGCACCGAAGGCAACCGCTCAGGCACGCTGATTTCCATTTCATCTCAGGGCGAAGCCAGCCGTGCGCCGGATATTGCTGATCTCTCTGCTGGTGTGATTACCGAAGCGGAAGACAGCGGCGCAGCCATGCAGGCCAATGCCGAGCAGATGGAAAACCTGATGAAAGCCATCAAAAAAGCCGGCATCGAAGACAAGGATGTGCAAACCAGCGGTATCAGCCTGTCCCCGCGCTACGATTACCAGCCAAATCGAGAGCGCCAGCTGCTCGGATACCAGGCCCGCAACACCGTGAACATCACGGTGCGCAAACTGGAATCGCTAAGCAAGGTGATTGATGCCTTGGCCGCGGCGGGCGCCAACCAGATTCATGGCCCCAGCTTCTCCATCGGCGAGCCGGAACCGCTGCTGAGCGAAGCTCGGGAACAGGCCCTGGCGCTGGCCCGTGCCCGCGCTGAGTCTTATGCGGATTCCCTGGGCACCAAAGTCGTTAGGATTGTCAGCATTTCAGAAGGCAGCCACGGCGGCATGCCACGACCAATGATGCGCGCAGAAATGGGTATGGCCAAAGATGCAGCCAGCACCCCCATCGCGCCGGGTGAAACCAGCGTTTCCGTCAACCTGGAGCTGGTGTTCGAACTGGCGAAATAAGCTTTAGCCAGCTCCCCTGGGGAATTCCAGGGGAGCTGGGTATAGCCATCACTCTGGCTGTTTGTATACCTTTCCACTTTTCATTACGAAACGAACATTCTGCAAGGTAGCGATGTCTTCCAGCGGATTTCCCTCCACCGCAATCATATCGGCCCATTTTCCCGCACTGACACTACCCAGCTCATCCTGGGCATTCAGCAATTGCGCCGCATTCCAGGTCGCAGAGCGAATAGCGTCACCTGGGGTCATCCCGCTCTGCACCATCAGTACAAACTCCTGAGCATTATCGCCGTGACGGCTCACCCCGGAGTCGGTGCCGAACGCGATATTCAATCCTTTGCGGTAGGCGCGACCGAAAGTGTCCTGTATTAGCGGCCCAATTGCCGCAGCCTTGACCCGCACCATATCCGGAAAGAATCCATCCACCTGCGACTTGTGGGTAACCCACTCGCCCGCCATCAGCGTGGGCACATACCAGGTATCGTGCTCTTTCATTAACGCCATGGTCTGGTCATCCATGTAGGTGCCATGTTCAACAGAGTCGACGCCGGCCTTGATCGCCCGCTCCATTCCTTCCTTGCCGTGGGCGTGCACCGCTACCGTGAAGCCGTAATCCTTTGCCGTGGCCACAATCGCTTCGAGTTCGTCTTCCATAAACTGCGGGTTCTGACCACTCTTCGCCACACTCAGCACGCCGCCTGTAGCCGTAATCTTGATCAGGTCGGCGCCATCTTTGTAACGCTGACGCACTGCCTGCCGGGCACTGGCAACACCGTTCACAACGCCTTCGGCGGCCCCGGGACTACCCATAAGGCTCATTCGGTATCCATTTGTGGGATCTGCATGCCCGCCGGTAGTGGCAATGGATTTTCCCGCAGTGAAAACGCGCGGCCCGACAATATCACCACGGTTAATCGCGTTGCGCAGGCTCACTGTGACATTGCCGCTGTCCCCCAGATCCCGAACCGTGGTAAACCCGGCCATCAGCGTGCGCTCAGCGGTGTTTACCGCACGCAGGGTGTAATCAGCCGGGTTCCAGGTAAAAGTCTCGGTATAGGTGCGCGGGCCATACTCATAGGCGAGATGCGTATGCATATCCATCAAGCCGGGCAGCACAGAATAAGCGCGCAGGTCGATTACCCGCTCCCCTTCCCGCTGCAGAAACCCCCGTTCAACAGACTCCACTTTGCCGTCAACCACATGCACGGTGCGCTTCTCTAGTAGCCGTCCGGTTTCACTGTCGAACAGCCAGCCCGCCTGAACCGCCAGATTTTCTGCTGAAGCAGTGGAAGAAACGCCGAGCAAGAGCATCAGGCCAAACAGGCGCGACGTAAGACTTGCGAGATTCGTCCAACGCCCTGAAGTCGCATGGAAAGAGTAAAAAGTAGGAATTGCGGTCATTGTCGCCCCGTGAAATGACCGGAAGATACCCGGGATAGTTACCGGTTGGCACTTCCGGCCAGATTTATTGTTATCGATGAAGGCGACAATTTACCGTAATTGGGCGGAAGCGCAAAAGTCGGGCGCAGCTTTACAGCGCACCTTATGTAACAAGCCCGGAGCGATACCTCTACCAGGTATCCCCCTGCCGGATCACTGCTTACCCGGCAGCACCTCAACCGGGCCGATATTCAGTGCTTCGATTTCTTTCTGAATCTTGCTGAGGTCGCCAACCACGACCCAGGTGAACTGATCCGGGAAGAGGTACTGCCTGGCCGCAGCCTCGACCTGATCCTTGCTCAGGGCACCTACCCGCTGCGGGTATTCCGCAATGTATTCCGGGGGCAGGCCTTTCTCTACCTGCCAGGCAATGCTCGACAGCAGCTGGCCCTTGGTCTGGAATCGTGCGCTCTGCTTCAGCACTTCATCATCTATATAGTCAGACAGTTCGCTGTCCTTGACCGGGCGGCTGGATAAAAACTCCCGATACTCTTTCAGCAATTCGCGCATGGCAGGAGCCGTTTTGTCGGTTTGCACGGGCGCAAATACGATATACGGGCGCTGGGCTTCCGTATCGAGCGAGACAGCGCGGGCGCCGTAGGACCAGTGCTTGTCCTCGCGCAGATTCATATTGATACGGGAGGTAAACTTGCCGGCAATAACCGATGCCATTGCATCGAAAGCTTCGGCCCCTTCCGGTTTCCACGGTGGGATCACCAGGCCCGCCATAATGTAACTCTGTTGGGCTCCCGGCCGATCCAGCAGGAATATCCGAGCCTTCTCAGGGCGGGCCACCTCCGGCAATTCCAGTGCCCGCACCGGCTCCCTGGGTGCCTCCCAATTGCCAAGTGTCTCGTTCAGCAGGCGGTAAATCTCGTCTTTGCTGACATCCCCAACGACGGTCAATTGCGCGTTGTCCGGGCGCAGCCAGGTTTGGTGGAACTTCACCAGGTCGTCGCGGGTAATCGCCTTGACCGCCTCCACCGTGCCCGATCCGGTCAACGGTGCGCCGTAGGGGTGATCTTTCCCGAACAGCAGCGGCGGCAATTCGCGCATAGCCAGCCCCTGGGGCTGCGCCTCTTCCTGGGCGATAGCATCCAGCCAGTTGGACTTCACCCGTGCAAGATCCTCCTCGGGAAAACGCGGGCTCGAGATAACATCACGAAACAGCTCAAGTGACGGTTTCAACTGGGTTTTCAGGGCACTAAAGCTCAACGAGTTGTAGTCCAGGCCACTGCTGGCACCAACGCTCGCTCCCAGCTCCTCTTGCCGCGCGCTGAAATCCAGGCTGTCGAAACTGCCGGCACCCTCACTCAACATCCGCGCAACGACCGAAGCCAACCCGGGTTTGTCACCATCTGCCGAGGCGCCGCTGCGGTACTGCAGGTTCATCAACACCACCGGGGTATCGTGGCGCTCCGCCAAAACGACCTTGAGACCATTATCCAGCGTGAACGCCTGCTGCTCGGGCAGCTCGAGCTCTACCGTCTTATCGACGGCGGGCAACTTGGTGCGATCCACATCTTCACCAGTCACGCCGTATTTGTCTTTGGGTTCAATAATGAGTGTGTAGTGTTCGGGCCGCAGCCACTTGTGTGCGGTGTTCTGAACTTCCTCGGCCGTCACCGCGGCGTAATCCTTCAGGCTATCCAACAGCGCCCCGGGATCGTCGTAATAAAACTCGGAGCGGGCCAGGATATCGGTTTTGCCACCAAAACCTCCGATTTTCTCCAGCCCTTTCACAAGTCCGGCAAATTCACTCTGCTTGATACGTTTTAGCTCTTCTACCCGAACCCCGTTCTTGGCAAACTCGGCCAGCTCATCATTGAGCAGCTTTTCCACCGCATCCACAGACTGCCCCGGTTTGACATCCACCATGATGAGCAGCTGGCCGGCCAACTGGCGACCGTAATAGAACGCACTGACGCTGGTAGCTACCTGCTCATCCCTTACCAGGCGGCGATACAGCAGGGAGTTCTTGCGATTCGCCAGCAGCGAGGTGAGCAAATCCAGCGCGTTCTCCTCATAGCTGCCGATAGCGGGCACATTCCAGACCTTGTATATGCGAGTCTGGGGCACCTGATCCGTCATCAACTCGCGCTTGTTCACCTGCGCAGGCAATTCCCAGCTTTTAAGTTGGGCAGGCACCGATGTACTGGGGATGTCTCCGAAATACTGGCGCGCCTTGGCCATGGCATTTTCCACCGTGATATCACCGGCAATAACGAGCATTGCATTGGCTGGTTGGTAATAATCGGTGAACCACTGTTTAACATCATCCAGGCTTGCGTTATCCAGATCCTCCATCGAACCTATGGTGGTCCAGGAGTACGGGTGATCAGAGGGAAAGGTGCTCTTGGCAATGACATCGAACGCCCGGCCGTAGGGTGCATTTTCCCCCTGGCGTTTTTCATTTTTGACCACACCGCGCTGCTCATCGAGCTTTTCCTGGCTGATGGCGCCCTTGAAATGGCCCATCCGGTCAGACTCCATCCACAGCGCCATATCCAGCGCACCAACCGGCACGGTTTCAAAGTAATTGGTTCGGTCGTTGTTGGTGGTGCCGTTCATGTCCGTGGCACCCGAGCGCTGAAACGGCTCGAAGTATTCACCCGGTGCGTTTTCCGAGCCATTGAACATCAGATGTTCGAACAGGTGGGCAAAGCCGGTTTTGCCCGGACTCTCATCCTTTGAACCGACCTTGTACCAGATATTGATCGCGACCACCGGTGCCTTGTGATCCTCATGCACGATCACGGTGAGCCCGTTTTCCAGTACTTCCTTGTGAAAGGGAATATCGATTTTTGGCACTTCGACATCCGCGCCACTGCCGCGGGCAGCCGCTTTGCTGCTGGCGGCCGCCTTCTTATCCACGGTCAATGCGCGATGGGTTTCGGGCTCGTCCTGCGGCGAAGCTTCCCGCTGGCACCCGGCAAGCGCAACGAAAAGAAATAAGGCCATTGCTGCCAGCCGGCAGGGAGCGCTGCACATCTGCATGGTTCGTGATCCCGATTTATGTCGTTAAAGGCGATATCGGCCGGGAATTACAGGGTACAGCAGCCGCCAAAGAGCACGCCCTCCCGCCGTGAGCGCATTTAGTTTAGGCAAAAAAAACGGGCGCCGTAGCGCCCGAAAAATACCTCACAGAGAGACGATAACGTCGTCGCGGGGATTTGAAATAATTTACGCCGCAGCAGAATCGGCGCCATTGAGTGTGTCTTTGTGCCCGAAGCGCTCCTCGGCAATACGGTCGGCCACATGTGCCGTGGTTTCGCCAGTTTCATCGGCACGCTGGAAAACTTCCTGCATGGTGGTGCCAATGGATTCGATATGAGCTTTTACCTGCTCGGGATTGTAGTCACCAAGCTGTTGATAGTAGACATCAATAATACCGCCAGCGTTGATGACGTAGTCCGGCGCGTAAAGAATGCCTTTTTCGCGCAGCGCAGCGGCGTGACGCTCTTCAGCCAGCTGATTGTTGGCGGCGCCGGCAATGGCACCAACCTTCAAGCGCTCAATCGTGTTGTCGTTGAGGATTGCGCCCAGGGCACAGGGGGCAAACAGGTCGACATCCAGGTCAAAAATTTCGTCGGCGGTCACCGCAGTGGCTCCGAGTTCATTGACGGCACGGTCGATGTTGTCCTGGAAAATATCTGTGACAAACAGCTCGGCACCGGCATCCTTTAACAGTTTGGCAAGACGGAAACCCACATTGCCAACACCCTGGATAGATACCTTGAGACCATTCAGGTCAGTACGGCCCCAGCGATGCGCTACCGCCGCCTTGAGGCCGACGAACACGCCGTACGCCGTTGACGGGGACGGGTCGCCACCGTGTTCCTGACCCGCAGTCACGCCGGAAACAAACTCGGTGCGTTCGCCGATAATTTTCATGTCCGCCACGCTGGTGCCAGAGTCTTCCGCCGTGATGTAACGGCCGCCAAGGGTGTTCAGGAAGTCACCCATGGCGCGCAGCAGTTCCGGTGTCTTCTCCTTGCGCGGATCGCCGATAATCACGGACTTGCCACCGCCCAGCTTCAGCCCGGCCATGGCCGACTTGTAGGTCATACCGCGGGACAGGCGCAATACGTCATTCAGGGCTTCGCTGTCATCGGCGTAAGGCCACATGCGGCAGCCGCCCAGTGACGGGCCCAGGTTGGTGTTGTGTACGGCGATAATCGCTTTCAGGCCGCTTTTGGCGTCATGATAGAAAGCCACTTCTTCGTGATTATCGTAGGCAGGATGGGAAAAAACACTCATAAACGTTCCTCTTCGGAGGCCGGTTTTGCAGTTGCGTCAGCTTCCACCAATTTTGTCGGTTTTGCCCGCGACCGCGATTTATTCTAGGCCCCTAAGAATATATCCACTGCCCCAATAAAGACATTGCGATCTTTGCGCAAACAGACCACCCAGTGCCATTCCCATCCCACATTTTAATTAATTTTAGGATGAAATATCATAATTGAACACATCCCACCAAGCAGTCACCTATCGCCGTTTTCTTCCCGGAAATAGCCCGGGTACGAACCAACCTAAATATGGCCAGTTAATGTCGGTCTGGTAGAATCCGCGCCCAAACAGACCCACAGAGATTTATTCATGCTCAATGCCGACGCCCTCAAACAGCTCACACAGCTGAAAACCGACATCCGCTCCACCAAGGAATTCGCCGAAGGGCGGGTGCGCGGCAGTAACGGCAAATTCGGATTTGTGGTGCTGGACGACGGACGTGAAGCCTTTCTGGCGCCGGCGGAAATGGATCGGGTGTTCCCTGGTGACCGGGTTCGTGTCAGCCTGACGGAAGAGGAGCAGGGTAAGCTCTCCGCCGAGCTGGACGCACTGGTGGAATCCGACCTCAAGTACCTGGTGGGCGAATACATTCAGCGAGGACAGGGCCACTTTGTCCAGCCGCGCGAGCACGGCCTGTCGCGCTGGATTTTCCTGCCCCCAAAAGCCCGCGGCAAAGCCCAGCCCGGCGAGTTCATCGCCTGCACCATCGCTCGCCACCCGTTCAAGGATGGCAAGGCCCAGGCCAAGGTCGAAGGCGTGATTGGCAAACCGGACATGGCGGGCATCGAGCATGCCTTCACCGTGGCCCAATACCGCCTCCCCGCCCGGTTCAGCCAGGCGGCAATCGAACAGGCCGCTAACCTCCCAGCGCAACTGGAGAGCGTCTGCGCGGAGCGCAAGGATCTTTCGGATCTCGGCTTCGTGACGATCGATGCGGAAACCACCAGGGATATGGACGATGCACTGGCGGTGACCAAAACCGACAGCGGCTGGAAGCTGCACATCGCAGTCGCCGATCCCTCCAGTGTGATCGAGCCTGACAGCGCCCTGGACAAGGAAGCACGCACTCGCGCCAACAGTGTTTACCTGACCGGCGAAACCCTGCCAATGCTGCCCAATAACCTGTGCGAAAACGGCTTTTCCCTGCTGGCGGGCGAATTGCGTCCCGCACTGGTGATGCATATCGAGGTTGGCGACGACGGCGCGCTGAACGGTTTTGAATACGAGTTTGCAGCCATCCGTTCCCAGCACAAGCTCAGCTACGAACAGGTTGCGCGCTATGTTGATGGTGACAGCACTGCGGTGCCGGAAGGCCAGCACGAGAGCCTGCGCCTGCTGGATGACCTGAGCAAGGCCCGCGCTGCCTACCGCGCTGGCCACTCCCTGATAATGGAGGATCGTCCGGACTACGAGCTGATCCTGAACGAGCAGCGCAAGGTCGAGCGTATCGACAAGCAGGAGCGCAATGCCGCCCAGCGCATGGTGGAAGAAGCCATGCTGGCAACCAATATCTGCGCAGGCAACAAGCTCGCCGAGCTCGGCGCCGGGTGTTTCTCCATTCATCTCGGCTTCCGCGACGAGCGCATGGCCGAAATACGCGCGCTGCTGCAGGAGACGCTGCCAGAGTATGCCGAGCAGGATCTGCACCAGCTCGACAACTACCTAAAGCTGGTAAAAACCCTGGAATCCCACAGCGAGCCAGAGATGCAAAATGTACTCTCGGTTCTTAAGCGCATGCTGCGCCCGGGCGAACTCAGCCACAATGCCGCGCCGCACCTGGGGCTTGGCCTTGCGCATTACGCAACCGTGACGTCGCCCATCCGCAAATTCAATGACCTGCACAACCACCGCGTATTGCGAGCGGCCCTGGCAGGCGCCGCCCTGCCCCAACTGGACAATGCCGACGCCCTGCAACAGCGCGTAACCACCGGCCGCCAGGCGGATCGCGCCCTGCAACAGTGGCTGTGCTGCCAGTACCTGGAAGGCCAGGTCGGTCAGGTGTTTAGCGGCACCATCACCCTGGTGAACGGTGCTGGCATCGGTGTGCGCATGGATGACAACGGCATCAATGGCTTCGTGCGCTTCAACGGCAAGAAAAACCCGTTCGAGTTCGATGGCAAACGCCTCACCATTACCCGTGGCGAGGAACGCTTCCAGCTGGATCAAACTGTTGAGGTCAAGCTGGCTGCGGTCGATACCGAAAAACGACGCATCGCGCTGGAACTGGTACAGGCCGGCGCCGAGGAAACCGCACCGGCAGCGGCCGAGCAATACCGATAAGCCCACGCATCGAACTAAACTTTCCAGCCCCGGGGCCAAAAGCCCCGGCGGACACCACCGGCCCCGGAACCCGCGGCCCTGTTATAAGGAAATCCCATGTCGAATATCGCTGAACTGAATCCCGTTCCGCTGTGGAAACATTTCGCCAAACTGTGCGAGATCCCCCGCCCCTCCAAGCATGAAGACAAGGTCGTGGCGTATATCGTCGACTTTGCCAAGAATCGCGGGCTCGATGTGCAGCTGGACGAAATCGGCAACGTCATCATCAAGAAACCGGCGACCCCGGGCATGGAAAACCGCAAGAAGCTCGCCATGCAAAGCCACGTGGACATGGTGCCGCAGAAAAATGCCGACACCGACCACGACTTTCTGACCGACTCCATCAAACCCTACATCGACGGTGAGTGGGTAACCGCGGAAGGCACCACACTGGGTGCCGACAATGGTATCGGTGTGGCCGCAATTCTGGCTTTGCTCGAATCCACCGACATCCCCCACCCGGCACTGGAAGCCCTGCTGACCATCGACGAAGAAGCGGGTATGACCGGAGCGAAAAACCTGCAACCGGGATACTTTGAAGCGGATCTGCTACTGAACCTGGACACCGAAGACGAGGGTGAACTGTATGTGGGCTGTGCCGGTGGCGTGGACGTAAATGCCGCGCTGGCATACACCGCTGAAGCGGTCCCCTCCGGCCACCAGGCCTTCAAGCTCAGCGTGCGCGGTCTGCGCGGCGGTCACTCAGGGCTGGATATCGACAAGGGACGTGGCAACGCCAACAAGATCGCCAACCGCATTATCGATGCAGCACAGGGCGAACTCGAAAGCGTGCGCATCGCCACCCTCGATGGCGGCAGCCTGCGCAATGCCATCCCGCGCGAGTCATTCAGCGTGATCACCGTCGCAGCCGACCAGAGCGAGCGCCTGGCCGAGATCGTGCAACAGGCGTCCGCGACCATCAAAGCCGAACTCAATAACGAGGAGCGGCTCGATATTGCGCTGGAACCCACCGAACTGCCCGGCAGCGTTATGGATGTTGCCAGCCAGCAGAAACTGATCCAGCTGATCCGCTGCTGCCCCAACGGCGTAGAGCGCATGAGCACAGCCCTGGAAGGTATCGCCGATACTTCCAATAACCTGGCGCGGGTGGTTACCGAAACCGTAGATGGGGAGAGTCGGGTACGTTTCCAGTGTCTGGTGCGCAGCCTTTCCGACAGCGCCCGCGATCAGCACGGCCTCAATGTTGCCGCCGCGTTCAAACTCGCCGGTGCCGATGCCTCCCTCGACAATGCCTACCCGGGCTGGACGCCTAATATGCAGTCTCCCCTGCTGGCACTGATGAAGGACGTTTACAAGGAAATGGAAGGCAAGGAGCCGGAGGTCAAGGTGATTCACGCGGGACTCGAGTGCGGCCTGCTGGCCAAGCCCTATCCCAACTGGGACATGGTCTCTTTCGGGCCTACTATCCGCCGCGCGCATTCGCCGGAAGAGCGAGTACACATTGAGAGCGTGGGCAACTTCTGGGAATACTTCCTGAAAGTTGTCGCAGCGATTCCTGCGGCCAACTAAAGGGCAAAAGAAACGGCCAGCGGTACACGCCGCTACGCCAGGCCCTGCCATCCGGCAGGGCCTGTTTATTTAGCCCCCGGATTTCTTTACAGACAGCGTTGCCACCCGGCCATCGTGCCCGGCGGCAAGTATGACCTCCTTCCCCCCCACCGTTTTGCCAACAGCCAACGTGTAGTAACCGTTTCCGGGCATCGCTCGCCAGGTTGTGCCGTGATCGAAAGACACATCACTTCCCGTTTTTCCGGAAATCACACACAGGCGTTCAGCGCATGCCATGGCCGTGCGCAATCCGCGTTGGCCGGTGTCCAGGGATTGCCACCCCTGGTCACCGAAAGCTGCCACATTCGGATATTTGCCCGGGCGATTCTGGAAATCCCCGCCCATGACAAAGACCTGCCCCTGCCGGTTTCGCCCGAGCGCGTAGCCACCGGAAGTCGCAGTTTCGCTATGGATCGGTACCGGAATACGTTCCCAGCTCTGCCCAAAATCGCTTGTTGAGTACACGGAAGCGGCAAAGCCACCGGTGGTGAACCAGGCTTCGCCCGCTGCTCCGGCAATCAGCGTATTGCCACTGGCAGCAAACGCGGCCTCATTTTCGGATAGTGACGGCAGGTGATCCCGATCCACACGCTTCCAGCTGCGGCCGCCATCGCGGGTCCGCATTACCACGTAATAACCGTCAACTGGATCCCCCAGTAACAGTCCATCATTGCGACTCCAGAACGCAATAGAGTCAAAAAAGCCCGTGGAATCGGGGTTGCTGTATAAAAGCTCCCAGTGCCCACCGCCATCCTCGGTGAGGTAGAGACGTGATTCCGAACCGGTGCCTACCCCCATGACAATCGCCGTATGGTCATCGAACACTTCAATATCCCGAAAATCGGTCACCGGTTGCCCGGTAACTGACACATCCTGCCATGTGTCGCCGCCATCGATGCTTCTGAACACCGCATTTTCCGTACCCGTCACCCAAAACGATGATTTACCAACGGCACTGCCGCGCAGCGATACTTTTCTCTCCAACTGGGATTCCTGCCACTGAGGCAGTGGATCAGCTGCATAAACACTCGGCCCGGCAAAAGGCAAGGAAAATAGAATGGGCACTAGGAGCATTCGCATGGCGTTTTCCTGAGGTGTAGTCCTACACAGTTGCGCGGCAACAGCTAGCGCATCTCCGGCCAATATAGGCGTATTTCCCGCGCAACTTCAATTTGCAAAATCAAACATGAGGCGCGCAACCGGGATATACAGCGGTTGAGGGTACAGGGGTTTTCTGGGACTATCTGCGGGAAACAGTGCCAACAATGTTTCAAAACACATGGAACAACCGCAGTACGATGTCTGCACCATTGGGACAATAAGCCGACTCGCCAAATTATTTGAAAAGCCCGATATTATTTTCCAACCTCAAACGCCTGCAAGGAATGCATCATGACTCCGGCAATCAACTTCGCCGAGAAGGCGAAAATCAAATACACCATCCACGAGTACAGCCACGATGCTACAGCCGAATCCTATGGTTTGGAGGCAGCAGAAAAACTGGGCCTGGAACCTCACAGGGTATTCAAAACCCTGGTCGTGACACTGGACGGGAAATCGCTTGCTGTGGCGGTGTTACCGGTGGGGTTGCAGCTCAATATGAAACTGATTGCCAAAGCCGCCGGCGCCAAGAAGGCGGCCATGGCGGATAAAGACGATGTCATGCGCTCATCCGGCTACGTCCTCGGTGGCGTGAGCCCACTGGGCCAGAAAAAACGCCTGCCCACCTATCTCCACAATTCTGCAAAAGCACTGGAAACCATCTTTGTCAGCGCCGGGCGCAGGGGACTTGAGATCGAACTGGCACCCGGCGATCTGGTTTCCCTGACCAGAGGGCAATTTGCCGAACTTTGCGTGACAACTTCTACCGCGGAGCAATCCGATGCCCAATTATGAATGGCTGTTATTTGACCTCGACGGAACCCTGAGCGACCCCGCAGAGGGGTTTGTAAACTCCATGAACTACGCACTGGTGGCCCACGATTTCGCTCCACGGGAATCCGGTGCCCTCACACCCCATATCGGCCCGCCACTGGAGCAAACCGTTGCCCACCTGATTGGCAGCGGGAGTGCATCCCTAGTTAACTCAATGCTCTCCAGTTATCGCGAACGATATGGCGAAATCGGCTATACGGAAAATGCGCTCTACCCTGGAATTGCTGAGATGCTGGAAACCCTGAGCCGAAGTAACGACATCCGTCTGGCCGTCTGCACCTCAAAACGGGCAGATTTTGCCTGCAAAATTATTGAACGATTCGATCTCCAACACTACTTCGAGTTTGTTAGTGGCGGAGATGTTGGCATCGCGAAGTGGCAACAATTGAAAAAATTATTAGTGGAAGAGCGCATCAGTTCGAGAACTCTAATGATTGGTGATCGCCATTTTGATATCACTGCTGCACACAGAAATGGTATGGACAGCGCCGGCGTGCTCTGGGGATATGGTTCGGAGGAGGAGCTTAATATCCATCGCCCAAAATACCTTTTTAGTTACCCGCATGGGATAACCAGTCTTTTTTCCCGCAAGAAACATCCAAGCACTTATATAGCCAGCTCAACAACCGAGAGGAAATAAAATGCGCCATACGATAAAATCGGTGTTCGTTCTTACACTGGCCGTTTTCATGAGTGGATGCGGCACTTTTACCACATTGAGCAGTTCCGACGAAGAGATCGCAACCCGCCTGAAAAAACGCAATAGCAGCTGTGAAACCATGCCGCGGGTTTACAGTGGCATTGCCTACAATATGTGCAAGCTGAATTCGAACGGCAGCTCCATTTATTTCGATGACCTACTCGGGCTTACTTTACTTGACAGTTTGCTATCGGCGGCGACCGATTCTATCGCTTTGCCATATACCCTATATACACAACAGTCACAGGGAAACATTCCTCTCTAGAAAGTGGATCTAGGGTCAGCGTACCAACCGTTACCTGATCAAACCTCGAGCAATACAAAAACAACCACCCAAAATGGAAAGGGCCTGTTTTTTACTGGCCCCCTCCCTTCCGAATCCGCATAATATCCGGCTGCTTTAAGTAACCAGACCAACGGCCCGATGTATGTGGTTTAAGAACCTGCGCGTATACCGCCTCACTCGCGAATTCAGCCTGTCTGCTGAAAAACTGAACGAACTTTTGGAGCCAGCCGCGTTTACGCCCTGCGGCAGCCAGGATATGTCCCGCTATGGCTGGGTGCCACCACTGGGCCGCCACGGCAGCGAGCTGGTGCACGCAGCCAATGGCTACCTGATGGTGTGCGCCAAGAAGCAGGAAAAGGTCATTCCGGCCGCCGTCATCAACGAGCGCGTTGAAGAGATGGCCCAGGCCATCGCCGATAAAGAGGCGCGCAGTGTCGGCCGCAAGGAGCGCCAGAACCTCAAAGACGAAGTGCTGCTGGAAATGCGCCCCAAGGCCTTCGCACGTTCGCGCCTGCAGTTTGCCTATATCGATCCCAAAGATGGCTGGATAGTCGTCAACGCGTCGTCCGCCAAGGGCGCGGAGGAGCTGCTGGAAAACTTGCGCGAGGCGATCAGCAGCCTGTCCGTAATACCGCTCACGGCCAAAAATATCCCCCAGCAGTCCATGACCCACTGGCTGACCGCCCCGGAAGCACCGGCCAACTTCGAGTTTGGGCAAGAGTGCGAACTGCGCGACCCGCAGGAATCCGGCAGTGTGATCCGCTGCAAGAACCAGGATCTGTGCGCAGAGGAAATTCACAATCACCTGGTGGCCGGTATGCAGGTGCACAAGCTCGGACTCATCTGGCGGGACGGCGTGGAACTGATGGTCGACGACCAGTTGGCAATCAAACGCCTCAAGTTCAGCGATGCGGTCACCGAGAAAGCCGACAACGTCGATGCCGACAACGCAGCGCAGCGCTTCGATATCGAATTTTCCGTAATGACCCTGGAAATTTCCGCGCTGCTGAAGGATCTGCTCACAGCGTTTGGCGGCCTTAACACGGATACCGCCAGTGTCGAAGAAATCGTGGCCCGCGCGTCCCGCGCCGAAGCCGACCAGTTGGCGGCCGAGGTCGAAGAGGTATTCTGATCCCGCGCGGCGACGATCGGCCTTAGTTCCCGGAAGTTGGCTCGCTGACCAGGGACAAATGGAGGCTGAGCTTGCAAGCAGGCACAAAAAAACGGCCGCATAATTGCGGCCGTTTTTGTAAGTAACGCACTACCAATTCAATCAGATTTTTGTCACCGGACGTCCCGGTTCGCTCCAGCGCACATGAAACTTCTGCTGCTCGGGTCGATCGACCCGGGAGAAGGTGTGTGCACCAAAGAAATCACGCTGCGCCTGCAGCAGGTTCGCCGGCAGTGATTCGCGACGGAACGCATCGTAGTAGCTCAGAGCTGAAGACAACGCCGGCACCGGGATACCACCGAGGGTCGCGTCCGCCACCGCACGGCGCCAGTTGCCCTGGTGGCTGGCAATCTGCTCGATGAAGAAATCATCCAGCAGCAGGTTGGAAAGCTTGGTATCACGCTCGTAGGCATCACTGATGGATTGCAGGAAAACCGCGCGGATAATGCAGCCGGCACGCCAGATGCGCGCGATTTCAGCGAAATTCAGCTCCCAGCCCTGCTCCCGTGCGGCCAGCTTCATCAGGTCAAAGCCCTGCGCGTACACACAGATTTTGGCGCAGTAGAGCGCATCGTGCAGTTGCGCAATTACCGCCTCGCGCTGGTCCTCCGGTACCGGCTGCACCGCAGGCCCTTCCAGTTTCTTCGCTGCGCGGGTGCGCAGAACCTTGCGGGTCGAGAGCGACCGGGCGAACACCGCTTCGGCAATGCTCGGGGCCGGGCAGCCTACCTCGAGACTGCTTACCGCGGTCCACAGACCGGTACCCTTCTGCCCGGCCCGGTCCAGGATCACATCCACCAGCGGCTGCCCGGTCTCGGAATCGTCGGTGGACAGAACCTCGGCGCTGATATCGATCAGATAGCTGTTCAGCACGCCCTTGTTCCACTCGCGAAATACATCCGCAATTTCTTTCGGGTTCATTTCCAGCGCACTGCGCATCACATCATAGGCTTCACAGATCATCTGCATGTCGGCGTATTCAATGCCGTTATGCACCATTTTCACAAAATGGCCAGAACCGATGGGGCCAATGTAGGCCGCGCAGGGTTCTCCCTCTGTGACCGGGTTGCCCGGCTCGAAACGCTCGATAGGCTGGCCGCTCGCCGGATCCACTTTAGCGGCAATGGCATGCCACACCGGTTCGATACGCGCCCAGGCGTAGCGGTCGCCGCTCGGCATCAGTGACGGCCCGAAGCGCGCGCCGACTTCACCACCGGAAACGGCCGTGGTGAAGAAAATCAATTTGCCCTCGTAGCGCTTGCAGCGCTCTACGGAATCAGTCCATAAGCTGTTGCCGGTATCGATCACGATATCGTCAGCCTGCAACCCGGCGTCCAACAGTTTGTTGCACACGTCGTCTACCGGCGCACCGGCAGGAACAGACAGGATCACCAGGTGTGGCGCCTTAACCCGCGAGAGCAATTCTGTATAGGAATTGCACACTTCTACGCGCGGGGGCTGATCGCCCCGTTCCAGCGCGTCCTGCTCAAGCAGCGCCTCGAGACGACTGTGGTCAAGGTCAAAGGCGCAAACGCGGTAACCGTTGTCCGCCAGGTTGAGAATGAGGTTTTTCCCCATGACTCCCGCGCCAATAAAACCAATATCGCACAGTGAATCTGACATGAATCTCTCCAATTTCGTGGTACAGCTTGAGGCGCGCGGAGTATAGCAATCTGCAGCCGCGCCCGGGAGCCAAAATGAAGGGTAATCTGGCAACCGCCGGGCACCGACATTAGTATCCCGGCAGGCGCGGAGGTAAAACGCTATGGGCAAATTTCGCGACGTTACGGATGAGCCTCATCGCGGTGCAATTGGCGATCTGCGGGCGCTGCAAACCCCCGGCCTCGAGACCTTCAGAAAGTTCACTTACGGACAGCTGCCGGGCCCGCCGATTTGGCGGCTTACCGGGATGCAACCAACGGAATCCGGCCTTGGGCGGGCGACCTTCGCCATGCCAGTAACGCCATGGCTGGAAGATTCAACCGGCATCTACTGGGGTGGGCTCTACGCGCTGTTTGCCGATTCCCCACTCGCGGCCGCGATCTGGACCACCTTGCCAGCGGGCAAGATCCTCTCTACGTCCGAGCTCAACCTGTACTACGTGCGCCCAATGAGCAGGGACACGCAAAACATGGTGGGACGGGCAAAAATTGTACACTCCGGCAGCCAGGTCGGACTGTCATCCGTCGACATCATGGATCAACACGGCCGGACACTGGCATTTGGCAGCTCCCGCTGCATCATCAGTGATTTCCCCGTCGATCCGGATCAGCCCTTCGAGCCACCGGATCTGGGGCCGGAAAACTCGCCGGATCCGTTTCTGCGAGCGCCACCGGAGTTCAATCTGGCACAACTGAAACATTTCGGGGATCAGGTTCCCATTGAGTGCCAGAGAGCCACGATTGAGGAAGGTAGAACACACCCGGTGTGGCACTTTACCGGCTATCGGCCGCGGGAAGTGGAAGATGGCTATTGCCGTGCAACCATTCCGTCGTCCCCCTGGTTTTCAAACGGAAATATCGCCATTTATGGCGGTCTTCTCGCCTGGGCCGCCGATTTCACAATGGGCGCATCGGTATATTCCACACTGCCAGCGGGCGACATTTTCGCCACTATGGACATTCATATCCGCTACACCCGACCCGCCGCGTTGAATGACGGCGATATCACCCTGATTGCGCGGGTACGTCATCGCGGCCGGCGATTGAAAGTCGCGTCGTGCGAAATCACCAATAACAAGGGCAAGCGCCTCGCGATGGCGACCGCCTCAGCCCTCGTGATAACCGATGGCGCGCGGCAGATCAGCCAGGGTATCCCACCGGAAGATATTATTGCGCATGCCGCGAAGGATGTTTCAAAGCACCTGCTGTCGCGCCGCCAGTGGTAATGGTTTGCGGTGCCGGGGGAATTTCGCAATACTCGGCCGCAAGCCACTGACTGGCCAGCATTTACGTAAATAATCTACGGATCACTCTATGCCGCTTGAGTTCTCTGCCCCCTGGAGTCGCCAACTGAAATGGCTGACCGGCATCACCTGCCTTTTCCTGATCGGTGTTTCCATCACCATGCAACTGAATGCCCAGGAAAACCCGCCGCTGATGTATCGCATTGGTATCCTGTTACCGCTCATTGTGTTGTTCACTGCGGCGCTATTCGCGATTCGGGGCTATCGAGTAGAACAGGATCGATTGCTGATTCTGCGTCCGGGTTGGCACAGCAGTATTCCGCTGAAGGACATCCAGTCTGCCGAATTCATACCGGATGCGATGGCTGGCTCAATCCGGCTTTTCGGCAATGGTGGCCTGTTTGGATATATCGGGCTGTTCCGCAACAAACCCCTTGGCCGCTACCGCGCGTTCGTCACAGACGCATCCCGCACGGTAGTGATTCGCCGCGGAGTCTCAACGGTGGTCGTTTCGCCGGGAGAGCCCGAGCGCCTGGTGCAAACATTGAATTCAAAATAAAAGACAAGGAACCTAGTCCATGACCCCCCTATTCCGATCACTGCGTTTGTTTCTGGCCACCGTCGGATTTGCCCTGCCGACCACCGCGCTGGCATCAGAGTGCGTGATCCTGCTACATGGGCTGGCCAAATCAGATACGTCGATGAAAAAGCTCGAGTCATCCATTGCGGACGCGGGCTTCAATACGGTTAACGTAAACTATCCCTCCACGGAATTCTCCATAGAACAACTCGCGGGCCCCGCGATTGCGCCGGCCCTCGACACCTGCCAGGCTCAAGCGGCGGCCACCGGCGAAGATCTCTCCCGCGTGCATTTTGTTACCCACTCCATGGGAGGCATTCTCGTCCGCCAGTACCTCAGCCGGGTCGCGATCGACAATCTGGGCCACGTGGTCATGCTGGGGCCGCCCAATAAAGGGAGCGAAGTGGTCGACAAACTGGGGCGCTTCCCCGGTTTCCAGTTCATGTTTGGCGATGCAGGGCTGCAACTGGGTACTGGAAAACTGAGCGTGCCCAATCAGTTGGGCCCCGCGGATTTCGATCTTGGCATCATCGCAGGCACCCGCAGTATCAACCTGTTCCTGTCGCAGATGCTGCCGCAGTCGGACGATGGCAAGGTGTCCGTTGCAAGCACCAGGCTGGAGGGCATGAACGATCATATTGAGATGCCTGTTACCCATGTGTTCATGATGAAGAACCGCCAGGTAATCAAACAGGTGATCCACTACCTGCAACATGGCCAGTTCCTGCGGGAAAACCCGCTACCCGATACCGGCCGTTCTGCCGGCACGCCAGCGGCGCCAGCCCCGGCAGTCTCGCCCACTTCGCTGGCGCCATAATCGTCTACACTGAAACCAGAGTCTTTTTCCGCGCTCGAACTGGGGCTGCGGCGAACGCGCCCGCTATCACCTGTTGCAGGAGTTCTCTTGGCGAAAACGATCTGGTTTATATTACCGCTGCTTTTGCTGACACTGGTTGCCGCGCTTGCCGGCCCCAGAAACGAGCAACGCAGTGAACGCATACTGTTCTCTGGGACGGGCTCTTCCGGCGGTATGCAGGCGACGCAGGTGGCCGCTTCCATACGCGGCTACCAGACCATCGAGTACTTGGTCGAGGCAAAAACCGGCCAGTCACTGGCACTCGACCTGCACAGTAACAACATCGCGAGCGCCTTCCGTATCACTGCTCCGGCAGCACCAAGGGCGATGCATAGCGCCAGCGGCCAGAGTTCCCGGTTCAAGGGCACCCTGCCGCGGGACGGCACCTACCGAATTGAAATATTCCTCAAAGACCACGCAGCAGAAAATGGTGAACGCGCTGCCTTCTCACTCGATATCCGCCTGAGCGATCCGGGCTGACCATGCCCCATCCCCACCTGCTGCGCCAGGCCGTAGATGCCGACCTGGATTCCGCCCTCGAGCAAGTCGACAGCTGGGTCGACGGCGCCATCCACCTTTTACCCAACTTCTGCGTGGCCCTGGTGGTATTGCTGGTCTTCTACCTCTTGGGCACCCTGTGCCGGAAACTGGTTCAGCGTCACCTCACCCGACGCAGCCGCGACAATCTCGGGGAAGTGCTCGGCAGTCTCGTCAAATGGTCAGTGGTATTTGTCGGGTTATTACTGGCGGCCACTATCGTTATGCCCAGCCTGAAGCCGGGCGATCTGATTGCCGGGCTTGGGGTAAGCTCTGTCGCCATAGGCTTTGCATTCAAGGACATTTTGCAAAACTGGCTCGCGGGCCTGCTGATTCTGATTCGCCAGCCCTTCGCGATCGGCGACCAGATAGAAGTCAGTGGCTTTGAAGGCACGGTAGCCCGAATAGAAACCCGCGCAACGCTTATTGATACCTATGACGGCCAGCGGGCGGTCATCCCCAACAGCGACATTTACACCAACGCGGTTCTGGTCAAAACCGCATTTGAGAAACGCCGCAGCGAGTACGACATCGGCATTGGCTATGGCGATGATATCGGTAAAGCCTGCGAGGTTATTCAGCGGGCCCTGCTTGAGATCGACGGGGTGTTGAAGCAGCCAAAACCGGAAGCACTGCCGTGGGATCTCGCCGCCAGCTGGGTGACCATCCGCGCGCGCTGGTGGACCCACAGCCGCCAGACCGATGTCTCACATATCCATGCCCGGGTAATCAAGGCGGTCAAGCAGGCGCTCGACTCTGCGCATATCGACATGCCCTATGAAACCTGCGTGCACCTGTTTCACGACCAGACAGAAGAGACCGACGGTGACCGCAATCGCCAGAGAGAGGGCTGGCCGGTGGTGGAGGGTGACAGCCCGGCCCCGCGCTGGAAAGTGCAGCGTGAGCGCGCAGCTGGGGGAGACAAGCAAGGGCCGGCGGCAATCGATGACTCTTGACTGTAATGGGGTATCAGGTGGAAACGGTCTTGGAAAACACGTTGATGACTACGACGCCGGCAATAATCAATCCCATACCGATCATTGCGGCCGGATCCGGCACCTGCCGATATACCAAGGCACCGACGATGGCCACCAGCACGATGCCAAGGCCGGACCAGATCGCGTAAGACACCCCAACCGGGATATGCTCGAGCACCAGGGTGAGCATGTAGAACGCAATGCCGTAACCAACTATGACCACGATTGACGGCCACAACTTGGTAAATTGGGCCGAGGCTTTGAGCGCGCTGGTGGCCGCCACTTCGGCCACGATTGCAATCCCAAGATACAGGTAAGGTAGTTTCACCCGCTTACTCCCAAAGCCCGGCCAATACCGGATTAACCGATTTTACGAATACCTACGGCAGCGCGCAGATCGGCCAGGAATGGCGCAGAATAGGCACGAGCCTTCTCCGCCCCTTTTTCCAGCTCGACTTCAATCTGCGCCGGATTGGCCAGCAATTCGTTGTAGCGCTCACGAGCCTCACCAACCTGACCGTTGATCAGTTCAAACAGCTGCTTCTTGGCCTCACCCCAGGCGATACCGTCCTCGAACGCCTTGCGCATTTCCGCAGTCTGCTCGGGTGTAGCGAATGCCTGCCAGATCTGGAATACCGTTGACGAATCGGGGTCTTTGGGTTCACCCGGCTCCAACAGATTGGTCTTGATCTTGTTGATGTGTTTCTTCAGCTGTTTCTCGGGCAGGAACAGCGGAATGGTATTGCCGTAGCTCTTGCTCATTTTACGGCCGTCGAGTCCCTGCAGAACGGAAACGTTCTCGTCCACCACCGCTTCCGGCAACGCAAAATGCTCGCCGTAATGGTGATTGAAACGCTGGGCAATATCCCGGGCCATTTCAATATGCTGAACCTGGTCCTTGCCTACCGGCACCTTGTTGGCGTTGAACATCAGGATGTCCGCAGCCATCAGGATCGGGTAGCTATAGAGCCCCATGGTAACGCCGAAGTCCGAGTCTTCGCCGTCCGCCCGGTTCGCATCCACCGCGGCCTTGTAGGCATGGGCCCGGTTCATCAGGCCTTTGGCGGTCATGCAGGTCAGCAGCCAGGTCAGTTCAGGGATTTCGTGAATATCGGACTGACGGTAAAACACCACATTGTCGGTGTTGAGCCCCAGGGCCAGCCAGGTAGCGGCGATCTCCAGCGCAGACTGGTGCACCAGCTCAGGATCATGGCACTTGATCAGCGCGTGGTAATCCGCGAGGAAGTAGAACGACTGATTGTTTTCTTCCTGACTGGCCGCAATCGCCGGGCGGATGGCGCCCACATAATTGCCCAGGTGGGGAGTGCCCGTCGTAGTGATGCCGGTAAGTACACGCTGCTTGCTCATAAATCCTTGCTATTCCCGTATTCGACTTTTCATTCGCCCTGTTCGCCTTCTTCCGCACAAACCCTCGGCTGCGCGGCACGGCGTCAAAATCAGGGGTGCATGATACCCGTTTCAGACCGCCGGTTGTATGCTCAACGGCCGGCACACCGAGCGAGCAGCGAGAGATACTCATCACCCAGGCGCGACCAGCTCAGCGACGCGACATCCGGAAGCCTGGCGGGCGCGCCACTGGCTACTCGCCGGGCGCAGCGCAGCATCGCCGCGCTCAAATTCGCCGCACACGACTCGATATCGTCCGAAAAGCGCCAGCCGCCCCGCCCAAACCATTCCGGATAGGCCAGGCTGTCCGGCACCAGCGGCTCACACCCGGCCGCCACAGCTTCCAGTACCGCCAACCCCTGGAAGTCATGCCGCGCCGTGGAAATCACCCCATGGCTCTCCACCAGAAGCTGGCGGTACTCAGCCAGGCTTTCCTGGTATCCCCAGGCGCCAAGCGCGCCCTGCTTGGACAGCAGTTTTTTAAGGTGCGCAAATTCTGCCGGTTGCCTTCGGAACTGCTGCCCTACCATGTGCATGGTGAACGGTATGCCTTCACGGCCAAATCGCCGCAGGGCCGCCAGCAGGATGTCCGGCCCCTTGTCGTACTCCCAGCGATGGTTCCAGATAAATGTGGGGCGCTCCGCTTTACCGGTGCCCGGCAGGAATACCGAGCTTTCCAGCGGCACCGGGAGTACGTGGGACTTATCCGCGAGTTCCCGACAGATACCCTTGGGCACATGATCCGGGAAACGTCGCAGTAACTCCTCCGCCCCTTCCAGCAAAGTCGTGCGATTGTATTCAGAGTTGAACAGCAGCATGTCGCCACTGAGGGCGGTATAGATGTTCAGCAACTGCGGCTCAATGGACTCCACCGCCGTATCGCTGCGCGGGTAGTCGAACTGGTTCTCATGGAAATAGACAACCGTCGGCACCTGAGCCAGCTCTGGTACCAGCCCGCGCAGTGCGGAGAGGTCGGTCATGGAGGTAGCCACCAGCAAATCCCATGGCTGCCGCAGGGTATCCCGGGCCTCCCCGCGCGCCCAGGTAAGGCTGTTGCCGCGCACCCGCCAGCTGAAATAGCGCGGCGGCAGGGTCAGAACAGTCCATTGCCACTCAGGAATGGCGGCCACAAGGCCGCGCCGCCAGCGCTTGTGGCTGTCGGCGTCGTAGGCAGAAAGCAGAAGCACTTTCACGGAATTTACTCGATGAGAGAGGATAGTAAGGCCAAACTCGGCGGGCGCTTACTGCTTGGACGGCTCAAAGTCCCGCACGTTGGTCAGGCGAGCAAACAGGCTGGATGTATCCCAGCGGCCGCCGCCGAGCGCCTGGACTTCACTGTAGAACTGATCCACCAGTGCGGTAACCGGCAGCAACGCGCCGTTGTTTTTTGCTTCATCCAGCACTATGCCCAGGTCCTTGCGCATCCAGTCGACGGCAAAGCCATGCTCAAACTCTCCCGCCAGCATGGTGCGGTAACGGTTTTCCATCTGCCAGCTTTGCGCAGCGCCCTTGGAAATAACATCGATGACCTGCTCACCGTCAAGCCCCGCGGCCTTGGCAAAGTGCAGGCCTTCCGCCAATCCCTGAACCACTCCGGCGATGCAGATCTGGTTGACCATTTTACACAGCTGTCCGCTGCCCACCGGGCCCAGCAGGTTTACCGCCCGCGCATAGCAATCGATAAAAGGGCGCGCAAGATCGAAGTCCGCCTGTTCGCCGCCGACCATGACGGTCAGTGCACCGTTTTCAGCGCCGGCCTGCCCACCGGAAACCGGCGCGTCGAGAAACGCCAGCCCCCTCTCAGCCGCAGTGGCCGCCAGTTCGCGTGCGACGTTGGCGGATGCGGTGGTGTGATCGACAAACAGGCTGCCAGGGCTCATGCCCGCAAAAGCGCCCTGCTCCCCGATGCTAATCTGGCGCAGGTCATCGTCATTACCGACACAGGCAAATACGATTTCAGCCCCTTTTGCCGCTTCTCGCGGGGACGCGCAGGCTTCGCCCTGGTACTTTTCCAGCCACGCCGCGGCGCGGGCGGAAGTCCGGTTGAATATGCGTACATCATGCCCGGCTTTGGCCAGATAACCAGCCATGGGAAACCCCATTACACCAAGACCAATAAATGCGACCGTTGCCATTCGAAAACCTCTCTTGGCTTGCAAGCAAAAAAATCAGGTAGACCAGATCATCCAGATCAGCGCCGCGCCCAGCAGCAGGCGATAGATTGCAAACGGCGCCATACCGATGCGGCTGATAAACTGCAGGAAAAAGTGAATGCAGAGGTAAGCACTGATTCCTGACAGCACAGCGCCCATCAGGATATCGCCCCAAGGCACCGACTCCGTATCAAACAACTCCATGGTCAGTAACAGAGCGCTGAGTGCAATGACGGGGATCGACATCAAAAAAGAAAACCGGGCCGCCGCTTCGCGCTTCATTCCCAGCATCAGCCCCGCCGTCATGGTAATGCCTGAACGGGAGGTACCAGGGATCAGCGCCAGAGCCTGAGCGCAGCCAATCAGCAGCGCCTTTTTCCAATTGAGCGCAGACAGTTCTTCGCTGCGCTTACCCCGCACATCCACCCACCACAATAAAATGCCGAACAAGATGGTAGTGGTTGCAATGACCGCCGCCGACCGCAAATGCAGCTCGATAAAGTCCTTGAAGATCAATCCTGCCAATCCAGCCGGGATGGTGGCCAGCACAATTAACCAGGCCAACCGCCCGTCGTCACTGAACTGCCCATTGCGGAACCCACCCAGGCCATCACAGATGAGGGACCAGACATCTTTGCGAAAATAAATCAGCACCGCAGCCAGTGATCCGAAATGCACGGCCACATCAAATGCCAGCCCCTGATCCGGCCATCCCAGAACCTGGCTTGGCAATATCAGGTGGGCAGAGCTGGAGATGGGTAAGAACTCTGTGACGCCCTGAATGAGGGCCAGGAAAATGATCTGAAAAATTTCCACAAAGCGGTTTCCATTACTTTTTATTGTGTGTCGCCGGATTCCGGTAGCACCGAACGACGCCTCCCTACGGCTCGGTCGACGCGTCAGCGAGCGCGGATTCTTTCGCGCTTCTTCCAGGTGACTTCATTGCGCAGATAAATGGGCTCGAGCTGATCTGCCGACACCGCTTCATTCCGGGCCCACAGGCCCGCAGCAAGCTCGGCGATATCGCGCGCCTGGATATCACTGGCAAGCACCGTTTCCACATTCTCCAGCGCACCCAGGGCGGGATAATGCAACCCGGGGCCAGCCGCGTATAGCGGCGCACCAGAACCAACCAGACCAGCCGCCTGCAGCTGTTCCACAACTGCTTCCGGGCTCGATACCGCCTCGGGCAACAGGCTGTCGTGGGGAACGTCAGATCGATAGACGCCCCAGTAAACCTCCTGCATTCGTGCATCCAGAGCCGCCAGCACGGGCGCATTTTTCCAGTGTTCATGTTCACGCACCGCACCTGCAGCCAGCGCGGCCAGGCTGGAAACCGGTATTACAGGCTTGTCGCTGGCAAATGCCAGCCCCTGGGCAAAACTGATGGCGATACGCAACCCGGTAAATGAACCCGGGCCACGGCTGACTGCGAGGGCATCGACCTGGCTCAACGCGATACCGGCTTCGGCCAGTACTTCATCCACCATCGGCAGCAGTCGCCGGGTGTGATCCCGCTCGGCCCGGAAAAACCGCTCGCAGACTGCTCCCTGGTCATACAGGGCTGCGGAACAGGCCCCGGAAGTCGTATCGATGGCAAGAATTTTCAACAGACAGGCCCCATAGCTGCGGGTAACAGGAAAGATTGGTGGTGCGAATTGTGGCACGCTTCACGACAAACGCAACTACAGGCCACAGCGAGACCACAGAGTGCCAAAACGCAAAAACCCGGCGGATGCCGGGTTTGCGCTCAAATAAGGGCCTGGACGAGCGCCCTCTCTCCTCAGGAAGCCTGCTTGGGCGGACGACCGCGACGGCCCGCCCCTTTCTTGGCTCCGGCTTTCTTGGCCGCAGGTTTCGGGGTCGTGGCCTTCTTGGCTGTCGACTTGGGGGGACGTCCCCGACGGGCAGACTTCTTCGGCGCTGTAGTTGCAGCTTTATCAGCCGCGGCCTTCTTTGGGCGCCCTGGAGACTTCTTGGCCGCCGATTTCTTGACAGCTTTTTTCTTCGCCGCCTGCTTGGAGGCCTTTTTCGCTTCGGCCTTGGCTTTAGCCGCGGCCTTTTTCTCTATCGCCTTTGCCTTTGCTGCCGCTTTTTTGGCTGCGGCCTTGACCTTGGCGCCAGCCTTCTTCTCCGCCGCCTTCAGTTTTTTCGCATCAACCTTGGCTCGCGCCTTTTTCCATTTACTTTCAAAGGCTTTCAGCGCTTTACTGAGTTCTTTATCGGCCTTGCTCGAAAGATTATCGGCAAGATCGGCAAGCTTCTTCTTGGCCGCCTCTTCCGCCTCGCGCACAGCCTCCATTGCACTCGCCTTGGCCAATTCAAGTTTGGCCTTGGCGACCTTGGCTCGCTCCTCACGCAGCTTTGTATTCGCACTGGCGAGCGCTTTCTTGGCAGTTGGCGTGGCCGATTTCTGTACCCGGGCCCGCGCCTTACCGACCCGATCCAGCTGGGTGTCCATCGACTTTGCTGCGCTATCAACCGCCTTTTGCGCCTTGGCCACTATGGGAGAAGTGCCACTGGCCGCATCAGGCTTCTTTGCTGCCGCTTTGGGCGCGCGTTTCGGCGCCTTTTTTACCGCTCGTTTCGCCGTGGCCTTTTTCTTTGCTACTCGTGCCATCCCTTGTCTCCTCTTTTCTATGTAAGAAGTGATTCTGAACACTGAAACGTGCGCCTCGGGCTTATTGCGGTCGCGACCGGCGCTGCCTGAAAAGGTAAGGCACACCTGCCATTCTCCCTGGCCACACGACTACCTCACTTTCACCCCCGATCACTCTCTGCCGGATCTACCGGTAAAATTGCGACAATCAGAGAAAAACTCATTGATCGATGCAAAATGCGAGATTCAAACCGTCAAAGAGAAGCATCGGGAAAAGCCCAGCCATTAAAAATGACACGGCTGTATCAAAGTTAATTAAAAAATAGGCGTTTGCAAGAAAATAGGGATAAAAAAAACCGATTTTTATCTAAAAATCGGTTTTTAAGGTTTTCGTTACTGATTTTTCACAAGCAACTGAAGTTTTTGAGGAGCAAAAAGCAATTAACTCTGAACAACAGCTGCCGGCAACTGCCCCAAAACAATAGCAGCGAGTGCAGCAATATGGTCATCCCTGGCGTTCAACGCGGGGATATAACGGTATTCAGAACCGCCCGCATCAATAAAGTTAGCGCGATTCTCAACCGCTATTTCTTCAAGGGTTTCCAGGCAGTCAGAAGCAAATGCCGGGCAAATCACATCCACGCTGGCAACGCCGTTCTGCCCCCACTCAATCAGGGTTTTATCCGTATAGGGTTGCAACCACTCCGCCTTGCCGAAGCGGGACTGAAAGGTGATTTCCCATTTGTCTCGCGGCAGCTCGAGCGCCTGCGCGAGCAGTTCTGCCGTTCCACAACACTGCTCATAATAGGGGTCGCCCTTGCGCGTATTCGCCTTAGGGATTCCGTGAAAAGAAATCAGGAGCTTTTCCGCCGCCCCATGTTTCTGCCAGTGCTCGCGCACAGAGTTGGCCAGCGCTGCAATGTATTGCGGGTGCCGCCAGTATTCATGCACCACCCGGATATCCGGCACATTGCGCTCATCTCGCATGATCTTCGCCACCTGACTGTAAATCGCGCCAGTGGTCGTCCCTGAATACTGAGGGTAAAGCGGCAATACCGTGAAGGACTCAACCCCTTGCTGGCGCAGGATTGTTACCGTCTCAGCCAGCCCCGGGTCACCGTAGGTCATTGCAAAAGCGACCTTCAGATCGGAGGCTTTCTCTCCAAGTTCGTCCGACAACCACTTCTGCAATCCCTCCGCCTGGCGGCGGGTGTAATACGCAATGGGGGATCCAGTTACAGGTTCACCATCCAGCCCCTGGCCCCAGATTTCCGCGTAGGCGGGTGCAACCTTTTTGGGGCGGCCCGGCAACACAAACAGGTTCAGAATCAGCTGCCAAATCGGCGCAGGAATTTCCACCACTCGCGGATCGGACAAAAACTCCCGCAGGAATGCACGCACCCCTGCTGGGGTCGGCTCCGAGGGTGTACCCAGGTTCATCAATACAATTGCGTGGGACATCGTTGTGCATTCTCCAGATTCAGGGTGGAACAGGGCTATGCCACCGGGATCGAGCTACCGACTGACCGACAAAAATCACCGGAAAGTTGGCGGGATGACACAGAAAAGGCTCCCGAAGGAGCCTTTCCGTTTGATTGATCGCTTCCGCCGCAAAAAAACGGGAACGCCAATCAGCAATGGAGACCCGAGATCAGCTCAGGGCTTCCAGCACTTTTTCGCGAATATCCGCCATGGAACCCACACCTTCTACCCGGCTGTATTTGGGTGCACTTTCCGGCGCGCGCTGCTCGAGCTCGCGATAGAAGCCTACCAGGGGCTCAGTCTGCTCGTGGTAGATCGACAGGCGGTTGCGGACAGTGTCTTCGCTGTCGTCGGTGCGCTGTACCAGCGGCTCACCGGTGACATCATCTACACCTTCGGCTTTGGGCGGATTATAAACCAGGTGGTAAACCCGACCGGAACCTTCGTGTACGCGACGGCCGGAAAGGCGCTTGACGATTTCTTCATCATCAACGGCAATTTCCAGAACATGGTCAATTGCCACATCGGCATCCAGCATGGCCTGTGCTTGCGGGATGGTGCGCGGGAAACCGTCAAACAGGAAACCGTTGGCGCAGTCTGGCTCAGCGATACGCTCTTTTACCAGAGCGATGATCAGGTCGTCAGAAACCAGCTGCCCGGCCTCCATGACACCTTTCGCCTGCAATCCCAGCGGCGTACCAGCCTTGACTGCTGCACGCAGCATATCGCCAGTAGAGATCTGGGGAATTCCGAATTTCTCTGTGATGAATTGGGCCTGGGTACCCTTGCCGGCGCCCGGTGCGCCCAGAAGAATTATTCGCATAAACAGAAAGTCTCCAGATCATGCTGACGCGCCACCACCACAATCCCTATTGGGGCCGGGGCTCGCCGTTAAAAAGAGCGCTACCTTACACTTTGGCCCCACGCAGGACAAGCCTGCAGGCGGTCTGGCCAAAATTGCCCGGGGGATGGCAGAATCCTGGCACAAGGGCGCGCTTCAGCGACGCTCCTGATTTTTAGCCATATCCCACAGGCGATCGAGTTCCTCAAGCGTTACATCCGCTGGCTGCTTGCCCTCCACACGGAGGCTTTCTTCGACCTGCCCGAAGCGGCGTTCAAACTTTCGATTACAGTGTCGCAACGCGGCCTCGGGATCCTGCTTCAGGTGCCTGGAAACGTTGACGCAGGCAAACAAAAGATCCCCGAGCTCCTCCTGCGCATGATCGAGGTCTCCAGACTGGATCGCTTCGCGCAGCTCTCCAATCTCCTCTTCCACCTTGGCCAAAACACCATCAATTTGCGGCCAGTCAAACCCGACCTGGGCCGCGCGCTTCTGCAGTTTTGCGGCTCGCGTCAGCGCCGGCAAGCCGGCAGCAACCCCGCCCAGCACCCCGGACTCTCCCTTGGCTTCCCGCTCTGACGCTTTGATCGCTTCCCAGTTCTGCTTGATCTGCTCTTCATCAATGCCGGTGTTGGCGTTGTCGCCATACAGTTCGCCGCTAGGGAACACATGCGGGTGACGGCGAACCAGCTTGCGCACCAGGGTATCGACAATCTCCGAGAAGTCGAAATGACCTTCTTCACGCCCGAGCTGGGCATAGAAGATCACCTGAAACAGCAGGTCTCCAAGCTCTTCCTTCAGATGGCCGAAATCTTCCCGCTCAATGGCCTCGGCAACCTCGTAAGCCTCCTCGATCGTCGAGGGAACGATGGTGGCAAATGTCTGCTTGAGATCCCACGGGCAGCCACCATCCGGATTGCGCAGTTGCCCCATGAGAAACTGCAGATCCTCTACCGAAAACAGCGACTTTTCTTGCATCCAACTTCTCCCCTATTACTGCGAGCGCAACCCGCTGCGCGAGACCCCGCCAATGGTCAGTGCAGTATCCGGCGTCTCGCGGAAGCCACGTTCGGCAACTGGTTGATTCGGTGCAGTACCTGGCTCAATTCTTCAAAATTGTGAATTTCTGCCGTGATCACCATATCCACGGTGTGCTTGTGCTTGTTCGAGTGCGTCTGCATCGCCGTGATATTAATCCGCTGACTATCCAGCATGGTGGTCACGTCACGCAACAGGCCGTGGCGGTCATAGGCCTCAACCATGATTTCCACCGAGTACACCTCGGTTGGTTTTTGCGACCATTCCACCTGAAGAATCCGCTCTGGTTCCTCGGCCTGCATTCGCAACATATTGGCGCAGTCTTTACGGTGAATTGAGACACCGCGACCAAGGGTGATGTACCCCATGATGTCATCGCCAGGTAAGGGATTACAGCAGCGGGCAATGTTCGTCAGCAGGTTGCCTACCCCGTCGATGTAAACATCGGCATGCCCTTCGCGGGCTACCGGCGCGGCCAGTGGCAATACCGGTTCGCTGTGGGCCACCTTGACCATACGCTGGGCAGCATTAAGTACCTGCCCGACACCGATATCTCCCGCGCCCACCGCGGCATACAGGTCGTCCAGAGAATGCATGTTCAACTTGCTGGCGAGCTTTTCGAAGTCAAAATCAATCAGTGCCAGCTGTTTGAACTCACCATCCAGGATACTGCGTCCGTCGGCGATGTTCTGATCCCTGGCTTGCTGCTTGAACCAGTGAATGACCTTCGCCCGCGCTCGCGAGGTGGTGATATAGCCGAGGCTTTTTGAAATCCAGTCCCGGCTCGGAGCCTCCCGCTTCCCGGTGAGAATTTCCACCTGATTGGCCGTCTGCAGCTCGTGGTTGAGCGGCACGATTCGCCCATCAACCTTCGCCCCACGGCAGCGGTGGCCGATTTCAGTGTGGATCTTGTAGGCAAAATCCAGCGGCGTCGCACCACGTGGAAGGTCAACCACGTGCCCATCCGGAGTGAAGACATAAATACGGGTGTCAACGTGACTCGCCTGCAGATCATCCTCAAGGGGATTACCGCCCACTTCTTCGTGCCAGTCGAGCACCTGACGCAGCCAGGAGATCTTCTGTTCGTATCCGTCCTGCCCATCCAGCTGCCCGGACTTCTTATCGGTTCCTTTGTAGCGCCAGTGTGCACATACGCCGTACTCGGCTTCCTCATGCATGGCAAAGGTCCGGATCTGGACTTCCAGCACTTTCCGCTCTGGCCCAATGACCGCCGTGTGCAGCGAGCGATAACCGTTTTCCTTGGGGGATGCGATGTAATCGTCAAACTCGTTCGGGATATTGCGCCACAGGTTGTGCACTATGCCCAATACGGCGTAACAGTCCCGCACCGTAGGCACCAGGATACGAACCGCACGAATATCATAAACCTGTGAAAAGCCAATATTCTTGCGGCGCATTTTTCGCCAAATACTGTAGATGTGCTTGGCCCGTCCGTACACCTCGCCTTCAATTTCAGCTTTCGCCAGCTCACTGCGCAGCAGGCTCAGGACATCGTCGATGTACTCCTGGCGGGCCAGACGCTTTTCATCGAGAAGCCGGGCGATCTGCATGTAGTCGTCGGGCTCCAGATAGCGGAAAGAGAGATCCTCAAGTTCCCACTTGATATGCCCGATGCCCAGACGGTGCGCGAGGGGCGCATACACATCAGCAACCTCCCGGGCGACCCTGCGGCGCTTCGCTTCATCCGCTTTCTTGGCCGCGCGTATCGCACAGGTGCGCTCTGCCAGCTTGATCAGCGCCACCCGGACATCGTCCACCAGCGCCACCAGCATGCGGCGAATGTTTTCCGAGTGCTCTTCTACCGCACCACTCTGGCCCTCCTCACCGGTATCTGCCGTGCGGTTTCGGATCGCCGCCATGCGCAGAACCCCGCGAATCAGCTTGGCGACGGTTTCACCCATTTCCTGTTCGACCGTCTTGAGCGGCAAGCGCTTCTCGCGCACAGCGCGGTAGAGCATCGCCGCGCACAGCGCCTCTCCGTCTATCTGCAGATCTGCGAGGATTTCCACCATTTCCAGGCCAGTGAGGAAACTGCTGGTTCCCTCTACCCAGATATTCTCCGCCTCAATGGCTTTCTGCTCGGCGTCTTCACTGAGCTCCACCGCGTGACGCAGTGTAACCAGTGCCCCGCCATCCAGTTTCGCCATGGCCTGGATATGGCGTAGCCACGCCTCCCGGTCAAGGCTGCCATCTTTCAGTCGGGGATAATTCTTTCTTACCTGTACCAATGTATTACTCGCGGCGAGGGTTCTATTTATTCATTCTTCACAAGCCCACTTGCTAGCGGGCTTCCACGTCGAACAGGCCTGATGACAAGTAACGATCACCGCGATCGCAGATAATCGCAACGATCGTGGCGTTCTCCACCTCTGCGGCAATCCGCAGCGCACCGGCGACCGCGCCGCCAGAGGACACCCCGCAGAAAATCCCTTCTTCGCGGGCCAGCCTGCGCGTCATCTGCTCGGCCTCGTCCTGACTGATATCCATAACCCGGTCGACATTTTCCGGGACAAAAATCTTCGGCAGGTAAGCCTGGGGCCAACGCCGGATTCCCGGGATCGCAGAGCCCTCAGTCGGCTGCAATCCGACAATCTGGATCGCCGGGTTCTGGCTTTTGAGAAAGCGGCTACAGCCCATAATGGTGCCGGTGGTTCCCATGGAAGACACGAAGTGTGTAATCTCACCACCGGTTTGACGCCAGATCTCTGGGCCGGTGGTCTCGATATGAGCAGAGGGGTTGTCGGCATTGGAAAATTGATCCAATACCAGCCCCCGCCCCTGGGATTGCATTTCCAGTGCCAGATCCCGCGCACCTTCCATACCCTGCTCACCGGAAACCAGTATCAGTTCGGCACCGTAGGCTGTCATGGCAGCCTTGCGCTCGTCAGTGGCGGTTTCCGGCATAATCAGGATCATTCGATAACCTTTGATCGCTGCAGCCATCGCCAGGGCGATCCCCGTATTGCCACTGGTAGCCTCGATCAACGTATCGCCCGGGCGTATTTGCCCGCGGGCTTCAGCATGGCTGATCATCGACAGGGCCGGCCGGTCTTTGACCGACCCCGCGGGATTATTCCCCTCTAGTTTCAGCAGTACCGTACTGGACGTGTGGCTGGCCATACGCTGCAGCCGCACCAGTGGGGTATTGCCTACACAATCAGCAATCGTCGGGTATTCCATAGCTACTTCAGTTTCATACGGGGACGCGGGCGCACATTCTACCCCCGCACAGGCATCCCTGCGAACTCCACCACTCCCTCCCGCAGGATTTATCGCGGTCAATACACCATTTTGCGGGTGTCATCCGCCGATTGCAGGGGTAGAATCGGACAAAAATAACTCAATGCAGTGCGCTAGACATGGCCGACTACCAACAGCCCCTATCGACCGGAGCAACACCATCAGGATCTGATGCGATGCACACCCGAGCCGAATCGACCGCCCGCAGTACTGTCGACCACGCCAGGGCAGCCCGCCAGCCGCGCCTGCGCTCGCTGCGGGCGATCCTGTTTATCTACGCCCTAGCCCCCGCGCTCATACTGGCCCTGGTGCTCAGCGTGCTCTTTGCCCTCCAGCAGATGCATGATCGCCGCGACCTGCTGCTCAGCCACGGGCGCGCAAGTGCAGAGCAACTGGTGGAGCTCATTTACCTGAGTGATGGCCATCCGTTCGAAGAGCGGATTGAGTGGCTGAACAAAAGCTTGATGGCCCTGATGCTCGAACGAGACATGATTCGTTCCGTCCAACTGTATCGACGTGACCTCAATGACGCCGGCGATGCCGAGCTCAGCCTCATTTCCAGTGTCGGACCGACACCCAGAACCCAGTTTTCTGCGGAGCAGCTCGTGGGCAAACCGGCCCATATATACGAAGACATTCACAGCCTGCAGGTGGTTCACCCCCTCAAAGGAAGCACCATTCACTGCTGGCTGGCGATAGAGCTGCATCGGCCCTACTTTCTCGTTGGTACCTATCAAATCGTACTCATTGGCTTGCTCGGCATGATCGCCTGCGCGCTCGCAGCCCTGGTATGGGCAGTCTTCCTGTCGGAGAAGGCCGCACAGAGCCTGGCTCGCTTCCGCGAGACCCTTGACGCCATTGGCCGTGGAGACTTTTCTGCCCGAACCACTGAACTCCGCAATCTGGAACTCCATCAACTGAGCACACAGATCAACGAAATGGCTGCCCGCCTCACCGACAACGAGCGGGAATACCAGGAAAGCCTGCAGCAATCGATGGACGACCTGCGCCAGTCGCTCGATGCGATGGAAGAACAAAACATTGAATTGGAGCTGGCCAAGAAAAAAGCCATTGAGACCAGCCAGGTCAAATCTACGTTTCTGGCCAATACCAGCCATGAAATCCGCACCCCGCTCAATGGCATTATCGGTTTCACCAATCTCTTGCTGAAAACGGAGATGGACGAGCTACAGCGGGATTACCTGCAGACCATCCAGCGTTCATCTGAGAGCCTGCTCACCACTATCAATGATATTCTCGACTTCTCCCGCATCGAGTCCGGCAACCTGGTTCTAGATCATACCCCGATGAACCTCGGCCAGGTGCTGGAAGAGACACTACAGATCCTGGCGCCATACGCATACGAACACCAGCTGGATCTGGTGCCGTTTATCGATCCCCAGTTGCCGCCATCCCAGATCGGCGACCCACTGCGCATCAAGCAGATTCTGACCAATCTCGTCAGTACCGCTATCCGCTGTTCAGAAAAGGGCAGTATCCCGGTAAGAATCACCGTTCAGAGTGGCAAAGATGCAGAGCTGGTGGCGCGTATCTGCGTCACCGATATCGGCAACCTTGCCGAGGAGAAGACGCGCCGGGAACTCAGGCAACTGCTGAAACACCGTGATATCCATCAACCCCAGGTCAGCAATAACGGCATGGGGCTCAATATCGCTTTGCGTTTGATCCAGTCCATGCGGGGGGATATAGGCATAATTGAAAACGAAGAGGGCGGCCTGACCTACTGGTTCCAGATCCCACTGGTCATTGACCGCAATCGCAGCGCCGTTACACGGGAACAGTTCCCCCGCTGCCGGATTATGCTTGCTGACCCCAACCCGCTCACCCGCCAGCAGATTCATCAGATGCTGCAACAATGGCGAGTAGAGCCGCTGGAGCACTGTGACAGTGCAACCCTGCTGCCCGCACTCGAACAAATGTGGCGTCACGATGGCCTACCGGACGCGGTGATCATCGACTCCGGCCTCTGGAAAGATGACTTTGATGCATTCGTGTCTTCGGTACAGAAGCTTGTGGACACTTGCCAGTGCCGGGTCATCATCCAGGGCTCCCCCATGGATTTGCGTCGCTGCTATGACACCCTGCGAACCCGCGTGCTTGCATTTGTGGGCAAGCCAGTCAGCCGCGATGGACTGCTGCGGGCGCTAAAACGTGCGATACCAAACCAGTCTCACACGAGGCCGGTGACTGGCGGCATCCCCAGCCTGCCCTGGCCGGCCCGCCCAAGGGTGCTGGTTGTCGACGATTACGAGGCCAACCGGCTGCTCATGAACGAGCTTCTGCGGGCCCAGAATGTCGAAACCCAGACGGCCGCCAGTGGCGAGGAAGCGCTGAAACTGTGGCGCAATCAGCACTTTGACATGATTTTTATGGATATCCAGATGCCGGGAATGGACGGTATCGAAACCACCAACCTGATACGTGCAGAGGAAACCGGTCGCCGCACGCCGGTGATCGCCCTGACGGCCCATGTTGGCACTGAAGAAAAGTCACGCCTTTTGAGTGCAGGCCTGGATGATTACCTCAGCAAGCCGATCGGAGAAGTCCAGCTGGCACACACCATCAAGCGCTGGATGGAGATCAATGTCCAGCAGGGAAGTGCCGAACCGTCACCGCTGGAGCCCCGCCTGGTCGATATCAGCGAGAGCCTCAGCCTATGCAACCAGGATCCCAAACTGGCCCGTGACCTTTTGCAGATGCTACTGCGCAGCCTCCACGAGGACACACTGCAGATCAACCAACTGACCCGGGAGAAAGATTATCAGGGTCTGTTTGAGATAGTTCATCGCGTGCATGGAGGCTGCTGTTACTGCGGAGTTCCACGCCTGCGCGCGGCGACGAGCAAACTGCAAGAACACCTTCGCCCGCAACTGGACAACGACACCGTAGACTTGGATCCTGCGCTGTTAGAGCAGGTGCTAAAAGAGATTGAAAACTTGCGTGACTGGGCCGCAGAACAGGATCTGGAAGCATTGTTCGGTCATGGAAACGAACTCACTGAACCGTCAGACTGACTGGAAACACCGGTTAGTCCGCCAGATAAACCTGACGAAACAGTTCCCGGCTTTTTAATGGTCTCGCGCCCAGAAGTGGCGTAAGCAACAGACGCGTGAGGCGCTTAGCGGAATGCAGCGACTGGTCGCCCATCGGTCCACCATCCTGTGCTGCGGCCAGAGCCAGCAGTCCAGCACCAGGAAACTCCGCGGCACCCGGTGGGCGACCGACAGGCAGCACTACCGGTACAAATCCATCCTCGATGGTCAGTCTGTACGTCAATTCAGGCTCGATCGCCTGCCCCAGGACCGGGCACATGTCCAGCGGTGGCAAGCTCCCAAGCGCCTGCAAAAGCAACAGTTCGAATCGCCTCAGCGGCTCTTCCAACGCCCTGTTGGAATCCGGGTCCAACCCGGCCAGCTGCGGCAGCAAAGACTGGTAGGCCGCAAACACTGACTCTACGGCATCGCCCTCCGGCAACAAACGCACAAGCAGCTCATTCACATAGAGCCCGGCATACACTGCCCGCCCCTTCAGCCAAATAGACTGCCCCGCCGCCTCAACCGGCCCGAGTGTCTTGAGATCGTGGCGCCCAAGCAGAGTGACCAGCAGCGGCGAAAATGGCTGCAGCGCCTGCTGCCGGCGCTGCTTGTCACGGCGCGCCCCTTTGGCAATACAGGCAATGCGGCCGTAATCCGGCGTCAGCAGTTCCAGTATGAGACTCGTATCGCGAAAGGGGCGGGAGTGGAGGATATAGGCAGGTTGAGGCGGCAGTTGCTGCACGGCGCACCCCTACACTCTATTGCTTGTCGATGTAGCCGAGACTGCGCAGCGCTCGCTCGTCGTCGGACCAGCCGGACTTCACCTTCACCCACAGGTTCAGCATCACTTTGCTGTCAAACAGCCGCTCCATATCCAGGCGCGCCTGCTGCCCTATCTGCTTGATCCGCTCACCCTTGGTGCCGATCAGTATCCTCTTCTGGCCGTCGCGCTCCACCAAAATAGCCGCGCTGATATGCAGAACCTTGCCTTCCTGAGCAAACTCTTCAACCTCAACGGTGACTGCATAAGGGATTTCAGCCCCCAATTGACGCATGACTTTTTCACGGACAATTTCCGCGGCCAGAAAACGGGAACTGCGATCCGTAATCTGGTCTTCTTCAAAGAAATGAATACTCTCGGGCAGGTGACCAATGATCACGCTCTCGAGAGACTCAAGATTCGTGTTGCGCAACGCGGATAGAGGCACGATTTCCGCTTGTGGGAATCGCTCGGAAAGCGCCTGCAACTGGGGCAAAAGGTCGCCCTTGTCCTCCAGCTGGTCAACTTTGTTCACCGCGACAATCAGGGGGCACTTCAAACCGCGAAGCTTCTGCGCGACCAGCTCGTCACCTTCTGTCCAGCGCGCCCGTTCGACCACGAACACCACCACGTCCACATCCCTGGTGGAACTTACCGCGGCGCGATTCATATAACGATTGATCGCCTTTTCCTGATCCGCGTGCAGACCCGGGGTATCCACGAAAATAATCTGGTTCGGACCTTCGGTTTTGATCCCCAGCATATTGTGCCGGGTAGTCTGGGGCTTGCGGGACGTGATGCAGATCTTCTGCCCGAGAATATGATTCAACAACGTGGATTTACCCACGTTCGGACGACCGACAATGGCCACGTACCCACAACGGGAAGGTTGTTCGCTCAAGAGAAATCTCCGCGCTTCAGGGCGCAATGAATGTTAACGCGATTAATTGGTGACCTGGGGCCGATTATAGGATCAGTCCTGCCCGGACAGTCGGGCGTATGCCGCCGTCGCGGCCGCCTTCTCGGCCGCGCGCCGGTTACTACCCATGCCTTTCACTGGCTCCTTGAGACCCGCGACCCGACACTCCACCACAAATTCCTGGGAGTGTTCTTCACCGCCGACTTCCAATACAGAATATTCCGGCAGCGGCTTCTGGCGCGCCTGCAACCATTCCTGCAGGCGAGTCTTCGGATCCTTGGCAGTTTCCAGTGAAAGGTTTTCCAGTCTCGGAGCAAACCAGGCCAATACTCTTTGGCGGGCAGCCTCGAAACCGGCATCAAGATAAATGGCACCGATGATGGCCTCGACGGCATCGGCAAGGATTGAAGCGCGACGGTGACCGCCGCTTTTCATCTCGCCCTCACCCAGAAACAGGCACTCGCCGATCTCCAGTTCCTTGGCCAGCTTGGCCAGTGTCTCACCACTCACGAGCTGCGCCCGCAAACGACTCATCTGCCCCTCACGGCCTTCCGGGAACTTTTCAAACAGGGCGGCACTGATGGAGAACCCGAGAATGGAGTCCCCCAAAAACTCAAGCCGTTCGTTATTGCGGCTGCCATGGGAACGGTGGGTAAGCGCGAGCTTCAATAAGTCCTCACGCGTAAACTGATGGCCCAGCCGCTTGCTGAGCCTTTGTAGCAGAAGGTCTGTCACCGTCTATATGTCATCTCTTCGGAACTGTTCCAGGTCAACCAGAGGCTCGCAGCAGAGTTCCGGCTTCACTGTATTCAGCTGTTTGTCGAACTTCATCACTACGTCCACGTTCTTGAACAGAGGCTGACGCAGCTCGTAATTGATACTGACCAGAGTACTGTCGGCACCGCGGATCACCTTCACCGCTTTGAGAGGCTCCCCGCGCACATTGTTAATCGTAAAGTAACGGCCCAACTCACGCTTGATCTCGGCATTGGTGAGGTCGCGAACATTGTCGATCTTTGACAATGTCTGCAGCCCTTCTTCAACGTAGTATGCGTCAATATAGCCAGGGCCCAATTTGGAGACGATGGTCAGGCCAAAGCCAAATACCGCCAAAACAAACAGCCACCCCCAGTAACTCATGCCACGCTGACGAATCAGATTCTGGCGCGGGGAAAAACGTCGTTGCTCTGTCATGTTGTTTCACCGATTTATCGTTGTGTTCTATTACGGTTTCAGTAACTCGAGCCTTACTCGATACCACCTACCCGCTCAAAGCTTGGCAGGCTCAATAGTTTGTCCCAATGCATCCAGATTGCAAAGGCCTTGCCGACAATGTCCTTCTCCGGCACAAAACCCCATTCGCGGCTATCCAGACTGTTGTCTCGATTGTCTCCCATCATGAAATAGTGACCTTCCGGTACCACAATGGTGCGGGTATTGCCGTAGCGACTCGGTGTCACGCGCTTCGCCATCAGGTGGCGCTTGCCATCGATCTCCTCCCACAGGAATTCCTTCTGTGGGTTGCCTGGCGGCAGGGCCTGAATCAGCTCCTGCGGCGCCACCTTGCCGTTGATATACAGCACGTTATTGACCACCCGGATTTCATCCCCCGGAAGGCCGATCACCCGCTTGATATAGTAGGTGTCGTTCATGTGCGGAGGGAAAAACACCATGACGTCCCCGCGCTTCGGCTCTCCCAGATTCATCACTTTGGTACGGGACACCGGGAGACGAAGGCCGTAGGCGAACTTGTTCACCAGAATGAAATCCCCCTCGATGAGGGTCGGATCCATTGAGGCCGAAGGGATCTGGAACGGCTCGACCAGGAATGAGCGCAGAACAAAGACAATCGCCAGCACCGGGAAAAAGGACTTCGCATACTCAACCAGTACCGGTTCCCGCACTGCTTCAGAGCCGTGCACACCTTCTCCAGCGGCTTTGGCGGCAGCAGCCCGGCGCCCCCGAGCGAGAAACAACGCATCAAACAACCAGATTGCGCCGGTGACCGCCACAAGAAGCAGCAAAATCAGGGGAAAGTTGATATCCATTCACACGTCTCTTGTTCTTAAATTATCCGCTGTTATTAACATTCTGGCTGTCGCGCCGGATGTGCATCAAGCCTCACCCGGCGCAGCGCTTCCGTCAGCTATCCACTTTCAGTACAGCGAGGAATGCGTCCTGGGGCACTTCTACCCGTCCCAACTGTTTCATGCGTCGCTTACCGGCTTTCTGCTTTTCGAGCAGCTTTTTCTTTCGCGTCACGTCGCCACCATAGCACTTGGCAGTGACATTCTTGCGCAGCGCCTTGACGGTGGTACGCGCAATCACCTGCCCACCAATCGCTGCCTGGATCGCCACGTCAAACATTTGTCGCGGGATCAGCTCTTTCATTTTTTCGGCAAGTGCGCGACCGCGAGTCTGAGCGTTGTCACGATGCAAAATAACCGCAAGTGCGTCCACCCGCTCGCCGTTGATCAGGATATCAAGACGAACCAGTTTTGCCGGTTCAAAACGCACAAAATTGTAATCCAGCGACGCAAAACCGCGGCTGACAGACTTAAGGCGATCAAAGAAATCCATGACCACTTCACTCATCGGTAGCTCGTAGCGCAGTGATACCTGGCCACCCACGTACTGCATATCTTTCTGGATACCACGCTTTTCAACACACAAGGTGATGACGTTGCCCAGATACTCCTGCGGCACCAGGATGTTTGCCTCCACGATCGGCTCGCGCATCTCCTGGATCATGCCCAGGTCAGGCATGCGCGACGGGTTATCCATATTGACCAGTTCACCGTTGGTCAACAGCACCTCGTAGATTACCGTCGGTGCCGTGGTAATCAGGTCGAGATCGTACTCCCGCTCCAGGCGCTCCTGGATGATTTCCATATGCAGCATGCCGAGGAAACCACAGCGGAAGCCGAAGCCCAGCGCATCGGAAGTCTCCGGCTCGTAAAACAGGGAGGCATCGTTCAGGGAAAGCTTGTCCAGCGCATCGCGGAAGGTCTCGTAGTCATCGGAACTGACCGGGAACAGGCCTGCATATACCTGCGGCTTGACGCGCTGGAATCCCGGCAGCATCTGCACCTCTTCCGCACCCTTGGCATGGGTGAGGGTATCGCCCACGGGCGCGCCGTGGATGTCTTTGATACCAGCCACAACGAAGCCCACTTCACCGGCTTTGAGCACCCCGGTTTCCTTGCGTTTCGGGGTAAACACACCCACGCTGTCAACCACATGCGGCCGGCCAATAGACTTGGTAACGATCTTGTCCTTGGTTCTCAGGGTGCCCTGAACCACGCGCACCAGAGACACAACGCCCAGATAGCTGTCGAACCAGGAGTCGATGATCAGCGCCTGCAGCGGCGCATCCACATCACCTTCCGGCGGTGGCACCAGGCGCACGATATCTTCCAGGACATCTTCCACACCGAGGCCCGATTTGGCACTGCAGCGCGTTGCTTCCGTCGCATCGATCCCGATGATGTCTTCGATTTCCTGAGCCACTTTTTCCGGCTCGGCCTGTGGCAGGTCCATCTTGTTCAGGACAGGAATGACTTCGAGCCCCTGCTCGATTGCCGTGTAGCAGTTAGCCACAGACTGCGCTTCCACACCCTGGGCGGCGTCCACCACCAGCAGCGCACCTTCACAGGCCGCCAGGGATCGGGATACCTCATAGGAGAAATCCACGTGGCCGGGGGTATCAATAAAGTTCAGCTGGTAGGTTTTACCATCCCGCGAGGTGTAGTCGAGCGTTACGCTCTGGGCCTTGATGGTAATACCCCGCTCTCGCTCGATATCCATACTATCGAGCACCTGGGCGGCCATTTCACGGTCGGAAAGTCCGCCACAGACCTGAATGAACCGGTCGGCGAGGGTGGATTTCCCGTGATCGATGTGGGCGATGATGGAGAAATTGCGGATATGGGAGAGATCAGTGGCCACTGCGAGGGTAAAACCTTTTAAAAATCAGTGAGTTAATAAGCGGACCAGGCCGCACTGTGGGCGCAAGTCTAACAGGTTGCGCGAAAAGTGCATCCAGTGCGTCGGGAGTGCCGATAAGCAAAGGGCTTCGGGGCTGCAACCAGCCCGCGAAGCCCCGCGTTTACTCACTTTGCCAGAGGATCACTCCTCTTCAATCTGGATGGTGCGGAAAGTCGGCTGGCCTCCCCGGAAAAAGCGAATAGGCAGCAATTCTCCTGAGGGCAGCTTTTTCACGATTTTTTCGTAGTCGCTGACGGTTTCCACCGCTTCAAAACCAAGCTGGGCAATAATGTCGCCACTACGCAGGCCCGCATTGGCGCCAGCTTTGCCGGGTACTACCTGCTTGACCACCACACCACTCTCTACCCCCAGGCGCTGCTTGAGCCCCTCGGGGATATCGTCAACCACAAGCCCAAGGCGCCCGCCGACGTCGGTTGTGGCCGGGACACTGGCCTGCTGCTCCTCGCCCTCACCAGGCAGCGCACCAACCCGCACACTGAGCTTGCGCTCTTTGCCTTCCCGCATTAGTACCACGGGCACATCGGAGCCCGGGCGAGTCTGGCCAACCACGTGCGGCAGGTCACCGGACATATGGATCTTGTGACCATCAAAGCGGGTGATCACGTCACCAACCAGAATGCCAGCCTTGTCCGCAGGGGAACCGGCCTCCAGCTGCCCCACCAGCGCACCGGTGGGCTTACCCAGGCCCATAGCTGTGGCCAGCTTGCGATCTACATCCTGGATACCCACGCCAAGCCAACCGCGGTCAACCCGCCCCTTCTCCCGCAGCTGCGCGACGACGTCCTGAGCCAAACTGGCGGGAATCGCGAATGACAGGCCGATTGACCCACCGCTACGGGTATAGATCTGGGAATTGATGCCAATCACCTCACCTTCGAGGTTGAACAGAGGCCCGCCGGAATTACCCGGGTTGATGGCCACGTCCGTCTGAATGAACGGCACATAGTTTTCGCGACTCTCGTTGGGGATGCTGCGCCCCATCGCACTCACGATGCCCGCGCTGGCGGAGTAATCGAGCCCGAATGGAGAGCCGATGGCCACTACCCATTCACCAACCTTGATCCTCTCCGAATCGCCCCAGCGCACGGTTGGCAAATCCCTGGCGTCAATCTTCAGCAGCGCCAGATCTGACCGCTGGTCGGTGCCGATAACCTTGGCATCAAATTCACGCCGATCCGTCAGGGTCACCTGAACCTGATCCGCGCCATCGACGACGTGATTATTGGTGACCACATATCCATCTTCGGAAATGATGAAACCGGATCCCATGCTGGCTACCGGACGCTGTTGCCGCTGTGGGGGCTCCAGCAGGTGGCGGAAGATATCCGGAATGTCCTGCTGGTATTGCGGCGGCACCCGGTTACTGGAAGTACGGGCGCGCTCAAGAGTGTTGATTTTCACTACCGCCGGGGAGTTCTGCTCGATCAGCCCCGTGAGCTCGGGAAACCCGCGCGCATCGACAGCCGTGGAAACCAGGAAACAAAGCGCAATGAGAAACTGCGTACAGCGTGTAACCATATTTTGTTACCCCTAATAAGCCCTTCTAATTTTCAGAATTGCGTTAACAGACAAATTATCCTTCGAACAATGTTGCCGCCGCCGGTATTCACTAATATTCCGGGGAGCCTCATTGCTGAGCAGCGAAGTGATGGAGACACTTTCCTGCGTTTAGCACCTTATTAGTTGGGCTTTCTTGGAGAAAGTTCGCATCATCCAGTGTAAAACAGTGTTAAGACGCCCATGCCAGAATTGCGCCCCCGACAGCAACGCGGACAGTTTCACCACCAGCGCTACCCGTACGGCCAATCAGTACTGGGCGCGCCACTGTTTTACTTCCCTGCGGAAATCGTGGAACACAGTTCCGGTATCATAATGGCCGGTACCCATGGCGACGAGGTAGCCGCCGTCGTGGCGCTGTCGTGCGCCCTGCGCTCACTCGCCAACGGGCAGCTCCGCCACCATGTGATCCTGGCGGTCAACCCGGACGGCTGCCAGCTGGGCATCCGCGCGAATGCCAACGGTGTTGACCTCAACCGCAACTTCGCCACCTCAAACTGGCGCCCGGGCGGCACGGAATATCGCTGGAACAGCGCGGCCGAAGCCCGCGACGTATACCTTTCCACCGGCGACAACCCTGGCTCAGAACCCGAAACCCAGGCACTCTGCAGGCTGATTCAGGAACTGTCGCCAGCATGGATTGTGTCGATTCACGAACCGCTGGCCTGCGTGGAAGACCCGCAGCAGAGCCCCCTGGGACACTGGCTGGCGGAAAATATCGAACTCCCCCTCGTCAGCGATGTGGGCTACCAGACCCCCGGATCATTTGGCACCTGGTGCGCAGAACAGCAGCACCACTGCATCACCCTCGAGTACCCCCCCATTTCGGCCGATGCCGCCAGTGAAGCCTATCTCGACGTCATGACCCGCCTGTTGTGCTACAGCGAGTAGCAACCAATCAGACCGGAGGTATGAATTGGGCGACCGCCCCAAACATTCAAGTCCAATAGACACGCCCGCCGTCAAACCTCAATGGCTCCACGTCGCGGGCCAGCCAGGTAGGCCCATCCAGATCCACGAAACGCGCCCAATCGCCCAGCGGCCAGGCCGCGCGCACCGCGCGCGAAGTGCACAGCATGCACCCCAGCATAAGCTCAAACCCCATGCGTCGCCCTTCTTCGGCGAGCGCCAGGGCTTCAGTGAGACCACCGGTTTTATCCAGCTTGATGTTCAACATGTCGTACCGCCCCCGCAATCGCGGCAAGTCTTTGCGGGTGTGACAGCTTTCGTCGGCGCAGATAGGCAGCGGATGCGCAAAGCGTGACAGCAGTTCATCCTCTGCCGCCGGCAAGGGCTGCTCCAGCATTGCCACGCCGCGTTCAGCCAGGGCATCACAGAGCTTCGGCAACCCCTCTCCGCGCCAGGCCTCATTCGCATCAATGACCAGCTCCGCAGAGGGCGCTGCGGCCCGCACCGCTTCCACACGCTGCAACACCAGCTCCCTGTCGAGTTTCAGCTTCAACACCGTCACCCCACGCCCCACCGCCACCACAGCCGCCTCTGCCATGGCTTCCGGCGAGCCGATTACCAGTGTTTGCACGGTCGGCAGGGACATAGAAAACGGCGGACCCGCACCATTTTGCTTCGAGTTCCAATCCGCCATCGCGCAGTCAATCGCATTTCGTGCAGCGCCGGCCGGCGCTGCAGTCTGGAGCCCGGCCCGTGTAAGCCCCTGCTCCAGTGCCGGCACGAGCGCGCGGATCTCGCTCATAACCGACTCAACGCTCTCGCCATAACGTGCGTAGGGGGTGCACTCGCCGATCCCGGTAATGCCGCCAGAGGAATACTCCACCACCACCACATCCGCCTGAGTGCGGGCACCTCGGGAAATCACGAAAGATGTCTTCAGCGGCCAACTCTCTGGGTAGCTGTGCACTTCGACCATAGCCCCCCTCCGGGGAGAAATCTTGAGGATCGTATAGAAGGGTTGTGAGCCCGGACAGCTCAGCTTTCAGTGTAGGAAAAGACAAGGAGGGGCACCCGGAATCTGCATGGTTCGGCCAGAAGGTTGCTTCCGGGCGAAGCAGGTGCCACTCACAGAAAGGTAAGCCAGAGCCAATAACAGTCAGGGCTTTGGAAGCTCGCTCCAGTCGACGGGCGTAGCACAGGGCTGGGTTATCTCCGCCCGCAGGAACTGTGGGGTCATTGAAGGATTGCTGCGATTGCGGTGGCCAAACCAGCGTACGCCGATTCCACCAGCCACCAAACCGAACAATGCCCCGGCAATCGCCAGGGGTTCAGCACCCAGCACATTACCGGCCTGCGCACCGACCAGCAGGCCAACCAGAGGCAAAAGGTAGACAACAAGGGCACTGGTCGCGAGCGTATTTTCAGATATCCCGATGACCACTGCATCGTGCAACCCCAAACTGGACAGCTGCCGCTGCGGCACAGGCACGTAAACGCGCGACGCGCTGGACCAGAAATCGCTGAGCAGCCCAGTTCCGCAACCGGACTTGGCCGCACAGCCGTGACAGCTGCTGCGCTGCACAGTTTCAACCCAAATCCCATCGCCGCCGAGGGCTACAATTCTGCCCCGCTCTTCGATCATTTCGTTAGTCCACCTGTTTGCCCATGAGAGCATTTGAACAAACTTCGCCAGGTTTCCCTGCCGTCAATATCCATCAATTTTTGGCTGCAATCGCACGGGCCACCAGCTGCGCAGTCTGCACCGGGATTTCGCCCACTACAGTAATGGTATAGCGCTGCTCGCCCTCCAGCACGTGATCCATGTATGCGACTGTCGCCCCCCGCACCGCGCGCCCATTAAAATTCATTTCCGGGCCGAGCATCTGGATGAATACCGTGAACACGCTGAGCCCATCACTGTAAACGAGCATTTCGCCATTCTCGACTTCCCGGGCAGCCACCGCCTTGAACCCAGGAGGAATCCAGCGCACCTGCCAACGGCTCACAATGCTGCCGCAGGCAGCCATGGTATCGGTTTCACGCGCAGAATCCGTATGTGCCGCCAAATCCTTGTCGCTGACCGGTGACAGGTCGAGCTGTACAAACTGGTAGCGCTCCAAGATCTGGCCATTGGCGTTAACGAGCAGCGACTTGAGCGGCAACCCGGTTTGCCTGTCAACGCTGACGACCATACCCAGGCGATGCACATCCTTTGGCCGCAGCTCCAGCACCACCGCGTCGCGATCAGCCACCCGCTCATCGCCGCGCAGTAAAACATGGTAGAGCGCCTGTACATTTTCTTGCCCGCTGCGACTCCAGATGCCCGCACGGGATAAAGGGCTACCCTCGCGACGGCAGTGCGCATCGTGACCGCGACTTACCAGCTCCCGGGAGGTTCCACTGAGATACCGCACACGCTCCACCAGTTCACCACCGCGAATTCCGCGCACGACTTCCAGCGTTTCAAGCATTCCGACATGCTCAAACGTGACCAGCCCCCGATATTCAAGGCTGGTTACGGCTTCAGCCATTTTGTTTAGCCAGTAGGCCGGAGCCCGGTCTTCAGCCTGGGGCTCACCACTGCCCTCGGCCTGCGCAGCGATCAGCAGCGGCGGCCGTAGGAGTTCTCCGCCAGCCGGCGAGCCAGACTGCGTGGCCAGTGATCCGGCGCCCTGCCGCTCGCCTTCAGACCCGCTCTGCTGGGCATTAAGGGCGGGCGCCACTAACAACAAAGCCAACAGCAAGCTGTTGGCTTTGTTCGGAATGAATTCGATTCGCTTCAGCATGACAACTCTATTAATGGTTATCGGGATATCGTACATGCACCGGTTTTCTGCCGGCGACCGGGTCTTTACCCGGCCACAGAATATACCGCAGTCCGACAAGCAGGCCGCTATTCAGGCGGCTGCTCACCATACGTCGCACGGGCAAACGGCACCATGCCCTGACTACCCATCTGGGCCGCCTGCTCCGAATGCTCGACCATTACCCGATTTAGATGCCGCATCAAATCTGCAGAAGGCACCAACTGCACCGGGACACTCTGCTGGCCCACACCACGCTGCTCTGGCGTAACCAGCGGCATGGTGGAAACAGAGCGGGTATTCAGGGCAGGAACATAAAAGCCACTCGGCCTGGGCACAGATTGCACCGGCTGCTGGGCAGGCCGCTCAACTTCAGCGGCCAACTCGACACCGATGCCAGTCGTTGCCGGCTGCTGCATCTGCTGCACACCCAGAACCGCCGCAAAAGCGACCGTTGCCGCCACGGCACCACGGGAAAGCGGACGCCACCAGCGGCTGCGGGCACCAACATCATTGGCGGCCACATCGGGCTGCACATTGTGCAGCGGCTCATCGTCGATGGCGGCAGAGATCCTGGCGGCCAACCCGAGGTCAACCGGCGCCACCTGCTCGCCCCGCATCACGCTCGCAGCGAGCTGATAACGCGACCAGCGCAGCCCGAGGTCATCCGAGCCGCTACCGGCCGAACTTTCTTTGAGCAGACGCTGGATTTCGAGTTCACTGGCCTCACCGTCCATCAAGGCAGACAGTGACTCGTTCAGACGCTGCTGATGATTCCCGTGTGACATACGGGTCAACCCTCTTTCAGTGCAATCCCATAGGTGCTGTATCGCACCCTGCTTGTTGGTACTTGAGACCGGGCGTGTGGCCAAAAGTTTTATCTGGCAGGCAAAAATTGTGTGATTTCACTCAACATTTACCTATGAGAGACATCTCGCCTACCCGGCTTTGGTTATATTGAAACAAAGCTGCATAAAGATTAGACGCTCAACCGCGCCCGTCTACCGGCTCGGGCTCCCCGGCCATCACCAGCTGCACCGCACGGTCAATTGCCTCGCGGGCCCGGAAGATCCTCGATCTCACGGTTCCCACAGGACAGCCCATGACCTCGGCGATTTCCTCGTAGCTCAAACCTTCCATCTCGCGCAGCGTGACTGCCGAGCGCAGATCTTCCGGCAGATCGCGTATGGCCCGGTTTACGGTGGCCGCCAACTGGTCGCGGAACAGCTGGTTTTCCGGGGTATCGATATCTCTCAGGGCATCCGCGCCGGAGTAGTACTCTGCATCTTCCAGATCAACATCCGATGAAGGCGGGCGGCGACTGCGGGAGACGAGATGGTTCTTGGCCGTATTGATGGCAATGCGGTACATCCAGGTGTAGAAAGCGCTCTCACCGCGAAAGTTCTTGAGCGCCCGATAGGCCTTGATAAAAGCCTCCTGGGTTACGTCATTTACTTCGGAATGATCGTTGATGTAGCGACTCACTACCGCCATGATCTTGTGCTGGTACTTCAATACCAGCAGGTCAAAGGCGCGCTTGTCCCCTTTTTGAACCCGCTCTACCAGCTGGCTGTCACTTGGTGACGCCTGTTGCGCTGTCATCCCCTACTCCCAACCTGCCCCTCACGGCGCAGCGATGTGGCCGGAGAGCGCGAGTTTATTCTGTTGTGTACAAGACACTGTTGATCGGTCATAAGTTCCTGACAAATCAGTAATTTTCAAGATGTCGTATACTACGCGCCCCTAAAGACTAATAAAACTCCATGAGCGAACAAGCAAACGCACAGTTGAACAGTTACGACGTACTGGTGGTCGGCAGCGGCGCAGCCGGGCTGACCCTGGCCCTGCACCTGGCAGGCAGCTATCGTGTCGCCCTGCTTTCCAAGCAGCGCCTGCGGGACGGCTCCACCTGGTTTGCCCAGGGCGGTATCGCCGCAGTACTGGACGAATCTGACTCAGTAGACGCCCATGTAGCGGATACATTAGATGCAGGAGCCGGCCTCTGCCACCCGGATGCCGTGCGCTTCACGGTGGAAAACAGCCGCGAGGCCATTCAGTGGCTGATCGACCAGGGGGTCGACTTCACCCGCGAAGAGGATGGTGAATACCATCTCACAAAGGAAGGTGGGCACGGTCACCGGCGCATCATTCACAGCGCCGACGCTACCGGCCGCGCCGTGCACAGCACACTGATTGAGCGGGTTCGCAACACCCCCAACATCGATTGCTTCGAACATCACATCGCCCTGGATCTGATCCGCCAGCCGGACTCCACTACCGGCCGTTTCCGCTGTGCCGGCTGCTATGTGTACAACAAGGCCTCGGAAGAGGTGGAGGTCTTCCAGGGCCGGGCGGTGGTACTGGCCACAGGCGGTGCCAGCAAAGCGTACCTTTATACCAGCAACCCGGATGGCGCCAGTGGTGATGGCATTGCCATGGCGTGGCGGGCGGGCTGCCGTGTGGCGAATATGGAATTCAACCAGTTCCACCCAACTTGCCTGTACCACCCCAAAGCCAAGTCCATGCTGATCACTGAGGCGCTGCGGGGCGAGGGCGCACAGCTCAAGCTCCCGAACGGCGAGCGTTTTATGCAGCGCTTCGACAAACGCGGCGAGCTGGCTCCGCGGGATATTGTCGCCCGCGCAATCGACCACGAAATGAAGCGCCTCGGCGCCGACTGCGTCTACCTCGACATATCCCACAAAGACCCGAAGTTTGTGCGGGAACATTTTCCCACGGTCTACAGCAATTGCCTTGAGTACGGGATCGATATCACCAAGGAACCGATCCCGGTCGTTCCGGCTGCGCATTACACCTGCGGCGGCGTGATGGTGGACCAACACGGTCGCACCGACCTGGATCAGCTGTATGCCATAGGGGAAACCACGTTTACCGGTCTCCACGGAGCCAACCGGCTGGCCAGCAATTCACTGCTGGAGTGCGTGGTCTACGCGCGCTCCGCGGCCATGCATATCGAAAGCACCATCGACAAGGTTTCCCCACCCCGCCCCGCGCTCGCGTGGGATGCCTCCCGGGTGACGGACTCGGATGAAGATGTCGTGATTTCCCACAACTGGGACGAGCTGCGGCGCTTTATGTGGGACTTCGTGGGCATTGTGCGCACGCGCAAGCGTCTGCTGCGGGCCGAGCACCGGGTGAAATTGCTGCAGAAGGAAATCCTCGAGTTCTATGCCAACTATCGCATCACCAGCGACCTGATTGAACTGCGGAACCTGGCGGTGGTGTCGGATCTGATCATTCAGTCCGCACTGGACCGGCGCGAAAGCCGGGGCCTGCATTACTCGCTCGACTACCCGGGCCTGCGGGAATTGGCCATGGACACTATTCTGGTGCCTGCAAACTTCGCCGACCAGCGCCATTTCATTGGCCCTGCCAGCTGAACCCGGAATAACAGCAGCACAGGGATGACCGCTTCAGGTGGTGCGTGAATAGCGCAACGCCACCTGCAAGCGGCGCCAGTCGTCGGGCAACATGGCGTCTCGTGCCAACACCAGCCTGAGCCGGCCGCCATCGACATAGCACCCATTGATCACGACAAGCCAGCGCCACACGACCAGCTCCCCACGTAAACAGAACGCCCGCTGCACCCCGCCCGCCGCATGCCAGTACCAGCGCCGCTCACTGGTTGAGAGGCGGCCGCACGAATACCGCAGGCGCCCGGCGTCAAAATACGCAACAGCCAGCACCAGCAAAGAGCCCAGGCCCGCGAACATCCAGTAAAGAGGGGAACCCCACAACAACAGAAGTGACTGGCATGTCGCCAGAACGAGAAGCCCCCGCAAGAAGCGCGAGGGCCGAAGCTCACAGGTCAGTCTCGCGCTGCGCTCAGGGTTGGCAGCGGCGAGCCCGGCCCGGTATAGGGAAGAAGCAGGCGATTCAGTCCTGCAAACCGGTATTGTCACGAATGATCTGCACAATATGTTTCAGATCCGGATCCTCCGGATCCTCACGGCGCAGGAACCAGGAAAACAGATCCTGATCCTGCTCGTCCAGAAGCCGGATATAGCGCTGCTGATCCTCAGGATCCAGGGTTTCGTAAACGTTATCCAGAAACGGCAGCAACACCAGATCAAGTTCCAGCATTCCCCGTCGGCTAGCCCAAAACAGGCGATTGCGATCCATACTACCCTCTCAAACGCATACGTTACCAAGTTAGAATTTGCGCAGTATAACGTACCCGGCACAAACACGCCCCGGTTGAAATTCAGCGACAAACCCCCAGATACTGCAACCCAATTTCCGCAAATCCAATACAGCGAGTACAACATGGATCAACAGCAGTGGCAGGAGTACCTGAGCAGCCAAGGCGCCCAATGGTACGCGGGTGCAGCCGATTTTCCAGACAGCAGTGCGCATCCTGAACTCCAGTTGATCGACCTGAGCCCACTGGGGGCGATTTCCGTCACCGGCCCGGACAGCCAGAAATTCCTGCAGGGACAGCTCACCTGTGATTTGATCAACCTGCCCGACGAGCACCTCACTCTTGGCAGTCACTGCAACCCAAAGGGGCGCATGATCAGCGCATTTCACGCGCTGAAAATTAACCAAAGCGAATTCCTGCTACTGCTGCCTCGGGATCTGGCCCCATTGGCATTGACCGCATTGAAAAAGTACGCGGTATTTTTCAAGACCGAACTCAAGTCCCTTGAGGGAGAATTCCGCTGGCTGGGCCTATGCGGGCACGATGCCGGAGCGCGTGCCAGCCACTTGCTGAGCCTTTCCCACAACAGCCAGAACGACCTGATTCCCGGTCAGTTGATTCCCTTCGACCACAACGGCACCCGGGCCCTGGCCTGTATGCTGCACGAGCGCACCGTCGCGTTACTTGTCGCAGAGGAACAGGCCGCGGATCTGTGGCAAAAGCTGGCCAATACGCCTGCAAAACCCGCCAGTTACCGCAAATGGCAACAGCAGCTGATTGCCGCAGGTGTGCCGGAACTCCACGCTTCGACCAGTGAAATGTTTGTTCCACAAATGCTCAACCTGCATCTTCTCGGCGGCGTCAGCTTTAAGAAGGGCTGTTACACGGGCCAGGAGGTTGTGGCAAGGATGCAGTACCTCGGCGCAGCCAAGCGCCGCATGTTCCTGGCAAAAGCCGAGGGGCAGGACATCCCAGAGCCCGGGGCAGAAATCTTCAGCGCTGACGGCGGTTCCAGTATTGGCAACCTCGTGTACGCCTGCGCAGCGGAAAGCGGAATCGAATTACTGGCGGTACTGACGAAGTCCAAAGTCGCCGAAAATGCAGTGATCCAGCTTCAGGACGGCAGACCGCTGACGCTTGCAGACCTGCCGTATGACGCGGATGCTGACCCGCTCGCCTGAGGTCAGATTTCCACCGAAACCCGTCGCAATGCACTGGCCGCCGGCAATGCCCAATTGACCGGCGCCATACCATGCTCCTGTAACCATTGGTTGGCCTGGGAAAACGGCCGGGTGCCAAAAAAGCCCCGATGCGCGGACAGCGGAGAGGGATGCGGCGCGCTCAAAACCAAATGCCGGTTGCGATCGATAAACCCGCCCTTTTTCTGCGCGTGACTCCCCCACAGGATGAAGACCAGGCCATCGCGCTGTTCGGCCAGGGCGTGAACGGCGGCATCGGTAAACTGCTCCCAGCCTCGCCCCTGATGCGCGCCCGCGCGACTCTCTTCCACTGTCAGCGTGGCATTCAGCAACAAAACCCCCTGCTCTGCCCAGGGCTGCAGGCAGCCGTGCTGCGGCGGCTCAATACCAAGGTCAGTAGCAAGTTCCTTGTAGATATTCTGCAGCGACGGCGGTATGCGCACCCCCGGCATGACCGAAAAACACAGTCCGTGCGCCTGGCCGGCACCGTGATACGGATCCTGCCCGAGTATCACGACCTTTACCTGGTCAAACGGAGTGGAGTTAAACGCATTGAAGATCTGCCCACCCGGGGGAAAAATCGTTTTACCTGCCTGCTTTTCCTGCTGGAGAAAATCCCTCAACTCCGCCATATAAGGTTTACTGAATTCTGGCTGCAACACTGCATACCACGAGGGGTGAATCTTCACATTTGCCGGAATCTGCATTACTGACCTATAAAATCTTTTTTACCCGGGATCGCAGCGCCGGCACCACGGTTTCCTCAAACCAGGGGCGCTGCTTGAGCCACAGGGTATTTCGCGGGCTGGGATGGGGCAAGGGGAAAAAACCTGACGGCAAGGCGTCGGCATAGTGGCGGACATTTTCGCTGATACTGCCATACCAGTGCGGCAGGTAATATCGCTGGGCGTACTGACCAATGAGCAAAGTCAGCTGAATATTCGGCAACTCAGCCAGCAAACGCGCATGCCATGCAGGGGCACACTCGGGACGCGGAGGCAAGTCACCACCCTTGCCGCGCCCCGGATAACAAAACCCCATCGGGACAATGGCAATTCGAGACTGATCGTAAAAAACCTCGCGATCAACTTGCAGCCAGCTGCGCAGACGATCACCGGAAGGATCGTTCCAGGGAATTCCGGTCTCATGCACACGGGTTCCCGGCGCCTGGCCAACAATCAGCAACCTGGCTGATCTTGCAGCAGCCAACACCGGCCGCGGCCCGCGCGGCAGGCTAGCCTCGCACAACCGGCAGCCGCGAACTTCCTCCAGCAAAATTTTTAGCCGGTCAGATGTCACGGCAGCTGTCGCTTCTCGGATGCGCCTGGATGGGAAAGCAGCAGTAGCAACCCCCGGGTGTCCGATTTATCTTTTACTCGGGCATCGCCATTGTTATCCAGAACCACATAAATGCCCCGCTCGTCGACAGCCAGGCCCTCCCCTTTGCCGTACTGATCTGTACGGTAGCGGTACTCAGGATTTCTCTCGATATGCCGGTAAGTGACACACCAGTTCGCCGTCAAATCTGAAAGTGACCGCTGACACACGGCGTAGGCGTTGCGCTCCAGGGTATACAGGCTACCGGCGAAATATGCCAAACCCGCGATATCTTCGGAGTAGCCGCGAAAATTGAGCCCGGCAACCGGTGGAATCTGAAAAAAATCCTGCCCCTCAAGGTCTCCCGGCTTCAGCCTGAGCAGGCCCCGCGGGTTGCGCTCAAGTGCAATCCAGAAATCGTCACCTACTTTCGCCACGCCCTCGCTGGCGCCATTGAAATGATGCAGGTAACCCGCAGCCTGCGCCGACTCCAACCACTTTTGTTGCGTCCATTGTGCAACACCCCCACCCGCTTCGAGAGACGCCAGGCGATTGTGCCTTTCGCTCAGCAAGAAAAATTGGTCGTCGTCACATGTCACACCCTCGAAGTCCATACTCAGGTCAACGCTGGCAACATGCAGGGCTCGCGCTTTCAGAGAGACAGGTTGATCGGCAGGAAGTCCCGGCGGCGCGAACCCAGGCCGCGCCACCAGTGCCACGCTGGGCTCGCCTAAACGCGGATTCAGCGAGAAAAAGCGGTCTGAGGCCTTGTCGGCTACCGCAACCAGCTCTCCGCGGCAGAGGCTGAGACCGGAAATATCCAGCCCTTCGCTCCCATCCACCCACCACGCCTGCAAAAGCTCTGCCGGTACAACCTCGGCTGAATCAATGGCGGCAACGGAGGACAACGCCAGGCAAGCAATTAGCGCCGTGAACAAACATCGAATTTTCAACTGCGTAATCACTTCCTGGCGCCTGTCTGGAAACTGCCTTAATCGCGAAAGTTATTAAATTGCAAAGGCTGTTCCAGCTCTTTGCCCCGCAACATGGCAATCACCTGTTGCAGATCGTCGCGCTTCTTACCGGTAACCCGCACCTGATCCCCCTGAATCGCGGCTTGCACCTTCAGCTTTTCGTCTTTGATGATCTTGACGATCTTCTTCGCCAAATCCTTGTCGAGACCATTTTTCAGGGTGACCGCCACCTTGACCTGTTTACCGGACTGTACGGGGTCTCCCACTTCCATCGCCAGCGGGTCGATACTGCATTTGATCAGGGCCGCACGCAGCATATCTTCCATCTGTGCAACCTGCATATCTGACTCAGCGCGCAGGGTCAGCGCGAACTCCGCCATTTCAACTTCCGCATCGACCCCTTTGAAATCGAAGCGGTTGGTGATGGTCCGGTTGACCTGATCCACTGCGTTGGTCAGCTGGTGTTTGTCTACTTCAGATACAATGTCAAATGATGGCATGAATAAATTCCCCATAAGTTCCACCCACCGGTGCGTGAGCAGTTGAGATGCAAATGTTACTTCCAGGTCTCCGGCACAATCTCGACATTGTGCTTGTCACTGGAAACCCAAATATGTCCGTCCTGAATTGTCACACTGAGATCCATTGAGCGGTCGGCCAGTTGCGCCAGCGCCGCACAGGCATCTGCTGGCAGAAAACACACTTCCAGGTTATCGAAACGCTCGCATACAGAAGCCATTTTCTGCCACCACACAGGCGCGGTGCGCTGCCCGTAAGCATATACGCGAACAGCTCGAGCCCGGTTACAGGCCTTGCGCACCCGGTCATCGGCCGGCACCCCCACCTCAATCCACTGCTCGATCTCCCCGCTCAGGCTGTGACGCCACAGATCCGCCTCATCGTCACTGGACAGACCCCGGGTGAACTCGAGCTGCTCGTGCGCATTGTGGGCGAAAGCGAGCAGCCGGATCATCATGCGCTCATCCGTTTCCGATGGGTGTCGCGCCAGGGTCAGGTGGTGTTCACCGTAGTATTCCCGATCCATATCGGCAATCTGGATCCGGGCTTTGAAGATCGTTGCTTTAAGTGCCATTACTACTCTCAGTATGCCGGCCTGCGGAGGCTTTTCCACGGAAGCCGATTATTGACGACTATTATTGTCTCGTTCGGAACCAACATGGATGATCGGTATGAACTCTGCACTCGCGGGCAAACAGAATTCCACCTTGCGCCGAATCTGGCAAACATCACTGCTGGCGCTTATCGCACTGGGTCTGACCGGCTGTGGCATCAACAACATCCCGACCTACGACGAAAACGTCAAGGCGGCCTGGGCCCAGGTTCAAAACCAGTATCAGCGTCGCGCAGACCTGATCCCCAACCTGGTAAAAACGGTCAAAGCGTATGCCGCCCATGAACAGGAGACCCTTCAGGCGGTCACCGAGGCCCGTGCCAAAGTGAATTCGATGCAGGTGGATGCCGATGTCATCAACGATCCAGCCAAACTACAGCAATTTGAAGCTGCCCAGGCCCAGCTGAGCAGCGCCCTGTCACGCCTGATGGTAGTGGTAGAGCGCTACCCCGACCTGAAAGCCAACCAGAATTTCCTCGCCCTTCAGTCACAGCTGGAGGGAACCGAAAACCGCATCAGTGTGGCCCGGCGGGATTATATCGCTGCGGTCGAGCGCTACAACCGCGAAATCCGCACCTTCCCAGGCCGCATCTGGCACAGCATCCTGTATAGCGACCTGCCCATCCGCGAAACCTTCGAGGCAACCACGGAAGGCGCAGAAAAAGCACCGGAAGTCGACTTCCAGTAAACGCCTAGCCGGAGCATTTCATGCTGACCCGATGGGCCACTACACTGCTGGTTTCCTTTGTCGCGCTGATTGGCGCGGCAGTGGCTGTGGCGGACATCAAGTTCCCGCCACTGTCCGGCCGTGTTGTCGACAACGCCAACCTGCTTAGCCAGAGCACCCGCTACCAGCTGACAGCCCTGTTGCAGCAACACGAAAAAGAGACCAGCAACCAGATAGTGGTTGTCACCTTGCCGGATCTCCAGGGCTATACCATCGAGGAATATGGTTACCAACTGGGGCGACATTGGAAAATCGGGCAAAAAGGCAAAGACAACGGCGTGTTATTGATCGTCGCACCCGCCGAGCGGCAGGTGCGCATTGAAGTCGGCTATGGACTGGAGGGCCCGCTTACCGACGCCCTGTCCTCCAATATCGTGCACACCAAGATCCTGCCCCACTTTCGCAATGGCGACTTTGACGGCGGCGTGCTGGCTGGTGTCGAGTCCATAATCGCCGCGATAAAAAACGAATACGTCGCTGAACCCACGGAAACCAATCGCGACCGACAGCTCGCACTACTGGTCGCCATCTTTCTCCTTTTCGTGATGCTGCAGTTGTTTGGCTCATCGGTACTCGGCACGCCCAGCGACAGCCGTACCTACCGGCGCGGCCGTTACGGCGGCTATTACGGAGGTGGTGGCTTTGGAGGCGGATTCGGTGGCGGCGGCGGGTTTGGCGGTGGCTTCGGCGGTGGCGGCGGTGGATTTGGCGGTGGCGGTGCATCGGGAGGCTGGTAATGTTAAGTGCAAGCGAACGCAGAACTCTGTCCGACACCATTAAAGAGGTCGAGGCGAAAACAGACGCAGAGGTGGTCACTGTTCTCGCGCGACAAGCGGACAATTACCTCTACATTTCCACTCTCTGGGCGGCGTTTCTGGCCCTGCTGCTGGCCCCGCTGTTCCAGTTTCTGCCCTGGTGGCTGGAGTATCAGCAGGCTTTCACACTGCAATGGATCCTGTTTATCGCGCTCGCCGTCGTATTCCGCTGGCGGCCTCTCACCATGCGCCTGGTCCCTAAGCGGGTAAAATTCTGGCGCGCGGCGAATCTCGCTCGCCGCCAGTTTTTGCAACAGGAGCTCCATCACACCAAAGACCGTCTCGGCCTGCTGATCTTTGTATCCGTCGCAGAACACTATGTGGAAATACTGGCAGACCGCGGTTTGGCCGAACAAATCACCAATGAGCGCTGGCAGGAGATCGTGGAAAATTTCATCCGCGAAGTGAAAAAAGGCAAAACCAGCGAAGCTTTTGTCCATTGCGTAGAACAGTGCGGTGAACTTCTCGAAGAAGCCGCTCCCGCCACAATAGCCAAGAACGAACTACCCAATCATCTCGTGGTTCTATAATCGAGATTGCCATTCGCAGTAATCCAGCCTGCGCAAATCTGAGTTACCCAAATGCAATGCAGGGGCAGATATGTACCTGAACAAGCCAGTGGTTATCGCCACCACTGCTTCCCTATTTTTTATTGGCGTCGCTATCGCCCAGTGGCGCGGATCAGATGAAACCACACACGCAAGCGGCTTCGCCGGTGGCAATAACCTGGAGTCCCGTATCCAGCAACTGGAGTCAACCCTGGATGAAACCCTAAAAATCCAGACCCAGCTACTCGAACTGGTCAATGAGCTGAGCGGCCGGCTCCTGCCGGATCAGGACAGTTCGGGAACCCGCAATGCGTCTCTCATCTCCCCCGAGCAATCCGCCGCGACCGGGTCATCACAACCGCCCTCCCACAGCGCAAGCGGCCATACAACCCGCTACGACCGCATGCGCGAAAGCCAGATGCGGCGCCTTACCGACGCAGGGCTCAGCCCTGAACGCGCGGCCTTTATCGTCGACAAGCAAGAGCGGATTCAGTACGAGCAGATGCAACTGTCTTATGAATATCGCTACCTGAAAGACAAGTCTTCGGCAGCCGCCCGCGCCCTGCAGGAGAAGATACATACTTACAGCAATCCCCGGCGAGTCTTTGAGCAGGAACTCAATAGCGATGAATTTGAGCAGTACCTGGAAGCCCAGGGTGGTCGCTCCGAGCTGCAGATTGGCGATTTGCTGGAGTCCACTCCAGCGTACGAGGCTGGACTCCGGCCGGGAGACAAGATCATTCGTTACAACAACCAGCGCATATTCCATATGGGCGATCTTAGATCGCAGGTCTACCAGGTAGAACCCGGGAAAAATGTCGCGGTGGAGATCCAGCGCCAGGGCAGTTCCAGCAGTGAAATCATCTATATCCCAAGCGGGCCCTTGGGAATTCGCGGATAGCGCAATCACTGTGAGACCAATGCAAAAAAGGCGATAACCTTTCGGTCATCGCCTTTTTTATGCGCCATTTGGTGTGCCAATTATTCGCCGTGTACTTCCGGTCGCATGTGCGGGAACAACAGCACGTCGCGAATAGACGGTGAATTGGTCAGCAGCATCACCAGACGGTCGATACCGATACCTTCACCGGCGGTGGGCGGCAGGCCGTATTCCAGTGCGCGGATGTAGTCTGCGTCGTAGTGCATCGCCTCGTCGTCACCGGCATCTTTCTCGGCAACCTGCGCCTTGAATCGCTCGGCCTGATCTTCTGCGTCATTCAGCTCCGAGAAGCCATTTGCGATTTCTCGGCCGCCAACAAAGAACTCGAACCGGTCGGTAACAAACGGATTGTCGTCGTTACGACGGGCCAGCGGAGACACTTCCGTCGGGTACTCGGTAATAAAGGTCGGCTGGTCCAGACGGTGCTCTACCGTTTTCTCGAAGATTTCGATCTGCACCTTGCCCAGGCCCCAGATGTCCTTCAGCGGAATCTCAAGCTTCTCGGCAACAGCGCGCGCGCCGTCCATGTTATCGATGTCCGAAGCACTCAGTTCCGGGTTGTACTTGAGAATGGAGTCAAACACGCTGATGCGATCGAACGGCTTGGCAAAGTCGTAACTGCTGCCCTGATATTCCACCGTGGTGCTGCCTAGCACATCGGTGCAGATACCACGGATCATATTTTCAGTAAGATCCATCAGGTCGTTGTAGTCCGCATACGCCTGGTAGAACTCGAGCATGGTGAACTCGGGGTTGTGGCGTGTCGACAGACCCTCGTTACGGAAGTTGCGGTTGATCTCGTATACCCGCTCAAAGCCGCCCACAACCAGGCGCTTCAGGTAAAGCTCCGGCGCAATACGCAGATACATATCGATATCCAGCGCATTGTGGTGGGTAATAAACGGGCGCGCAGATGCGCCGCCGGGAATAACCTGCAGCATCGGCGTTTCCACTTCCATGAAGTGATTGTCGTTGAGGAAGCTGCGGATATAGCTAATCACTTCGGAGCGGACGCGGAATACATCGCGGGACTCCGGGGTGGCAATCAGGTCTACGTAACGCTGGCGGTAGCGCATTTCCTGGTCGGCAATGCCATGGAATTTTTCCGGCAGCGGGCGCAGGGCCTTGGTGAGCAGGCTGAATTCCTCACAGTTAACGTACAGGTCGCCTTTGCCAGACTTATGCAGCGCGCCTTTTACCCCTACGATATCGCCGATATCCCAGGTACCCCAGCGCTCTTTGATTTCTGCTTGCGCCACTTTGTCGGCGTACAGCTGGATTCGACCGGACACATCCTGAATGACCAGAAAGGGGCCACGCTTGGCCAGGATACGACCGGCAACACATGCCTGTTTACCCGCAGTTTCCAGCTCTTCCTTGGACTTCTCGCCAAATTCCTGTTGCAGATCCGCGGCCAGGTGCTCGCGGCGAAAGCTGTTCGGGAATGCATTGCCCTTTTCGCGAATGGCGCTCAGCTTGGCGCGACGCTCCGCGATCAGTTTGTTTTCGTCTTGCTGGATATCTGTCATGGTGATCTTTCGATTGCGGTTTTTGAATGGGCCTTCCCCCGGCGGGGGAAGGCGGACGGGACGTGTGCGGGACAACCCGCCGGCGGAGCGGGTCTCCGCCTCCCGGTTTAAAGGCCGGCCTTCAGGCTCGCCTCAATGAACTGGTCCAGGTCGCCATCCAGTACTGACTGGCAGTTGCTGGTCTGCACGCCGGTGCGCAGATCCTTGATACGCTGGTCATCAAGCACGTAGGAGCGAATCTGGCTGCCCCAGCCGATGTCGGATTTGCTCTCTTCCATCGCCTGTTTTTCGGCATTGCGCTTCTGCATTTCCTGCTCGTACAGCTTCGCTCGCAGCATCTTCCACGCTTTGTCGCGGTTCTGGTGCTGTGAGCGCTCACTCTGGCACGCCACAACAATCCCGGTCGCGATGTGCGTCAGGCGCACTGCGGAGTCGGTTTTGTTCACGTGCTGACCACCGGCACCGGAGGCTCGGTAGGTATCTTCGCGCACCTGGGACTTGTCGACTTCGATTTCGATGTTGTCATCGATCTCGGGCGAGACAAAGACAGAGGTAAACGATGTGTGGCGGCGGTTGCCCGAGTCAAACGGCGACTTTCGCACCAGTCGGTGCACCCCGGTTTCCGTGCGCAACCAGCCAAAGGCATACTCGCCCTGGAAGTGGATAGTGGCGCTCTTGATACCGGCAACTTCACCGGCGGAAGCCTCTTCCAGCGTCGTTTTGAAGCCGTGCGCCTCGCCCCAGCGCAGGTACATACGCAGCAGCATTTCAGCCCAGTCCTGGGCCTCGGTACCACCAGAGCCGGCCTGGATATCCAGGTAGGCATTGTTCGGGTCAGTTTCGCCGGAGAACATGCGGCGGAACTCGAGAGTTTCCAGCTGCTGCTGCAGATTGTTCAGCTCGTTGGCAACTTCCCCAACGGAGTCTTCATCGCCCTCTTCCACCGCCATGTCCAAGAGTTCGCGGCAGTCGCCAATACCGGCATCGAGGTCTTCGATGGTTTTCACCACCGCCTCCAGGGAAGAGCGCTCACGCCCCAATTCCTGGGCACGATCGGGATTGTCCCACACGCTGGGCTCGGCGAGCTCCAGCTCGACTTCGGTCAGGCGTTCTTTCTTGCCAGCGTAGTCAAAGATACCCCCTGAGAACGTCAGTGCGCTCTGCGAGGTCTTTCATCTGATTGAGAAGCGGATTGATTTCCATAGGTTCTGCGGATTTCCGTCAGTTAAAGCGGCCGCGCATTCTACCTCACTAAATCCACAGAATTAAGGGGGCGCAGGTTGCCTGTTACAGGGCCTGATTTCCCCCAAGCCCGGCGTGCGCTTGAGGTTCACCACCGGGCAGCGCTAAAATGGCCTGACCAATAATGAATTACGATCAAACCAATTTCCCATGCGCATTTCACTTTTGACACCCTACCTCCCGCTGATCACACAGGGGCTGGTGATGTCACTGCTGGCGATCAGCCCTATTGCTGCCTGTGCCCAACCAGTCAAATACGATGCGATTATCGGCACTGCCGCTGCTGGATATGAGGGCATACCGTCATACCCCACTATTACCGCAGCCCTCGCCGCGGCCCCCGACAACCGCCGATCCCCGTTTGTGGTCTATCTGGCGGAAGGCAGGTACCGGGAAAAGGTATTGGTGAATAAGTCCAGTATCCACCTGATCGGCGCGGGGCCGGACAAGAGTATTATCAGCTTTGGCGATTATGCCGGCATGCCTGCGGCAGGAACCGGGGAGCCAATGGGCACTTTTTCCACCGCAACGCTTACGGTGGAAGCCAGGGACTTTAAGGCAGAGAATCTCACCATTGAGAACAGCTTTGACTTCCTCGCCACTGACGCCCTCCCCAAGGGCCATAAGGAAAAAATCAGCGGCACCCAGGCCGTGGCGCTGAAGACCGGCGTTGACAGTGATCGCGCTGCATTTCGCAACGTGCGCCTCAGCGGCTTTCAGGACACCCTGTTCGTGCAGGGCGGCAGAAGCTACTTCGTCGAGAGCATTATTGAAGGCAATGTGGATTTTATTTTTGGCGCTGGACAGGCCCTATTCGAGCGCAGTGACATCATCACGCGCCCGAGGGCCACACAGCGGAAAACCGTTGGTTATATAACCGCACCCAGTACCGACATAAGCAACCGGTTTGGCCTGGTCTTCCTCAATTGCCGCCTGCTGAAAGCCCCCGGCGTACCGCCGGGCTCTTCCCCCCTGGGGCGCCCTTGGCATCCGACAACCACCTTTCCCGACGGGCGCTACGCGGATCCAAGCGCGATCGGCGCCAGCATCTTTATCAACACCTATATGGATGACCACATCCCGGAAGATGGCTGGGCATCTATGCGCGGAACCAGCCGGGACGGCTCTAAAAGCACCGTTTTCACCCCGGAAAGCGCGCGCTTCTTCGAGTTCGGCAGCTACGGCCCTGGCGCTGCCATTAACCCGAAAAGGCGCCAGCTATCCGAGCGGGCTGCAGCGGAGTACACCTCAGCGAATATTCTTGCCGGCTGGCAGCCGGTATTTCTCACGTCCGGGCGGTAAAGTTCCAGTCAATGGCCGCTAGCCAATTGATGCAGGATGGCACAATCCGGTGAGTCGCCCCCGGCGCAGGAAGCCTCCAGGCTGCGCAGGCTGTCGCGCATTTGTTGAAGGCTCTGCAGCTGGACTTCTATCTGGGCAAGCTTTTCCTGAACCAGCAACTTTGCATCATGGCTGCGCCGGGAGGGGTTCCGGTACAGGTTAAGCAGATCGCGCACCTCCTCGACGGCAAAACCGCTGGCGCGAGCGCGCTGGATAAACTGGAGGGTTTCCAGGTCAGCAAGTGAGTACTCGCGATAGCCGTTTGGCCCCCGCCCGGGGATGAGCAAGTTGACCGACTCGTAATAACGCAGGGCCTTGGTGCTGAGCCCCGCGCGCCTGGCGGCGTCAGAAATGTTCATGGGGAAACTCCTGTATGGCTGAAGAACCATGCAGGAGTTTCTGGGTTACCGCAAGGGTAAGGTCAACCGCTGCAGCAGAACCCCGGCGTCAGTGTGTTGGGTTGCGCGAGGAGCCGGTGCCCGTGTTCGGTGGGCACTCCTTGAAGCGGTGCGGAACCTGAGACGCAGGGTCAAAACCGAGCGCCAGTGCAGCATCCAGCATGGATGCCGGTATCCGGTGCACAAGAATATCCCCGGTCGCGCCGCCGCAGACCTGGGGGTACATACGGTCGGTTCGCACGGCACAACGGGACTCCGCCACACTGACGCCCCCTTGCTGTAAGGTGGCCCTGCTCTGTTCGAGCGAAATACCACCGCCCTCACACTGGCGGTTTCCCATTGGCTGCATCACCCAGAGCGTGGTGCTGTCGCTGTCACTGCGGCTTTGCATCTTTCTCTCTCCTCCCATTTCCGGCACGGATGGTTTGGATACTGGAGCAATCGTTTCCGATGCGGACTGCTCAACCGCCGCCTCGTTGCCCTTCTGCTTGTCGGCGCCCTCATTCTGACCACCACAGGCCACCATGGCCATCGCGGCCAGCAACAAACCGCCCAACAGCATTCCTGGTTTCAGCATCATTCGACTCCCTGTTCGTCTTTATATCAGTGTCAGCTTAGCGCGAGCCACCCGCCAACGCCCAGCATCAATGTGCCCGCAATACGGTTCATGAGCCGTACATTCTCCCCATTGCGCAACAGTCTGCTCAACGTGCGCCCGCCAGCGGCATAAATAAACATACACACGGTTTCCAGAAGCAGAATAATTGTGAGCAACACGGTTAACTGAGGGGCGAGTGCGTACTGGCTGTTGATGAACGGGGGCAGCAGCGCAATAAAAAACGCCCACCCCTTCGGGTTGGCTACCGCTGTCACAAAGCCCTGGGTGACCAGCCCCCAGCGCGAAACCATCGCGCCCGATTCTGTGGCGTCATCCAACATGACCAGCCGCCCCCGGGATCGCCACATCTGGACACCAAGGTACGCCAGGTAAAGCGCACCCACATATTTGAAAACCTGAAAGGCCAGCGGGTACTTCAGCATCAGTGCCGCAATACCCATCACTGCGGCCAACGCCACCAGCGCCACGCCACACAACTCGCCGAGCATCATCCACATGGTTCGACGTACCCCTACCGCCATCCCCAGGGTAAGTGCCAGGGTCATGCACATACCGGGTGTGATCGAAACAAAAAAGAAAGTGGGCACGAACAGCGCCAGCACTGCCCAGTCGATGACCGCCATTGGATTCCCCCGTTGCGCCGCGAAATCAGTGGTGCGTGCCGGTATGGTTGCCGTAATGGCTCACCAGCATACCGGCGAGCATCAGGCCACAGCCAAGCAATTCTCTGGCCGTCAGCAGTTCATTCAGGAACAACCATCCCGCCGCCAGTGCAAACACCGCCTCCAGACTCATGATGACCGTGGCGTGCGAAGGCGCTGCATGGCGCTGCGCAAGCAATTGGAAGGTAAACGCAATGGCCGTTGAAAACACCATCATATAAGCGATGGGCCAGGCGGCATCGATTGCAGACTGCAGGCTGGGCGTCTCCACAATAAAGGAGCCAATGGCAGACAGCAGGCCGCATACCAGGAACTGGATTGCCGCCAGGCGCAAGGCGTCGTACCGGTGCACAAAGTAATCCGCCGACAACACCTGGATCGCGAAAACAAACGCACTGGCAAACACCATCAGATCGCCGATCAACTGAGCTTGCTGGCTAAAGTCAGCCAGCCAATACAGCCCCAGCAGAGCCAAGGCGATCCCCGCCCAGGTCCAGCGGTTGGTCTTGTGCCCAAGAGACAGACCAATCACGGGTACCAGCAACAGGTAAAAACCGGTGATAAAACCCGCGCGCCCCGCGGTGGTATACAGCATCGCAGCCTGCTGCAGCGCCGCCCCGAGAAACAGCCAGAACCCCAAAATTGCGCCGCCAGGCAGGCATTTGCGCCAGCGATGATGAACCGTAGCGCCCCCTTCCTCTCCCGGCTGCAGATCGCGACGGGAGGAAAGCCAGTACACAACGGGAATCAACAACAACCCCCCGAGGAAAAATCTCCAGGCGTTGAATGCCAGTGGCTCGATATGTGCCATGGCAAGCTTCTGCGGCACAAACGCCAGGCCCCAGAAAAGTGCGGCCAATACCAGTAAAAATTCCGCCTGAATCTGCTTGCGGTTCATTGGTTATTACCTCAAAAAATTAGCGTAAGGCTTCCAGGTGACTGACCATCAACTGGAGCGACTGACGGCCTCGAAACTCGTTGATATCCAGTTTGAACGCCAACCGGACACGGTCAACCTGAGCCGGCCAGAAATCGGTGTCGATATTGAAGGCAATGGCGTCGAGGGCCCGCTGGGGCTCGGCTGCCGGTGCCACCACCATCTTCAGGTGTTTTTCCCCGACGATGCGCTGTTGCAACAACAGGAATTCACCGTCGAACTGGGGTTCGGGGAAAGCCTGCCCCCAGGGCGCACAGTCGCGCAGCAATGCCGCAGTTTCCATGGAAAATTCTGTCGGCGCCAGCTCTCCGTCCGAGTCGATTACCGCCTGCAACTGGGATTCACTCAGGCGGTTGCGCACCGCCTCCTCGAAAGCACGGGTAAAGGCCGCAAGATTCTCTGCGGGCAGGCTGAGGCCCGCGGCCATGGCGTGACCACCGTACTTGCTGATCAGGTTGGGATGGGCTGCCGCCACATCACTCAGGGCATCGCGGATATGCAAGCCGGCTATCGAGCGCGCCGACCCCTTGATCAAATTGTTGTCGCCATCCGCGAACGCGATCACCGGACGGTGGAATTTTTCCTTGATCCGGCTCGCCAGAATCCCGACCACCCCCTGATGCCAGGCTGCATCGTACAAGCACAGGCTCCACGGGAGTTCGCCGCTGCCCAGCTGCAGCCTGTCCAACGCCGCCATCGCCTCGCGCTGCATTCCCGCCTCAATCGCCTTGCGATCGCGGTTCAGCCCATCCAGCTCGGATGCCAGCTCCCGCGCTTCTTCGGCGTCTTCCGTCAGCAGGCAGCGAATGCCGGTGCCGATATCGTCCAGGCGACCGGCGGCGTTGATCCGCGGGCCGAGAATAAACCCGATGTCAGTCGTCGACAGGCGTGCGCGTTCGCGGCCGGCCACTTCCATCAACGCATGAATTCCGGGCCGGCAGCGCCCTGCGCGAATACGCGCGATCCCCTGATGCACCAGCACACGGTTGTTTTGATCCAGCGGAACCAGGTCCGCCACCGTGCCCAGTGCCACCAGATCCAGATAGTCCGCCATGTTCGGCGCACTGATCCCGGAAGCCTCGAACCACCCCTGCTGCTGCAGAGCAGTGCGCAGGCGGCTGAGCAGATAGAAAATAACCCCCACGCCGGCGAGGTTTTTACTGGGGAAGGCACAGCCAGGCTGGTTGGGATTAACAATGGCATCCGCTTCAGGCAGCTCGCTGCCCGGTAAATGGTGATCAGTGACGATCACCTTGAGACCGGCGGCCCTGGCCGCGGCCACGCCATCAATACTGCTGATGCCATTGTCTACGGTAATCAGGAGATCCGGCTCGTATTCGCAGGCCACCTCGACAATTTCCGGGGTCAAACCGTAGCCGAATTCGAAGCGGTTGGGCACCAGAAAGTCTACGGGCCCCGCCCCAAGCGCGCCGAGCGCCAAAACCGCCAGGGTACTGCTGGTTGCCCCATCGGCATCGAAGTCGCCAACGATCAGTATTTTTTGCTGCTTTTGCACCGCCTCGACCAGCAGTGCCACTGCGGTTTCAACACCGCGCATCGCGGCCGGGTTGTGCAGGCGGGCCAACTGATGATCCAGTGCTTCTTCACTGGTTACGCCCCGCCCCAGAAGGACACGCTGGAGGATTTTCGGTGTAGAAGAAGAAAAACGGCCAGTGGACAAATCCACTGGCCGCCGTCGAATGATCGCGCTCATCGAATCCGGTCGCTCTGGTTAGTTCCGGTTGCGCCGGTATCACTACCGGCAAAACCCCATTCTAACCCAGCCCTGCCGGCGGGACTCAACCCAGAGCGTGCGAGATAAAATCGTGTACTGCAGAGATGTCGTTTTGCAGAACTTGCATCCGCTCTTCGCGATCCATCAGATCCTGCATATGATGAGGCAGAGGCACCCGGGTTCCCGGCAACGCCTTGTCCACCGCCTCACTGAACTTAGCGGGATGCGCGGTCGCAAGGCAGACCATGGGCTCGGCTGTGGACCTCCGCGCACGTCGCGCGGCTTCCACCCCAATAGCCGTATGTGGGTCGAGCAGGTATTCGGTGGTTTCAAATACATCGCGAATCACCTCAACCGTACGCGCGTCGTCGACCCGCTCCGACGAGAACAGGCCTCGAGCTTTATCCAGGGCCGCTGGCGAGAGCGCCAGGGGTGCACTGCGATCAGCCAGCAATGCGCCAATCGCATCGCCGTCACGATCGTACAGATCGAAAAGCAGCCGTTCGAAATTACTGGACACCATGATATCCATACTGGGCGAAAGGCTGTGCACGAGCGGCTTCGGCGAATGGTCATTGGTGCTGATACAGCGGTGCAGAATATCGTTGGCGTTCGTTGCGATCACCAGCTGGTTGATCGGCAGCCCCATCCCCTTCGCCAGGTAACCCGCGAAAATATCGCCAAAATTCCCGGTCGGTACCGAGAAGTTCACCGTCCGGTGTGGCCCGCCAAGGCTCAGTGCCGCATAAAAGTAGTAAACGATCTGGGCCATGATACGCGCCCAGTTGATGGAGTTGACCGCCACCAGGCGACGACCATCCGGCAGGAATGACTGATCGGCAAAGCTAGCCTTTACCATGTTCTGGCAATCGTCGAAGTTCCCTTCCAGCGCAATGTTGAACACATTGTCGGATTGCACGGTGGTCATCTGCTTGCGCTGAACCTCTGACACCCGGTTGTGCGGATGCAGAATAAAGATATCGATATTCTCGCAGTGGCGGCAGCCCTCGATGGCAGCAGATCCGGTATCACCGGAAGTCGCGCCCAACACCACCACTTTTTCGCCGCGCTTTTTCAACAGCAGGTCGAACAGCTGGCCGAGGAACTGCAGGGCGAAGTCCTTGAATGCGAGCGTTGGCCCCTGAAACAGCTCCAATATCCACTCATTGTGGGCCGTCTGCACCAAGGGCGCGATGGCCTTGTGCCGGAAGTTGGCATAGGCGCGGTCGATTATCCCGCGCATTTCCTCTTCGGTCAGGTCCTCGGAAACAAATGGCCACATGATCCGGAACGCAAGCTCCTGGTAATTGAGGCCGGCCATTTCAGCGATTTCTTCACGGCTGAATTGCGGCAGCGTTTCCGGAACATACAAGCCGCCATCGCTGGCGAGACCAGCAAGGACGGTATCGGCAAAACTGAGAGACGGCGCGCGGCCGCGGGTGCTGATAAATTTCACAGTAAATCGGATTCTGGTTCGGTGAATTTGAGCAGCCGGGGCCAAGCCCCGGCCGGGAGAGTGCTTACAGGGTCAGCCCAGGGACTCGACACGAATACGGACTACAGGGCCCTGGATGCTATCGAGCGCTTCAATCTGGCTCACCGCTTCCTGCAACTGGGCCTCGCGTGCTCGACTGGTCAGCAGTACCACTGGAACCAGCTCTTCATCTTCGGCTGGCTCGTGCTGAATCAAAGCCTCGATACTGATGCCCTGGTTGCTACAGATGGTCGCGACCTGGGACATCACACCGGGCTTGTCGAAAGCAGAAATACGCATGTAATAGCTGGTTTCGGTCTCGCTCATCGGCAGCACGTCGTCGATATCGCCCTGACTGTCCTGGGTGACACCCGCAAGTGGCACGCGCTGATCCGGCCGCACATGCAGTGCCCGCGCGATATCCACGATATCCGCGATAACCGCCGATGCTGTCGCCTCAGAACCAGCACCAGCCCCGTAATACAGGGTCGGGCCCACGGCATCACCGTGCACCAGTACCGCATTCATTACACCGTTGACGTTGGCAATCAGCCTGCGCTGGGGGATCAGAGTGGGATGCACTCGCAACTCGACGCCCTCACCGGTACGACGTGCGACACCCAGATGCTTGATGCGGTAACCCAGTTCATCGGCATAACGGATATCTTCTTTAGATACCCCGCTAATACCTTCTGTATAGACTTTGTCGAATGCCAGAGGCATTCCGAACGCCAGCGATGCCATGATCACCAGCTTGTGGGCCGCATCAATACCTTCCACATCAAAGGTGGGATCCGCTTCCGCATAGCCGAGAGCCTGCGCCTGGGCCAGGGCCTCATCGAAGCTGCGGCCCTTTTCGCGCATCTCGGTCAGGATGTAATTACCAGTGCCGTTGATAATGCCCGCCAGCCACTGGATGCGATTACCCACCAGGCCCTCGCGCAGGGATTTGATGATCGGGATGCCGCCGGCAACCGCGGCTTCATAGGCAATGGTTACGCCCTTCTCTGCCGCTGCCGCAAACAGCTCGTTGCCGTGCTCTGCGATGAGCGCCTTGTTGGCGGTGACCACATGCTTGCCATTCGCAATGGCCGCAAGCACCAACTCGCGGGCGACCGTTGTGCCACCGATCAGCTCCACCAGAATATCTACATCGGGATTGGCCGCGACGTCGAAAATTTCTCGGGTAACAGGCAATTTGCTGGTATCGCAGGCAGGATTATCCCGGCGCGCACCGATCTGAATAATTTCGACTGGCCGCCCACAGCGCGCTGCGATCTCCCGGCAGTTGCGCTTCATGACATTGACGGTACCGCTTCCTACAGTTCCCAATCCACAGATACCAATACGTACCGCCGACACCGAGTGTGCGGTAGTGGATGTAGATTTTTCTTCGGCCTGGGTGGCCTCATCGGCAAATGCGCTCACAACTTCCCTCCGCGCATGATCATCTTGAATACTGCGCAATAACTGGCGGATAAATCCCAAAAAGGCCGACAACCTTACTGAGATTCGAGGGAAATTGTCAATAAAATTGCGCACGCAGGTCAAACCTTGCGCAATTCGGTAGTGAGCTGTTTGCGGGGCGCGCGGATGCAGCGGGGAAGCCCCCTCCGAAAGCGCCGCGCGGGAGGCGGGATATGGGCGCGCCGAAGGCACGCCCATCGACGAAGATCAGATACCGAGGGCTTTTACCAGCGTATCTGGAGGCAGGTAACCAGGCACTACCGTGCCATCCTCCATCACGATAGTCGGTGTGCCGCGCACATCGATCGACTCATTGCCCAGTTTGTATTGGGCGGCTACCGGATTGTTTTTACATACATTGAGCGGCACGTTTTCGCGGTTCTTCAATTTTGTGAGCGTGGCATTCGGATCGTCCGCACACCAGGCCGTGGCAATCTTCCGGTAACCCAGGGAATTCAAGCCCGCACGCGGGAATGCCAGATAACGCACTTCGATACCGCGGCGGTTTAACTCCGGCACATCATCGTGCAGCTTGCGACAATAACCGCAATCGACATCGGTAAAGACATAGATGTGCGCCTTGGCTTTGCCCTTGGGCGAAAACACGATCATATCGTCCAGGTTCTGGCGTTCCATGATCGATGCGCGCTGATGCGTACGGCGCTGCTCGGACAGGTTGACTACCTGCTGAGGCTTCACCTCAAACAGGTCACCGGCAATGAAATGCCCCCCATCTTTGGATACGAACAGCACGTTACCGCCGTCGACTTCCACCTCATACAACCCCTCAACCGGACTCTCGCGCACCTCACCAATCGTCGCACGGGGGTTGCCGGCGGTCAGCTTTGCTTTGATCTGCTTGGCAACTTCGCCGTCCACCTCTGCGTGGGCAACCTGGCCCCCGGCAGCGGCAATAGCGCCAGCCAACGCCAGCAGGCGTGCCGACCGCAAGGAAAATAAAGTCATTTCTTGTGTACTCCGGTCATGTTCGTCTTTTCGACTCCGGCAGTGAACGCCGGTTCCAGCCAGTATGGCAGCATTTTGCGACGATGTTTTTGTACGGCAGTTTTTACTACATTCCGCAGTGCAGCGCCAATCAGGCTATTTTGCCCGCCCCCGTGCGACGGCAACAGGATACACGGCACATATTGAGCAAGCCGGGCCACCCGCGCCCTAAACTGGCACTTAAATGCGCCCACAGCTAGCCGCGCGGGTGGTGCGCACCGTGCAATGCCTGCAGGCGTGCCCGGGCAACCTGGGTGTATATCTGCGTTGTGGAGAGATCTGTGTGCCCCAACAAGAGCTGAACAACGCGCAGATCCGCCCCGTGATTCAGGAGATGAGTAGCAAAGGCATGCCGCAGCGTATGGGGCGACAACGGTTTGTCGATGCCGGCAACCGCGGCCCAATGCTTGATTCGATACCAGAATGTCTGCCGCGTCATGGGCTCGCCGCCACGACCGGGAAAGCAGGCGTCACTTTCACCCAACGCCAGAAGCTGCGGGCGAGCTTCAGCAAAGTAGCGCTGCAGCCACTGCTCTGCCGCCTGCCCCATGGGCACCAGGCGCTCCTTGCGCCCTTTACCAAATACGCGAACCACCCCTTGGCGCAAGCTTATCTGCGAGACCCTGAGCCCCACCAGCTCCGAGACCCGCAGCCCACAGGCGTACAACAACTCAAGCATGGCGCGATCACGGAGGCCGATGGGGGCCTCGGTATCCGGCGCGGCCAAGAGCTGCTCCACGTCCTGTTCCGACAGAGACTTGGGCAGGGGCTTCGGCAGCTTAGGGTTATCCACCAGAGCCACCGGATCCCGTTCTATCAGGCGCTGCCGCAGGCAAAAGCGATAAAAGCTGCGCAGTGCAGCCAAAGCCCGCGCGCTTGAGCGCGCCGACTGGCCCGCAGCCTGTTTGCCACTGAGGTAGCCAAGCACGTCCTCACGTCCCACGGCCAGCAGATCCCTGCCCCGCTCATCGCAATAGCCCGCAAAGGCTTTGAGGTCGCGCCCATAGGCGGCACGGGTATGCTCGCTTGCGCCACGCTCGGCCCAGAGCATATCCAGCCACGAGGTTACCAGCGGCAATTGTCGGTCATATTGTTTCATACAGGCATTAAATCACACTGAGGGAAGACAAAAGATCCGCCGCCACTTATTTCAGGCATAAAAAAACCGGAGCGAGGCTCCGGTTTTTTCGCAAAGAGAGGCTTAGTTAAGCTTTTCTTTGATTCGAGCTGCTTTACCAGTCAGGTTGCGCAGGTAGTACAGCTTGGCCTGGCGCACGTCACCGCGACGCTTGACACTGATGCTGTCAACCAGCGGGCTGTGAGTCTGGAAAGTACGCTCAACGCCAACACCATGAGAAATCTTGCGCACGGTGAAAGAAGAGTTCAGGCCGCGGTTACGCTTGGCAATCACTACACCTTCGAACGCCTGCAGACGCTCACGGTTACCTTCTTTTACCTTTACCTGAACTACTACGGTGTCACCCGGAGCGAATTCCGGCAGTTCGGCTTTCAGCTGTTCCTGTTCCAGCTGCTGGATGATCTTGTTGGTCATTTGGAGTTCTCCAAAAGGGTTTTATGTAGCCTCACGGCTAGATCACCGGATTACTCCCGCCTCTCGGCGAATCCGACATTAATTCTACTCCCCGGAGTTCTGCTCCTGCAGGAACTCGTCCAGCAGTCGAGACTGCTCCGGGGTAAGCGCCAATTTGCCTAACAAATCAGGTCGGCGCTGTTGCGTACGCCCCAGGGCCTGTTTTAGGCGCCATAGGCGAATCTTTTCATGGTTCCCGGAAAGCAAAACTTCCGGTACCGCCCGACCCTGGAAATTTTCCGGCCGGGTATAGTGTGGGCAATCCAGCAGTCCCTGGGCGAAGGAGTCCTCCACCGCAGACTGGTTATGACCAAGCGCTCCCGGTATCAGGCGGGTAATAGTATCCACCAATACCATGGCAGCCAGTTCACCACCACTCAGGACATAGTCACCAATTGACCACTCTTCATCAATCAGGCTTTCGACGATACGCTCGTCGATACCTTCGTAGCGCCCAGCCAGCAACACGAGATTGCCGCTGCCTGCGAGCTGCTCCACGCCACCCTGATCCAGCTGCCGCCCCTGGGGTGACAGGTAAATCGTGCGGGCATCGCCAGTTTCCTCCACCCAGTTACGGGCATCGGTCAGCGCTTGGGACAGCGGCTCAGCCAACATCACCATCCCCGGCCCGCCCCCATAGGGACGATCGTCGACAGTGCGATGACGGTCACTGGTGTAATCCCGGGGATTCCAGCAGCGAACCTCGAGCAAACCATCCTTCACTGCCCGACCACTGATTCCGTAGTCGGTCAGCGCGGCAAACATCTCCGGAAAGATGCTCACCAGCGCGATGCGCTTGGCAGACATCAGAACTCTGGATCCCAATTGACGTGAATAACGCCGGCATCCAGGTCGATCGCAGTAATGAATTCACCGGGAAGGTACGGAATCAGGCGCTCGCGCCCATCCGCTCCTCCGCGTACCACCAGGACATCATTCGCCCCAGTCTCCATTATCCGCTGCACTTGCCCGAACTGGTATTCACTACCGTCAAACTGACTTACCACCTGCAGGCCCTGCAGCTGATGCCAGTAATATTCACCGTCTTCCAGCTGCGGCATTTCGCTTCCGGAAACGGCAATATCCCGCTGGCAATACTGCGCAGCGAGGTCACGGTCATCAACACCCTTGATGTGAACAACAAGCCCTTTACCGTGCTGTTTGCCCGCATCAATTTCAATGGGTTGCCATTGTGAGCCGCCCTGAGCACCGGGCACCTGCAGCTGCCACTGGGAGAACTGCAGGATATTTTCCATGGGCTCGGTATAGGAATGCACCTTTACCCAACCCCGGACTCCGTACACGGAAGTGATACGCCCAACGGTGACCAGCTCATTTGCTGTACTTTCAGCCACAGACGTACCTCCGTCCAGAATCCGACAGTGCGGATCAGGCGGATTCTTTCAGCAGCTTGCTGACGCGGTCAGACACTTGCGCGCCCTGACCTACCCAAAACTCAACGCGCTCGCGATCCACACGCAGACGCTCTTCCTGACCGCGGGCAATCGGATTGAAAAAGCCAACACGCTCAATGAAACGACCGTCGCGGGATTTGCGGCTGTCGGTCACAGTCAGGTGATAAAACGGGCGCTTCTTCGCACCACCACGAGCCAAACGAATGGTTACCATGTAGCTATCCTGTAGTTTCAACACTAGCCGGTCGCAGTTGCAACCGGGGGATTTCCGCCTCGCGGCGGTAATACAGATCCTGCCAAAACAAAATCTGCTTTAAAATCAATTAACAGCAAGCACAGGCCCGCTGAAAGGCGGCGTATTCTAATGCACGTACCCGGGTTTGTATAGCGCCAGTTCCGAACCGGACGCGCGCCCCACTGACATACAGCAAACCCGCCGCCGCAAAGCCCTTACTTCTTGCGAAAGCCGGGAGGCAGCCCGCCGGGCATACCACCGCCCAAGCCGCCGAGGCCGCCCGCCCCACCCATGCCGGGGAGACCGCCCATACCGCGCATAAGCTTGCCCATACCGCCACCTTTGAGCTTCTTCATCATTTTGCCCATCTGCTTGTGCTGCTTGAGCAGGCGGTTCAGATCCTGGATCTGGGTGCCGGAGCCCATTGTGATCCGGCGCTTGCGCGAGCCATTCAGCAACTCGGGGTTGCGACGCTCTTCAGGTGTCATGGAGCTGATCATAGCGTCCATACGACGAAATTCTTTGCCCATGTCTGCCTGTTGGGCCGCCTGCGCCAGGCCGCCCATACCCGGCATTTTGTCCATCAGCGCACCCAGTCCGCCCATATTCTGCATCTGCTGCAACTGATCCCGCAGATCCTCAAGGTCGAACCCCTGGCCCTTCTGAACCTTCTTGACCAGCTTTTCAGCCTTGGCCTTATCAATCGTCTGCTCGGCCTGCTCGATCAGGGACAGGATGTCGCCCATGCCCAGAATTCGAGAGGCAATTCGATCCGGATGGAAGGTTTCCAGCGCGTCCGTCTTTTCACCCACACCGATGAACTTAATTGGCTTGCCGGTCACATGGCGAACAGAGAGTGCCGCACCACCCCGGGCATCGCCATCCGCTTTCGTGAGAATCACACCGGTCAGCGGCAATGCGTCGTTAAATGCACTGGCAGTATTCACCGCGTCCTGACCGATCATCGCGTCAATCACGAACAGGGTTTCGGCCGGATCCAGTGCCTCGTGCAGGCCGCGGATCTCATCCATCAGCTGCTCATCGATATGCAGGCGGCCTGCGGTATCCACAATCAGCACATCGGCAAACTGCTTGCGGGCTGCCTCTACCGCGCCGCGCGCGATATCTAACGGCTTTTGATCCGGCGTTGACGGATGGAACAGCGCCCCCACTTCTCCGGCCAGCGTTTCCAGCTGTTTAATGGCAGCAGGACGATAAACGTCCGCACTCACCACCATCACCTTTTTCTTTTCCCGCTCCTGAAGGTACTTGGACAGCTTCGCCACGCTAGTGGTTTTACCCGCACCCTGCAGGCCCGCCATCAGAATCACAGCGGGTGGCTGGACGGCCAGATTGAGCGGCGTAGCCGCCTCCCCCATCACACTGACCAGCTCGTCCTGAACGATCTTGACGAACTGCTGGCCAGGATTGAGCGCCTTGCTCACCTTCTGACCGACAGCGGCGGTGCGCACCTGCTGCACGAATGCCTTGACGACAGGCAATGCCACATCCGCCTCAAGCAATGCTTTGCGCACTTCACGCAGCGTATCGCGGATATTGTCGTCCGTCAGACGCGCCTTACCCGTAACCTTTTTTAAAGCTGACGATAAACGGTCGCTCAGGTTGTCGAACATATCACCTTCTCAATCGCAATTTTGGCTGGCAGCGGGCACCCGGCCCGGAAAACGCGGCAGTATATCCCAGCAGGGCGCGTTTGTCGGGCGCGGATTATATACATCCACGCGCTAAAGTGCCCATCCAGCAGCGCCTGCCCTTTCCAGCGCCGGCGCGCTGTGACAAACTCCCCGCCACGAAAATAATTGACGGAAGATTCGATGGCGGGTCTCGCCCACTGGACGGCAATAGCACTTTACATAGTTACTACAGGCGTAGCGGCTACGGCACTTGTTCGCCAACACCAGCCCGGCAAGTCACTGCTCCTGGGACTTCTCACCTGTGCGCTCGTAGCACACGCCATCTCACTCCGGCATATCCTGACGGCCGAGTCAGGGTTTCGCTTTGACCTTTCAGCCATGCTGTCTCTCATTGCCTGGTCCGTCATGCTGCTGCTTCTGGTTCTTTCCCGGCGGCACCAGCTGACCCTGCTGATACTCGCCGCGACTCCGCTCGCAGCCCTGGCCGAACTCGCCGCAGTGCACTCCTGGGGCGGCGTGCCACCACGCCAGCAGATATCACCAGGCATCGCAGCGCACGCCCTGCTGTCCATATCAGCCTACTCCATGTTGACGCTGGCCACACTGCAAGCCCTGTACCTGTATTGGCTCAATCAGCAGCTCCACAATCACCGACCGTCGGGCGCCAGCCGCTTTCTCCCCCCGCTACAGACGATGGAAAGCCTGCTTTTCGGCCTGATCGCATTCGGTCAACTGCTACTCACAGCAGCACTCATCACCGGCGCACTGTTCATGGAAGACATGTTCGCCCAGCACCTGGTGCACAAAACAGCCCTGTCCATCCTGGCCTGGATTCTGTACAGCATCCTGCTGTGGGGACACTGGAAGAAGGGCTGGCGCGGCAACACCGCTGTTCGCTGGACCCTAAGCGCGTTCTCAGTGCTGATGCTGGCGTTTTTTGGCAGTAAACTCGCGCTGGAAGTCATTTTGCACCGAGGCTGACCGACCCGAACTTGCGAGCCGGAACAATCTGTTCCAATATCGCCCTATTCCCATAAAAAGAGTTCCCCCTTGAACGAGATACCTCCCGGCCTATTGTTTGCACTGATAGGCCTGCTGATAGTCATTTCCGCTTTTTTCTCCAGCTCCGAAACCAGCATGATGGCGCTGAATCGCTATCGCCTGCGGCACCAGGCGAAAAGCGGTCACCGCGGCGCCAAGCGCTCGATGGAGCTTCTATCGCGCCCGGATAGACTGATCGGCGCCATTCTTATCGGCAACAACCTCGTCAATATCCTTGCTTCTGTCATTGCCGGCGCCGTGTTTACCCGGCTCTACGGCGAGGCCGGCGTCTGGTACGCGACCGCAGCCCTCACTCTGGTGGTACTGATTTTCGCCGAAGTCACACCGAAAACCATCGCCGCACTTCATCCGGAAAAAGTCGCCTTTCCTGCAAGCTGGCTACTGAAACCATTGCTGTGGCTGCTGTCCCCCTTCGTGTGGTTTGTGGGAAGCATCTCCAACGCACTCGCGCGCCTTGTCGGTGTCGAGGCAGGCAAGGAATCAGAAGCGGAACACCTCGCGCCCGAGGAACTCAGGACGGTCGTATTCGAATCCGGCGCCCTGCTCCCTACAAAGCACAAGGGCATGCTGCTCAACGTACTGGACCTCGATCAGGCTACAGTCGAAGACATCATGATCCCACGCAATGAAGTGGTGGGCGTCGACCTGGACAACACGGCAGAGGAAATACTCGCGCAACTGGCAGAAAGCAGCTTTACGCGACTGCCGGTATACCGCGGTGACATTAATAATGTCGTCGGCATCCTGCACCTGCGTCGCGCAGCACAAATCCTGCGCGATGGCCCCGAGAAGCTCACTGCAGAGACTCTCAAGACGCACCTGAACGAACCCTACTTCGTACCGGAAGCGACCCCACTACCTACGCTGCTGATGAACTTTCAGCAGAAAAAGCGCCGCATGGGACTCGTCGTGGACGAGTACGGCGAAGTGATGGGTATCGTCACCCTGGAAGACCTGCTGGAAGAGATTGTCGGTGATTTTACGGCCAGCCCGGTCCCCAGCGATGACGAGGAAATCGTTGCCCAGGAGGATGGCTGGTATCTCATTGACGGCGGCACATCGATCCGGGACATCAACAGAACCCTGCACTGGGAGTTGCCGACCGACGGGCCCAAAACCCTGAACGGCCTGATCATGGAACACCTGGAGAGCATCCCGGAAGGCAATATCAGCCTGTACCTGCAGACCTACCTGATTGAAATCATGGAAGTCTCGGACAAGATGATCACCAGTGCCCGCGTAAAAAAAATGGGCGGCTAAATGCCGCCCATACAGTTTTAGAAGTTACAGCAATTCCAGCTGCCGCCTGACCGGCCCAAAGCTGCGCCGATGTATTGGGCTTGGGCCGAGGCGCTCAAGGGCCTCCATATGCAATTTGGTCGGGTAGCCTTTGTGGCCGGCGAGTCCGTAGCCCGGGTAACACTGATCGAGCAGGGTCATTTCGCGATCACGCGTGACCTTGGCCAGAATCGATGCCGCCGCAATCGCTGCAACCCGGTCATCTCCCTTCACCACAGTATCACAGTCGTAACCCCAAACAGGCTTGCGATTACCATCCACCAGTACAAATTCCGGCTGCACGGCCAGCTGCTCCACTGCCCGCCGCATGGCCAGCAAACTCGCCTGCAAAATATTCAACTGGTCAATTTCCTCAACCGTCGCGCGCGCAATCGCGAAACTAAGCGCCTTCTCGCGGATTTCGTCGAACAATAAATCGCGCTTTTTCTCACTGAGCTTTTTTGAATCCGCAAGCCCCTCGACAGGGTGACGCGGATCGAGAATCACGGCAGCGGCAACAACATCACCTGCCAGTGGCCCGCGCCCCACCTCGTCGACACCGGCAAGCAGGTCGCCGACATAGGAACAAACATAGGGAGGAAGAGACTTCTTGTTACTCATGGGAAGGAAATGACTAAATTCGTTGGGAAAAATCGAGGCGCCTTAAGACGCCTCGCGCGATGCAAGCAGCCTGCAAACGGATTCAGCAGCCCGCTCAGACGCATCGCGACGCAGCTGCTGATGCAACTCACCAAACTCCCGCCGCAACTGATCTTGCAGTAACGGATCATCAAAATACTGAAGTATCGCCGCCCCTAATGCCTCAGGTGTCGCGTCATTCTGCAGAATTTCAGGCACCAACTCTCGCTGTGCCAGGAGGTTTGGCAATGACACCCATGGGGTATGCAACATGCGGGAAAATATTGCGTACGAAAGCGCCGCCATCTTATAGGCAACCACCATCGGTTTGCCCATCAACATGGTTTCCAGTGTCGCGGTGCCAGAGGCGATCAACACCGTATCGGCGGCGGCCAGCGCTGTTTGGGAATCGCCATCCAACAGCGTCAGCGGCAAGTCCGCACAACCCGGCGCTTCCGCAATCTGCGCCTCGAGCTGCTGCCGGCGGTCAGCGCTGGCGGCAGGCAATACAAATTTCAATTCAGGGCGACGCTGATGACACCACTTGGCAGCCTGTAAAAACAGCGGCCCGAGTAAACGCACCTCACCACCACGGCTACCGGGCAGCAGAGCGACTACCTGATCGTCGCTAGAGAAGCCCAGCTTTTTGCGCGCTGCAGCCACATCCACATCCAGCGGTATATCGTCAGCCAGCGGATGCCCCACGAAAGTGACGGGCACCGCATGTTCGCGATAAAAGTCCGCCTCAAATGGCAACAGTGTAAGAATATGATCCACCGCGCGCGCAATTTTCTTGATGCGCCCGCGCCGCCAGGCCCAGACCGACGGACTGACATAATGGACGGTAGGAATACCTGCAGAGCGCAGCGATTCCTCCAACCCCAGATTGAAATCCGGGGAGTCGATACCGATAAAGACGTCGGGAGGATCCTGAATAAAATATTGGCGAAGTGTGCGCCGAATCTTCAGCAGCTCCGGCAATCGCTTAAGGGGCTCCACCAGCCCCATCACCGACAGCCGCTCCATAGGGAACAGGGACTCGGCACCCAGCGCCTGCATCCTTGGCCCGGCTATGCCGACCACCTCAACCTGCGCATACCGCTTTTGCAGTGCAGCAATCAGCCCCGCACCGAGAATATCCCCAGACGCCTCCCCTGCGAGCATACCCACTCGCAGGGTTGCCTTGCTATTCGCCACAAAAGTACCTCAGCGAACAATACCGCGTGCAGATGATGTCAATGAATCAATCCAGGGCTGGATCACTGCGGACTGCTGGCGCAATTCCGCAAGCGACTCAAGCGCCTCATCTGTAGTCAGGCCGCGTCGGTACACGACTTTATAGGCCTTATTGATCAGTGCAATATCTTCGCGGCTGAATCCGCGGCGGCGCAAGCCTTCCGCATTGATTGTCTTGGCTTCTGCAGGGTTTCCGGCAACCATCACATAAGCGGGCACATCCTTCCCAATACCTGCACCCATCCCGGTAAACGCATGCTCACCAATCGTGCAGTGCTGGTGCACCAGGGTATAGCCACTCAGGATGGCCCAGTCCCTGACAATGACGTGGCCAGCCAGCGCAACGTTATTCACCAGAATCGTGTTGTTCCCAATGACACTATCGTGACCGATGTGCGCATAGGCCATCAGCAGATTCCCATCGCCGATCGTTGTTTCACCACGATCCTGCACGGTACCGCGATGGATGGTGACACCTTCGCGAATGACGTTGTCATCACCGATAACCAATGTCGTGGGTTCACCACTGTATTTCTTATCGGGGGTATCCTGACCTACCGTCGCAAACTGATAGATCCGGTTATTTTTGCCGAGCTTGGTGGGGCCACTGAGAACAACGTGTGACGCGACCTCGCAGCCATCACCGATCTCGACGTCCGGCCCGACCACCGAATATGGCCCGATTTGCACCCCTTCACCAATTTTCGCCGATGGGTCGACGATTGCGGTTGGGTGAATATTGGTTTGCATTCTGTAACTTTCTCCTCGCCGAGCATAGGTTCCGGCGCAGGTCCTTTACTCCCGATTCAGGGCTTAACGATCAGCTACGCCGGGAATCCGGTTCAGATTTTTTTCACCGCGCAGAGAATATCTGCAGATGCGGCCAACTCCCCGTCAACGCTCGCCTTACCGGCAAACTTCCAAATACCACGGCGCTCGGAAACCACTTCCGACTCAAGCTGCAGACGGTCTCCAGGAACTACCTGTCGCTTGAAACGCACGTTATCGATACCGGCAAAGAGGTAGAGATAGCCGTCTTCCGGCTTCTGCCCCAGGGTTTTGAAGCCGAGAATACCGGAAACCTGGGCCAATGCTTCCACGATCATAACGCCAGGGAAAATAGGCATTTCCGGGAAGTGCCCATTGAACACCTCTTCATTCACAGAGATGTTCTTAAACCCCTTGATCCATTTGCCTTCTTCCAGCTCCACTACGCGATCCACCAACAGGAAAGGATAGCGGTGCGGAAGGTACTGACGAATTTCCCGAACGTCCATCATGACGAATTGTCCCCAGAAACCACTTCGGGGCGTCGAACGCCCCGAAAAAAACCAATTAAACTGTTTGAACTGCCCGGTAATGAATCAAGAATCATCGTCACCGGAGGATTCACCCTGTATCTGTCGTTCAAGCTCGCGGATACGGCGTGACATTTGATCCAACTGACCAAATCTGACGGCATTTCGTCGCCATGATCGACTGTCGGAAAAAGGCGTACCACTTGAGTATGACCCGGCTTCATCGATGGATTTGGTCACCAGCGTTCTTGCCGTTACGTGACTGAAGTCCGCGATGGTAATGTGCCCGACGATACCCGCACCACCCGCTATCGTGCAGTGCTTGCCGATCACAGCGCTGCCGGCGACCGCTGAGCAAGCGGCCATGGCCGAGTAGTCACCAATTCGGACATTGTGCGCGATTTGCACCATGTTGTCGATCTTAACACCGCGGCCAATCACGGTGTTCCCGAGCGCACCCCGGTCAATGCAGGTGCAGGCTCCGATTTCCACGTCATCACCAATTTCCACCCCACCCAGCTGGTGGATTTTAATCCACTTTTTCTGGTGAGGCGCAAACCCAAAGCCATCCGCACCGATTACGGTATGGCTGTGGACAATACAGTCCGCGCCAATCGAGCAACCGTGGTAGACGACGACACTCGGATATAAACGCGTGCGCGCTCCGATTTCGCTGCCCACGCCAACCACGCAGTTGGCACCGATAATGGCATCTTCGCCGACCCGTGCATGCGCCTCAATAACGGCACCCGAACCAATATAAGCGCTTGGGTGCACGTCTGCGGAGGGATGCACACTGGCCGATGCTTCGATACCAGGCGCGTATTGAGGGGTGGAATCAAAAATCGCAGTGGCTTCGGCAAATGCCAGATAGGGATTACCTACCACCAGTGCACTAACCGGGCAAGCCTCTGCCAACTCTTCAGTAACCAGTACAGCACAGGCGCGTGTCGCACTGAGGAAACGGCGGTAATTGGCACTTGCCAGAAAGCTTACCTGGCTTGCATCCGCATCCTGAAGGGTGTTGAGACCGGTAACTACCTGATTGGCGCTGGCGTTTGGGGCCAGGCGCAATTCTGCGCCCAGCCTTTCAGCCAACAGCGCCAGTGTTGGCTGCTCGCTCATGAAGGATAACTATTCCGGTAGACGTCCGCTGCTTACTTGGCAGCGTTCATGCGTTTAACAACCTCTGCAGTGAGGTCAGTATTGGGGCCAGCAAATACCGCGGCATTAGCATCCAGTACCAGATCCAGTTTCTGCTCCTTGATCACATCTTCCATCGCTGTCTTTGCCTTCGGCACCATGGATTTCTGGATTTCCTGGACAGCCTGAGCCTCCATAGCACGCAATTTTTTCACTGCGGTTTCAAGGTCAGAGCGCTTGAAGTTCATCTTGCGCTGCTGTTCCGCCTTCTTTTCATCGGACCAGGTAACGCCATTTTTCTTGGCATCATCCGCCATCTTTTGCATTTCCGCCTGAATACCTTCCGCACTGCTCTGAAGCTGTGAGTATTCCGAGCTGGTCTTCAACGCGTTGATTTTGGATTTGGCCACTTCAGTGCTCATGATCGCAGCCTGGAAATTCACCACGGCCACTTTGGTCTGCGCCAAAGCCATACCGGAAAACATCAGGCCCGCGAACAGAACTGCGGTCATTTTTACTGATTTGAACACGTTAATTCTCCGTATTTCTGACGGTTGCAGATTGAATCCGCAACCAGTTTTATTTTAAGAGACAGCAATAACTGCCCATACCCCAAACGATCGCAATCGCTAATCAATCAGATCTGAACTTAGAAGCTGTTGCCCAGAGAGAACTGGAACACTTCAATTTCGTCATCTTCGTTTTCACGCAAGGCCTTCGCAAGGCTAAAGGTCAACGGGCCGAATCCGGTGATCCAGGTCAAGCCAACCCCTGCGGAAACATTGACGTGTTCGGCGTCGACATCGTAACAGTTGAGCTGTGAAAAGCCACAGCTGGTACTGAAAACATTACCCGCATCGATAAAGAACGCGGACTGCATGGAGCGCTGATCCTTTACAAACGGAATCGGGAAAATCACTTCCGCGCTGCCTTCAATAAGAATATTGCCTCCGAACGGATCCGGTCTTCGAGCGGTCACCGGATCGCTTACCAACTGGCCGGTGGAAGGGTCAAGCACGTAACACGTCTTGGAGTAAACGCCGTCGGCAACCGCACAGCTCACCAGATCATAGGCCTCTGCCGGAGTAGAACGGGGGCCAAGGGAGTTTCGCTCAAACCCGCGCACAGAGCCGAAACCACCGCCGTAGAAATTCTCGAAAAATGGCATCTGCTCGGTGTCACCATAACCATCGGCGTAACCCAGTCGGGTACGCAGGCGCAACGTCAGGTCTTTCGTCAGCGGCCGGAAATACTGACCGGTGTAAATAAACTTGTAGTACTCGAGATCACCACCCGGCAGCGCAATTTCAACCGAAGCACGCTGGGAAGCGCCTCGCGTCGCAAGAATTCCGCGGTTCAATGTTGAGCGGGCATACGAAGTCGTTACAGACCAGGTATCAAATTCATCACCGTACAGATCGACGAACCCGTTAAAATCGGTATCCAGTAACTCCGGGGCGACCGGCTCACTGAAATCGAGGCTGCTGCCGGCCTCCACCGCTTCGCTCAGATCAGTTCTGATCTCAGTCACATCATCGAGCGACACAACACCATCGACACCGGCAATCGGCCTCGGACTTGCTTTGATTTCCTGCACGGAGCTGCTATGGGTACTCAATTCGAGGTGATTGAAACCCAGGTTCAATCCAACACGGGAAATTTCGGAAATTGGGTATCCGAAACTGACGCCAGCACCGTAAGTTGTGGTGTTATAGCTGGACAGGTTGATCTCGGAATAGTCGCGCTCCTGGTAAAACACATTGAAGCCGCGACTCACACCATCCGGGGTGAAGTAAGGATCGGTGTATGAGAAATTGGCCACCGACTGGTACCGGGAAGTATTGATGGCAAAACCAACGGATTTGCCGGTACCCAGCCAGTTATTTTCCTGAACGTTTGCACCCAGAACCAGACCACTGCCCTGCGCATAACCCACCGTGCCTCCGATGGTACCGGAGGGCTGCTCTTCGACGGTGTACTCCACATCGATCTGGTCAGAAGTCCCCGGCACCTCGGTGGTTTCCACCTGTACTTCTTTAAAATAACCAAGGCGCTCAAGGCGAACCTTGGACTGTTCGATACGCGCGGACGACGCCGAGGCGGACTCCATCTGGCGCATCTCGCGGCGCAAAACATCGTCGGAAGTACGGGTATTGCCACGGAAATTAACCCGGCGCACATAGGCACGCTTGCCCGGGTCAATAAAGAAAGTGACTTTTACGGTCTTGTCTTCTTCATTAGCCTCGGGGATACCGTTCACTTCCGCAAAGGTGTAACCCTCATTACCGAGGCGCTTGGTAATGTAATCCGAGGTTGTCGTCATCAGCACCTGCGAGAAAGTCTGCCCTTCCCTCACCAAAAGCAGGCGACGCACCTCCTCCTCAGGCACCACGGGGTCGCCTGCCAGCTCGACATCAGAGACAGTGTAAACATCGCCTTCACTGATGTTGATGGTGATAAAAACGCTTTGCTTATCAGGGCTGAGAGAGACCTGGGTAGAGTCGATCTTGAATTCGAGGTAGCCGCGATCCAGGTAATAGGATTCCAGGCGTTCAAGGTCACCGGTCAGCTTTTCGCGAGAGTACTTGTCATCGCTGTTCAACCAGGACAACCAGCCGGTTGTTTGCAATTCGAAAATTTCCGCGAGTTCATCATCGGAAAAGACCGAGTTACCCACGATATTGATGTGTTTGATCGCAGCAACCGAGCCCTCATCCACAATGACTTTCAGCTCAACCTGGTTGCGCGGCAATTCCTTTACTTCAGTCTTCACACTCGCGCCATAGCGACCCTGAGCCACATACTGGCGCTGCAATTCTTGCGCCAGGCCTTCCAGAGTCGCCCGCTTGAAGATCTGCCCCTCTGCCAGGCCATTGTCATTCATGCCCTTGAGGAGATCTTCCGTCTTGATCGCCTTGTTACCGGTAATTTCGATTTTCGAAATTGCCGGGCGCTCGCGCACTGTAATAACCAGAACGCCGTTCTCACGCCCTATCTGGATATCCTGAAAGTAACCAGTACGAAACAGTGCGCGCGTCGCGCTCTGGATTTCCAGGCTTTCGATCTGGTCCCCAACCCGTACAGGCAGTGCCGCAAATACGCTACCGGCAGAGACCCGCTGCAAGCCCTCAACACGAATGTCGTTAACTACAAACGACTGGGCAAAGGCGGAAACCGGCAAAGCCAGGCCAAGCGAAGCCGCTTTCAGGAAGTCTTTCATCTACTAATTCCGAGTTTTTATTCGCGATTCCAGTCGGGCACTGATGCCCGATCAAATACAGAGCTGCAAAAACGTGCCTACAGCCGCAAAATATCGTTGTACAACGCCAGCGCCATGATACCCAGCACCATTGCCATACCTACCTTCAGCCCAATGATCTGAACCCTCTCTGACACCGGCGAACCCTTGACGGCCTCAATACCGTAGTAGAGAAGGTGACCACCATCGAGCACAGGGATTGGCAGCAGGTTGAGCACGCCAAGACTGATACTGAGCAAAGCTAACAGCGACAAAAAAGACTGCCAGCCCGCATCAGCCGAAGTGCCGGCCACTTTAGCAATGGTGATTGGCCCACTCAAGTTCTTGGTAGAGAGCTGCCCGAACAGCAACTTCTTCAAACTTTCGAGAGTAAAGACCGTTTTGGTCCAGGTTTCCTCAAGCCCCTTGCTGAGAGCCGCACCAACACCGTAGTGATAGGTTCGCACCATCTCCTGTGGCCAGGAGGTGCCCACTGGCGCCACACCGATACGGCCAATTTCTTCACCATCTTCGAGAGTCACGCTTTGCGGAACCACGGGAAGCACAAGCTGCTTGCCGTCCCGGACGATTCCAACATCGATCTGCTCCCCCGCATGGCGCCGCACATAGCTTGTCCACGCATCCCAGCTATTGAAGTCCTGGCCATCGGTAGAGACGATCTCATCACCCACCGCGAGGCCTGCCTCCTCTGCCGGACTGCCCTCAGTCACCAGGGCGAGCTCCATCCTGGGCTCGGGCACCCACAGCTTGAGACCTATCTCAGCCAGGGGATCCGGCACTTCCCGGCCCGCCAACCAGCGGTCGAGATCGGCATACATGTGGTATTCCAGCTCGGAGTTCGGGTAGCGCACCGTGAACTTGAGCTCACCGGTGTCTCCCAGACGGCGCGCAAGCTGCCAGTTCAGTGCCTGCCAGGTCGGCGTGGGCTGGTCGTCAACCGACAGGATCTCCTGCCCGGGCTCCAGGCCTGCGTATGCCGCAAGACTCCCCGCCTCCACTTCGCTGACTACGGGGACGGCACCCGAGGTTCCACCAAGGAACACCCCCCAAAAAAGCGCAATGGCCAGCAGGAAGTTAGCCGCCGGGCCGGCGGCCGCAATCGCCATACGCGCCCAGACACTCTTGCGATTGAAGGCCTGATCGAGCTCTTGCGGAGCCACCGGCCCCTCCCGTTCGTCGAGCATCTTGACGTAACCACCAAGAGGAATCACGGAAACCGTGAATTCTGTCCCACGGCTGTCGTACCAGGAAATGAGCCTGCGGCCGAAACCCACGGAGAAACGTAGCACCTTGACACCGCAAAGCCGGGCCACCAGAAAGTGGCCAAACTCGTGAATGCTTACCAGCACGCCGAGTGCCACGAGGGCCCAGAGAATGGTCTGAAGTAGATCTAACATGAGTACAGTTTACATTGATCTCAATTCGGGGGTTTCGTCGCTGCCTGCACCTGCTTCGTGCAGACTATTCAGGGTCTCATGTGCCAGCTGGCGAGCGTTCCGGTCTGCCAGTTCGACTGCATTCAGGCCCGTCAGTTCAACCACATCAATGGAATTCATCACTTCCTCAATCACCTGAGGAATCGCGGTGAATGCCAGGCGACCATCGAGAAACGCTTCGACCGCCACTTCATTCGCTGCATTCAGCACGGTTGGCGCGCTGCCCCCCGCTAAAATTGCTTCCCGCGCCAACCTAAGGCAGGGAAAACGCACCTCATCCGGCGCTTCGAAATCGAGTCGCCCCTGTGCAACCAAATCCAGCGCCGGCACACCGCTATCAATACGCTCAGGGAAGGCCAGCGCATGGGCAATGGGCGTGCGCATATCCGGGTTCCCCATCTGGGCCAGCAATGACCCGTCACGATATTGCACCATTGAGTGGATAATGCTCTGCGGATGGACGACCACATCGATATCTTGGGGCGAGGCGTGGAACAGGTAGCAAGCCTCAATAAACTCAAGGCCCTTGTTCATCATGGTGGCGGAGTCCACGGAAATTTTTCGCCCCATGGACCAGTTGGGATGCGCGCAGGCTTCATCCGGCGTTACATCGCTCAAATCTTCAATATCGCGCTCGCGGAAAGGACCACCAGATCCAGTCAGCAAAATTTTCGCCACCCCGGCCTCCGCAAGGCTTCCACAGGGGTATGGCAGGCACTGAAAAATCGCGTTGTGCTCACTGTCTATGGGAAGCAGCTGCGCGCTGCTCTGTGCCAGCGCCTCCATGAACAGTGGCCCAGCCATCACCAGAGACTCCTTGTTGGCCAGCAGCACCTTTTTCCCGGCGTTGACCGCCGCCAGCGTCGGGCGCAACCCAGCGGCACCGACAATCGCCGCCATAACCACATCCACCTCGCCCGCGCTGGCGACCTGGCAGAGACCCGCAACCCCGCAGAGCACTTCAGTGGCCAGGCCTGCAGCGGCCAACTCGCGCTGCAGCTCCGCAGCCTTGCCTTCATCCAAAACCACAGCATAGCGCGGGTTAAATTGACGGCATTGTTCTGCAAGCTCCGCAACCCGCTCACGGGCAGTTAGCGCGAACACCGAATACTGTGCTGGATGGCGGGCCAGCACATCCAGAGTGCTGACACCGATAGAACCTGTGGATCCGAGAACGCAAACCTGTTGCACAGCGGGGAATTGCATGGAAATGACTACCTCTTCGACCTCCGCGGAGCAATATCCCCGGGAGATCGATCATCAACTAAACAAGTTCATTCAATACCCTTACAGGTATTTCGGCAGCTCGCTGGCAAGCGCCGCCATTGTGAATACCGGCAGCGCCGCAGTGAGACTGTCAAGGCGATCAAGGATACCGCCGTGACCGGGAAGAATACGGCTACTGTCTTTAATCCCGCGATGACGCTTGAACATACTCTCAACCAGGTCACCAATAACGGACGCCAGAGCGGTAACCAGCACACCAAAGCTGAACAGCAGCGTGTTTTTTAGCGGCAGCTCGAACGCATAGGACACGGAGAGTGCCAAAACCAGACAGGCGGCAAGCCCACCAAAAAAGCCCTCCCAGGACTTCCCTGGGCTAACTTCACGCGCGAGCTTGTGCTTGCCGTACTTACGACCAACGAAATAAGCCCCAACATCCGCAGCCACGACCACGGCAACAACAAACAGCACAAGCCAGGCACCGTGCTCCTGCCCGCGCAGAATAACGACAGACAGCCAGGCTGGCATCAACACGACCAGACCGATCAAACCCCGCGCCCAGCGATTGCCCCACAGCATGGCGCTGGCTGGATACCCCTGCACCCACAGAAATGCCAGCGCCCACCAGCCGCAGGCAACAGCGAGAATCTGGCGGGCACGCCCGGTGTCCGGGCTGGAGAAATCCATATCAAACACGTACTGAGCAGCAAATACCAGCGTGCCACCAAGGGCCGCCAGGAAGACAAAGCGCAGCGCGCGATTAAGATTGGAGAGGTTTGCCCATTCCCAACCACCGAGGAGAATCACCCCAGCGACCACGATCGCAAACCACTGGATTGGTGCGAGGAAGAGCAGCCCCAGAAATAGAGCGACCAACACCAGCGCGGTAATTATTCTTTGTTTTAGCACCGTTAAACCCTTCTTCTTTGTCTCTCGCCGCGATCAAGCACGCACTTCAAGGCCAGTCTGGTTGCGCCCACCAAAGCGGCGGTCACGCAGGCGGTAGGCTTCCAGCGCCAAGTCCAGCTCTGCCTCATCAAAATCCGGCCACAGTGTGTCAGTAAAATAAAATTCACTGTAAGCGCACTGCCACAACATAAAATTACTAATCCGCTGCTCACCACTGGAGCGAATCATCAAATCAACCGACGGCAGGTCTGCCAGCTGCATATGCTGCGCCAGCGCTTCCTCATTAATAGAGCCCGGGGCGCGCTTGCCTGCCGCAACTTCTTCCGCCAATGCCTTTGCAGCCTGCGCGATATCCCACTGGCCACCATAATCTGCCGCAATCACCAGGGTACCGCTAACGCCATCTTTGGTGATTTCTTCGGCTTCAACAATGGCGCGTTGGAGCCGGGAGGAAAATCGATCCCGACGTCCAATCACTCTCAAGCGAACGCCCTGCTCCTGCATCTTCCGCGCCTCTTTGCGCAGATAAGAGAGGAACAGGCTCATTAGCAGCTCCACCTCTTTCGGGGGGCGCTGCCAATTTTCACTGGAAAATGCAAAAAGCGTCAGCACTTCTACATGACGCTTTTTGCAGGCCTCGATCAGATCGCGAATGCGCTCCACCCCGGCCTTATGTCCAGACGACGGCGGAAGCCCTTTGCGGGCAGCCCAGCGGCCATTGCCATCCATGATGATGGCAATATGGCGAGGCCCCTGAAACTCATGATCCATCACACCGGTACCGCCACCACTCATCAGATTTCCATCAAATCCTTTTCTTTCGCCGCCAGCGCTTTTTCAACTTCAGCAACGTACTTATCAGTCAGCTTCTGGATATCATCTGCCGCACGACGCTCGTCGTCCTCGGAGATCTCCTTGTCCTTCACCAGCGCCTTAACCTCCGCCAGCGCATCGCGACGGTTGTTGCGAATGGACACCCGCGCACCTTCCGCTTCACTCTTGGCCTGCTTGATGAAATTCTTGCGAGTTTCTTCGGTCAGCATCGGCATCGGGATACGGATCAGTCCACCGGTGGTGCTTGGATTCAGGCCCAGGTCGGATTTCATGATTGCTTTTTCGATGTCCGGAACCAGGTTCTTCTCCCACGGGGAGACAGACAGGGTACGCGCATCCTCAACGGTGACATTGGCCACCTGGGAAAGCGGGGTATCGGTACCGTAGTAAGACACCTGAATACCATCGAGAATGCTCGGGTGAGCACGACCCGTACGAATTTTGTTGAAATTGGTTCCCAGCGCTTCCAGAGCTTTTTTCATCCGCCCTTCCGCTGCTTTCTTGATATCGTCAATCACTGATTCACGTCCTCTTCAATTAGTGTGCCCTCTTCTCCACCCACAACGATATTGAGCAGAGCGCCGGTCTTGTCCATGCGGAATACACGCACAGGCAGATTTTGTTCACGGCACAGGCAGATTGCAGTTAAATCCATTACCCCGAGCTTTTTATCGAGCACCTCATCGTAGGTGAGGCGGTCGTAGCGGGTCGCATCCGGCACCAACACCGGATCGGCAGAGTAAACGCCATCCACTTTGGTGGCTTTCAATACCAGCTCCGCCTCGATCTCAATGCCGCGCAGGCACGCTGCCGAGTCGGTGGTAAAGAACGGGTTGCCGGTACCCGCAGCAAAAATCAGAACCTCGCCCCGCTCCAGATAGCGGATAGCGGCACGACGGTCATAGTGGTCGACAATACCGCTCATCTGAATTGCCGACATCACCCGGGAAGAAATATTCGAGCGTTCAAGGGCATCGCGCAGAGCCAGGGCGTTCATCACTGTGGCCAACATACCCATGTGGTCACCAGTTACACGGTCCAGGCCCGCAGCGTTCAGTGCCGCACCCCGAAACAGGTTGCCGCCGCCGACCACCAGGCCGACCTGCACACCGATACCGACCAACTGGCCGATTTCCAGTGCCATCTTGTCCAGCACCTTGGGGCTGATACCAAACCCCTGCTCGCCCATCAGCTCCTCTCCGCTGAGCTTTAACAGGATTCTCTTGTACTTGCGGTCTTTAATACCAGGCATCCTTTGTTCCTCAACTGTAACGGGCTAAATTCTGTGTTGAGACGAAACCAACCAATTGGTCACGCCCGCCGAACATTACAACAAATTCGGCGCTTTACCTATCCGGCAAGCTACTTAACTGTATATTCGGCCAATCACCGGCCCAATTGATCAAACTATATACAGAAAACTCTGACCTATAGGCCAGATACCACAGCGGGGTGCCCCGGCAGCATTCAACAGAACACACCGGGAGCACCCCGCTGAGCCGGCCACCCGTAGGGCAGCCGGTTTTGGAAGCATCAGGAGCTGGATTTAACCTGAGCAGCAACTTCTGCTGCAAAGTCCACCACCTCTTTCTCGATACCTTCACCCACTTCGAAACGCACGAAGCTGAGCACGTCGGCACCAGCATCTTTGGCCAGTTTACCAACGGTCACGTCCGGGTTCTTAACGAAAGGCTGTTCAACAAGGCTGTTTTCCTTCAGGAACTTGTTGATGCGGCCGCCCATCATCTTCTCGACGATCTCGGCAGGCTTGCCTTCCATGTCCGGCTGGGCCTTGATGATCTCTTTCTCTTTCTCGACGACTTCCGGAGACATGTCTTCAGGCTTAACAACCTGAGGATTTACCGCAGCAACGTGCATCGCGATGTCGCGCGCAGTTTCCACGTCAGCACCGCTCAGTGCTACCAGCACCGCAATACGCTTGTTGGAGTGAACGTAAGCACCTACTTTGGGCGCCTCAACCAGCTGGATGCGGCGCACGCCGATGTTCTCACCAATCTTCTGTACCAGCGCTTCACGGGCTTCTTCCAGTTCGCCAGCCATCAAAGCAGCCACGTCTTCCTGACGCTCAGCGAAGGCCTTGTCGACTACCTTGCCAACGAATGCCAGGAAGTTGTCGTCACGGGCAACGAAGTCGGTCTCAGAGTTCACTTCAACCAGTACGCCGTAGCTGCCATCTTCAGCAACTTTGGTCGCCACAACGCCGTCAGCCGCAGTACGACCCGCTTTTTTGGCTGCCTTCAGGCCTGAGGCCTTACGCAGGTCATCAATCGCTTTTTCGATGTCGCCGTCCGCTTCGCTCAGTGCTTTCTTGCACTCCATCATCGGCAGGCCAGTGCGCTCACGCAGTTCTTTTACCATTGACGCGGTAATCGCCATGATTCAATCCTCGGAGTTCAGACTCAAATTCTGTGGTGTATTTGAAAAAAAGGGGCCAAATTCAAGGCCCCTTTTCCTTGCAGCGCAACATCACAGTGTTACGCCGCTAGCAGCCTGCGGTTTATTCCGCAGCAGCTTGATCGTCGTTGGCTTCAACGTACTCGTTTTGAGCTACGCTGCCACCAGCATCGGCAACACCCGCCAGAACTGCATCAGCCACGGCAGTGGTGTACAGCTTGATTGCGCGGATTGCGTCGTCGTTACCGGGGATTACGTAGTCAACGCCTTCGGGGCTGCTGTTGGTATCAACGATACCAATAACAGGGATACCAAGCTTGTTGGCTTCCTGGATCGCAATACGCTCGTGCTCTACGTCGATCACGAACAGTGCGTCCGGCAGACCACCCATTTCCTTGATACCACCGATGGAACGCTCAAGCTTCTCCATGGTGCGAGTGCGCATCAGGGCTTCTTTCTTGGTCAGCTTCTCGAAAGTACCGTCCTGAGACTGGGTTTCGAGGTCGCGAAAACGCTTGATGGAAGCACGGATGGTTTTGTAGTTGGTGAGCATACCACCCAGCCAGCGGTTGCTGACGTACGGCTGGCCTGCGCGCTCTGCCTGCTCTTTGATCGCTTTCTGTGCAGCACGCTTGGTACCAACAAACAGAACCTTCTTCTTCTGAGCAGCCATGCCCTTGATGATTTGCAGCGCTTCATTGAACGCTGGAACAGTGTGCTCCAGGTTAATGATATGAATCTTGTTGCGAGCACCAAAGATGTATTGACCCATCTTCGGGTTCCAGTAGCGAGTCTGGTGACCAAAGTGGACACCAGCTTGCAGCATATCGCGCATGCTTACTTGCGGCATAATAGACCTCAATATTCAAATCGGGAGGACACCGCTGTAGGCGCCAGCTCCCCGGGTTTAATCCTCCATGCACCCCATCCACCAATCTCCTTTGACCCCCTCTACCCACAGGCAGGGAAACCAGAAGACACCCAGGTGAATGTGCCGGTACATGTGCGGCGTTTGTTCGGGGTCGAGACCCCTAAAGTTTGGTTTCGCACCGAGCTATACCCGGAGCGGCGCGCTTTATACCACATTACCCCCCGCGCTGGAAGTTTCCCGGGCGCCACTAGCGCCCCAATCGTCACTTTGTCGACCCTATAACAGCATAATGCCGCCCAGCGCCAATTCCGCTACAATACCGCGCCTCAGATCGCTGGACGGCCAGTCCGGGGCGATCATTCTCTATCCCAGATGCAGCAAAATCAGGATTTTCCATGACTCAAGCCGTTAAAACACCGGAACAGATCGCCAAAATGCGCGTTGCCGGCCGCCTGGCCGCCGAAGTGCTGGAAATGATCGGCGAATACGTCGTACCCGGTGTCAGCACGGAAGAGCTTGATCAGCGATGCCACGACTACATAGTCAATGTGCAGCAGGCTATTCCCGCCTGCCTCGGCTATCGCGGCTTCCCCAAATCCATCTGCACCTCGGTCAACGAGGTAATCTGTCACGGCATACCGTCTGAATCCAAGATCCTGAAAAAAGGCGACATCATCAATATCGATGTCACCGTGATCAAAGACGGATGGTATGGCGACACCTCCAAAATGTATTTTGTCGGCAAACCCGTCGCGCACGCCGAACGCCTGGTCAAGGTCACCCAGGAGTGCCTGTACAAGGCGATCGAAATCGTGCGTCCCGGAACCACCCTTGGCGACATCGGCCACGTTATCCAGCAACACGCAGAGAAAAACTACTACTCGGTGGTCAAGGATTTTTGTGGCCACGGTATCGGCGATGTCTTCCATGAAGACCCCCAGGTTCTCCACTATGGGAAACCAGGTACCGGTCAGGTGCTGGAGGAAGGCATGACATTCACCATCGAGCCCATGATCAATGCCGGCAAACCCGGCAGCCGCGTACTGCGCGACGGCTGGACGGCTGTGACGGTAGACCGCCGCCTTTCCGCCCAATGGGAACACACCATGGCGGTGACCAGTACCGGTGTAGAAGTCTTCACCGCGCGCAAGGAAGAATCTTTTTAAACGTCGGACGGGGTTTCACCGGCAGTTTCGCGCAATTTTGGCCATTCGCGGCCAGGGAAGGAGCAACCGTTTCTCTACAGCCCGGCAGGTGCTGGAGAGAAAGTAAGGCAGATAGAATTCATGCAGCTGGCCCATATTCCGCACTTCGAAAAGCCTCTGTTCTTTTTCGACCAGGCGCGCTTCCGCCGCGCGCTGGCCGAATCCGGCAAGCCCGCCCTGGAGATATTCAAGGACGCCATCGGCGCCGCCAATACCCATATGGCGTGCCGTTTCCGTGAGGGCGAGGACGTGCGCACCCTGGTGTATGAGCGCGCCCTGTTTGTCGACTGCCTGCTGCATTACGCCTGGTACCAGTTCTCGTGGCCGCAGAGTATCAGCCTGCTGGCCGTGGGCGGCTACGGCCGCGGCGAACTTCACCCCCACTCCGATATCGACCTGCTCATCCTCAGCGAAGATAAGCCCGACGATGCCACGGTCGATAATATCGAACGGCTGGTAGCGTTTTTGTGGGACTTGAAACTGGATATCGGGCACTCAGTTCGCACCATCGAACACTGTGTCGAACTGGCCGAAAAAGACATCACCGTGGCCACCAACCTGATGGAGTGCCGCACCGTCGTCGGCAACCCGGCCCTGTGCGAGGCGCTCAATGAGCAGTTGACACCGGAGAAGTTCTGGCCGGCTGAAGCGTTCTTCACCGCCAAATACGAAGAGCAGCAAGAGCGCCATAACAAACAGCAGAGTGCCGAATACAATCTCGAGCCAAACATCAAGAATGCGCCGGGCGGACTGCGCGACATCCAAACCATCAATTGGGTCGCCAAGCGTTACTTCCAGGTGCGCACGCTGAAGCAGCTCCAGGGCAAGGGGTTCTTTACCGAAGAGGAATTCGCGATTCTCCAGTCAGGAGAAGACTTTCTCTGGCGCGTGCGCTACGGGCTGCACCTGCTTGCGGGGCGCCCGGAAGAGCGCCTGCTGTTCGATTATCAGCGGGAACTGGCCAGAGAGTTCGGCTACAAGGACAACAACTTCCACCTCGCTGTAGAACAGTTCATGCACGCCTACTACCGCGTGGTTATGGCCCTGCGGGAACTGAATGACGTCCTGCTGCAGTTCCTGGATGAAGTGATCCTGCAGCGCGGCACCCACCTGCCGGTCACGCCCATCAACGAGCGCTTCCAGCTGCGCGGAAACACCATCGAAGCCGCCGTCACCCGCACGTTCATCGAGCACCCACCAGCCCTGCTGGAAATCTTTGTGCTGATGGCCAACAACCCGGAAATCCAGGGCGTGCGGGCATCCACAATTCGCCTGATCCGCGAACACCGCCACTTGATCGATGACCAGTTCAGGGCCGACCCCGCCAACGCGCGACTGTTCATGCAGCTGTTGCGCAGCCCCAGGGGCCTGTCCACCCAGCTTACGCGCATGACCCGCTACGGCATCCTCGGCCGCTACCTGCCAGAATTCGGGCGCGTAACCGGGCAGATGCAGCACGACCTGTTCCACATTTATACGGTAGATGCCCACACCCTGCAGGTGGTGCGCAACATGCGCAGCTTCCGTGGCGACGACGCCTGGGAGAAATTCCCGCTCGCGGCGGAAATCCTGTCGCGCATGCGCAAACCCGAACTGCTGTATATCGCCGGCCTCTACCACGATATTGCCAAGGGCCGTGGCGGCGATCACTCCAAGCTGGGTGTTGTCGACGCCGACGCGTTCTGCCGCCGCCACAACCTGTCCGCACGGGACCGCCGCCTGGTCTGCTGGCTGGTCGAAAAGCACCTTTTGATGAGTGCGGTTTCGCAGAAGCAGGACATCTCCGACCCCGAGGTGGTGCACGCCTTTGCCGCCGAAGTCGGCGACCGCGAACACCTGGATTACCTCTATGCGCTGACGGTGGCCGACATCAATGCCACCAACCCGGATCTCTGGAACAGCTGGCGCGCCAGCCTGATGCGCCAGCTTTACCAGTACACCCAGCGCGCGCTGCGCCGCGGTCTGGAAAACCCGATCGACCGCGATGAAATCTACGAGGAAACCCAGGCCCAGGCCCGCAACATGCTGCGGGCCATGGGGCTGCCGAGCAATGCGGTAGAAGACATCTGGTCAGAAATGGGGGAAGACTACTTCGTGCGCGAAAGTGCCGACAACGTCACCTGGCATACCGCAGCCATTTACCAGCTGCACAAAGACCCGGAACGAGACACCAATGGCGACACCCTGGTGCTCACCCGCAATTCCGGCCCCGGCGAGCATGACGGCGCAACGGAGGTGTTCGTATATACACCCGACAGGCCGAATGTGTTTGCGGCGGTGGTAACCGGCCTCGACATGCTCAACCTGAACATTCACGATGCGCGCCTGTACAGCTCGGCCGGCGGCTACACCCTCGACACCTTTTATGTGTTGGACGAATCCGGCCAGCCCCTGCTGGACGAACCCCAGCGCCTGGAGCAGATCCGCAACACGCTGCAGAAAGAACTGAAACTGGTCGAAGATTACTCCAAGGTCATCAAACGCCGCACACCGCGCCGCCTGAAAATGTTCCACCTGCCGAGCCGGGCCCATATTTCGACCGAGCCGGAAGACAGCTACAGCACTTTGGAAATCATCAGTGCGGATCGCCCCGGCTTGCTGGCCCGCATCGCGCGGATCTTTATCAGTCACGACCTGCGCCTGCACAATGCCAAAATTTCAACACTGGGGGAGCGCGTCGAGGATATTTTCCATATCACCGACAGCAACGATGAACCGCTTACCGACCCCGAACTGATCCACATTCTGGAACAAGCTATCTGCCAGGAACTGGATGCCCATCAGGCAACCCTGCCGCCCCAGCCCTGAGGGCGGCACGCACGGCACCAATGTTTCCGGCAGCGTGAGATAACTCGTAGAAGCACGACGAAAGTCAGTACGACAGGCATAAAAAATCACATGAATCCCTACCTGCAGCAGCTCCAACCCTACCCCTTCGCCAAGCTGGCAAAACTGAAAGCAGGCGTGGAAGCACCGGCAGACCTGCCACATATCGCGCTATCCATCGGCGAACCCAAGCACTCCCCACCGGCGTTCGTGCGCGATGAACTGATCGAGAACCTCGACAAGCTCGCCGCCTACCCGATGACCAAGGGGCTGGATCCGTTGCGGGAGACCATTGCCGACTGGCTGTGCCAACGATTCAAATTGTCGGCCGTGGACGCCGACAGCCAGGTGCTGCCGGTAAACGGCACGCGCGAGGCCCTGTTTGCCTTCGCCCAGGCTGTGGTTTCGCCCGGCGCGCAAGTACTGATGCCCAACCCCTTCTACCAGATATATGAAGGCGCAGCCCTGCTCGCCGGTGCCACCCCGCACTTCATCAACTGCACCGCCGAGACCGGCTTCAAACCGGATTTTGCATCAGTTCCCGATGCGATCTGGCAGGCCTGTGACCTGCTGTATATCTGCACCCCCGGCAATCCGACCGGGGCACTGCTGGACATCGAAGAACTCAAGCAACTGATCGCGCTGGCCGACAAATTCGATTTCACCATTGCCTCGGACGAGTGCTACTCCGAACTCTATTTTGACGAAAGCGCGCCGCCCGCTGGCCTGCTGCAGGCATGCGCGGAGCTGGGCCGCGACGACTTCCGTCGCTGCGTGGTGTTCCACAGCCTGTCGAAGCGCTCCAACCTGCCCGGCCTGCGCTCGGGCTTTGTCGCCGGCGATGCCGACCTGCTGGAAAAATTCCTGCTCTACCGCACCTACCACGGTTGCGCCATGCCGGTGCCAACCCAGTTCGCCTCAATGGCCGCCTGGCAGGACGAGCAGCATGTGCAGCAGAATCGCGAACTCTACCGACAGAAATTTGACGCTGTGCTCGAGATCCTCGCTGACTGCCTGGATGTCGGCCGACCCGAAGCCAGCTTTTACCTGTGGCCGAGGGTGGGCGACGGCGAGACCTTTGCCCGGGAGCTGTTCCAGCAGCAAAACATCACCGTCCTGCCCGGTGCGTTCCTTGCGCGCGAGGCCAGCGGGATAAACCCCGGCGCAGACTATGTGCGCATGGCACTGGTCGCCACCCTGGAAGAGTGCGTTGATGCCGCCAAGCGTATCCGCAGTTTTTGTCGCTAATCGTTACAGTCCGATATGAACGAATCCGTACAATCCGCCCCGAAAAACCTGTTAAAAGCCGAGCGTGTTGCGTTCATTCTCAACCGGCTGGAAGAGCTGTACCCGGAAACACCCGTACCGCTGGATCACTTCGACGCCTACTCGCTGCTGGTGGCAGTACTGCTGTCCGCCCAGTGCACCGACGAACGCGTCAACCAGATTACCCCAGGCTTGTGGGCGCTCGCGGACAACCCCTATGACATGGCCAGAGTGCCCGTGGAGAAAATCCGCGAAGTGATCCGTCCCTGCGGCCTGTCGCCACAAAAATCGAAAGCGATCAAAACCCTGTCGGAAATACTGGTAAACGAATACCACGGCCAGGTTCCCGAAAACATGGCCGCGCTGGAAACCCTTCCCGGCGTCGGCCACAAAACAGCTGGTGTTGTGATGGCGCAGGCGTTTGGGCATCCGGCATTTCCCGTGGATACCCACATCCACCGCCTGGCCCAGCGCTGGGGACTGACCAGTGGCAAAAATGTTGCGCAGACCGAAAAGGATTTGAAACGCCTGTTCCCCAAAGAAAAATGGAACAAGCTGCATTTGCAGATCATTTTCTACGGACGGGAGTACTGCTCTGCCCGCGGCTGCGATGGTACCGTGTGTGAAATCTGCACTACCTGCTATCCCGCGCGCAAAAACCCAAAGAAAACGAAGAAAGCCTGACTCCGCGCCAGGCCAACCTGAGATACCCGCACGAAAGAGAAGAACATGATGATTACCCTTTACGGCATCAAGAACTGTGACACCGTAAAAAAGGCCCGCAAGTGGCTGGAACAGAACAACGTGGAATACACCTTCCACGACTTCCGTGACAACGGCATGGACAGCGTCCCCATGGACAGCTGGCTCAAGGAATTTGGCTGGGAGCAGGTATTGAATCGTCGCTCCACCAGCTGGCGTGCTCTCGACGACGCGCAGAAAGAAACAATGGACAACAGCACTGCGAAACAACTGGCCATGGAAATCCCGACACTGATCAAGCGCCCGGTGATGACACATAACGGCCAAACCCTGTTCGGCTTCAAGGCCGACAGCTACGCAGACTTCGTCCAGTAATCGCCTACACAGAAACAGATTCAGGAAAAGGAACACACAATGAGTAACGTATACAGCATCGGTTTTGGCGTCGGCACCTGCAACAGCAACGGTGAGTGGCTGGAAGTCTACTTTCCCCAGCCTCTGCTGAACCCTTCCGACGACATCGCCGCTGCGGTAACCGGAACCCTCAACATCGAAGGCGGCAACCAGGCCCTGACACTGGAGCAAGCCCAGCTGCAACCGCTGGCGGATCAGCTGGAAAGCGCAGGCGCCACCGAGCAGGCGGCAATCCTGCGTCAGTTCGCCGGCAGCGAGCGCCCGCTGGTCGCGGTAGTACTGCACAGTGACGAAGCGCCGCAATCCGTTCCCGAGGCCTACCTGAAGCTGCACCTGCTGTCTCACCGCCTGGTGAAACCCCACGGCACCAAACTCGACGGCATCTTCGGCCAGCTGCCCAATGTGGCCTGGACCAACCAGGGCGCCATCGACCTGCAGGAACTGCCGGCGCGCCAGCTGGAAGCCCGCCTGAAAGGCGAGCTGCTGGAAGTATCCTGTGTCGACAAGTTCCCGAAAATGACCAACTACGTCGTGCCGAAGGGCGTGCGCATCGCCCACACTGCCCGCGTCCGCCTGGGCGCTTACCTGGGCGAAGGCACCACCATCATGCACGAGGGCTTCGTCAACTTTAATGCGGGCACCGAAGGTCCTGGCATGATCGAAGGCCGTATTTCCGCTGGCGTCTTCGTAGGTGCTGGATCCGACCTCGGCGGCGGCTGCTCTACCATGGGTACCCTGTCCGGCGGCGGTAACATCGTGATCTCCCTCGGCGAAGGCTGCCTGCTCGGCGCCAACTCCGGCACCGGTATTCCGCTGGGCGATCGCTGCACCATTGAATCCGGCCTGTATATCACCTCCGGCACCAAGGTTGCCGTACTGGACGACAAGGGCGCGGTGGTTGAATCGGTGAAAGCGCGTGATCTGGCGGGCAAATCTGATCTGCTGTTCCGTCGTAACTCTGCGACTGGTGCTGTTGAGTGCCTGACCAACAAGAGTGCGATTGAATTGAATGCGGAGTTGCATAGCAACTAATTTTTCGCATTTAAGTTACCGGATCCGCTTGAAGCAGGTCCGGTGGCGCCAGATCATCAGGGGGAGCCTTTCGGAATCGCTGTGGATACCTCCCTGTACGCTCCGGCGGTGCCATCCATGGCACCGACGGTTCCGAAAGGCTCCCCCTGATGCTCTGCCTTCAAGCAAACTACGGTGCTTCGATATCAACAGCCGAGTAGTTACCTCTGTGTTCGAAAAGTAATTTGAACTTAAACGCGAAGGCCTGCCTGCCGGGGGCTGTTCGCGAGACCTTCTAAAACAGGGATGTTTTAGAAGAGCCCCAATGGATGGGTTAAGGGGGGACGCCTAGTCCGTGTCTCGCGAACAGCCACCAGCAGGCAAGCCGCCACAAAACAGGAACAGTGCTCCAAACAAAAAAGCCACGGAGCCCAAAACTATGACCCCAACAGTACAACTCACCTGCGACCTGATCCGCAGACAATCCGTCACCCCAGAAGACGCAGGCTGCATGGAGCTGATGCTCGAACGCCTGGAAAAAATCGGTTTCAAAACCGAACACCTGCGCTTTGGCGATACCGACAACTTCTGGTCCGTACGCGGTGAAGAAGGCCCGCTGTTCGCCTTTGCCGGCCACACCGACGTGGTGCCAACCGGCCCAGCGGCCAACTGGCAAAACCCGCCGTTCGAACCCAAAATCATCGACGGCATGCTTTACGGCCGCGGCGCCGCCGACATGAAAGGTTCGCTGGCAGCGATGGTAGTGGCCTGCGAAGAGTTCGTCGCTGCGCACCCCGACCACAAGGGACGCATCGCATTCCTGATCACCAGCGACGAGGAAGGCCCGGCCAAACACGGCACCGTGAAAGTTGTGGAGTGGCTGGAAGCGCGCAACGAAAAAATCACCTGGTGTCTCGTCGGTGAACCGTCCAGCACCACCCTCGCCGGCGACGTCATCAAGAACGGCCGCCGCGGCTCCCTCGGCCTTGAACTCACCGTGTTCGGCATCCAGGGCCACGTTGCCTACCCGCACCTGGCGGAAAACCCAGTGCACAAACTCGCACCGGCACTTGCCGAACTGGCCGCCGAAGAGTGGGACCAGGGCAACGACTTTTTCCCGGCCACCAGCTTCCAGGTATCCAATATCAACGGAGGCACCGGTGCCACCAATGTGATTCCCGGAGACGTCAAAGTCATATGTAACTGGCGCTTCTCCACCGAGACCACCGCCGAAGACCTGGAGCGCCGCGCGCGTGCCATTTTCGACAAGCACGGGCTCAAGTACGAAGCGGACTTCAACCTCTCAGGCCAGCCCTTCCTCACCGCCGAAGGCCCACTGGTGGAGTCCGCTCAGGCCGCCATCCGCAAAGTCACCGGCCGCGAGACCGAACTCTCCACCGCCGGCGGCACCTCCGATGGGCGCTTTATCGCCCCTACCGGTGCGCAGGTTGTTGAGCTGGGCCCGGTGAATGCCACGATTCACAAAGTAGACGAGTGCGTTAAGGCTGACGACCTAGACTTGGTGAAGGACATGTACCGAGAAATCTTGATCGGGCTACTTGCAAAGTAGTTTTCGAGTATTCCTTGACGCTTGTCACATCTCTGCCGCCTAATTTCCTATAAAAAAGGAAAGTTGGCGGCAGAGTAAATTGATCACCCAAGCCCCCCTCTTGGCCCAATTACTTTCTCTCCCAGAACCACTCAGCGACCGCACTAAATGGAGCGTTTATGCGCGTGCAAGCCTTTACCTTTGCAGCTTTACTATTTACCTACCTAACCTTTAGCTCTTCCCCTGCTTCCGCATCTGTAGCGCTGGAAAAATTAGTCCAGCACAGTAACATTCACCAAGTGAAGATTTCACCTACAGGTAGCCACTTGGCGGTTTCACGCACGATAAAAGGTGAGCGCGTACTCCTTATTTTGTCGATGTCCTCACTGGAGGTAACGGGTTCACTGAAATTCCGAGGCGATGAGGAAGTAGGTAATTTTTACTGGGCAAATGACGAGCGGGTTGTCACGGAGGTAATCACCAAAAGCGCAAGCCTCGAAGAACCACTCAACTATGGTTCTCTATACGCAATTAATGCCGATGGAAGTCGAGGAAAGAACATTTTTGGATACGCAGCCGGCGAACTTCAAACTGGCAGCCACATCAAAAAAGCTGAATCTACCTATGCGCATGCTACCGTCATCGATCCCCTGCAAGATGACAAAAATGAAATCCTTGTATCCACCTACCCATGGGCCCGAGACTGGGAGACACTAGGCGATGTCTACCGCCTAAATATATACACAGGGGTGCGCCGACATGTCGTTGGACTTCCACAAGTAGGTGGGCGGGCATATACCGATGGGCGGGGAGAGCTGCTCTTTGCCAATGGCACCACTCGGGAATATAAGTATGAGCTCTTTAGTAAAGCAGATAAAGGCTGGTCAAAGGTCTCTCACCCCTTTTTACAAAACGCAACTCCGGCAGGTTTCGACCATGAAGAACAGCTGGTTTATTTGGTCGCTGACCAACCGGAAGATACTGAGGCTCTGATCACCTGGAATGCAAAAAAGCAGACGATAGAGAAAGTTTTTCAAAGTGAAACCTCCGACATCAGTAAGCTAATTTTGCACCCAAAAACCCAAAAGCCTATCGGCGTCTACCTGAATCCTGATTATCCAGAAGTTAATTTTTTTGATGAAGGTGACGGTTTTGCAGCTTTTTACAGGGGATTAAAAAAGGCCTTCGATGGATTTCACATTGACTTCACAAGCTTCACCCGAAATGGCAACAAAGGGGTAATGAGAGTTTCAGGTGACCGACTCCCTGGCGACTACTTCCTCGTGAACCTCGAAAGCAAAAAAGTAGATTTCCTGCTTTCTTCTGCTGAATGGTTAAACCCGGAAGAGCTGAACCCAATGCAGGCCAAATCGTTTGAGTCATCCGATGGTCTGAGAATCAGTACCTACCTGACCTTCCCCAAGGGAGGCGAAAAAAAGCTACCCATGATTGTTATCCCTCACGGCGGCCCACACGCACGAGATTATTGGGGGTATGACCAGGATGCACAGATACTCTCCCAAAATGGGTATCTGGTTCTGCAGGTAAACTTTCGCGGTTCTACCGGATTCGGCAACCTCTTCCTTGAGGCCGGTAAAAACGAATGGGGCGGCAATATTCAAAGAGATATTAGCGAAGCCGTAAATTGGACTATCCGAGAGGAATACGCAGACCCGCAACGTATTTGCATTTATGGCGCCAGCTTTGGCGGATACTCGGCGTTAATGAACCCCATTCGTTACCCTGAGCTTTACCAGTGCGCCGTTGGCTATGCAGGCGTATACGACCTTGCCCTATTGTATAAAGAAGGAGACGTGCGGCGCCGAGATCGGGGAATTGCCTATTTGAGTGAAACAGTAGGGCAAGATCAAAAGGATATGCAGGAAAACTCCCCGATCTATCATACCGAAAAGCTCCAGCTGCCCCTCTTCATTGTACATGGCGAGCAAGATGAGCGGGCCCCGATCTCACATGCGCTGGCACTACTAGAGAGACTTAATGGTCAGGGAAGAAGCGTAAAAACACTCATAGCAAAAAATGAGGGACATGGATTTTACAGTGCAGAGAACAACCTGCAGCTCTACACCCAGCTTCTGACATTTTTTGACCAGCATATCGGCATTGGGGCAATGGATGAATAAACCGTTCAGGCCTTCCCCATTCCCCCCAAGTATTGGCGTTGCAACACTGCAACGCCAATTTATGCCTCTTAAGCTGTTTGGTTGATAGCGTACATCCGGCTTTTGCCGACAAATAATCGGAGAAAAATGGTCATTAATCACCGAAAAAACATCGCTGACCACGGCCCTTTTGGCCTACGAGTTCCTGGCCGCCTGTCCTGATAGCGGTGATGAGGGTGAGGGTGAGGGTGAGTATGTTCTTACCCTAACTGAAGTAGGGAACTTTAGAAAGTCCTGTTTATCTCCATTTCCTTCACGCTCAGCGCCCAGACTCGAGCCTGCTTCTCCATTCGCGAAGGTGCCAACGAAGGCACTCCGCCAGCTAAAATCACCCTGTTCGTGACCAAAGCAAAACCCCAACGGATCGCGATTCAACGACTGAACTGCGCTTTACCCATACCGTACCGGAAAGCGGTGACATCGATATTTACATCGATAACGAATTTGAGCAGACATTTTCCAGCAAACTCCCCTTCGGGAGCACATCCGAGTACGGTGCGCTTATGAAGATCCAGCTGACCAACCTTTCAATTGATATGACTCCGGCAGCCAGCTCCGGTGTTTACCTTGCACGAAAGGCACTGGACATGACATAGGGGGCAAGGCCCCCTACTATTTTATCGGTGACCTTTACGACTGGAATGGCGTTAAGCTCACCAGTAACGTTCGCCCCCTCGCCACCCGCGCGAAGCTCCGGCCCACTAATGTTTCCAGCAATACCTGCGATTACTTACTCGTGAAACAGCAAGAAAACTTCTCCTCGCTGCCCCCGGAAGAGACCAGTGGCTGGGTACCCCCCCCCGGGGAACCTACGACCTGGTCGTTACCCAGAGCGACTCTGACACAACTGCCTACTTCGACACCATCAAGTTGGGCGCCAATGGCGAATACAGCGTCATCACCAAAACCGCCGACCCAACTGCTGCCGATACAATCTATTTCGACGGTTTCGAAACAACTGAGTCCGGGTAATCGACGCCCAAAGGCTTGACTCCCCTACATCGGGAAAAAAAGCCCTCGGTTTCAAGCGAGGGCTTTGTGTGTGGGGGGGGCAAGCAGCCACAGCTATTAGTGCAGTCGATCGTGACTGGAACGCTCGTCAGGCTCTAAACCATGGGCCATCACAAAGTAATAAAGAACCTGCTCCTGATCGTCGGCCTCCGACATCAAATCAAAGATGACATCGTCCTTTTCACCGGGCGACACGCGCACCGAAGTAATCAGCTCCGGCTCAACGAAAACCTCACCCACCATACGCTTGCCGCGCATTAGCTGAACCAGCAGGGTTCGCGGATTTTCCTGGGAAAACCGCCAGTGGTAATCATCGTCGTCGTATAGAATCGAGTCCGGTGTGCCCAGTCGCAGAATACAATTGGTGTGTTCCGCCAGCCAGGCCCAGAAGTCCTTGAGAGAAATAGTGTCGGTCATTACCGGATCAATCCTCAAGTACGGTGACGCTATCAGAGCCACCCTCGAGGGCAAATTCCTCGGCGATCTGCTGACACCAGCGGTTGAGTCGATCCGCGGTCATTTCTTCCTGCTGGTCTTCATCAATCGCAAGGCCGACAAAGGCGCCCTGCCCTTCGATTTCCGCTTTGGAGGCTTCAAATTCGTAGCCCTCGGTAGGCCAGTGCCCGATGATCGCAGCCCCATTGGCAACAATGACATCGTGCAACATTCCCATGGCATCCAGGAAGTAGTCTCCGTAACCAAACTGATCACCGAGGCCGAACAGCGCTACGGTCTTACCGCTGAAGTCAATTTCCTGCACGTCTTCCCAGAAATCCTCCCAGTCAGACTGGATCTGACCGAAATCCCAGGTGGGAATACCGAAAATCAGCTGATCGTAATCGGCTATCTCAAGCTGGGTCACATCTGCAATATCGTGGAGATCTACCCGATCCGCACCCAGACGGGCGACGATACGCTGGGCAACACCTTCCGTATTGCCTTCATCACTGCCGTAAAACAGGCCGATCTTGCTCACTTTCTCTCCTCAAACTGGCAAAAACCAGGGTCTAGTCGCCCCGGAGCGGCGGGCATTTTCCCAACATTAGGACTTCCCAGCAAGTTTGGCTGCCGGCTCACAGTACAGGCATAAAAAAGCCCCCGCAAAGCGGGGGCATCAAGGGGGTCGTTTGGCCGCCGTCGGGGTGAGCACGGACAAACCCCATGAAGCTGTGACTGGCCGGGCGGATCAAACGCGATTCACCCGGCTTGGGAGGGAGAAGCGACGCCTGTTACTGACTCCGCTCTTTCCAGCGCTGCTCGCGCTGTTCACGGCGCGCCTCGTGCTTCGCCTTCATTTCTTCAAGCTTGGCTTTCTGTTCATCGGTGAGAATGGATTCAAGCTGAACACGCTGTTCATGCATGCGCTGCATCTTGGCCACTTCCAGCTGCCCCAGTTTCGCCCCGAGGCTGTCGAGCGTAGCCTGATCGCCGCCGCCATCTATCGCCTCCATCAACTGCTTGCGCAGTGCATGCATTTCCTCGCGGGCCGCCGCGCGGGACGCCTTGTTCGCATCGCGATTGGCTTTCAGCTGAGCACGCTGCCCCTCGGTCAGATCGAGCTCATCAGCCATGTGCTCAAGCATGCGATGCTTGTGGTGACCCGGGCCGTGGTCGTGATCCGGGTATGCCATCACCATACCGGGAGCCACCAGAGCTCCACTCAAAATTGCGCTACCCGCCAGTGCTTTCCACATTTTCATATGACTGTCCTCTATGGTTGACGCCTATCGACCGGTAGATCGCGAGGCCTTTCGTTTCACGTTTTCCGTTTCGGCAGGTGCATACTAGGCTGGCGCACTGTAAACAGGGGATAACGGCGGTAAACATTTGTTAAGAACGGTAAAACAGCCGGAATGCCAGCACAGTCGCCCCCCCGGCTACGCATATAATGTTCCGCAACCAAAGTTATCGAGAACTTGAGATCCCATATGAGTCACATCCTGCTGGTAGACGACGACACCGAATTGACCGAGCTGCTGGAAGAGTTCCTGGCCGGGGAAGGATTTGACGTGACCGTGGCCAATGATGGCGGGCGCGGGCTGGAGCTGGCGCGCAAACAGGATTTCGATGCCCTGGTGCTGGATGTCATGCTCCCCGTCCACAACGGGTTTGATGTTCTGCGCAAGCTGCGCGAAGACACCGGCTCTGCGGGCCATTCGCTGCCAGTGCTGATGCTTACCGCCAAGGGCGACACTGTCGACCGCATCGTCGGCCTCGAGATGGGTGCCGACGACTACCTGCCCAAACCCTGCAATCCGCGGGAGCTGGCGGCGCGTTTGCGTGCCGTGCTGCGCCGCGGCCGCACAGAAACCGCAACCAGCGATAGCAACCTGAGCAGTGGCCCGCTGCAGCTGATGCCGCGGGAACACCTGTGCTCCTGGAGCGGGGAGGCCGTCAACCTGACCGGTGCCGAATTTTCCGTCTTGAAAGTTCTGGTGGAAAACGCGGGCGAGGTAGTCAGCAAGGAAGTACTCACGGAAAAGGCACTGGGGCGCAAATTGATGCCCTACGACCGCTCCATTGATGTGCATGTCAGCAATATTCGCAAGAAACTTGCCGAGCGAGGCGCCAGCAGGGAGTTGATCATCAACATCCGCGGAGCCGGATACATGCTGACCCAAAGCCAGGTTTAACCCATGAGCAGCCTTTTCGGCCGTATGTTTCTCGGTGCCTGGCTTACTGCCGTAGTGATGGTACTGGCCTCGGTGTACATCACCCATTTCCGGGAATTCGGTGACCCGCGCCAGAAAGATCGCTGGGAAGGCCCCGAGCTCTTCCGCGAAATCACCCACAACCTGCGCATGACCCGCCGCCACGGCTCAGATCATTTCCAGCACTGGCTGGAACAACAGCCAAGCAACGTGCAGCAAAAGGTTTTCGCACTCGACCGCAACGGCCGGGAAATACTTGGCCGCCCCATTCCCCAGTCGATGGCCCCGCTCATCGCCTCCCTCAACTACCGCAACCGCGAGGCGCATGGACTGGTAGACAAGAAGCCGACGGTCGGCTTTTTCCTGCCACAGCGGGACGGCGGAAATCTGCGTGTCATCTTTATTGCCGGTAAGAGCAAGGAGCAGCTGCTACTGCGGTTCCTGCTGGATAATTTCTGGCCCATCCTGGTGCTCACCACGCTGGCATCAGGGCTCGCGTGCTACTGGCTCGCGCGCTACCTGAGCAAGCCGCTGGACAACCTGCGCACGGCAACCCGGCGGGTGGCTGCCGGCGACCTGAGTTACCGGGTCACCCCCACGCTGCGCGGCCACAGCAGAGAACTCGGCGAGCTGGCGGCCGACTTCGACTCCATGACTGCCCAGCTGCAGGAATCCATGACCGAGCAGCGCCGCCTGATCAAAGACGTATCCCACGAGCTGCGCTCACCCCTGGCCCGACTGCAAATTGCACTGGGCATCGCTCGCCAGAAAAACGTCGTCGCGCTGGATCCGGAGCTGGACAAGATCGGCAAGGCCGCGGACTACCTCGAAGACATCATCGCCGATATTCTTTCACTGCCAGTCAGCGGTAGCGATGAACGCCCTCTCGACGATGTGGTGGAAATCAACAGCCTGCTGCAGGCGCTGACGGACGATCTGGGAGACGAAGCCCAACAAAAACAGGTGCGGTTTGCCATCCGCAGCAACAGCCATGAGTTACTGGTTGCCACCCGCGGCAGCTCGTTGACGGCGGCACTCGAAAATGTCCTGCGCAACAGCATTAAATACAGCCCGGAATCCAGCCAGGTCGACATTTCAATCGAAGCCACCAACACCCACTGCCAGATCCGTGTGACAGATGCCGGTGAGGGCGTACCGCCACAGGAGCTGGAGGCGATATTCCGCCCGTTCTACCGAACGGACGAAGCCCGCACCCGGGAAAGTGGGGGTTTTGGTCTCGGTCTCGCCATCGCCCAGCGCACCATTGTCCAGCACGGGGGCAGTATCGATGCCTTCAATGCGCCAGATGCGGGGCTCTGCGTGCGGATCAAATTACCCCTGCTGGACGACACCTTCTGATTACGGACCCTGATAGCTGAGGGCTAGTGCCAGCCGGCAATCGCTGGCGCGCCCCATTGCCAACCAGTAAACTCCCAGAGGTTGTATGTAAGGAATTCCGACTACCATTCTGGGGGATCCGCCATGCGCTGGATAATGTATATCCTGACTTTTCTCGTCTTGCTGGTGCTCGCCGGCTTTCTTTTTCCACGAGTAGCGACCACCGAGCGCAGCGTCTACATCGCCGAGCCACCGGAAGTGGTCTTCCCCTACCTGAACAATTTCCAAAATTTCAATAAATGGTCACCCTGGTACCAACTGGATCCGAACGCAGAGTACACCTACGAAGGCTTTCCGGAGGGCAATGGCGCAACCATGCGCTGGAGCAGTAAAGATCCCAAAGTGGGCAATGGATCCCAAACCATTACCGCGAGCGAACCTTACTCACATATCGCCACCACCCTGGACTTCGGCACTCAGGGCACTGCCAGTGCGGACTTCAAGCTGGTTCCGCAGGGTGGCGGCACCAATGTGACCTGGTCTTTTTCTTCAGAAATGGGCGCTGGCCCCCTCGCGCGCTGGATGGGACTTATGGTGTCCCGCGTGGTCGGGAAGTCCTATGAAGATGGGCTGCAAAAGCTCAAAACCGTGGTAGAAAAAGAAGCAACCGAAAGCCCGGATCGCATGCCCCAGCAGCCCGAGGACGATACCCGGGAAAGCAGCCCCGACACCATCCAACCGGATGAGATTGATCCAGGTATGGAAAACCCGATTGTGGACGATGAAGACCCGGAGGGCTTAAACGACGATGACGGCGACGCAATCGAGGACTTCCAGTCGGAAGAGCCCCCACAATTACCCTAAAAGGGCATCCCCCAAAAAAAAGGCGGCCATCGGGCCGCCTTTTTTGCAAGTTTTGCTTGTTACGACTTTTTCCCGTGCCTTGCGGGTCTCGCCGGTTTCGCTGGCCTGGTCGGCTTTACCGGTTTAGTCGGTTTAGTCGGCTTGGCCGGGTTGGCCGGCTTAGCCGCAACCTTTGCGGAGCGCGCGGTGGTTTTACGCAATTTGCGCCGCTGGCGTTGCAGAGTCTCCTTTTCCGCCTGGGTCAGCGGACGCTGCCCCAGCTTTGGCAGCCCGGCCGTGATACAGAGATCGTCGATTTCCTTCGGCTCCATCTCGACCCACTGCCCTACCCGCACGTGAGAGGGGATAAAGACGCTGCCGTAGCGCACTCGCTTCAGTCGGCTGACACGCACCGCCTGGGACTCCCACAGGCGACGGACTTCGCGGTTGCGACCTTCCATGACCACACAGTAGAACCAACGGTTGCTGCCTTCCCCTCCGCTTTCAACGATATCGGTAAAGCGCGCTTCCCCGTCTTCGAGCAGCACACCGGTCGTCAGTCGTTTCTTCATTTCATCATCGACTGTGCCCTGAATGCGCACCAGATACTCGCGGTCAATCACTGATGACGGATGCATCAGCTTATTCGCCAGTTCGCCACTGTTGGTAAACAACAGCAGACCACTGGTATTGAAGTCCAATCGTCCAACCGATATCCAGCGCCCACTGTTCAGGCGCGGCAAGCGGTCGTAGACCGTAGGACGACCTTCCGGGTCATGGCGGGAGCAGATCTCGCCAACCGGCTTGTTGTACAGAATCACCCGCAGGCGCTTTTCTTCACTACTGGGCAGGCGCTTGCCATCCAGCTCGATCAGGTCGTCATCGGTCACGCGCTCACCAAGGCCAGCGACCGCGCCATTCACAGTAACGCGGCCGGCCTCGATCGCTCGCTCCATTTCGCGGCGCGATCCCAGCCCGGCCCGGGCCAGTACTTTCTGCAGTTTTTCGCCTACCGGCGCTGCATCATCACTCATGTAATTTGGTTTTCCGGCGTATTCATTTCCTGGCCATCGAGATTCTCGTTGGCCTGCTCTTCGGAGCCCAGCTCCTGTTTCACGTCTTTTTCCGGCTCTGGCTCGCCTTCCGGCTCCCTATCAGCGTAGCCCTGTCCGGAATCTGTATCCGGGGTCGCCACTACAGCAACACCCTCTTCAACCTCCTGCGCGTATTCTTCCTCAGTCTCAATACTGTCGTCTTGTGCAGCATCGTCCAGCGCATCGTCGGCTTCGGCGTAGGAATCCTCAGCATTAGCTTCGCCCATAGAGACATCCTGTTCCGCTGTCACGTCGGCCATTTCAACCTCCGACGCATCTTCATCCTCAGTATTGATGGCGTCGTCCATTTCTGCTGCTACGTCGCCGTCCGCCTCACCTTCGCTCACGTCCGCCGCGGGCGTCATGGCATCGCCAAGATCCAGCGCCGCATTGAGGCTCTCGATGTCCCGGATCTCTGCCAGAGTCGGCAGGTCCTCGAGGCTCTTCAGATTGAAGTAATCCAGAAACTCCCGGGTGGTTGCGTACAGCGAAGGCTTGCCCGGCACATCCCTCTGGCCTACGACCTTGATCCAGCCGCGCTCGGAAAGGCTCTTAACAATATGCGAACTCACCGCCACGCCGCGGATTTCCTCGATGTCACCACGGGTAATCGGCTGGCGATACGCAATAATTGCCAGGGTTTCCAATGTCGCCCGTGAATACTTCTGCGGTTTCTCTTCCCACAGTTTGTTGACCCACGGAGCCAGATCCTCAGGCACCTGAAAGCGCCAACCACTGGCCACCTGGCGCAGTTCGAAGCCTCGCTCGTGGCAGCTTTCCGCGATTTCCTCCAGAGCCTGTTTCAACTCCGGCTTTTCCGGGCGCTCGCCTTCGTCAATCAATGACAGCAACTTGTCCTCTGACAACGGCTGACCTGAAGCCAGCAGTGCGCCCTCGACTATCCGGCGCAATAATTCCGGAGCAATACTCATTTCAAAACAATCACTCGATTATCAGCTCAACGCCGGCACTTCATCGCCGTCGACAGCCTTGTTTTCCGGTTCCGACTCTTCGACTTCGTCGCTGTCGAACAACCCCATTTCGACCCCGACCGCTTGTTCATGTCCGCCGACTTCTGCCTCCTGCGACTCGTCAGCGAGAGTACCTTCGGTGAAAGTGCCTTCGATGAACTCATCACCGACGTCCTCCCCAGAATCACCGGCATCCCAATCCGTGTCGACATCGGCAGCTTCCTGCGCATCGCCGCGGGCTCGCACATGAATCACGCCGAAAGCCTCGTTCTGCACCAGCTCGACCAGCGATTCCTTCACCAGCTCCATCACAGCCAGGAAAGTCACCACGACGCCCAACCGGCCCTCTTGCGCACTGAACAGGTTTACAAAGGGCACAAACTGGCTATGCCGGAGTTTGTCCAGTACCTGGGTCATACGCTCGCGGGTAGACAGTTTTTCCCGCTCAACCTGGTGACTTTCAAACATGTCGGCCCGGCGCAATACATCAGCCAGAGCAACCAGCACTTCTTTCAGATCCACATCCGGCTCCGGGCGCGTCAGCTTGCGATCCGGGCCAGTAGCGCTCGCCTGATGGATGTCGCGCCCCATACGCGGCAGCTCATCCATGTCTTCGGCGGCGGTCTTGAAGCGCTCGTATTCCTGGAGCCGGCGAATCAGCGCTGCGCGAGGATCCTCACCCTCTTCCTCTTCTGCCTCCGGCGGGCGGGGCAACAGCATGCGCGATTTGATTTCCGCCAGCATGGCGGCCATCACCAGGTACTCCGCCGCCAGCTCGAAACGCAGCGAACTCATCATCTCCACATACGCCATGTACTGACGCGTGATATCCGCAACGTTGATTTCCAGGATATCCAGGTTCTGCCGGCGAATCAGGTACAGCAGCAGATCCAGAGGCCCCTCAAAGGCCTCGAGAATAACTTCAAGTGCGTCTGGCGGGATATAAAGGTCACTCGGCAGGTCGGTAAACGCTTTGCCGGCCACCATCGCAAAAGGCATTTCACCCTGGCGGGGTTGGTCTTTACCACCTTCAGCGGCAGCCTCTTCTGAGGCTACGACGCTGTCACCGGACTCTACTGACTCACCGTCCACCTCGGCGACTTCCGTCACGACCGAATCCCCCGCGGGAACTTCAGCGGCGACTTCTTCTCGTTCTTGTACTTCGTCAATGGACACACTGCAGCCCTTCGGCAATACCAAACGCGCGATTATACATCAGTGTCAGCCGATTATTTCATCAATCGCACCGCATCCCTGGCGGATCAGCACCGCTTCATCACCCGTCAGATCCACCACCGTAGTGGCCTCCAGGCCACAGAAGCCGCCGTCGATGACAAGCTCCACCTGATGTTCCAGGGTTTCGCGAATATCATAGGGATCCGTCAGAGGCTGCTCGTCACCGGGCAGGATCAGGCTGCACGTCATCAGGGGCTCCCCCAATGCTTCCAGCAGCGCCTGGGCAATGGCGTTATCCGGGACGCGCAACCCGATGGTCTTGCGCTTCGGGTGAAGCAGCCTGCGCGGCACTTCCGAGGTCGCCGGCATAATGAAGGTGAACGGCCCCGGCGTATGGTTTTTCAGCAGCCGGAACATCTGGTTGTCCACTTTCGCATAGCTGGCCAGTTCGGACAGATCCCGGCACATCAAGGTGAAGTTGTGGTCTTTGTTCAGCTGGCGCATCGCCCTGATACGCTCTACCGCAAGCTTTTCGCCCAGCCGACAACCCAGCGCATAGGCTGAGTCCGTGGGAAAGGCAATAATCCCACCGGACGCGACGATATCGGCCGCCTGACTGATCAGGCGTGCCTGCGGATTCTCTGGGTGAATTTGAAAAAACTGTGCCACTGCTTACCCCCTGTAACCACCTGGCAATCCTGCTAGGAAGACACACCAGCACAACGGGCTGCCGCTCCCTGAAGAATAAAGAATTAGAACCACACCGAAACTGACCGTCCGGTACCCCGGACGGATTTCAGTTTGAATTTTGCTTGGCGCCAGTTTGCCACAGATTCCACACTGGCTCGACGCCTGCCGGCAGGCGGACGCCACCCAATTCGCGCCAGGGCTGATCTGGCTGATGGAAGTCACTGCCGAGCGAAGCGCGAAGATCCCACCCCTCTACCGAGACCCGCTCCAGCAAAGAGAGAATTTCCCGGGTCTGTACCGGGTTTTGCTGCCCGCAGACCACTTCGACCGCCTGCCCCCCAGCCGCAGCAAAATCCATCAAAAGTGCCAATAGGCGTGTACGCGTCAGTCCATATTTGAGCGGATGAGCCAGGATGGCGCTGCCACCCGCGGCCCGAATACTCCTGATAGTGTCATCCAGTTGCGGCCACTCGACCGATACGTCACCGACTTTCCCGGCACCCAGATAGCGCTTGAATGCGCGTGCCATGCTATCCACATGCCCAGCATCGACCATCCAGCGGGCAAAATGCGGACGCCCGATCACCGCCCCTTCAGCCAGGGCCTGAGCCCCCGCCAAGGCACCATGAAAACCACGCTTTTCCAGCTTTTCGGCGATTATTTCTGCCCGTTCCTCACGCAATTTATCGCGCAACGTAACGGCTGAGAGGATTTCCGTGGACTCATGGTCAAAATTCAGCCCTACGATATGTACAACCCGCTTCCCCCAGCACGCCGTGAATTCCACCCCCGGGATCACCGCCAAATCGTCGCCATGCCCTGCCAGGATCGCCTCGTTTACCCCGGCAACCGTATCGTGATCCGTCAGTGCCAACAGGCTCACACCCTGGCATTTTGCCCTCGACACCAGCGCTGCAGGGCTTAAAATACCGTCCGACGCAGTACTGTGGCAGTGCAGGTCGATCTGGCCGCTCAGGGCTTGATCATTGAGGCCGGGAGGTCTTTCGAGGACTGAGTTCATTGCTACATACTTTCTGAGGATCGGTTGTGGACGCCATTCTTACAGTACAGTGGCAGTACCGTGAGATGCTCGCAACCGATTTGGAATCTGCGGGTCATATTGACCGTGGAACATTCGCCGATACCGACGGTCTGAGAACTTCCGAGTTCGAGCGGCCCCGGCACAGCGGTTTCAGGGATAACGCCCCGGTTGCGGGGATCCATTTTCGCCGCTGACAGCTGTTGTGTCAGCCAGCGGGCATTATCACCGGAACAGAGTATGACCGAAACCAACCAGAGCAGTTCTCACAAAGCAGGTATCGAGGCAGTAACGCCCGAAACCGGCACGCAGCCCCAGAACAGCCAGGCCCAGAAAAACCCGCAGAAAGAAAGCCTGCTGGGCAACCTGGTGCTCAATATCATCCTCCCTACCCTTATTCTGACCAAGCTGTCCGGTGACAACTGGCTCGGAACCAAGTGGGCCATTGTGGTCGCGCTGGCATTCCCTCTCGTCTATGGCCTCTGGGATCTGCGCCGCTCGGGCAAGGTCAACTTTTTTTCAGCACTCGGGATTGTCAGCATCCTGCTGACGGGCGGTATGAGCCTGCTGGAGCTGGACGCAAAATACATTGCCATCAAAGAGGCTGCCATTCCGGGCCTGCTGGGCATCGCCACTATCGCCTCCCTATACACGCGCTGGCCCCTGGTGCGCACACTGCTGTACAACGAGCGCATCCTGGATACCGCAAAGATTGCCCGAGCCCTGGAAACCCGCGGCAATACGAACCTGTTCGAGCGCACGCTGCAGCAGGCGTCCTGGATGATCGCCGGTTCCTTTTTCCTGTCCTCGACGCTGAACTACATTCTCGCCGAGGTACTGCTCAAGAGCCCGCCGGGAACCGAAGCCTTTAACGAAGAACTGGGTAAAATGACGGCCCTGAGCTTTCCAGTAATTGCATTACCGGCCACCATCATCCTGATGCTGGTTCTGGTATTCCTTTTCCGCCGTATCGGTAAGCTCACCGGGCTCACCCTCGAAGAAATCATGGTTCAGCAGTAGCTGCAAGCCAACCACCAAAAACATAAAGGATCGAGTAACCGTCTATGTGGTATGCCATCATCAGTCAGGATGTGGAAAACAGCCTGCCGCTGCGTAAATCCGCCCGCCCTGCGCACATCGAGCGTCTGAATACATTGAAGGATGAAGGACGCCTGCTGATTGCCGGGCCGCACCCCGCGATCGATAGCGAAGATCCCGGCGAAGCCGGCTTTACTGGCAGCCTCGTCGTAGCCGAGTTCCCTAGCCTGGAAGATGCAAAAAAATGGGCGGACGCGGATCCTTATGTAGAAGCGGGTGTCTATGCCTCCGTAGCCGTAAAGCCATTCAAACTGGTTCTACCCTGATAATCCACCATAAAAACACGCATAAGCGAATGCCCAACCGACCGATGAAAACACTGTTGAAATCTATTTCCGCCCTTGCCCTGTTAACTGCTGCCGCCACCAGCCAGGCGATCAGCTCCGAGCGCTATATTACCGACGAACTCCACGTCCCCATGCGCTCAGGCCAGGGCAATGAATTCCGCATCCTGCACCGCGGCCTGCCAAGCGGCACCAAACTGACGCTGCTGCAGGACTCTCCTGATACTGGCTGGGCGCAGGTGCGCACGCCGGGTGGTGAAGAAGGCTGGGTTCGCCGCCAGTACCTCGAAAGTGAGCCTGTCGCCAAGATCAAACTTGAAAAGGCAGAAGAGCGCCTGCGTCATATCGAGAGCCTGCAGGGCAACCTCGGTGTGGAAGTGCGCAGGCTGGAGGAAGAGAACGGCCAACTCTCCGCTGCACTCAAGACCGAGCAAGCGCGCGCGGAACAGCTGTCAAAAGAACTGAAAGAATTGAAAAGCCTTTCCGCCGATGCCGTGTCACTCAACCAGCGCCACCAGAAGCTGCTCAACCAGCACGAGCTGCTGAAGCAAAAGCAGACGATGAACGAGGCGGAAATCCAGCGTCTCAGCGGCAGCGAGACCCAAAAGTGGTATATGTATGGCGCCCTTTCCGTGCTCATGGGCGCGATCCTTGCCATGATTGCCCCGCATTTCCGCCCGCGGAAGCGCAACTCCGAGTGGGCCAACTGAAGAGGGAGGCACAGCGCTTTCCTCTGCAACTGCGAGCCGGTTAGAATTCCCAAACCGGCTTTTGAAGCCCGGTCCATTGACCGGGCTTTTTCATTACAAGAACAGTCAATATGACACTTTGGCCATGGACATAACGATGAAATTCTCGGCTTTTTATTCTTCCCTGCTTAAAACGCTCGCCAGCACCCTGCTGGTTGCGGCGGTTCTGAGCAGCGCCCTGACCGCTCACGCCGCGACCAATAATCCCCGGGTCGAGCTGGAAACCGACCTCGGCACGATTGAACTGGTGCTCTACCCGGACAAGGCACCAAAAACCGTAGAAAACTTCCTCGCCTATGTGGACAGCGGTTTTTATGACGGAACCATTTTCCATCGCGTCATTCCGGGGTTCATGGCGCAAGGCGGCGGTTATACCTTCGACTTCCAGGAAAAAACCACCCGCGAACCCGTCGAAAATGAATCGGCCAACGGCCTGTCCAATGCCCGCGCCACCATCGCAATGGCCCGCACCAACGACCCGGACAGCGCGACCGCCCAGTTCTTTATCAACCTGGTGGACAACAGCCGCCTGGATGGCAGCACCGAAAGACCCGGGTACACCGTATTTGGCAAAGTATTGCTGGGAATGAGCGTTGTGCAGCAAATTGCCGCAGAACCACGCGGTCAGCACCGGGCGTTTCCTGACGCCCCGAACGTCCCAGTGCGTATACTGAAGGCCAGAAGTAAAGTCACTGACACTGGAGGCTCCGACCAGTGATTGCGTTAAGCGTCAACCTGAACAAAATTGCACTGATCCGTAATTCCCGCGAAGGCAATTACCCGGATGTCGTCGCCCACGGCCGCACATGCCTCGATGCCGGCGCCGATGGCATTACCGTGCATCCACGCCCCGACCAGCGCCATATCCGCCCGGATGACGTGCGCGGGCTGGCGAAACTTTGCCAAAGCCGCGCCGTGGAATTCAATGTCGAGGGCAATCCCTTTGCCGATGCCATGGGGAGTTATCCGGGCCTGTTGCCGCTGGTGCTGGAGACCCAACCCCAGCAGTGCACCCTGGTGCCAGACAGCAACGATCAGCTCACCTCCGATCACGGCTTTGACCTCGGCCGCGATGGCGAACGCCTGGAGCCCATTATTCGATCACTGAAAGATGCGGGAATCCGGGTCAGCCTGTTTATGGATCCAGACCTTGACCAGATAACCCGAGCGCGGGAAGTAGGTGCGGATCGCATCGAACTCTACACTGGCCCCTACGCGGAGGCTGTGACACAGCAAAGCCCCGACATCGAGCGCATCTTTGCCACCCACTGCGCCGCGGCAGAACATGCACTGACCCTCGGCCTGGGAGTCAATGCCGGCCACGATCTGAACCTGATCAACCTGCCCCGCTACCGCACACTGCCCGGCCTGCAGGAAGTGTCCATCGGCCACGCCCTCACCGTCGACGCCATCAGCATGGGGCTGTCGAATGCGGTGAACGCATACGTCAACTGCCTGGCAGGCAAGTAATTGCAGACACGACCTCTTACTCTTAACATCATCGGCGCCGGCAGGCTGGGCAAGACGCTTGCGCGCCTGTGGCAGGATCGAGGGATATTCTCGGTTGCAGGCCTGTGCAATCGCAGCCGGGAATCAACCCAGGCTGCCGTTGATTTTATTGGTGCAGGCGACGTATACAGCGACATCATGTCCATGCCTGAGGCCGATTGTTGGCTGATCGCTACCGGCGATAACGAGATAGCCACATCCGCCCATAGGCTGGCCGAGCGATTCAGTGCCCGCGGAAGCCTGAAAGGTACCACAGCAGAGAGCCGGCCCCTGATATTCCACTGCAGCGGTGCCCTACCCGCTGCCGCACTGAATGCATGCCGCCCAGCAGCCATTGCCAGCGCACACCCGGTGCACAGTTTTGCCGATCCCGAGCGATCACTAACAACACTGCAAGGCAGCACGGTAGCCTTGGAAGGCGACGATACAGGCACTCAGGTATTGCGCGGCGCATTTGCCATGCTTGGCTGCGACACACTGTCGCTCAGCCCGGAACAGAAACTGCTGTATCACACCGGCTCCGTCATGGCGTGCAACTATTTAACGGTACTGCTCGACCTGAGCCTGCAAACACTGGCCGCTGCCGGAATCGATGAGCAGACTGCACGCAAACTTCTGGAACCGATCGTAACCCAGACAGTGCGTAACAATTTCGCCCTGGGCCCCGCCCACGCGCTCACAGGCCCAGTAGCTCGCGGAGACGCTGAAACCGTCCAAAAACAATTACAGGCCCTGCAAAAAACCGACAGGGCAATCGCCGAGATCTATCGCCAGCTGGGCCTCGCCGGGGTTGAGCTTGCCCAAAAAACCGATCTCAGCGATAACCAGGCCAATCAGCTGCAAAGCATTCTACGAGAACAGGCAAAGTGACCGACTCCCCCGAATACCGCAAAAAACGTGCATTTTTTGACAGCCTGCTGACCATTTACGGCCGCAAGCCCGTATTGGAAGCACTGGAAGATAAAAACCTTCCAGTACATAAACTACACCTCGCAGAGAGCAACAGAAAAGACCAGCTCATCAGCCGTATCGAGGCCATCGCCAGCGAGCGCCAGATAGAGGTAGCCTACTGTGATCGCAAGAGCCTTTCGCGTATTTCCAAGAATTCAAAGCAGGACCAGGGAGTAGCTCTCGATTTAGCGCTCCCCAAATACGGTAGCGCCGAGGCTTTTCTGCGCGACGAGACGGACGGCACCTTCCAGCTACTGGCTCTGGACGGCATTACCAATCCGCAAAACCTAGGGATGATCATCCGCTCCGCATGCGCTGGCGGCATCGATGGCATTATCCTGCCACGCAAAGGCTGCGCACAGATTGACCCGCTGGTAATCAAAGCCAGTGTCGGCACTTTGTTCAAAACTCGCATCCTACGCTGTGACCGCCTTGCCCCGATCCTGGGTGAGTTCGCTACCAAGGGAACCCAGGTAAACGCCCTCTCCTCCCATGCGAAAGACACGCTACGCGATATTGATGATAAGCGCTCACATATATTTGTGTTGGGCAATGAAACCCAGGGTGTCAGCGAAGCGGTCAATCAGGCCTGCACCCACCGCTTGCGCATCCCCATGCAAAATGGAGTGGAAAGTCTGAATGTTGCGGTGACAGCCGCACTGATCTGCTTTCGCAATCAGCTCTAAGCCATCCAGACCAAATCAATAAACCGCTTTATTTACCCATCGAGTGTAATCGTAAATAAAGCGGCTCAAATATGTAGTGCAAGCTAACCTGCCTATATGTACCAATTAAATCGACACCCATAAAAATATCAACAACACACATAACACCTGCGTACCAATAAATTAAAGTCCGACTTAGCTTCTACACGACCAAACTTACGTCTTAATAAACCACTCCGCTACAAACAACAGCCCTCCGCGTAAATGCAGCCCCAAAACAGCCACAAGGTCACAGCGATAAATTATTACTACTGCGATATCTTTTATATTCCGAAAACTCCTATAGAATCCACACCAGCAATATATGTTAAATGCGATAAGGAATGTCGACATGAAGACAGCTTTAAGTGGCGCACCCAAGATTGATTTTAAGCGCTTCGTTTACTTCTCCCCCGTCACCAAAGGCAAGGAAGGCCGCCAAGTCTTAATCGACCCTCAACTACTTCCCAAGTTTTTGTCCCTCGTGAATATCGATCAACCAAATGGACAAAGCGCGGTTAGAAAAATTGAACAACTGCGCGCTATTGGTGGTGGAATTAAAAGCCATCAGCATATCAACAACGCCATGCTGCACATGGACAAAATCGAAAACCTTGAGGTTTACTACAAAATAGTTCAGCAAAGTGGCGACAACAGCTTGCAGCCAGGGGTTTACATCACCGACATCAACAATAGCTCCGAAGCCAATGGCAGTCTGCCAGGGGTTTACAACGTGATACCGGGCCACACCCCTAAATTCACACAGAATACATTTTTTGAGTATGACCAAGCGGCTATAGGTTCCGCAAAGAGCTCCCAAGAATTATATGATTTGGCTGCCCCCTGGATCGATAAAGGAGAATATGGGGAGAAAAGCAAATTATCCCTTTTCTTTATTCCAGAGGCACTGGCTAATGGATTTGGTTGCTGGGTAACCCCCGAGCAAAAAACCTTTGATTCGGAAAAAGCGTCTATCAATTTAGCCAAGACCTTGGAAACCACGCAGAAACACCGTATATCGGTAAAAAAAGGCACTGGCGCTCGCCTCCGAATTGTGGGCGATGGGAGTAAGCTATTAGCCCGCGCACTTGAACTAACAAAGGGGCATATGGACAAGCTGGAGCTTCAGTTTATCGACCCCACCATAGATCTACAGCCAGTACTTGCAAAATTACAACGTGTCAGCGCCAATCTCGTCTCTCGCTCAATTATCAGCACTTCTCGCAAAAGCCAACTAAGCCTGGCCGCCACCCAGTACAAAGTGCAAAGCCAATTGAAAGCCATGGGACGGGATCAGGATGCAAAGCAGCTACAAGAATCTACCGCCAACAGCGTTACCGCTCTGAGAGTAGGGAAGGCTCAAGTACACCATCAGAATGCCTACTTCCTTAATGCAGTAACTCAAGCCAATAAACTCGGGAAGTGGGGCTGATGGACAGGGAAGAAAAACTCATACAGAGCCTCCACGATCCCTTTGAGGAGGCATCGTTGCAGCAGTTCGACCTTTCGGGCAATGATTTGTGGGTACCGATCCCGATTTACCAAAGACCACCCAGAACTGCCTCTGCGACCATAGACATTTTTAACCCGAGTGACCTGCCAGAGGGGTCAGCGGAAGGTTATCGCCGCTTAGATTTGCTGGTGACTCGCTGGGCTTATCATTTTGTACGAGCCTCCTCTCCGGGTGAGCCATTGCCCGGGGCAATGAACTTGTGCATTATGCTTACCCACGATGTCGAACCATTTTTTTCTGGCAATTTACTGGATCCTCAGGTTTTGCGTAATTGTTTGATCTATCGAGGGCAAGTGTCAGAGAAGTTATTGCTGGAGTCGGCAGTAGAAGCAGCCAACTTTATGGGCAAACCAGCTCCCACTAGATCAGGTTATATTTTCCCCTGCCTTGATAGCGATTTTAGTGAAGTTGAAATAAACGGAGTGCTATTTCAACGGTCAATAGTCGGCGATGGTGATGTCGGATTACTAGTATGCGAATACCATCTCGCCATTTCACCTGAGCATTATCTTATGTTTCGCTTAAGCCCCGACGGCTTTCTCAAAGAAGGCGGCTTCGGCGACACAAAGCAAGAGCGCCAACTGTTCGCCAACCGCCTCGCCGACGATGCAATGCGCAGAATCCGCTTTATGCCATCACCGCAACTGCAGGAACAAAAGCAGCAGTTTCAAAAGGCGCAAACCGCTTAAACCAGGGCGAAGCGCTTTATTGCTCCCAGCCCGCTACGCGGGTCCGGGAGCATGTTGCCGCCATTTTGCGGCAACTCCCGCCAATCGTGCCGGCATTCACTGGCAAAGTCGCAGCGATCAACTAAACAGTATGCTGTAACGCTGTTTTCGACTATCTCGCCAATATTGCACCCGACATCCAGGCATACAGAGAACAGCATTCTCCATATGAATAATCTGCCTAGTGCGGGAACAATAACGTCAAGGAAGGCTTCTATGCGACCGAGCAAACTACTGGGAATTACCCTGATTACCACTGTGGCCGCCAGTACCCAGGTGCTGGCGCAGGAAGACCGCTATGTCGATATCATGCCCTTTTTAAGCAGGGTCGATAAGGATCGACTTACCGAGCGGCAGGCCTGGGGCGCGCGTAGCGCTTTCGGTTGGGGATGGGGGGGCAACTGGTTTTCTGAAGTCCAGCTGTTTGGCGCCCAGCTTGAGAGTGAGGAATACCTGACGTTCGACTACCTGGGCCCCGCCCCTGCACCGGCCAACCCATACCTCCCGAGTGGCGACATAGAGCTATCCGGGCTCGGCTTTGACATGGTGTACAGCTTTGCCGGCCGCAATGGCTATTCACCCTATGTGCTCGGCGGAATCGGTGCTTCCCACAACAACTATAAGAAGAAGTACCCGTTTCGGGGTGCAGACGAAACCAATGCGTTCTTTAACTTTGCCGCCGGCATAACAACCGGCGCTATCAGCGAAAGCGGCCTCAAGGTGCGCGCCGAGGTGCGGTACCTGCGAGATTATTTCGCTAGTGACATGAGCGACTGGCAGTTTGGGCTGGGTATTAGCATCCCCCTAAATTGCCCGCCTGTTGCCACCGCGGTATATGCTGAGCCTCCCAAAGAGCCGGAAGATGAAAAGCCTGAAATCGTGAATACCGACGGCGACGGCGATGGCATCCTTGATCGTAACGATCGCTGCCCCGGCACCCTCCCCGGTGCCGAAGTCGATAGCGATGGCTGTGTCGTGGCCAATCAGGCTATCGCGCTGGAAAACATCCAGTTTGAGTTCAACTCTGCGGTATTGACCCCCTCAGCCAGAACCGCACTCAATAGCGTTGTGCAATCGCTGCGCAACCAACCCAACAGTCAGGTTGAAGTGGCGGGCCACACGGACAGCCGCGGCAATGACGACTACAACCTGCGCCTGTCGCACAAACGCGCCAATTCCGTACGCAGCTACCTCGTGAACAATGGGGTCAACGCGAACCGTATTAGTGCACAGGGCTACGGTGAGACTCAGCCGGTAGCCTCTAATGCAACAGATGCCGGTCGCGCACAGAACCGACGAGTCGAAATGCGCTTCCGCTAGCGGGTCAACAGGGCAGCCTTGGCCTGAGTAGCACAAAACCCGGCAAACGCCGGGTTTTTTTATTCACAATCCACAGAATCTGTGGATATGTCTGTGAGCAACTATCGGGAAAACGCCGCCAAGGCCCGTAGCTGCGTCGCGACCTTAGAGTGTATCTTTTTTGACCAGATTAAATTTTCTATCAAAATCAATAAGTTACAATTAACTTCAAATCAGTATTGACAAATTTCGAAGCTAACCTCAACACTCAAAAAGATTAATGAACGCTGTGGAAAGCTTTTTCACCTAGTCCTTTGTGGCCATTAATTTCCTGCCTCACCGCCACTCAATTAGTGGCTGTACAGTCATTGCACATTTCGATCATCAAATTGACATACACCTTGAACGCGGTGAATTAAACGCTCCAGAGTGCCTGAAAGCCGGCAGATCCTTTCATCGCCAGTAGCGAATACACGTGTTTATTGATCCAGCCAGTAAAGTGAACGCTGGGTTCGCGGATGAGGAGGCACATTCCGCTCATCAATCCAGCCCGGACTGACAGACAAACACTTGTGGACTGGTCTTACCCCCGGTCAATAGCTGGTATAGTCCCCCTTTTCCCCTCGCCCGAACACCGGTGACAACTAATGGAGAACGGCCCTGTTGATCGCTAAGGCCAAAGCCACTCTGAAGCACATTGCCAATGGCCTGCATTTGCGCCTGACCCGGCTCAAGCCCGGTCACGTCCCGATCGCTTTCAAATTGGCGCTGACCATGACCCTGTTACTGGTGCTGGGGATGGCGAGCCTCGGACTGTTTATCAGCGACAGCCAGAACCGGCTGATTCGCGCACAGCTCGATGATTTCGGGACTACCATGGCTCTCCAACTGGCAAAACTGGCGAGCGAGCCTATTTTGTCGGAGAACAACCTCAACCTGCGAATGCTGACCACCAACCTGGGCCAGGATGGAAAAGTTCTGGGCGCAGGGATCTACGGACATGACGGCGAATTGTTATCTGCCACTGGTATCCAGCCCGATCTGCCCTCGCTCCCCCTGTCATCAGCTGACGTGGCATCCCGTTCCTGGTACCAGAATGCGGCCGATGGGGATCCAGAACGATTAATCAGCTTTATCGCCCCGGCCTCTTATCAGGGGGTTAGGGTCGGTTCTGTGGTAGTCACCCTCTCCGCGTCCCTAATGGATCAGGCGGCCACCCGGGCCCGCGATGCCATCATCTATGCCACCCTCGCCATGACCGTGCTGGCTTCATTATTCGCTTACTGGCTGAGCCGGCGCTTGTCCTTACCCATCCACCACTTGATGGAGGCGACCCGGGCCATCGGGCGCGGAGACCTGGCGACGAGGATCGACCAGCAGCGCAATGATGAAATCGGCTTTTTGTTCGAAGGTTTCAACAATATGGCCGCGGGATTGCTGAAGAAGTCCCAGGTCGAGCAGGTATTTTCCCGCTACGTGTCGAAAAACGTTGCCGACAAAGTATTGGCCAATCTTGACGAGGTTCGCCTGGTTGACCGACCAATCGAGGCTACGGTTCTGTTCGCCGATATTTCCGGTTTTACCGCGATGTCAGAAAAGCTTCAGCCAAGCCAGGTCTCTGAACTGTTAAACGAGTATTTTTCTTATATTTCGAGCGCCTGCTCGGTGTATGGCGGGGTGGTCGACAAATTTATCGGCGACTGTGCAATGCTTGTATTTGGCGTATTGGAAGAGGACACGGACCACGCATTCAATGCGGTTAGCTGTGCCGTCCTGATCCAGCAGCTGGCAGCGCGCTTAAACGAAAAGCGCCGCGCCGACGGCAAGCCTGAAGTACACTTTCGCATTGGTATCAATAGTGGCGCCATGTTGGCCGGTAACCTGGGCTCCGATGAACGAATGGAATACACCGTGGTTGGCGATTCGGTAAACCTGGCTTCCCGGCTGTGCTGTGAAGCCGAGCCAGATCAAATCATTATCCGAAAACAACTGTTCACCATGCTTCAGCCTCGCATCTTGGCGCGAGCCGGGCAAAAGCTGCAGATCCGCGGTAAGTCCGCACCAGTACAAATTTATTCGGTAGAAAATATCCACCACGACGATCAACCACTACTTCACGCCAACTTGAACAAAGTTTTGAACTTTAGAAACAGCCGAAGGAGCGAACGGACTATTGACCATGCGTGATTGCCGAATAGCGCTTGTATGGTTTCTGCTGTTGCCCCTGCTTCCGGCCTGCAGCCTGGCGCCAATGAAACAGCAGACGCTGGAAGGGTTTCCGCCCGACACATTGCAACAGATTCGCCGGCAATCGGCGCAACTCGAACGCCTGCAGCATCAGGCTGTCTCGACCCCAGCTCGCCAGCAGGAGCTCAAACAGTTACAGCGCAGCCTGCGGCAGTTCGAAAACGACGTGATTCGCGTGGCGAGTCGCCTGGAGCAGCAGGAAGACTGGCATGGCGCAGAGCAGATTTTCGATGGTGCGATAAGGGTACTGCCGGAAAGCCAGCCTTTAATTAGTGCGCAGCGAGAGTTGGCGGAACGGCGCCAGCTGCACGAAGCTCGCGTCCGCATGGAACTTGAGATCCATCGTGGCGAACAGCTGCAGAAAGACGTCGCCGCCTATGAGCGACTGAAGCAGCTGCAAGGCCCGGATTTTCTGACCTGGCTGGAATTAAAGAATTTTCACCGCCAACGCCGGGCCTCGGCACAAGCACTGCAGCAACATGCTCAACTGGCGCTGGAACGGGGGGACTACGTTCTGGCACACCGCGCCCTGACGATTGCCCAGGATCTTTACGGAATTGACCTTGAGCAGGATAACAGTCAACGCGAACAATTGGATCGTGACCTTAAGCTAGCAAATAGTCACCTCCGCCCAGCGAAGCGCCAGCCCGAAAGGCGCCCCCAGAAAAGTGAAGCCCCCCTTCCTGTCGAAGCATTAAAAGATGCACTGGACGCTGGTGACTTGTTGAGCGCAAGACAGCACCTGAATCAGCTGGAGCAACGATCACCACAACACCCGCAATTACAGCCCCTGCAAACAAAATTTCACACGCAGGTAACAAACCGGGTACAGGCAGCGATCAAGCGAGGCAATGATTTATACAGCCAAGGCCATATCGAGCGCGCCTTGGCCGTATGGCGAGAGGCCAAACCTCTCGATCCGGAAAACGTTCAATTACTGGCCAACATCGCCAGAGCAGAGAAGGTACTGCGAAATCTCCGCGCACTGTCAGCACCAGCGGGCTCAGAGCCACAGGCAGCGGAGAGGCAGTGAACAGTTGGCCAATGGCTCAGCACGCCATCGCTGTCTGCAAGCCCGCGGCGCACGTTCCTATCTAGCCGGATCGAAAAACAGCCCCCTCCTCGGCCCTGTTGCGTCTACGCTAAATCAAACTCCACTGGCCACTGAGCGCGGCAAACAAAAATACGATTAAGTTAGTAGTAGCGTGTGCCAGAATCGCATCACCGATATGCTGAGAGCGCAAACGCACAAAGGCATAAGCAAGCCCTGCAACCGTGCCCGCCACCCATGCACCATGCAATGCCCCAAAGGCCAGAGAAGATACCAGGACGGCGACTGCTGACGATGCCAAACTGCCGCGAGTATAGTTTGGCGAGCGGTTGAGCTTGCACAGTAAATACCCGCGAAACGCCAATTCTTCCGCGATAGGCACGGTGATTACCGCCCCAAAAAATCGAAACACCAACCATAAGCCTGACCAGAACATCGGAGCGGATTGCAGGTGTTCGAGAAACATCCGGTCGGCTTGAGGCCCACTATTAAATAGCATGGCTATCCAAATCCCGGCTACGGCTATGCCGGCAACAACCGGCAATGGAGTGAGACGATATGGGAACAGGCGTAGAACAGGCCAAAACCAGATTAGCGCAAGCAATACGGCGATCACGCGTACGGGATAAAACCAGATAAACCCGGACGACAACGCCGATGTCACCAATACCGCTGCCAGCAACGCCACCAAGGGCATTAGCATCGCAACAGCCTGCTCGCTATTGGCTGGCGCCAGTGGATATGGGGCCCCGGGTACTAGATTAGCCGTTTCAACAACGCCTGTCTGCATCACAAAGCGCCAGCGACCTGCAAACCAGAGCAGACCCAACGAAGTCAGGATGAATGCGATCCACCCAGCCTGAGAGTGAAACCCTCCGATAGCCACATCCGCCGACCAGTAGTAGCCGATCGCAATCAAAACCGCAATCCGTACCGCATTCAGTAGCCAAATTGCAGCAATTCCCATTGGAAACAGTGCAAATGCGCGAGGAAAGCGGAATTCGGAACGATTGATATACAGGTATAGCGCCAAAAACGCTGTGATCAGCGCAATACCCTCGTAACCGGAACATGCCGGCGCCACACTGACGACAAAATCACCCAATCCCAGAAGCTTCTCGCTCTGCGCCACGACCACAAGCTCCGTATCAAATAGGCCGAGCAAGCTTGAAGCGAGGGAAAATGTTAGGCTGTTCAACGGCTCCCATAGCCGGCTCGCCAAACCAGAAAACAGCCAGACCAACGCCGAGATCACCGCTGCGACAAACACCGGTTTCCGATATCGCGCCAAAGTTCCCAACCAAAACCGCACGGGTGCAAACATCAGTAACCAGCACCACAAACTCGATAACAGCGCGCCTCCCCATATCAGGAAGGCAAATGGATCCGTTTGATTCGCACTTCCAGCGAAATCAAAAATCGTTATTGAGGTCTGTACGAGCAGCCAGTAACTCAACAGTTGCGGCGGAAGATATACACCCACACGCCTAAAATCTGCCTCAAGCTGAATATTTTTCCAAAGCGCAGTTAAATCTTGCTTTAGCAACAGCCCCATCAGCACAACAAACAGCACGGCAATTTTGGCAACCTGCCCCAGGTAGCCGAATGATACCCGCCACCCATCGGCTGCCCCTTCCATCACCAGCGTATAGGCGTCAAAGCGCTGGCTCACATACATCAACTGCGACACCAGCAAAAACACAAGGCCAATCTGTAATACGACTTTACGATGCATAAACCAAAGGCTTTCCGTAACCAATTGATCTCGAAGGATACTTCCAGCAAAAAAAACCCCGGCAGTACGCCGGGGTGTTGACACTATTTATTTGAGATTCAGATCCTATTTGGCAGCGCGCCTTTCTCGACGAATAGCGACCAGCCCCGCCAACAGCGCAAATGCGACACCTGCCCCGGCTGCATCAATTTCAGGAACAGAATGCGCCTTCTCCCCTCCCGATTGCTCACCGTCACCCCGGTGCTTTTCATTCCGGTGCTTCTCATTCCGGTGCTTCTCATTCCGGTGCTTGTCATCCCGGTGCTTGTCGTCCCGGTGCTTATCATCCCAGTGCTTGTCACCATGATGGCCTCGTTTTCCATCATGGGGGCCGTCGCCCGCAAAGCTCAAAGGCGACGCAATCAATAACAAGGCCAAGGTGGCGTATAGATATCTTTTCATTGACTCCTCCATTAAATACCGCTGTTTCCCCAGCGAGCACCCACTCAAGTTCTACTCCATGAACCGGATCAATGCTCATTTACTTCAAGCAACCGGTAACCAAATACAACACCTGCTATATTTGTTCATTTCTCAACCAGCTATAACGCTACAAGCACTTCAAGATCCTGCGCACCGTCAAACGGTAGGAATACTTGGCATAGCTCTGCAACTGTCGTAAGCGAAGAACTAATTTCCTAAAACAAGCCATGTACACCTCTGTGCTTGAGCCCCGAACGTTACCCAGCCGCCCATCCAATAACCAACCCAATCAGAATCCGCCAAAAGCAAAGTAGCGGCCTCTTAAAGTTGTTTAGGTCTTCCCTGAACAGAAAACAGGTGGACAAAAGACAAGATGAAAACGTGACCAAAATCAAATTAAAGGTGAGACAAGCCTCTAGCTTTAGCCTGTATCGGCAGAATAAACGCCCTTTCAACCCCGGTCTAGTAGACTGCAGCATCAGGGAACTACTCGACAGCAATAATCGGCGCCGAATTCTACGCAGATTGATTTGAAGCGCTCAGTTCCTCCGCATTCGATCATTTCCAGACATTCAAACACAGTAATTAGTGCCACAGTGGCTTACCGGCAACAGGTCAAGAAGACCGCGAGTTTGCCCTCACTGTGATATCAGGAGCGAAAGCGTACAGAGCGCTTTCACCAAAGTGATTTTCGATCACATGATTAAAATACGAGGAAAAATTCGCGCAGAAGAGGAGAAACGAAGTCCGGGGAAAGAAGACCCGCCGGCAGGCTGCCGGCGGGATCAGAGAGGGATTACTCCCACTCAATAGTTGCTGGCGGCTTGCTGGAAACGTCGTAAGTCACACGGGAGATATGCTCGATCTCGTTGATGATCCGGTTGGATACCTTCTCGATCAGCTCATATGGGAGATGCGCCCAGCGCGCGGTCATGAAATCGACGGTTTCGACCGCACGCAGTGCCACCACGTATTCATAGCGGCGGCCATCACCCACGACACCCACGGATTTGACCGGCAGGAACACCACAAAGGCCTGGCTGGTCTTGTGGTACCAGTCCGCCTTGTGCAGCTCTTCGATAAAAATCGCGTCAGCTTCACGCAGGATATCCGCGTATTCTTTTTTCACTTCACCGAGAATACGCACGCCGAGGCCCGGTCCCGGGAACGGGTGACGGTAGACCATGTCATACGGCAGGCCCAGCTCCAGGCCGATCTTGCGCACCTCATCCTTGAACAGTTCTCGCAGGGGTTCCACCAGCTCAAACTGCATGTCTTCCGGCAGGCCACCCACATTGTGGTGCGACTTGATCACGTGTGCCTTGCCGGTTTTCGCAGCAGCAGACTCGATCACATCTGGATAGATAGTGCCCTGGGCGAGGAACTTCACATCCTGCAGTGCGGCGGCTTCCTTGTCGAAAATTTCGATGAAGGTGTTGCCGATGATCTTGCGCTTGGCTTCTGGCTCGTCGACACCAGCAAGGCGGGACAGGAATGCCTCTTCCGCATCACTGCGAATCACGCGTACGCCCATGTTGTCAGCAAACATCTGCATGACCTGGTCGCCTTCGTTTTTACGCAGCAGGCCGTTGTCCACGAACACACAGGTCAGCTGGTCGCCGATGGCTTTATGCAGCAGCGCCGCTACCACAGAGCTGTCGACACCGCCGGACAGGCCCAACAGTACTTTCGAGCTGCCTACCTGCTCACGCACCTTGGCGATGGAGTCTTCAATAATGTTCTCCGGGGTCCACAGCTTTTCACAGCCGCACAGCTCGATGACGAAGTGTTCGTAAATTCGGGTGCCCTGCAGGGTGTGAGTCACTTCCGGATGGAACTGTACACCGAAGAAATTCTTTTCCGCGTGGTACATACCGGCAATCGGACAGGAAGGGGTGGAAGCCATCAGCTCGAAGCCTTCCGGCATTTTCACTACTTTGTCACCGTGGCTCATCCACACATCCAGCAGCGCCTTGCCGTCTTCCGCAAGGTGATCCTTGATGTCGTGCAGCAGCGCGGACTGGCCTTCCACTTTCACCTGCGCGTAACCGAATTCGCGCACATCACTTCCCTGTACAGCGCCGCCCAGCTGATGCGCCATAGTCTGCATGCCGTAGCAGATTCCGAGCACCGGCACACCCAGGTCGAAGACCACTTCCGGCGCGCGCGGTGAACCGGCTTCCGGCACTGATTCAGGGCCACCGGCGAGGATGATACCTTTTGGGTTGTACTCTCGAATTTCCTCTTCGGTCATATCGAAGGCACGAATTTCAGAGAAAACCCCAAGCTCACGCACACGGCGGGCGATCAGCTGGGTGTACTGGGATCCGAAGTCGAGAATCAGGATTCGGCTGGCGTGAATATCTTGCGTCATGGCTTACTCGGTAACAGGTTTTATAAACAGCAAACGGACCCTTAAGGGTCCGTTTGCTGTTCACTTACAGTGACTTCTCATTACTGCTTGCGGATACAACCCCGCAAGAACTTCCGTTAATTAGCGGCCACCTACGGGATAGTTGGGCGCTTCTTTGGTGATCTGGACATCATGCACATGGGATTCGCCCATGCCCGCCGCGGTGACACGCACAAACTGCGGCTTGGTACGCATGGTTTCCATGTCGATGCTGCCGGTATAGCCCATCGCTGAGCGCAGGCCACCCATCATCTGATGCACGATCGCTGAGATCGGGCCTTTGTATGGCACACGACCCTCAATGCCTTCCGGCACCAGTTTTTCTGCGCCCTTGCTGGCATCCTGGAAGTAGCGGTCGGACGACCCCTGGGTACGGGACATGGCACCCAGAGAGCCCATGCCACGGTAGGACTTGTAGGTTCGCCCCTGGTACAGCTCCACCTCGCCCGGCGCCTCTTCGGTACCGGCAAACATGGAGCCCATCATTACCGCGTAAGCACCCGCAGCAACGGCTTTGGAGATATCGCCGGAGAAGCGAATACCACCGTCAGCGATGAGCGGTACCCCGGTACCTTCCAGCGCCTTGGCAACTTCGGCAATTGCCGTCACCTGGGGAACGCCGATACCGGTAACGATACGGGTTGTACAGATCGAACCAGGGCCAATACCCACCTTTACGGCGTCTGCACCAGCTTCAGCGAGAGCCAGAGCTGCTTCGCCGGTAGCGATATTGCCGCCGATCACGTCGACCTGCGGGTACATTTCCTTGATACGGCGCACGCGGTCAATCACGTTTTTACTGTGGCCGTGGGCGGTATCCACCACCAGCACATCCACACCCGCTTCCACCAGTGCCGCGACGCGGTCATCGGTATCCGGGCTGGTGCCAACAGAGGCGCCAACACGCAGGCGGCCATCGCTGTCTTTACAGGAATTGGGGTACTGCTCGGCCTTGTTGTAATCCTTGACGGTGATCAGGCCGCGCAGCTCGAACTTGTCGTTCACTACCAGCACTTTTTCAATGCGGTGCTTGTGCAGCAATTCGCGCACTTCTTGCGGAGCGGCACCTTCATCGCAAGTAACCAGACGCTCTTTCGGCGTCATGATACTGGCAACGGAGACATCCAGATTGGTCTGGAAGCGCACGTCGCGGCTAGTGACGATACCGACCAGGTTGCCCTTTTCCATCACCGGCACGCCGGAAATGTTGTGGTGGCTGGTAAGTGCGATCAGCTCGCGGACGGTAGCGTCAGACTCGATGGTGATCGGGTCTTTTACAACACCGGCCTCGAATTTTTTCACTGCACGCACCGCAAGCGCCTGCTCTTCGATGGTCATGCTCTTATGGATAATGCCGATACCGCCTTCCTGGGCCAAAGCAATGGCCAGGCGGGACTCGGTCACCGTATCCATAGCAGCGGATACCAGCGGAATATTCAGGGTAATATTGCGCGACAGTTTGGTCTTCAGGGAAACATCCTTGGCTGTGACCTCGGAATAACCGGGCACAAGAAGGACGTCGTCGAAAGTGAGGGCTTCGCGCGCGATGCGCAGAGATTCAGACATGGACACTCAAACCTCTAGGGAGCGGGAATGGGTATCGGCGCGATTATAGCCGTAACTTTCCGCGAAACAAAAGCCTATTTCGCTTTTAAAGTCGATTCTCTTTACCTCGTGTCCGATACTTGCAATATTGGCCGCCTTTTCAAAGTCTGACGAGCCCAAAATGCTACCAACGCCCCCCAATGACCAACAACCCGGCAACATGCAGGGCCGCAGTGTCCTATCGGTCAGCGATCTCAACCGGGAGGTGAAGCACCTCCTGGAAGGCAGCGTACCCCTGCTCTGGGTCGGCGGGGAAATCTCCAACTTTGCCGCCCCCACATCCGGGCACTGGTACTTCACCCTCAAAGACGCGCGTGCCCAGGTTCGCTGTGCCATGTTCCGCGGTCGCAACCGCAGTGTGCGATTTACCCCAAGCAATGGCCGCGAAGTCATCGCCCGGGCACGGGTGAGCCTGTATGAAGGCCGGGGGGAATTCCAGCTCATCATCGAACATCTCGAGGAAGCCGGACTCGGGGCCCTGATGCGGCAGCTCGACGCCCTCAAGGCCCGACTGCAGCAGGAGGGGCTGTTCGAACTCGCACGCAAGAAGCCACTGCCTTACCTGCCCGCCACCATCGGGATCATCACCTCCCCTACCGGGGCCGCCATCCGCGACATGATCCACGTGCTGGGACGTCGCTATCCGGCGGCCAAAATAGAACTGCTACCGGTAGCGGTACAGGGACAGGGCGCAGCACAGCAGATTGCCAGCGCCATCCAGCTTGCCGGGCGGCTGCAACGGCACGACCTGCTGATCGTGGGGCGCGGCGGCGGCTCCCTGGAAGACCTGTGGGCCTTCAATGAAGAGGTCGTCGCCCGCGCTCTGGCCAATTGTCCGATACCCACCATTTCCGCTGTAGGGCACGAGACAGACAACACCCTGGCGGATCTCGTGGCCGACGTGCGCGCACCAACTCCGTCTGCCGCAGCGGAGATCGCCAGCGCCAATGCCGCCGCCCTGCTGGAAGACGTCACCAGCACAGGACTGCGGCTGCAGAGGGCCATGCAACTGCAGCTTCGTCACCTCGACCAGCAAGTGAAGCTGGTCAGCAACCGGATTCGTCACCCGCGCGAACAGCTGCAGAACCGGGCCCAGCGACTGGATCATCTGGAAATCCAGCTGCGGGCGCTGGTACGCCAATACATGACCGCCAACCGCCAGCGGCTGCTACACACAGAGCGCGCAATTGCCCAGGCGCATCCGGCGCACAGGATCGCCCAGCATGCACGACAACTCGATCTGTACAGGGATCGCCTACAGAAAGCAACGACTCGGCTGTTGCAGCACAAGCGCGAGCAAACGGCGCACGGCGCGCAACTACTGCACTCGGTCAGCCCCCTGTCTGTACTGGATCGCGGCTACGCCATTGTGCGTGACGAACAGCAACGGGTAATACGCGATGCCAGCCAGTTGCGCCCGGGCCAACGTGTCCATGCCCGCCTGGCGAAAGGCGAATTCGCAGCAACCGTCGACTGACCCCGCCTCCTCTCAAGGGGGCCATGGCTATTCAGCCCCAGGCTTACCGACGGCGGCTTCCCCGCGCATGCCAGGCCGACCACAGCGCGCGGAGAAAAGCCGCCGGGCCCCACATTGACACCTGGGCAAACCCAAATTTCGGGCACAGCCGCCACCATCCTAAAATGGAAACTCCAGAGGTATCAGGACGTGACTATGGTGGAAGGCTTCTTAATATCTCCATCGGCAGCGACGCGACCGAGATTCCTGCTCCTCACATTTGTACTGACATTGTTCCTGGCAATTTGTATCGGGGGTTGTGATCGCAAGGATACAGCGTCCTACTCCACAGCTCCTGCACAGGAATCCGTTCTGGAAAAGAAGCAAGGCGACTCAGCGGATGAGCCCCACCGCGCCGGCAATCGTGGCGCAGAGGAAAAAGGCATTGAAGCCGAGGAAGTTGCCGAAACAGGAACCTACATTGAGCAAGGCGACCTTGAGGCCATCAAGAAGCGCGGCGTGATCCGCTTCGTCAGCATGACCGGCGACAATCAGCCCATCTTGCCGCGGGATGCCATCATCAACCAGACACACCGGCAAATGGCAGAACAGTTTGCCGAGCGGATCGGACTTACACCGCGCTGGTTTATCGCGCAAACCCCGGATCAGGCCCTGAAAATGGTGCAAGACGGCGAAGCGGATATCGTTGCCGAAAACATCAGCATAACACCGGAACGCGAGAAAACTGTCAGCTTCAGCATTCCAATACTGCAAGCCCAGGACATATTGCTAACCGGTAAGAATGGCCCGGATATCAGCAACGTCGAGAACCTTCGCGGCACAGAATTTATAGTGCTTGCGGGCAGTACCTATGCGCAACGAGCACACGCCATCGTCGCAGAACACCCAGATGCCAATTTGTCAGTGCGCGAAGTCTACCTGACCAGCGAACGGGATACGCTGTTCGACATGATAAGCAATGTCGATAACGCCGTTACCATCATGCATAAAAACTTGGCGGAAGAGACATTGAAGTATCGCGATGATTTAAAAATGGGTGCAACTTTGGGGGAACCGTTAAGTATTGCCTGGGCAATTCGCCAGGATTCGACACGACTTAAAAACCGCATAAATAACTTCCTCACACGGATCCTGGTAACTTCCGTGCCAGAGCGCACTTCGCACTGGTACGCGATCAAAAAATCCGGCGTACTGCGCTTTGCAACCTATAACGGCCCGACCAGTTATTACCTCTGGAAAGGTATCCTGCGTGGCTTCGACTATAAGATGGCCCAGGCATTTGCGGATAAACACAAACTGCAGTTAAAGATTGTCGTTGTTCCCAACGAGGATGACCTTGTGGACTGGGTGGTAGATGGGCGCGCGGACATCGCCGGTGCCTCTACTACGATCACGCAGGAACGCATTGATCGGGGCGTAGCATTCAGCACACCATTCATCGAAACGCCCGAGAAAATCATCAGCAATCGCAACCTCCCCAAAATCGATTCGCTTGAAGATCTGAATGGACGAACCATAACCCTGCGAGCCTATTCGTCATTCATCGAAACTGCGCGCACACTTCGAGAGCACGGAATTGATGTCAACCTGGAGGTTGCACCGTCAACTATGTCGTTTGAAGAGATCCTGAACAAAGTTGCCGAAGGCGTATTCGAAGCGACCATCGAAGATGGCTATATTGCGGATTTCCAGGCGGCACTGCGACCCAATTTGGAGATTGGCCTGACGGTACATGAAGGCCGCCCACAAGGTTGGATGATCAAACAGGGAAACAACGACCTGTTGAAACAGGTTGACCGTTTCATCAAGCGGTTTGTTGACTCCAAGGAATTCGATACCCTCTTCAATGCGTACTTCAAGCCGGACAAACACCTGATACAGAAAATCAACGCCCGCATCGTTCCGGGAAAGCCGCTTTCGCCCTACGACGAGCTCGTGCAGAAATCGGCCCTGGAGCATGAATTTGACTGGCGACTGATCGTGGCGCAGATGTGGCAGGAAAGCAACTTCAATCCCAAGGCGGTTTCACCGGTGGGCGCCCAGGGCCTGCTGCAGGTTATGCCGCGAACCGGTGAGGATATGGGATACCCGCCGCCATTGTTCGATCCGGAAAAAAACGTCAAAGCAGGCGTCAAATATATGGAGTGGGTACGCAACCGCTTTAAAGAGCCCCTACCAGTAAACGATGAACTCTGGTTCACGCTGGCATCCTACAATGCGGGCCTTGGTCATCTGTTCGACGCACAGCGACTTGCGGAAAAACTGGGGCTTGATCCCAAGAAGTGGTTCGACAATGTCGAGGTCGCAATGCTCAAGCTGCAGGAACCGCGTTATTTCGAGAAAGCGCGCTATGGCTATGTACGTGGTGCAGAACCGGTCGCTTATGTCCGTAAAATCAGCAACCTGTACAAGGCCTACACCAACGTAGCCAGCGGCGATATTACCCGGAGAGCGGAGACTGGTGCACGCGAGCAACAGCTTCTTATCGCAGTTTCGGCACAATCTTGCCTTTACGAGTATTCAGCCTCGCCAACCGGTGAAACTGCGCTTGATTTTCCAGAGTCAATGTCTCCGCAGTCATGGAGCGGATCTTGCCCTCACCCAACAGCGGGCAAACTGTCTTTTCCCGGTCACTGGCTGTGGCCGCTTTCCCCTCCGGTAAAGCCGGCCGCAGGATCGCACAATTAGTTAAGAGACGTGCCTGCACCAGCTGTAGCAAGCGACCCTATGACCACCGGTGCAAGGTTCACCCTAGACTACGCGAGTGACCCAAACGCGGAGCCGTGTATGCTGACACCTCGCGCACTCGAGCAGAAGATCCAATCGGTGTACCCATCGTTCATCCTTGCCGGGTTTCATCTACCACCATACCGCAAGCTATGGGGACAGATCCGCCGCATGCTGCCTGCTCTCGCCCTGGCTATGACAATCCTTGCGAGTGGCGGGTGCGATAAAGGCCATCAAACACCGCATCAGAGCGATGAAAAGGCCCCAAGCGAAGCCCCCAAGACCTTCAAAAATTACGTCGAAACCGGCGATCTGGAGGCGCTGAAAAAGCGCGGGGTGATCCGCATTGTCAGCTTGGCCGCAGACGATGACGACTTATTACCCCGCGCCACCATCGTCGGTCAGCGCCACTTCAATCTCGCCAAAAAACTTGCCGCGCGCCTGCAACTGGAGCCGCATTGGCTGGCCGCATCCACACCGGAACAAGCCCTGGAAATGCTCAGGGAAGGACGCGCAGACCTTCTCGCCGGCAACCTGACCAAGACCGAACAGCGATCGAAACAGTTCGACCTTACGGTGCCGATCAGGAAAACCCGTCAGCAACTGGTCAGCGGGCGCGGTGGGCCCGACGTAACCAATCCCAATGACCTTAATGACGTCGAGCTGGTGGTCATGGCCGAGAGCGTGTTTATCGCGACGGCGGAAACACTGGCCGAGAAAATCCCAAATGCAAAGGTCCGCACGAGAAGACTGTCCCGCGCAGACACCATCGACCGACTGATTGACGGGATCAACAAAAACCCACGCCTGATCACCATTCTCGACAGCAACACTGTAGATGGCATTCTGAGCTACCGTGAGGACATCAAAGCCGGCGCCTTTGTAAGCGACGTAGAGGATATCGTCTGGGCAGTTCGCAAGGGTTCGCCGGATCTCCGCGCGCGCATCGATAACTTCCTTACCCGCAACCTGATCGAAGAACCACCAAAACGCGGAACCGATTGGGCATCCATCAAGAAATCCGGCGTTATCCGCTTTCTCACCTATAACGGCCCAACCAGTTATTTCATGTGGAAAGGCGAATTAATGGGATTCGACTTTGACCTCGCGCAGGCCTTCGCCGATAAGCACGACCTGCAACTGGAACTCATCGTGGTACCCTACGACGAAGAACTGGTCGAATGGCTGAAAGCCGGTAAAGGCGACATCGCCGGCGCTGCAACAACGATAACGCAAGAGCGCAAAACCAGGGGCATTGCCTTCAGCCAGCCTCTCACTACCGAGCGCGAACAGGTGCTGAGCAACAGCAACAGGCCGGAAATAAAAACCATCGCAGACCTGAACGGGCGCACCCTGCTCCTACGCCAGTACTCCTCTTTTATCGAGACTGCGAAAAAACTCCGAAATGACGGCATTGATTTGAAACTGGAAATTGCCGACGCGGATACCAGCTATCAACGGATCATCAACATGGTCGCTGCCGGGCAGGCCGACGCGACCATCGCAGACGCGAGTACGGCCCAGATTGAAGCCTCCCTTCGCGATACACTTGTGCCCGGCGTGAAGATCACCAAGGCCCGTCCACAGGGCTGGATGGTGACTGCAGATAACCGCCGCCTGCTGGACGCCATCGACAACTTTATTGACACCTTTAAAAAAACCGATGCATATGCAAAAAAGGTGGATCAGTATCTGAAGCCCAACCAGCGACTGCTCGAAATTCATGAAGATCAGCTGAAACCGGGCGAAGCCCTCTCGCCTTTTGACAGGAAGGTCAAACAGGTTGCGCGCAAATACGAATTTGACTGGCGGCTTATCGTCGCCCAGATGTGGCAAGAGAGCGGCTTTGACCCGAAAGCGGAATCCCCGGTCGGCGCTCAGGGGCTATTGCAGGTGATGCCGAAGACAGCGGCAGAAATGGGATACCCTCCCCCGCTGTTTGAGCCCGAAAAGGGCATAAACGCGGGTGTAAAATATCTGGACTGGGTACGCGATCGCTTTGAGCCCGGGATCAGCCTGGAGAACCAGTTATGGTTTTCCCTTGCTGCATACAATGCGGGTATCGGCCACCTGCAAGATGCCCAGCGGCTGGCTGAACAGTTGAACCTGGATACCAATATATGGTTCGACAACGTTGAAACAGCCATGCTGAAACTTTCCGAGCCGCGCTATTTCAAAAATGCGCGCTATGGCTATGTCCGTGGATCCGAACCCGTGAACTATGTGGCAAATATCAGCCGGCTTTACCGCGCCTACACGGATATCCGCAGCGGCGACCTTTCCTCTCTGCTGCTTCCGCGGATACCGCAAGCGACCACACAGCGCGATTCAGCAGCGGCTAGTGTGCAACCGTCAGTACTATCTTGCCAATATGCTCGCTCGACTCCATCAATCGGTGCGCTTCTGCGACAGCTTCTAACGCAAAGGTGGCCGCAATCAGGGGAGCCACTTTGCCCGCGGCAATCTCTGGCCACATCTGCGCTTCCAGGTCACGAGCGATCCGGGCCTTCTCCTCCGGCGGCTGTGGCCGCAGGGTGGATCCCGTTAGCACCAGGCGCTTCAACATCACCGGCAGCATATTGACTTCCACTTTTGCGCCGGCGAGAAATGCAATATTGATGATACGTCCGTCCCGGGCCGCCAGCTGGATATTGCGATCGACGTATTGGCCACCCACCATGTCGAAAATGACATCGGCCCCATGGCCGTCGGTCGCCTCGCGGACGACAGCAACAAAGTCCTCACTGCGGTAGTTGATCGCGCGCTCTGCACCGAGCGCTACACAGGCCCGGCACTTTTCTTCCGACCCCGCAGTGACAAAAACGCGCGCACCGAGGCTGCGGGCAATTTGGATTGCGGTGGTACCAATGCCAGACGAACCGCCGTGTACCAGCAGCACCTCACCGGCTTTAAGGTGGGCGCGATGTACCAGGTTGCTCCAGACCGTGAAAAACGTCTCGGGAAGCGCGGCGGCTTCTACCATCGAGAGCCCTTGCGGCACTGGCAGGCATTGAGCAGCGGGTGCCACGGCATATTCAGCATAACCGCCGCCGTTGGTCAGCGCACAGACACGATCCCCTACCTTCCAGCGCTGCACACTTGCGCCCACCGCACTGATTTCGCCTGCAACCTCCAGCCCCAGTATTGGGGAGGCACCTGGCGGCGGTGGGTAGAAGCCCTGTCGTTGCACAATATCCGGACGGTTAACACCGGCTGCTTCTACCCGTATCAACACCTCATCTGCCGCGGGCTCGGGCCTGTCACCTTCAGCGACCTGCATTACTTCCGGGTCACCGTGTTCCCGCAGTTCGATATATCGCATAGTTCCCTCGACAATTCTGAACAATAAAAAAAGCCCGGCAGTGCCGGGCTTTCATTTTAGGCCTGTTTAGAGGTCGTAGGTCAATTCCACGCCCATCACACGGCCTTTGTTGAGCGGCGTGAAGCTGGCTCCCGCACCGCCCAGCGTTGGCGGCAACTGGGTGTTGTTGCCCTCGGTCACCTGATCCAGCATGTTCTTGCCGAATAGTGCCACGCGATAATTGCCGGAATCCGGCGAGAAGCCGAAACTGATATCCAGCATATCTACTTCCGAGAGCATACCGATATTGGTATCGGTGTAAGGCGCCTCGTCGCGGTGGTTGAAGTTGAAACGTGAAGTCAGTGTGCCCAGAGCACCAAGCTGCAGGTCATGCACCAGTCCCACGCCGTAAGTCCAGGGCGCAAGACGCGGGATTTCCAGCCCCAGGTCAGTGCCGTCCACGATGCCATCGCCACTGATATCACCAAATACCCGGTCATAACTGCCATCGACATAGCCGACATTCAGGGTGAACAGCAGGTTATCCGTGAGCGCGGCCATGGCTTCAAGCTCGGCACCATCGATCGTTGCATCGGCCGTATTGCGAATGATCTGCACCACACCACTGATCACATCGCTCAGGTTTTCTTCGCGCTGCATATCGTCGATGGTGTTGTGGAATACCGCCATGTTCGCGCGCACGCGCCCATCAAACCACTCAGCTTTGGCGCCGATCTCGAAGCTGGTCTGCTCCTCCTGATCAGTCGGGCCGGGCTGGTATGGGAAACCGGTCGTCGGGTCAATGCCGGTGTTGCGCATATTGTAGCCACCGCTGCGGAAGCCCTTGGTCCAGAAGCTGTAAACCTGCGCGTTATCGGCCAGATTCCACTGCACTCCCACTTTGGGCGTGAACGCATTCCAGGACTCCTTGTCCTCGAAATCGTAAGCGGCACAGCCGTCCAGGTCACACAGATTCAACGGAATAGTAGCGATCTGCGCGTCCTTTTCCTCTGTGGAGTAGCGGCCACCCAAAGTCAAAACCCAGGAATCGTTCAAATCCACATCCGCCTGGGTAAACACCCCCATCGCGCGATGATCCTGCACGCCGCCACCGGTCCAGTCGAGGCCACCGGGCGCAGACAGAGGCAGTATACGATTTTCGTAGTACTCCAGATCCTGGCTGAACCAGTAAAGCCCGGTGGTGATCGAAGTAGCACCGAAACGGCCGGCATAGCGCAGCTCGTTACTCAGCTGACTCTGATCGACACGGGTGCGTGCATGGAAAGCAGTGATGGGGAGGGAGTCGATATCACCGATACCGTTTGCCGAATACTCACGCCAGGCGAGTATGTTGGTGATGGTACCGTTACCGAAGGCAACGTCCTGATTGTACTCGGTGATTACCTGGTTCCACTCATCTTTCTGGAAGCCCTCTTCGTTCTGGGCAACCTCGAAAGAGTCATCGCTGTTATCCCAGTCCGAGACATCGACACCAAATAGCGGATAGGCCGGGAAATTGACCGCCAATGCGCCGCGGTTTTGTGCCACCACGCCATCGGAATCCATGCGGCCAGACTCGAGGCGTACCAGCAGCTCGGCCGTTTCACTCAGCGCAAAGCTGACGCTGGGACGGATGAACCAGGTATCGGAAGCACCCGCATTGTCGTTACCGGTATAAATATTCTCGAACCAGCCCTGATCGTTGTTGTAGTAAGCGGTCAGGCGGCCGTTAACGGAGTCGCTGATGGCACCATTGATACTGACGGCGCCAACGGTATCCAGATTGTCAGTGGTGGATAATTTGAACTTGCTGGAGAATTCTTCTGTCGGCCGCGCCGTCTTGATGACCACGGCACCGCCGGTCACGTTGCGGCCAAACAGCAGCCCCTGCGGACCGCGCAGCACTTCAATACCCTCCAGATCAAACAGGTCGGTAACCACACCGGCATTGATCCCCATATACATGCCATCGACAAACACGCCGACAGTAGGGTCGATGGAAGGAATCGAGCTGTTTACCCCAAGGCCGCGCACGGTGAAATTCGCGGTATTCTTAACGGTACCGACATCGTCCAGCTGCACATTGGGCATTTTAAAAGACAGGCTTGACAGGTCTCGCACCTGCAATGCCTCGAGCTGCGCGTCCGAGTAAGCAGTAGCTGCCACCGGGACATCCTGCAACCGCTCCGCCTCTGCCCGTTTGCGGGCCGTAACCTGAACTTCCTCAAGGATGGTACTGATCGATCCCTCCTTGTCTGCCGCCCAAACAGGCGTGGCACCGCCAGCCAGGGCCAGGGCGACGGCTGAACACGCGGAGGCAAGGATTCGGTTTCTACGGATAATAGCGCCAGTGTTACTGGCAAGCGTGAAAGGGGCTCTCATTGTTTTCTCTCCATTGCGCTGATTTATTGTTATTCAGTCTTTATATAGCAACAGAACACTGCGGCCGGTACTGCTTCTTCCTTAATTCATCATTTTCAGATGCCGACCAGTCCTTGCAAACATTGGTCAAATTCACTCACGACCAATAACCGTGAGACTACCTCAGGCGATGCAAATGCAAAAGCCTATTTGTCGCCAGAACCAAACCGCCGGTCTCGCCACACCCCACCTTTAAACAGAGAGCTAACAGACTAGTAGATGATTGGGGAGCATTGAGAAGGAAGATGGGGCCGATGGAAACACCGGCCCGCGCAACACATCAGGATTAAAATACCGGAAAAAAGTCTTCAGGGAGACAAGCGCTCAATTTGCCATACGCCAGCATCCAGTGCGCGATACACAAAGCGATCATGGAGGCGCGATGCCCTGCCCTGCCAGAATTCCACCGTGTGCGGACGCACGCGATAGCCACCCCAGAATTCGGGGCGCGGCACATCCTGATCCGCAAACCGTTCACGGAACCCGCTGAACTGTTCTTCGAGTTGGGCACGGCTCAGGATTGCATCACTTTGGTGCGAAGCCCAGGCAGCAATCTGGCTGTCACGTGGGCGGGTGCGAAAATAGTCATCGGCTTCCTGCTCGCTCAGCATCTCCGCGGTGCCACCGACAATGACCTGGCGCTCCAGCATATGCCATGGAAACAGCAGGCTGACTTTCGGATTGGCCGCTATGTCCCAAGCTTTGTGGCTTTTCAGGTTGGTGTAAAACACAAATCCGCGGGCATCCAAGCCCTTGAGTAACACAATGCGCTGTGACGGCTGGCCACTGGCATCTGCGGTACTTAGGCACACTGCACTCGGATCGGTAAGATCCGCTTTCACCGCCTCGGCCAGCCATTTTTCAAACTGCACAACCGGATCGGTGTCCAGGTCACTGCGCTCAAGCCCGCCCTGCAGGTACTCGCGGCGCCACTGATCAATTTCCATCGCTGTCACTTCCTTACTTCAGTGTTTCAGTTTCAATTCTTTACTGTGCGCAAGTTTACGCAGTTGCATGCCAATTCCCAAAACACGCAATATTCCGCAATTCTCACGCGGACTACACTCAATTATCCGGCGTATTTCCCCGCCAGAGCGCAGACTCTGCGGACGCTTGCAGGGCGTTCCCCGGGCGGCTAGGCTCCGACCCAAACTCTATAACTGTTTCGGGGAATTTTATGCACGCATCCGATCAGCGCCCCCAGGGGCCCAGCTGTGCCCAGACTCTGATGTACTTGTTACGCCAGTACGGTGTGGATACTGTTTTCGGCATTCCCGGAGTACACACCATCGAACTTTACCGCGGCCTCCCCGGCAGCGGCTTGACCCATATCACGCCGCGCCACGAACAGGGTGCGGCCTTCATGGCCGACGGCTATGCACGTGCCAGTGGCAAGCCGGGTGTGTGCTTCCTGATTACCGGCCCCGGTGTCACCAATGCCGCCACCGCCATGGCCCAGGCTTATTCCGATTCCATCCCGATGCTGGTGATCAGTGCGGTCAATCGACGCGAAGACCTGGGGCTTGGCCGCGGCCGCCTGCACGAACTGCCGCGCCAGCAGGATGTTTCCCGCGGCTTCTGCATCTGGCAGCACGCGGTGACCAGTGCCACCCAGCTCCCCGAGGTTCTGGCACGCGCGTTTCAGATGATGCACTCCAGCCGCCCAGGCCCCGTGCATATCGAAATACCTATCGACCTGTTCCCGGCCCCAATGCCCGGCACTCTTGAACATTACCGCGCAGCCCCCCTGGCCGCACTGCCGGCCGCAGAGCCACGCGCACTGGAAACCGCGGCGCAGTGGCTGCGCGAAGCCAAAGCGCCGGTGATCCTGCTCGGTGGCGGCGCGCAACACTGCGCCGCAGAAGCCACTGAACTTGCAGAAAAAATCGCCGCTCCGGTATTTCTGTCACTCGCGGCAAAAGGCATCGTAGACGAACGGCACCCACTGTGCGGCGGCGCCAATCTGTCGTTTATGGCGGTGCGCGAGCGCGTGGAGCAGGCCGACGTGGTTCTCGCCGTCGCTACTGAGCTGGCGGAGACCGACCGCAACCTGATGCGCGAAAATTACCATTTCAACGGCAAATTGATCCGCGTAGATATAGACCCAGCACAGCTGGTCTGCAATGCCAACCCGGATCTCGCCCTGTGCGCGGATGCGCAGGCAACCCTTGCACAGCTAAACGCACTCCTGCCGGAGGCGGACAAACAGCGTGTGCAGCTGGCCGGCGCGGAAACCGGGGAACTGGTCGCCAACTGCCGCAATGAATGGTGGCCCGGTTCCGAAAGCCGTTTCCCCTGGGTACAAGCCCTGCGCCAGGCACTGCCGGATGACGGCATATTGGTAACCGACTCCACACAGCTTGCCTACAACACCAACCACGCGCTGCCGCTGTACCAGCCCCGCAGCCATATCACCTGCACCACAGGCTACGGCACATTGGGCTTTGCCCTGCCCGCCGCCATAGGCGCGGCGCTCGCCAGTCCGCGACCGGTCATTGGCCTGATCGGCGACGGCGGCTTGATGTTTACCCTCGGGGAGCTCGCTGCCGCCGTCGAGCAGCAACTGGCGCTGCCCATACTGGTCTGGAATAACAGCGGCTACGGGGAAATACGCGACTTTATGGATGAGGCCGCTGTACCTCAGGAGGGCGTAAACCTGCGCGCACCGGATTTTGTCGCACTGGCCGAATCCTTTGGCGCCGCCGGCTGCCGAATTTCGCAGGCGGAAGAGCTGGCGCCCGCGATTGCGCAGGCATTCGCACGCAAGGGCCCGACCCTGATTGAAATCACTGCGCCGTAATTACAAGACATGACCTCAGGAGCCCCCATGACGGATCTGACCAAACTACCTACCGACAAACTGTACATTGACGGCGCCTGGCGGGACTCCACCGCCGGCACCCTGCATTCAGTGGTTAACCCTGCCACGGAAGCGGAAATTTGCCAGGTTGTTCAGGGAACAGTCGAGGATGTGGATGCGGCTGTTATTGCCGCACGCAAGGCGTTCAGGGAGTGGCGACACAGCCGCGCGGCTAAACGCCAGGCACTGATGCACGCGATTGCCGACGGCATGGAAGCGCGCAAACAGGATCTGATCGAAGCGATCTCCCAGGCCCTGGGCTGCCCTGCCCATATCACCGAATGGCTGCATGTGGATGGCCCGATTTACGCCATGCGCTATTACGCGGATCGCGCGCAGCATATGGAAGAAACCGAGCAGGCTGGCCACTCGGTAGTACTGCGCGAGCCGGTGGGCGTGTGCGGTTTTATCACGCCGTGGAACTATCCCTTGCACCAGTTCGTGGGCAAGGTCGCCCCGGCGCTGGCCGCAGGTTGCACCATGATCCAGAAGCCCTCCGAGATGACGCCACTGCAAGACTATGTGATGGCAGAGATCATTGATGCGGTGGGCCTGCCAGCGGGTGTCTTCAACCTGGTACCGGGCGCGGGACCGATTGTTGGCGCAGCCCTGTCCTCGCACCCGGACATCGACATGGTCTCCTTTACCGGTTCGACCCGTGCAGGTGTCGAAGTGGCCAAGGCCGCGGCGCCCACGGTCAAGCGCGTGACCCAGGAGCTGGGTGGCAAGTCACCCCTGATCATCACCCCGGACGCGGATCTGGAACAGGCCGTGCGCTGGGGCTGCGAGGACGTATTCATCAACAGCGGCCAGACCTGTACCGCACTCACCCGCATGCTGGTACCGGCAGAGCGCTACGAGGAAGCCGTCGCCATCGCCAGGTCAGTGGCGGAGGGCGTCGCCATGGGCACGGGCAAAGAGGCCTTTATGGGGCCGCTCGCCTCCGCCCGCCAGCGTGAGATCGTGCGCAGCTATATCGACAAAGGCGTAGCGGAGGGTGCGCGACTGGTCACCGGCGGCAGCGAGGTACCCGAGGAGTTCCCGCAGGGGTTCTACGTCAAACCCACCGTGTTTGCCGATGTCAGCAACGACATGAGCATCGCCCGCGAAGAGATCTTTGGCCCGGTCACCTGCCTGATCCCCTACCGCGACCTGGACGAGGCCATCGCCATCGCCAACGATACCGAGTACGGGCTTTCCAGTGGCGTATGGGCGAAAGACGCGGAAAGCGCCATGCCCGTCGTCAGACGTATCGAAGCCGGCCTGTGCTTCGTCAATGGCGGCGAGTTCAATTACGATGCGCCATTCGGCGGCTACAAGCGTTCGGGCAACGGGCGCGAATTTGGCCAGGCCGGCCTGGACGAGTTTATTGAACTGAAATCCGTCCAGCTGCCCGCATAAAATCCTGCAGCGCCGCCACAATTGGCGGCGCTGTTGACTGATAATTCTCTCCCCGCTATCTTTGCCCGCGACATCAAGAGAGTGGCTGACGCCAACGCCAACCTGCCTACCGGGGCAAGGTGGTTTCCCTTCGCTAACTGCATGGTTTTTGCACGCTGCGTCGGGGATGGGGCTCTTGCTGGTACTTTTACCAGCGACGCAATCCAACCGGGTCGCGATGATTCTGGAAATCCAGGGCATCGCCTCTTCCGCCGTCAGCCCTCCAGATTTTTATTGGAGGGAACATGTCCGAATTACAGTTATCCAGCACCGACGTTATCGAAATCCAGATTGCTCCCCAACGCAGCCGAACGGCCGTCAGGGCAGTCAAACGCGGCGATCGCCAGCTGCTGTGGCAGTTACTGTTCGACTCGACGGAAGATGCGCTGGCGTTCGCCACCCACTGCCGCGCCAGCGACGTACCGGTCACGGCCCACAAGGCCTGTGAATTGGTGGGATAATTCGAGCCGCGCTTTGCGCGCCGAGCAACCTACAATACCCGGTATCCAGAACCCGGCCGATGGACGCAACTGCGACGAGATCCCCTTTTTGCGTCCATCTCAATGCCAACGCAGTGCCAAAAGCACACTGAAGGAGCCAATAACAACTTATGTCCAAGCCCGAGCACTTTTTCCAGCACCTGCGCAATGAACTGCAGCAGATTGAAGCGGATGGCCTCTACAAGCGCGAGCGCATCATCACTTCCCAGCAGAGCGCCGAGATCCAGGTCAACAATGACACCCAGGTTCTCAACTTCTGCGCCAACAACTACCTCGGGCTGGCCAATCACCCCGACCTGATCCAGGCGGCCAAAGACGGCCTGGATCAATACGGTTTCGGCATGGCTTCCGTGCGCTTCATCTGCGGTACCCAGGACATTCACAAGGCGTTGGAATCCCGCCTGTCCGACTTCCTGCAGACCGAAGACACCATCCTTTACACCTCCTGTTTCGACGCCAATGGCGGCCTGTTCGAAACCCTGCTCGGCCCGGAAGATGCCATCATCTCCGACGCCCTGAACCACGCCTCCATCATCGACGGCGTGCGCCTGTGTAAAGCAAAACGTTTCCGCTACGCCAACAACGACCTGGCGGATCTGGAAGAGCAGCTGAAAGCCGCCGACGCGGCCGGCGCCAAAACCAAGCTGATCGCCACCGACGGTGTGTTCTCCATGGACGGTGTCATCGCCAACCTGAAAGGCATCTGCGATCTGGCAGACAAGTACAACGCCCTGGTCATGGTCGACGACTCCCACGCCGTCGGCTTCCTCGGCGAACACGGGCGTGGTACCCACGAATACTGTGATGTTGTCGAACGTGTCGACATCATCACCGGCACCCTGGGCAAGGCCCTGGGCGGTGCCTCTGGCGGCTTCACTTCCGGCCGCAAGGAAATCATCGACCTGCTGCGCCAGCGCTCACGCCCCTACCTGTTCTCCAACTCCGTGGCGCCGGCGATTGTCACCGCCTCGCTGAAGGTGCTGGACATGCTGGTGGAAGGTGGCGAGCTGCGTACCCAGCTGCAGGAAAACTCCGCGTATTTCCGCAAGCGCATGACCGAAGCCGGGTTCACCCTGGCCGGCGCCGACCACGCCATTATCCCGGTGATGATCGGCGACGCAGCCCTGGCCCAGCAGATGGCCGACAAGATGCTGGAAAAAGGCATTTATGTTGTGGGCTTCTTCTACCCGGTTGTGCCGAAGGGACAGGCCCGCATCCGCACCCAGATGTCCGCTGCACACACCCGCGAACAGCTCGATCGCTGCATCGACGCCTTCGTGGAAGTCGGCAAAGAACTGAACATCATCTAATCCCGACGCGGAGCCCCGCGGCTCCGCGTTGCCGTCCCCGGGACTGCAAGCTGAGAAGTACTGCAAGATTTATGAAAGCTTTATCAAAACTGAAATCCGAACCCGGTATCTGGATGACCGATGCCGAAATTCCGGAGCCGGGCCACAATGACCTGCTGATCAAGATCCGCAAGACCGCCATTTGCGGCACCGACATGCACATCTACCACTGGGATGAGTGGTCCCAGAAGACCATTCCGGTACCGATGATTGTGGGCCACGAATATGTGGGCGAAGTGGTCGGCATGGGCCAGGAAGTCGCTGGTTTCAATATCGGCGACCGGGTTTCCGGCGAAGGCCATATCACCTGCGGTCACTGCCGCAACTGCCGCGCCGGCCGCCGCCACCTGTGTCGCAACACCTACGGCGTGGGCGTTGACCGCCAGGGCGCATTTGCTGAATACCTGGTCATTCCGGCCCTGAATGCGTTCAAGATCCCGGACAACATCCCCGACGAGCTCGCCTCAATTTTTGATCCGTTCGGCAATGCGGTGCACACCGCACTGTCCTTTGATCTGGTGGGTGAAGACGTACTGATTACCGGCGCCGGCCCCATCGGCATTATGGCCGCGGCGGTAGCGCGCCACGTAGGCGCACGCCACGTGGTGATTACCGACATCAACGATTACCGCCTGGACCTGGCAAAGAAAATGGGTGCAACCCGCACCGTGAATGTGAGCCGCGAGAAGCTTTCCGACGTGATGAAAGAAATCGGCATGACCGAGGGCTTTGACGTCGGCCTGGAAATGTCCGGTGTTTCCGTCGCCTTCCGCGACATGCTGTCGGCCATGAACCACGGCGGCAAAATCGCGATGCTGGGGATTCCCCCGGGCGAAATGGCGATCGACTGGAGCCAGGTCATTTTCAAGGGCCTGATCATCAAGGGTATTTACGGCCGCGAGATGTTCGAGACCTGGTACAAGATGGCGAGCCTGATTCAGTCCGGCCTCGACCTGTCTCCGATCATTACCCACCAGTTCCCGATCGAAGATTTCCAGAAAGGCTTCGATACCATGGGCTCCGGTGAATCCGGCAAGGTGATTCTCAACTGGCAGTGAGCTAGCCCGCTGCCATCGCCGGTTTTTGAAGTTGTATTACTGTGGCTGAATAATGAATGTTTTCAGCTGACGAAGTGCAAACGGCGAATTGAAGGCTAAATACTGGGTGGAGTATTTCGAAAGCGGTTTCGAAATGCTCCACCCGGTGCTTGGCCGCCACCACAGCCGGTAAAAATTTCTTTACGGGAAAGGCCAAGGAGCAACATCCATGATAAGAGTCATCGGTGTACTATTATTCGCCCTGTTACTGCTCTGGCTTGCAGGTACCATCTACTACAAAAACAAGGGCGAAAACGAAACCAGCCATAGTTCCAGTCAACCGCTATGGCATATCGCGGCGCTGGAAATCACAGGCCCAGTTTCCTGATCAAACGTGTGCTGGACGTACCCTGCACCAGCAGCGAAAACAACACCACCCCGAATACGATCGATTGTACTGTCCACCAGTAGGGCAGCTCCGTTGGCAATGACAGCACCAGCGCCACCGCTATCACACCGCGCAATCCGCCCCAGCTCAGTACCAGTCGCCAGCTTTTGGGAACGGGCGGCCCGACAAAGCGGGCCAGTGGCGCCAGCATGGAAATAGCCAAAGCGCGCGCACCCAATGCCGCCGCGATACCAATCACTATCGCCAGCCACTGGTGAGAAAACATTTCAAACGTGATCACCAGCCCCATGATCACAAAGATCAGTGCGTTAAACAGAAGCTCAAGCCACTCCCACGTAGGCTCCGCATGCACAAGGAAAGTTTCGTGCTGCTCACGCAGGCACGCACGCGCAACGATCGCGCATACCATCACCGATAAAATGCCCGAAACACCCACCACGTGCTCCGCCAGATAAAAACTGCCGAACGCCGCAAGTACCAGCAGCATCAGCGCTGCCCCGGCAGAAGCGATGAACAAAATCACAATCGCCGTAAGCAGGCCACATATAGCCCCTATGGCGAGCCCGCCAAAAAATACCGCAGAAAAATACACGACAAATGCCCACGCGCCGGCAATGGGTTCACCGGTAGGATTCGACCCCTCCATGACACTGTGCGTCGCAATACCCAGTACGAAGGAAAACAGCACGATCGCCGCGGCATCGTTAAACAGGCTCTCCCCTTCCACCAGCGTCAACAGCCCTTCATTGGCATGCCCTGCGCGCAATCGCGTCACCACCGCAACCGGATCCGTGGCCGCCAGAATCGCACCGGTTAGCAGAGCCGCCAGCCAGGGAAAGCCCTCCGGATGATTGATACCGAAGTACACCAGCACCGCGGTAAGCAGCATGCATATCACGACACCGAGCGTGGCCAGAAGGATGATCGGGCCGAGCCAGCGAACAAGTGTTTGCGGATCTATCTTCCAGGCAGAACCAAAAATCAGCACAGGCAGAATGACAAAAAACACCAGCTGGTGCAGGTTCTCCGCGCGCAGTCCGGTATCGTAATCCAGCACTGGCAGCAGCATGCCGGCCAGTACACCGGCAATCAGGCAACCGAGTGTATTGTCGCGCCCCAGGACACGCGCAATGGCCAATCCGAAGACGGCCGCCACGGCCATGTACAGTCCCTGGCCAACAAGGGTGGTTACTCCATCCATAGAAGGTTCCTGTATTTCTTACAGCCAGGGTCTAGTCACGGTCGGACGCGATTACGGATTTCGGTTTTACATCCTGCACCGTTTCCGAGAGCGGTATCGGCACACCGCGTTCATTAATCACTTCCACGTCGGAACGGCGTAACTGCCGCGGTTCCGCTACTCCACAGGAGTGCGCAATAGTGCCCACTTCATATTCCATATTGCGCGCATAGTTGTAGACCCGCTCCGCCTTGTCCATCGGATCCAGGCCCTGCTGTAAATCCGGATTGTGTGTGGTCACGCCTGTGGGGCAGGTATTCCGGTTGCATTGCATCGCCTGGATACAACCCAGCGCAAACATGAATCCGCGCCCACAGTTGACGAAGTCTGCACCCATGGCGAGCGCCCAGGCCACCATGGAGGGTGTCAGCAATTTGCCGGCACAGATAATCTTGATCCGGTCGCGCAGCCCGTATTGATCCAGCAGATCCACCACCAAAGGCAGACTGCGGTTTAACGGCAGGCCCATATAATCCATCAGGCTCTGGGGCGCCGCGCCGCTGCCGCCATCAGCGCTGTCGATTGTGATGAAGTCCGGGGCGGATTCGTACCCGCGCCGCTGGATGGTTTCGCACAGCTCGTGCAGCCAGTTGCTGCTGCCAACAACACACTTGAATCCGGTCGGCTTGCCGGTGACGTCGCGGATATGCCCGATCATATCCAGCAGCCCACCCACATCGCGGAATTCGGGGTGACCGTTTGGGCTGATGGAATCCTCACCTACCGGGATACCGCGCACGGCGGCGATCTCAGGAGTGACCTTGACGCCCGGGAGTATGCCCCCTTTTCCCGGCTTGGCCCCCTGCGAGAGCTTCAGCTCAAACATTTTCACCTGCTCGTACGCAGCCACTTCTGCCAGCTTCTTGTCCGAGAGGTTGCCCTCCTTGTCACGTACTCCATATTTGGCCGTACCTATCTGGAATACGATGTCGCAACCGCCAGACAGGTGATGGGACGACAGGCCGCCCTCGCCCGTGTTCAGCCAGATCCCGGCTTTCTTGGCGCCCTTGGACAGAGCCGTCACCGCAGGCACAGACAGGGCGCCAAAACTCATCCCGGAAATGTTGAAAATGGATCGGGTGCTATAGGGCTTGCGTGCCACCCCTTCCCCAACGGTGATTTCACGGGCCGGAACGGCGTCCTTGGCCAGAGTCGGAAACGGATGATTGAGAAAGACGATATCACCGGGCTGGTTGAGTGGCCGGGTGGATCCAAAGGCAACGGTGGAATCCACGTTTTTCGCGGCCCGGTATACCCAGTTGCGCTGGGCGCGATTGAACGGCATCTCCTCGCGGTCGAGGGCGAAAAAGTACTGGCGAAAGAACTCACCCAGATGTTCAAACTGGTAACGAAACCGCCCCAGTACCGGGAAATTCCTCCGTATGGCCTGTTTGGACTGGCGAATGTCGGACAGGTACATGTACACCACATACAGCACCAGCAGCACCAGCCCAAAAGCAAAAAACAATGCAAAAAGCTGCAGTACCTTTACCGCAAATCCCTGAATAGCGGCTACCGCCTGAAGATCCATCCCAGCGTCCCTGTATTGCGCGAGCAATCGCGTTTTCTGTCGATTATGGAGCCAATTGTATGCGCAGAGACACAAAAGGGAACAGCGCTCCCTATGTCGCAAGTTCACCCTTATCGAGACACAGTGAAGAGAAAGCGGTCGCCATAGCACGAGCCCGGCAAGCTTACTCGGGAAGGAATGCGCGGCCAGAAAGTACCAGCGGGTCTACCCCAGACTGTGGCTGTCCCAACTGCCGGGAACGGCTCCTCGCGTAAAATGACTGTCAGAACCCTGGAGCCAGCTCTACGCCGACCCCCAGGGTTTGTACCCGAACGGGATAGTCAATCAGGCTTTCGCCATAACCATCGAAATACTTGACTATGCCGCGAAGCCGATTGGCAATGGGGAAGCTCCAACTTAATTCGAACGCCCCCCTGTTTTTTGAACGCAGGTTATTGCGAAGCATGATCGACGTAATGTAGCCATCCGAGCGATAACCGCCGGCCAACTCAAAGAACCCGAGGCTGGCATCAAGCTCGGGACCGTGGCCTTGATCCCGCTCGGTAGCCAGCCGGTACCAGGGCTTGAAAGAGAGAAAATAGTCGTCCTTTTCAAACAGAAAATTGGTGTATACGCGATTCCATCCGCGGGAAAAAGCACCACCCCGGCCGTTGGACTGATGGCTGAGCCCCACTTGGGTTACCACCTGGCGAGCCCCCCAAAATCCCCAATCACCAAGCCATGTGGCAATAAGCTCGGCCTCATGATTGGTCTCACGAAATACACCAGAGCCAGTGTACGCCTGCCAGAAGCTGTGATTGGTATAGGCCACGCTGAGAAAGGAATACTCCCCCATAAATCCATGCCAGACAGGCACCTGCATAGAGAGCTGAAACTGCACCTCTACGGGGTCAACGCTTGGCAATCCATATCGCTCACTGGCCGTCAAGCTGTCTTCTGGCGATAGCGCTCGATACGCGACTGGCAGTAAATAATTCGCCCGGTGGGAAATGAACGAAAAGGGATTGTCGACCGCCTCCGATATCGCAAGGATATGCCGACTGATAGAAGGCTCGGACAATCCACCGTCCTGATCGCCATCGCCATCACCATCAACATTGGCTTCTGCATACACCGACTCGACCGCCAGCACCTCATTGCTGGCGCATTGTCCTGTGCAACTGCTTGCTGCCGGGTTCCCATCCAGAGCTCCCGCCGTCGATAAGTCTGGCATCAGTGTCTCCGCTACAGACGCGGGAGCCAGGATGCATTGCAGAAACACACAAGCAATATACGGTCGCAGAACTACGTACATGGCTCTCACTCCTTGAAGCCAAAGACGGGAAAAGTTTAGCTGCGCGAAAAACCAACTGTGCTCTATCGAGGCCTTTAACAATATTCTGGTGCCAGCGCAGGTTAAACGGCGGCTCCTGCAGCGGCCCAGTGCACCCGGATCGGCTCAAAGACTTTAATTGTGATCCAATTCTCAAATCTGTATCCTTTCGCCGCCGAAGAATCAAGCGTCAAGCGGTCGCCAGACTCCTCTTGACCCAGCTGCCCCGACCCGCACTCAAGATGCACGCTCTGCGGATGCTTGATCGTCATTTACCTGCCACTGGATATTTCCTCGCAAGGATTCACCGATGCAACGCACGACCAATCTTCTGAAGCCTTTGGCACTGATTCTGGTGCTGTTTATTTCGCCACTCGCGAAGGCCGGCAGCATAACCTGGGCCGACACCGGGAAATCACTGGCGGACGCCAAGTGGGAAATTGGCGCTATTGCGGGCGGCATCACCTACCTGGGGGCCAAGGAATGGAACTGGGGAAGCTCATCCTTCAAGTTCAATGAGGAAGGGTGGTTTGGCATGGATACCGGCAGCGGCGGTGTCGACAAGCTCGGGCACATGTACTCCTCTTACCTGATCACCGAGGCCATCGGTCACGGGCTTTCCCGAAATAATGAGGCGGACTTTGCCGCAACCTATAGTGCGCTTTGGGCCAGTAGCCTGATGCTGTACGTTGAATTATTTGACGGCTACTCCGCCGACCACGGTTTTTCCTATGAAGATGTGGTATTCAACTCCACCGGCATCGCACTCTCCTATTTCAGAACCCGCTACCCCGAACTAAAGCAGCTGGTGGACTATCGGCTCGACTATATCCCCTCGAAAGCCATGAAAGGATTCCACCCGGTGACGGACTACACCGGGATGCGCTATCTGCTGGCGTTCAAGGCCGCCGGGGTACCCAAGCTTAAAAAGACCCCACTCAGGTATCTGGAACTCAACCTGGGTTATTCGGCACAGGGCTTTAAAGCGGCAGATGCACCCTATTTCCCCGAAAGGGAAACAGAGCTGTTTGTCGGTATCAGCCTTAATCTCGACGAGCTCATCTTCAAGCCGTTCGCCCGGCAGCTTGGCGCGGTGGGTAAATATGGATCCACCCTGTCGCACTATTACCAACCACGTGGCAGTTATCTCAAAAGCCCTCTACATGAGCGTGCAGAGTAAGCGACTGACGGATGCACCTGATGGCGGCTGAATAGTGAGTCGCCCCATAGCCTTGCGCCAATACTGGCCTCACCACTAAACTGTGCATACATACAGTAATTATGGTGGCAAAAATTGGCTAACGACAGCGCCTGCACACCCACGCAAAAACACAAAGGCCGCGGCGCCGTCAGTAACCTAGCGGGGCGCTTTGTCGAGCAAAATTCTACGCGAGAGAATGACGGCTGGCTGCTGGAGGCGGAGCTACAGGAACCTGTGGCCACCGTAGCGCTTGCGGAAAAAGCCAAGAGCATCATTGCCACCAACAGCTCGCCAGACCTGCCCTTCAGCCAGTCGATCAACCCTTATCGGGGCTGTGAACATGTTATCTTTGATTTTCCGAGTATGGCCAGTTTGTACAAAATGTAAGCCTGCTTGTTGCTGTAGTTGCCCTCCCTAAAGCTGAGAGCCAAAGCAATGCAGGTGCAAATCGTGCCGCGGCCGTCAAGTCTGCGGGTTGTGACTGCATCTCACTGAGCAGATAAATCAGGTTTTGTTTGATCAACGACAAAACACGTAGACGAACAGGCGAAAAATTTTCCTTAGCGCGGGACAAATATGGACCCTGCTGTAGGAAGTATTTCCTACGCATAGATTACTCGTGGTAGGATTGTTGACGGTTGGAGACCAAATTTATATCTTGATAAAGTTGGGTCCACCATGTCTCCTAAGAATCCTTTCACACCAGCCGCACTAGCCCAAAAAAACCGCCCAGCGCCTAAACACACTCTCCCTTCAAACGCTCCAGAAGACATAAAAGCAAGGCAAAGAAGGAAGAAGCTGGAGGATTTTAACGATAAATCTTTCTCGGTAAAAAATCAGACCAGCGGCCGCCCATTTATCGATGACTTTTCCCCGCTAGCTTTACGCTTTCCCGCAAATAAAGCATTGATTCAGCAGCTACTACTCGGCGCAGAGCTTCACGTTGGTAAACGAATAGTCGCGTATCAAACTCATCAAGACACATACTACGTAATTAAAGAATTTATCGAATTCGTTAATAGCAATGAACCTAAGAATAAATCAGTTATCAATATTGGTGATATTGATTGGCAACTATGCCTCCATTTCCGAGCATTTCTGATACGAACTTACCCTGCGAGAACAGTAAACCGGAAACGGTTTGGGGCGCTTAAAAATATTATCCAGAAAACACAAAAAAAAATACAATGAAATGGCGTGGGCTGGCAGGGCTTTCCACTGGCCAAAGGGACCATCTCAGAATGAAATGCCCACAGAGGGATATAACAATGAAATTTATAACGCCATAGTTGATGCATGTCTGAGAGAAATAAAAGTAATAAAAAGCTGGATGAACCAAGAGGAAATACTTCACGCGATTGATCCGCTTGAGGGCCGAGAGCTCACCCTTAACAATGTGATGCATGACCTAATAAAGGAAAAGGAAGACAAAGAAGCGAAAGGAGACATTAACAAAAAATATATAAAGTGGTTCGAATGGGTCATAAGAAGAAAAAGTAACGTAAATGAATTAATAGAAAAGGAAAAAATAACTATAGATAATTTTTTAGAAATCTATCGAAAGAAAGGAATTGAAATATCTAAGCTCGGGCGTCCCGTAATCGGAACAGAAGTAAGCTCTAAGGGTATAGTTCACGGCAAAAATGAAACTCAGTCAGCACTCGTAGCTCTCGCCACAACAAGAAGATGGTACCCTGATTGGCCTATGCACACTCCATTTGAAGAAGCCAACTACCTGTTTTCAATTGAGTGGGCTAAAAACTTCAGATCTCCTAAAAAATATAAAGAAAAAGAAATAAATTTATACATTCTGATTCAAAGAATGAAGTTAACTATTGACGAACGCGAAGTGGAATGCGGCCAAATGGCATACATCAGTTCACTGATGTTTACGCAAGAAACTATATTTCCGTTTGTTTTATTGATTCTAATTCAAACTGGCTGGAATTTTGAAACGATCGCTTCTATCAGCATCAACATTGAAGATCATATAGAAGATGATCTAATAGACAAAGACTATGCAATAATTTACGGATTTAAAAACCGATCCAACAAATCCCAGATCCACCGGTCAAACAAAAGAGATAGATATGGTGTGTATAGACTCCTCAATTTCATACACTCAATTGTTATAAAATTTAAACACTCTCCGCACATAAAAAATCAAAATCTCTTTAAAATTGTAAACAAAAAAAACGTATGGGCGCTACATGGAGAAATCACCGGTGATATCGATGCAGTAAATTTTTGGAACATATCTGCCAATTTCTTGAAGCGGCACCAAATTACTCTGGATAGAAACGAAAAAAAATCTAAGATAGAGATCCGCAGACTTCGCACAACCTATGAAACAAGGCGAAGAGAGCAAGGATTAGATTTGGATGAGATCTCGGTTGGACTAGGTCATACAGATATCGACACCACAATCAAACACTACGATAGTGAATCAGGGTCAAATAGAGTTTACGGAGCGCGATTGCGTAGCCTACAAAATAAACACGTATCAGACCTGCGAAACTATTCCGCACGAATTCTATCTGACACTTCACTCATCGAGCTAAAAAAAGCAACAGATAACATAGATAAAACCAAAAATAAAATCATCGATGAAATTTCCAAAGACCTTGATGTCGACAAACGTCAAGTAGTACATATGCTCTCACCAGAAGGGCAAACCTATATAGCAAGCTGCCTTGACCCTGAGAACCCAGATTGGCCGGGTGCAAATCGCTTCATCAACCCTGGCACAAAGTGTAGCTACTTCAATAAATGTCCACTTTGTACCAAATGCGTAATATTCAAAGAATCACTTCCGTTTATAGCACGAAGAATCAATGATCTGGAAAACCTAAGCGCTAAAATCAATTATATAGAATGGGAAAAAAATTACGGCGATGAGTTTCAGGCACTAAATGAGATCTTGGGAAACTGGGGAAACCAGGAAGAGATCAACCTCGCTCGCGATTCATGTATGCAAGATAAGTTTTCGCTACCACTAACTATGCGAGGTAAAATTTAATGAATGACGAAAACATCGAAATAAAAAAAATAATTAATGAGTGGATAGCAACAAGAAATGAAGAAGATCAAGACTCCCCCTCAGATTTCGATTCAAACGCTGACACCAACGAATTTGAAACTGAGGATGAAAACGAATCTTACACGAGTTCACTCCGCCTATCAGATCATCCAATGAGTGAATGGGACTATATAAAAGTCAGCCCGAAAAGTAATCTTGCAGATTCAACATGGGACTTTTCGGATTATCCGTCAGCAGGGAACAAACCAATAAGAGTTCATTTCAATTACTCCTACAAAAGAGGTTTTAATTTAGCAGCGCCAGTACACCTTCTCCCACTGCGACTAACACAAGCACTGCTTTTTTATAGAATCCCCCATGTTAACCTCTCCGGACAAGTTAATTCATATTCAACACTCCTAACCGACTCCAAAAAAATAATGCGAATTTCAGCATTCAGTATCGAACATCGACTTTTTGAAAGTGAGAATGGAGTCTCAATAAACGAAATTTCCCAGCATACAATTGAAAACTATATAAATGACCTAGATACAGCCTGCCAACGTTGGGAATTTGGCTACATGCTTCGCTTCTGGGGTGAAGTTTCTAGCCAAGGCCTTCTTCCAAAAGAATTGGCACTGACAGGAAACCTAATAAGTAAAGAGAGAGTTAGAGAATTACGAACTGAATACGACGAACAATCGAATCCTTTTCTCCCTCTGCCGATGGACGACTACGCTACAATCTTCAATTATTGCTTAGATATGATCGAAAAATATAGCCAAGATTGCCTATGGCTTTACGAGACATTTAAACATAGTTTGGTTGGTGCATACAGCACTCCATCGAAAATTAGCAATAATTTTAACTCACTCTCTCCAAGTTCAATTGAGGGTGTAGCAACTTTCAAATCTTTCAACCCAGTTTTACTTCCAGATGGTACCCCTTGGTGGCCGCTATCAACTCGCCAAAGAATCTCAAAGCACAATCAAGGCGAGTATATCTGTATATCCCACATAGCCAAAGTCATTACTTCTTTAACAGATGCGTGCTGCCTTTTAATATTATGTGTCACAGGAATGCGAAGATCTGAACTTGTAACCTTGAAATCTGACTGCTTGACTTATGAAAATGATCCCTGGATCACCTACACAGTTTTTAAAACCTCACAGGCATCACAGGGTGATTTAAAGAAAATCCCAATACCAAATTGTGCTGCAAAAGCGATAGAGATACTAAAAATAATTGGCCATGAATCCAGAACTTATGGAAATCACTGTTATTTACTATCAAAATTTTATAAATCTAGTTTCGGAAACCCAGCTTCCATAACATCAGCGGAGCGTAGCTGCAATAGAGTAGCAGGCAGTTTGGGAATTGACGAAAAAATTCACCCGCATAGATTTAGAAAATCATTAGCTTTATATTTAATACATCAAGACCCCAAAAATTTGGATATCATCAGGAATCTGTTTTCTCATACAAGTCTTCGTATGACATTGAAATATATATTATCCCTCCCCGGTGTTCATGAAGAAGTAAAGAAAACATTGGTTGAAGAAAATTCTGAAATTCTAGCGACAGTATTGAAAGCAGTTCTAGATAACAAAATTGGAGGGATCGGGGGAATGCGAATACTAAAAACCTCGGAAGAATCCCCAATACTTCGTGCAAAGCTTCAGAATGACGGAAAGGAAAGTCTATCACAGTATATAGCGTCTTTTTTAGACGAGGGAGTGAAACTGCTTCACAGGACCAATATGGCCATCTGCCTGAAAACACCGGGACTAGCAAGTCCTACTCCTTGCGATCCTTTGGAAGATGAATACCAGTCCAAGCTTCACCCGAACATATTTGCATGCGATCCCTTCAATTGCCGATTTGCCGTATTTGTGGAAGACAATATCCCCGCACTTGAAAACGAAATTATATTTCACAATAACATCATAAATCATCACTATTGCGGGAACAGACAGAAATCGTTCTCCCAAGAAAGAATTAAAGATGCCCATAAGCGCCTTGAAGAAATTATCGGCGACGCAGCGAACACATTTTTGAAGAAAGTATCAAATGGCTAGAAAATGTACTCTGGAAAGAGCCTACAGAGCTCTGGAAGAACTCGCCTCCGATGAAAATGCTACAGTCAGCATTTCCGCTGTCGCAAGGCGCGCCGGTATAGGAAGAGCAACTATCAATCAGACCTCTGATTCGGACTGGAGTAAATTTCGAGATACGTTAAGAGAGCGGTCGATAACTAGAGACTCTACTGAGCAAAAAAATTCACAATCATCCTATAGAGAGCTACGTCGACGATTGTTAGAACTAGAGGATCAAGTCGATGTCATGCGTAAACGCGCCGCTGAGATGTTCAACCAACTCGTAGATAGAGTGCAGTATTACTACGCGATTTCTCAAGAAACACCCAAGATGCGATCGGAAAAAAGTAAATTAATTAAGGAGCTCACTAGCCAAAAAAAATATACTCAAGAGCTAAAAAGTCAATTAGAACTAGCCATTGCAAATAATTCAACACTGGCAACATCAGCCTTCACGGCCAAACGCATAATTGAATCAAAGAATGCAGTAAAGCAAACAGAGATAACAATTGATTTTTTAGAAAAAATTCACGAGTTCTTGAACAAAAATAATGGTGCACGCGTAGTTGATATATTTTTACTTTGTGGGCTCCCGATGTCGGGAACTTCAGATTGGATTGAAAAACACAGCCCGGCAAACCCTGGAATTTCACTTTATATAGATTTTTCAGTAACAACTGAAAACATACGAAAAGTTTTCCTAGCAATCATACGAAAAGAGTTTTCCGCAGACATCCACTGTGTACGAATAAGATCAGAGAAAAATACATGCATAAAGCGCGCAGAGATGCAAATAAGTGGCGCAGCGCAAACCCTCATCATACAGCAAATTGAAGATGAGTCGTCAAACTTCGAAGAAGTTCATTTAAATGAAGGCTTCAACTCTATAATTATCGTATGAAACATGAAAAATATTAGAATATTTGAAAAATTTGTTAATGATAGAGAGCACTGTGAAGATTGGTCATTGTATCTTTCAAACGATAAGTCAAAGCTATCGAAAATTAAAATTATCAATTCATGCGGACTGAATCGCAGCGCACTGTACCAAAACGCTAAAGTCTCTCTTCGCTTTGCAGAAATTGAAAAAGCACTTCACAAACGTGGCATATTAAAAACCCATGAAAAAGACAAATGTATCTCGACTCTAGACGACAAAACCTGCCTTCTTGAAATACAAAAAATTATTGGTGCTCTAGACGATAAAATTCTCGAATTTTCCACCGAGATTGACTCAGCTGTGGCCACAATTTCCGATTATGACTTGCCAGGATAAAGTATATGTGTTTCCTCCATTTTGCTAATGGTCTCGTAAACCACCAAGCATATATGCGAAAGCGTGTTGGTATTTTATTTAGTGAAGATTACCAAGTTCTAGAGGGGCCTACTAATTGGCTCATGCATATCGCCAAAGTCCGATCACGGAGTGATGAAACAGCTAGAAACTATGGAAATATACTCCAGCGATTCCTTCAGTGGCTGGATGACAGTTTGATTGAAGGTACAGACTGTCGATTTGGGGCTGAAAACTGGCAAATGGTGGATGAAGACGTATTTATCAGTTTTATTAATCATATTTCCAAGCCCACTCCGAAAAACATATATGGACCCACCCATGGAACCATCTCTCATATAGCCTATAGAATATGGAGTTTCTACCAGTGGGCCAGAAAAAATGGGTACAGACACTTTCTAGATCTAGATGCTGACGAGGTTAAAATTAATATTTCACAGCAGAAACTGCTGGCTCACATAAATTCCACAGTTACTATAAGTAGACTTGGCTTCAACCTCCCCTGTGGTCGGCCTGCCATCCATGAAAAGGAAATTCAAAAATTCGTCAAACAGTCGGACTTCGAAATTGCAGTTAGCGAAATGGACGACGCAGTATACAAAGTTATTGCTGTGATAATAAGAATTACCGGACTACGCCCAAAAGACCTTTTCCAAATACCTTACAGAGGGACTGGATGCAACGCAGGATTCATACCATACGATATTGATGACATTCCTGACAAACTGGAGAATCAATCAATTTATTTTGAGTTTAATTCAAAAGGTAAACGTCGCTCAATTCAGTTTCCAGGAAAACTTTGGCGGGTTATTTGCGAACTATACATCCCTATTAGGAGGAAACGGGCCCACTTATATGAATTAAAGCACGGGATCCCACCTAGAAATAACCGCCTCTTCCTTAGTAACCGAGGTGATATCGTATCATATGGAATGCTCCACAATAACTTTAATAAGGTTGTCGAGAAGATACACTCAAGTCATCTATCAGAAGAGTTTGGAGCAACGCGATTCAACGCCCGAATGCTGCGACACACCTGTGCAACATACTTTGTATATGAAGCACTAGAAAAGCAAAATAGACTCGGCAGACATTTTGTCTATGATGCAGCGCTCGACGAGGACCTCCGTAAGCTTCTAGGTCATAACGACATAAAAACCACACTAGAGTATTACGTTCACCTTGTGAATAGATATGTGCATGACAATTTGCTAAGTGACCTTCATCGCTCTCGAGTAGATTCTGGTTTGAATGTAATTTTGGACAACCACAAATACTTTGAAGAAGACACAGATCAATTGATGGAAACAGTTTAATTAAGCCTGCTGGATAACCGGTATATCTCCCGGTCCCCCTAACGGGTTTTAGTCATTCTCTACAACAATGGAAAAATGCTCAGAGCGCTTCCCTGGTAGGCCATCTTTGCGGAATCTCGCCCCCCACACTCCGAATATGACACGTCCATCAGATGAATATACACTCATTCTTTCGACTTGAAGTCGCACAGTGCTTTTACCGGACTCAACCAACACTATGTCGCCAATTCGGATGCCTAGTATATCCTGACATAGGACTACAGCCTCACTTTCGAGCTCCTCCCCCCATTGTTCCAGATCGGTCTCCAGGCTCCGCCAGGCGCGCCGCGCATTCACAAATGGGCCAGCCTCACCTTTAGAGAAACACAACCTATCGAATAGCGCGAGCCGCTCGTTCGGTATCGCTTTATCCATATCATAGGCCGCATCCATCAAGCCCTCATAAAATACCTGAGCTTCCTGTAATATTTGCAGACGTTCGGCGTAAGGGCGTTGTATACCGGACCGTGAAATCTTTCCTGCTAGTCGCTGTTCTTGTGCCGGTACAAGATCAATTGGGCAAATTTCTCTTAGGGGTAATCGAACGGTCTCGAACTGATCATGGGACCAGGAGTTGTCCAACTGGACTCTGATCCAGACCTCATTAGAGGATACGCACAGCTCCGCCTTCGCTTTCGAATACGCTCGGGGAGAAGATATCTGATTTACAGACCACGCATACTCCAAGGCCGACATGTCGACCGCAACATAGGCACAGCCGTTGGTTCGCGCCAACCGAGAAAGATGAGCAATTCGCCCCAGGAAATCTTCTGTCGCCCGGATAGAGATGCTAGGTCCCATTGAACGAGAATACCGCTCGTCCGGTTGTCTATGGAAAACTAACAGCTGCTCCTTCGCATAAGGAAGCAATTTACCGACAAGATTACTCAGACTGCTAATGGCTCCATTCATACTTGAAGCTGTCGATCTCGCTTTAACCCATGTTTCATACCGAGTCTGAAGAACGATCAAAACCTGCGCAGCTAGCTCCGAGGGGATGGATCGAATACCATCATAGGCCAGCAGAAGCTCTCCGAGCTCTACTCCAGTCGCGGCTAATTCATCAAAAGCCAATTTGAGAAACTCCAACTGCAGCTTGGAGAGCCGTATAGGAGTAGTTGATGTGGCCTGCTTATTTAACCGTTTCTCGACTTCCGTACGGTAGGCTTGAAGAGGCGGCTTTCTTGGTTTACGGCCGGCAGCAATCTTGGCCCAATAGCCCCTCGGTGGTTTTGGTACTTGCAGTCGTTTGCAAAGCTTTCCCAGCGCGACGTCGGAAATCCCCAGTTCACGGGCTACCTCTTTGGAAGGACGATCCCAAACCAGAGCAAACAGTTCTTCACGTGACAATGCACTATTTTTCAATTTCCCACACCAAACAATGGCTAAGCTCGATATGTCTCACTGGATAGTAGGTAAACGTACTGCATCCATGCCTTGATGGTTTATCAAGTGTTATAGGCTATTTTGAACTCATCCGACACTATTGAGTCAGTCAGCGTCTGCCGCCAACGCTGTAGCATCCAACCTGTCGCATCCAGGCCCAAAAATCTGGCTTCTGCCACCGGTTTGGGGAGTCACCTGAATTTGCGTACTAATTCGCTCTTTCAATGCAGCGACATGTGAAATCACGCCGATCAACTTACCATCCTGCTGCAGCCCCGCGAGCGTTTCTAGTGCTGTATCGAGCGCTTCCTCATCCAAGGTTCCGAAACCTTCATCTAGGAACAGTGAGTCTACCCGTACATTCTTACTGGCCATGTGGGACAAACCCAGTGCCAGGGACAAGCTGACAATAAAACTCTCACCACCAGAAAGGTTTTTCGTGGAGCGAATCTCTCCGGCCTGGTAGCTGTCGACCACGTTGAGTTCAAGTGGCTGAGACTCATCGCGAATCAACAAATAGCGGTCAGTCATTTTCTGCAACTCCCGATTGGCATGGCCAATCATCATTTCGAAAGTCAGCCCCTGTGCAAAATTTCGGTACTTCTTACCGTCTGAAGAACCGATCAAATCGTGTAGGTTGTCCCACCTACTGCACTCATTTTTCTGGGCGTCGATAGCTGCCTGCTTTTCCTCTATCCGCTCTTTTGCTGCTGCATTCTCACTAAGCTTGTGTTTAAGACCGGCAATGATGTCACGCAGCTCTTTCAGAGAATCCTCTTGCTCTTTGAATTGAGGCTCAAGCTCCTCCAGCGACTTATCGGTGACCTTGCGGGAAACTTCCGTAGCAAGACGCGCTTCCCGATCCTTCTGTCTGGCCTTCAGATCTGTTTGACGCTCATCCAGATCCTTGGCCGTGGCTGCCAGCTCCGCCCGAGCTTCAGAGGGCAGCATGGCCGCCAGGAACTGTTCTTCATTTGAAAAGCCAACCGGCGCGAGCGCTGCGGAGAATTCTGTTTCAAGCCTTCTCAGTTCCGGCCCTCGTAGGTTGATTCGTTTCATCAGAGATTCGACATGAGCCTTCGCAGTAATCCATTTTTGTTGGAGCTCTTTGTGCCGCTCTCTGACCTGCTTCTCTCCACCTTCGGCATCAGAAATCGTCTTGTTTAAACGGCGCTCCTCATCGTCGGGATTCGTGTCGCCGTACAGTTCATTACGCTCATCACTTCCGGTGGCGAGTTCCTTCTTCAATGTTTCAAGACGATCCAGCCTTTCGGCCAGGGCGGTGCCTTGAGTTTCGATAACCGCATCCAACCGCTTCACCTCGCTGTCGATGTCGGCAATCTGTTTCTCGATGTCCGCCTTTTTCTTTACCTGGGCCTGCCACGCCGTCAGCCGCGCCTTGAGTGTTTCGATCAGTGATGAAATGTCCGTTTCTGGGATGTCTGCAATACCAAGCGGCTGGAGTTTGTTAGCAACAGCCTGCCTGCGTTCGGCAAAATCGGCACGGAGATTCGCCAGGTCGTCCTTCACCTCGGCGAGGGCTTTCTCGGCAGCCTTCTTGTCATTCGCCGCTGCTGACTCCAGCTTTTCGGCCTCCGCCAGGTTTTTTCGGACCAGGCCTTCTGCCTCGTCGAATTTCTTGATGGCAGCTTCCTGATCCTCGGCTTTGCTGATCAGCCTGGCCAAGGCGTCGATCTTCTTTTCAGTTTCATCGGGAACCGGGACATTCCCTTCCGCGTAGGGATGTTCGGTCGCACCGCAGAGTGGACAGGGCTTGCCGTCTTCCAATTTTTCCCGATGATTTTCAAGCTCCGCAATTTTCGTAAGTAAGGCCATTTCTCGCAGCAGGGTTTCCTTCTCGGTACGAAATTCCCGCAACAAGCGATCTCCCAGCAACTGGCTCAATACATCCTTGCCCTGCTGAAGCCGCTTTGAGGCGTCCTCCAGTTCCTGCTTCCGAATGCCGGATTGTTTCTGACAGTCGTCGAGTGACTTTGTCGCCAATTCAAGAGCCTTCGTGGCGGCTTCTTGAGCAGCATCTTTTTGAACGATTTCATTTTGCTTGGAGAGCAGACTAGCGATCTGCTCTTCAACGCCAGCCAGACCGCTGATCAGCCATTCGTCCTGTGCATGCTCCTTGAAATAGACATCCCCGAGATCCCGTGTCTCATGAGCCTTGGATCGTTTGTTCTGCTCTTCGAGCCGGACTTTTTTGTCTGCATCAATTTTTGCCGTAGACTTCTTGCAGCCCTCATCCTCTTCCGATACAGCCTTTTTCTGATCGGCAAGTTTCTGATCCAGGGAGCGAACCTTCTGCAATGTAGGCGCAGTCGCTTTCAACTCTTCTTTGGCCCGAGCAGTTTGTTGCTCAGCTGATTTCAGTGCCTCGGCCTGTTCCTTGGCGGAGGATTCCAGCCCCGGAAGCGCCTCTTCCTCGGATTTCAAGCCTGCACTGTCATCCGTCTGCTGTTTGCGGGTGGCGGTGAGCGTTGCGTAGGCGCCATCCAGCGAAGCAGCGCCCAAAGCCCGACCCAGCTTTTCACGATTCGGTTTGAACACCTCAATATCGCTCTGCAGCTTGCTCGCTTCATCGGCAAGGTTGACGATTTCCTTCTTCAGCCCATCGATGGTGGTGAGCCAAGTAATAGATTTTCCGATCTCAGAAAATCTAGCTGCAAGGTCTGCCTCTTCCTTCTGCCTTGTCTCCAGTACCTGCCCAATCTCTTGCTCCTGCTCCGGCTCAAGAATCACAATGCCTGCGGTTTCAGCCTGGAGTAGGTTTTGTTTTTCCCTCTCCTCACGCTGGCGTTCATGGACACGGATGGATATCAGACTATAAATCTCTGTGCCCGTTATCTGCTCCAGAATGGGAGCCCGATCATCCGGCGCCGCCTGCAGGAAGGCGGCGAAGCCCCCTTGGGCCAGCAACATGGAACGGGTAAAGCGATCAAAGTCCATACCGGTAGCCGACTCTATCTGGTCGGCTACCCCTCGGATCTTGGATTCGAAAATCTCGCCGGAATCAGCATTGGCAATTTCGTGTTTCGGGGGCTGGAGTTCACCATCCAGCTTCTTGCGTGCACGGCGCTGGCTCCAGTGACAACGGTAACGCCCAGACTGGGTTTCAAAGGTCACCTCGGCAAAACAATCGCCGGTCTGGCGGGACATGATTTCATTTCCACTCTTGGTGACCTTACTCAGGCGAGGTGTCCGCCCATAAAGGGCGAGACAAATAGCATCGAGGATCGTGGTTTTCCCTGCGCCGGTGGGGCCGGTGATGGCGAATATACCGTCGGACACAAAGGCCGGGTGCGTCAGGTCAACTTGCCATTCGCCGACCAGTGAATTCAGGTTCTTGAAGCGGACTTGCAGTATTCTCATCAACAGCCTCTCTATTCTGCCTTTACATCGTCTTCATAGAGAGACGAAACCGTTTCCTGGTAGGCGCGAAGCAATTCCGGCCGCTGGTCTTCAGGTACGCAATGAACGGCGAGACAACGTTCGAACACATCGTTCACGTTCAGATCGTCAAGAGTTTCTTCCTCGTGGATTCGTCCCAACACGCGGTCGATGACTCGGTTGTTCTTTATCCGGAGAATCTCCACTTGCGTGTCGGAAATCGCAGATTCCAGACGCTCACGCAGGTCGCCAATGACCTCCTCACCTTCGTAGATAACTTCGAGCCAGACTCCTGATCCATTTGGAGAGTCCATTATCGATAAATCGAGGATACGGCGAGAAATGCCGTCCCAGTCTCCCTTGATGCGCTCAAGCTTCTGGAACACCGGCACATCGATCAGTTGGACCGATTCTGTCTTGCTGTGCCCCTGAGCCTGATCAAAGACAACCTGGCACACACTCTTCTGCTGCTTCGCCTCACCAAATCCCATGGGCAGCGGTGAGCCACTGTACCGTATAGTTTCGGAGCCGTTCACTTTTTGCGGTACGTGCAAGTGCCCAAGCGCCACGTAATCAAAGCTCGCGGGAAAAATTCCGGCTGTCACGTGAGCCAATGAGCCAACATAGAGATCGCGTACACCATCGCCATCAATAGTTTGTCCGCCAGCGGTGAACAGATGCCCCGTGGCGACGATGGGAATATCAACCCCAAGTTCCTCTCGCTTCTGTTCGGCCAAGGTGGCGACAGCAGCGTAATGAGTGCGGATGCCATCCATCAGTTTTCGCTCCTTGTCCTCGACGCTCTCACCGGCTTCCGCCACGCGAATATCCCTGTCACGAAGGTAGGGCACTGCGCAGACAATCAATTCTGGAGCGTCTTGCTCATCACAGAGCACCAGCACGTCATCTTCCGGGGAAGTACTCATACTACCGACCACGTGGACATCAAGGGCCTTAAGCAACTCCCTGGGAGCATTGAGAAAGGATGGTGAATCATGATTGCCCGCAACGACGACCACATGCCGACAAGATGACGCAGCCACCCGACACAGGAAACGGTAATAGAGCTCCTGGGCACGGTTGCTCGGAGCACTGGTATCAAATACATCACCAGCAACTACCAGCACATCAATTGAATTTTTCTGAATCGTCTCAGCCAGCCAGATCAGAAAGCCCTCGAACTCCTCATAGCGTTTTCTGCCGTAAAGAGTTCGGCCGATATGCCAGTCAGATGTGTGAAGGATTTTCATTGAACCTCCACCGCTGACTGTGGCTCTTCAATAGACACCTCTTCTAACAATTTGCCGGAGTGATACAACACCACCTCCCCTCGCCGAATCCAGTTAATTCCCAACCCCAACACCCCATACCCCATGCTCCGGAGCAATGTTGCGTAACATTCAAGCTGGGGACGATAGCTATCAAACGCCGCTTCCGGGTCCTCAATCTGGTCTGACTTGTGGTCAATGATCCATACTCCATCATCTGTTTCCAGAACCAGGTCGGCGGTGCCAGATACCACGGAGCCGTAATCATCAATTCCCAATAGCGGGAGTTCCCGATGAATGGCTTTTGCTGAAAAGCGGTCTACCACCCATTGCTCGAAACGACTCACACTTGCCCCGATGCTAGCCGCGGTGCCGTCGCTCAGCTCGATGCCAGTAATGCGAGAGATGTTCGAAGCATGGTCCGGGTTAGCGCCGAGGATCTCGAAGCAGCGGTGCAGGAAGGTACCTAGGGTGGTACCGGTTAAATCGATGTCCAGGCCCAGTCCGTCGCAATATCGGATTGACTCCAGTGGCTTCCCGATAGCGTCCATGTTCTGGAGCCTACCCATGCTTGAAGGTACAACGCTGTCCGGGGTCAATTCCCAAGAAATGCCCCCGCGCTGTATGGCTCTGCGACCGATGGTGGCCAACATATCAATGGCTGTCCCGTCGCGAACACCGAAATCCTCTGGAAGCTCAGATCCCCCCTCCCTGATTACACAAGGAAACGAAGTACCGCCGACGGCAATTGCCGCATCTTGGCGTGATGGAGTGAGCCCTGATGCAAGAATTGACCAATACGTTAGACCGTCCTTACCGGCCAAATAGCTCGGCCATTCCAGCACCAGCTTTTCTCGCGCTCTGGTCATCGCCACATAGATCAATCGCCGCGATTCGAGCTCAGTGGCCAGCCCCAGATCCCCGAGGAACTTATCGTCAGACTCGGAGGCAGCAAACTTGGGGGAATATTCAATCTGCGCCTTTTCGATCAGCCGGGAGAGATCCTCAAACGTGCTGTATCCCAGCGCCATGTTGGGCAATCCCGGGCTCAGACTCCTATCCATGCCACACACAAACACCACTGGCCACTCCCGGCCTTTGGAGCTGTGCCAGGTCACTAGCTGAATGGCATCTTCGTCAATCACCCGAGGATCGGGCTGATGGTTTTTATCCTTCTGCTCAACCTTGGCATTCAGCCAGGCCAGGAAGCTCTGAATACCGGAACCGTAGTAGCCACCGCTGGCAAGTGCCTCACGATTGGCATCCATGTATTCGCCCGCCTCGGCCTGTAGGCGAAGCAAGTTTGCGCGAGCCTGATCGGCATCCGGCCATACAGACACCTCGTCAAACAGATCGAGTGCCGCACAGGTGTCAGCCACCAAGGCAAAGAGGGTGCGGTCTTTGACATTCGCGGCCAGCGCATCCAAACGTGCCAACACCGGATCAACGATTTTCCCATTGGCAATCAGCTGTTCCAGGGCCGTTTTCAAATCGAGGCTACCCAATTCGGTGACAGCCAGGTACAAGGCGGCATGGCGATCCGTCGGGTTGGCTACATAGGCCATGGCCTGGCAGGCCAGTTGCACCACCCGCGAAGCGTGCCAGCCGTCCTCTTGCAATCGCACCCGCAGCCCCTTTGCCCGCAACACATCGGCGTAATCTGCCAGCATCCTGTGGGTGGGACAGAGCACCGCAATATCCCCGCCACGCAGTCGACGCAGCTGTTTTGTGCGTCGATCCGTAATCTGCTGAGCAGGATCTTCCAGTATCACCTGTAGCCGCTCACCCACGGAAAGCGCCCGAACGGCATGCTGACCTTTTTTGGCCTTCACAGGAAAATCAATCAGCTCGATTGGTTCCTGGGTGCTCGCAGCCCCCTGCGGCGCCAGAGGCACGTATTCATCACCGAACAAGCCGGGGCCAACCGCATTGATAAAGTGCATCAGGGTTGGCTGAGATCGCCAGTTGCTGGTCAAGGGCTCGACCACATCCTGATTCTGGTAGATCAGGGCATCGAACAGACGCGGGTCGGCACCCTGGAAGCCCATAATTGCCTGCTTCAAATCGCCAACGGTGACAGTGGGTACACCGGCGTCCCTCAACTGCCACAGCAAGGCAAACTGCAGCGGGTTGGTGTCCTGAAACTCGTCCACAACTAGGCAGTCAATACGCTGCGCCAGAGTGTTCAATACTTCCGGGCGGTTGCGCAGCATGTCTGCGGCCATGGCGATCATGTCGCCGTAGTCGACCAGTCCCGCTTCACGCTTGGCTTGCGCATAGTGAACCAGCACTTCCTGGCCGGCGGCGATCAGGGATTCAATGTGCAATACGGCCTGTTCACGCGGGCCGGGATGCGTAGGCAATGCGTCCGCGGCCTCGATAACGGCATCGGCCAACTCGTCATAGCCGTCGGGTAGCTGACAACCCCGCTTGGATTTGCGCAGCGCACGCAGCTCTTTCCACAGTTTCCAATCGGTGTTTAAACCATCACCTGTCGCGACAGCCCGCAAATTTCGATAGTCGCGCTGAAATTCCTTGGCAGCCGTGGCGCTATTGCCAAATTCTCTGGATAAATTCTCCGGGAAGGCCTCCAACAGACGACTTGCCGCCTGCTGCAACCGTGCCGTCAGTTGGTCACCGTCTCCGGTGACGCCGTAACGCTCTCTGATCCATTCGGCGGCAAACGCTGCGTAGCTATCACTCTCTTCGGACCAACCGGCAGATCGCAACAAGGTGACGATCCTCAGTAGATCATCACGAAAGCCCTCTTCGGCACTCTTCTGGGAGTTGAAATCAAAGCTGTAGCCAAACATGGCCAGGTCTGAGGTGATGACATCCGCCTTTTCCGTGCGCGCCAGCGCCAAACGAATCAGCGTGTTTTCTTCGTCTTCATTCAGCAGTCGGGGCCGAGGAGACAGCCCTGCATCGAAGGCAAATTCCGTCAGCAAGCGCAAGCCGAAACCGTGGATGGTGGAGATGTAGGCCTGATCCAGCTTTAAGGCTTCTTCCAGGCGACCAAGACTCAGCAACTTGGCGCGAATCCGCTCCCGCAGCTCTGCTGCAGCGGCTTCGGTAAAGGTCACCGCCACGATACGTTCGGGAGCAATCAACCCGGCAACCACCCACTCACCCAACTGCTGCTGAATGGTGTAGGTCTTACCGGAGCCCGCACCAGCGGGAATAATGGTGAGTGCTGGCAACATCATTCGGCCTCCCTGGCATCACCGGGAATTGTGAACAGCGGGATCAATGGGCTGTTGTCCAGGGCGTAGGGTTTCACGCCTGCCTGTTTATCGAAGAACGTCGCATCGCCATCCCGATTCAAATACAGCTGACCTGCCCCCACCTCACCCAATCGCTCCCTGATCAGAGTCATCGCCTGCTGGGCCACATCGCCATCCAGCACCTCCCAACCCGGAATGGCTCCAGATTCGACCACCAATGCATCGGCCAGCGACGTCTGGTCGTTAGTCATGAAATAGACGATACCGGTGCTATCCCCGGCCTTCAGTCTATCCAGCAAGGCCGTATTGTCTTCGCTCTTAGGCCCTCCGGTTTGCAGCATGGTGCGGTACAGGTTTGCCTGACTGTCGTAGCCCTTCTGCATCCGGGGCCTGCGGCTGTTGGCACTGGAGCGCTTGTAGTCGACCACCAGCAATCGGCCATCGGGCAGGCCCAACAATATATCGGCCTGGCCATGAATAGGCAGACCATCAAGGTCCCCTTCCAGCCACTCTTCAGTACCGAGAATCTCGGCGTTTAGGGTCACCAACACGTCTCGCCAGGCCAAGGCGGCCTTGGTGATGCCAGAGGCCAAATGCCTGCGCTCGACCTGCCACTGCGCAGCGCGGAGGAAGGGTGCGTGGGTTCTGATGGCCCCGTCTAGCAGTGGCTCAACTTGTGCGCTGATGGCCTGCGGATCGGGTATCGGGCGCGATGCCTGAAACAGCTCCTCCAAGACCTGGTGAGTGAGTGTGCCCAACAGCATGACATCGGGCCGCTCCGGCTCCCAGCCCTGGGGCTCCGCGTTGATGCGACGTAACAGCCACGCCAGCCTGGACACCATCAATGTCTCCAGGCTGCTGGGAGATTCGGGCCGAAGCTTGCCCTCGGCATCGGTGCGTAACGCCAGCAGGTTGCATCCAAACTGTATATCTTCCGCGACAATCGCACGCGGTAGCCGCGGCGGCTGTGATCCGGCCTGCGGCAGGAAACGAATGCGATCGCGGTCTACCGCCACATCCATCTCCAGAATCAGGGACTCTCCATCATCGATACCGCTGTACAACTGGCCCATGAATACCAGTGACTCCGACGGCGATTGGGATGCACCACTGGCATCCCTGCGGGGGATCGTGAAACAGACGAACTCAGCAACAGATGCCAACTGGCGTTTAAATCGCGCCCGTCGATCGCGCATTTGGTCTGCAGGTGTTGCCAGCGATAAGCCGAGCGTGTCCCGAAGCGCCAGCAAATCCTCAGTGACAAACACCGCGGAATCGCTGCTGGCCATCGGGTAATGCCCCGAAGCGAACCCCAACACCATCAGAAACCGAACCGGACGCCAGGCCTCGTGGGCTTCACGCCAAACTGTAATCCCTTCCAGGTTGAAATCGGGCGATTCCCCGGTGCTGATGTTCTTTGGGCTAGCTAGGCGCCGCAGCAAGCTCCAGTCGATATCCGTCTTGCCGGTTAATACCGCACACAACTCGTCGGCCGTTGCCTTCACGTGATAGACGTGGGATTCCAATTGCTCGCTGCCGTCCAGCAAGCCGACAAAGTCCTGAATCGCCGCTGCTAAGGTGTCGGGACGCTCATCGCCCTCACGCAACAGCTCCAACATCTGCCGCGCACTCCGAGTCGCCGCCGGAAATGGGCGCAATCGATAGTCACCATCCATCACGGCCTGGGCCAATTCGGCGCCCTGCTCTTTCGACCAGGGCATTAAAGGAGACGACAAGCAAACGGCCAGAGCCATGGCCGGTGAAGGCTTTTGACGGCAATACAGAAAGTGGAACAGGGCTTCATGCCCCAGATCCCGGTGCCATTTATCCACAGGCAAACCGGACAGCGGCAGACCCGCCGCGGAAAATGCATCATTGACGGCCAGTGAATACTCAAAGGTATCAGGCAACAGCAAGCCGATGTCAGCTGGGACGAGCCCCGGGGTTTCAGCGAGCATTTGCTGAGCCATGCCCGCTGCCACTTCGGCTTCTTCCAGAAAATCCCTGACGCCTACCCATTGCACCGTATCATCCAGCGGCGCGGTCTCGTCTGGCACAGCAAAAAGTCGCTGTTGTAGAGCCTGAATGCTGGTCTGTGGTGTACCCGGAGAAGGATCGAGCAAAAGCGACGCTATCAGCCCTGTCAATGCCGGGTCAGGCTCTATGCCAGAATCCGCGTTGAGCTTGTCAATCAACGCCCCCTGCCAGCGTGTCAGCGACGGAAATCCCGCCAGGTGATAAACCGCGATTTGTCGTATGACTGAGGAGGATTCAGCAGTAAGTAGTTGCTGTATGCCCAGTAGCTCGTCAGGTAGCAGACCATCCAACTTAACCAGCAAACGCACGATATCTTCAACGTGCTTTCTCGGGCGATCGGCAATCCCCTCTAAATTCAGTGCGTCACTACTTGTCGCTATGCCTGACTGAGTAGCAGACACAACCAGGGATAAAGCGGCTTCAACTTCTGCAGCCACTTCTTGAGGCGCCACCTCAAAACTGTTGGACCAGAACGCATCGGCTACACTCTCCAACGCGCTATAAAAACGTGTTTTCCAATCGCTCGATAGCGGCGTGACCAAATAGGCGGTCTTTGCCTGCTCAATCAGCTCCGGCCAGGTCCCAACCATTAGCCCCATGCATGGAGACTGTGTCGCAAGTATTCGGCGAAGGCGGCGAGCGGCACTGCCGTCAGGAACCAATAAAAAATGAACTATCGACTTCATCTATCAATGTGCTCCACATTGCCTGAAAACCACCACCACAAACTTTGGAAAAACAAAATCCACTAATAACGGTCCGGTCTCTGAATCAAAAATTCCAGGCGATCTGTTGTCACAGCTAAGGTATATGCACAATAAACAAACTCTTTATAGTCCATACCGTTAACTGGATGTACGGTCCTACCTATCAGTGCCATCCTGTCATCCAGCATAAATTCAGCCAAATCGATGTTACTGTTGAATAACCAAGTAAACCGAACGATCTGATCTATCGACAGCGATTCTACGCGATTTGCTGATGCAGCCTGGGCCAAAAAGATACAACGGCCATCTAGCTCGTAGATGCGCACATGGTGTTTTCGTTCCTGATTACCAACTCCAAACCTGAAGGTTATTCCCAGCTCCTTTGCCTTTTCGTATACGTCCATTTGCGCAGGAAACTGACCAAAATCCGCCTTTCCCTGTCGCGCAGCCTTCGACCAGTAGCGAAGCACCTGATTCGAAGTGGGTTTATGATAGTTATTGGGATCATGCGTCTGTTGGAAACGATTAAAGAAACTATCCAATTCCTCGCGTGAGGTAGCCTCTTCATCGCCCACCAATAACTCAGCATCGTAGCCTAACTGAAGCGTCCGATGAGCCGTTTCCTTCGCATATGTTCGGAAATAGGTGCGCCAGGAATATTGCATCCGTTCACGTAACAGACTTCGATCCATATCGCGTAAAAAAACCGTCTCGCCTTCCCAAAATACATGCAATAGCATCTCACTGCTGGCGCGCGCAGCCCTTAGGCTTACTATTGCCGGAGTTGAATTACCTTCCCGCAATGGGATATGAATACCTTCTGCATCAAGGACAGATGATCGGCCAAACTTCTTTGCCAGCAATTTTCCGATGTTGTCGATCACGCGCTGAGTATGTAGCGCCTGGCCTTCTACAAACTGCTTTCGACTTAGAGCGGAATCTCTCTCAGTCACCAGTGGTAAATAAGGCGATTTCAGGAAGCTCCGGATTTGTTCAGGTATTTCGGACCGATCCGCCACAGCTGCATCAGCATCTATATGATCCAGCACGGCATGAGAGCCCGCTCCAAGGGTATTCAGCGACTCGATAAAGTCGTTGATGTTATGGCAGAGCTGCCGAACCTGAAAAACTTCGATACTTTCTCGTACGAAAGGGTAAGTTACCTGAATAAAATCATCATCGGCCGGAGCGACTTTTTTCTCCAAGGCCAACAACCGGCGCTGAGCTTGTGAGCCAACTCGGTCAACGCGCCCAATTTTTTGCTCGATACTGACGGGTGACCCTGAAAGACCATAGTGCATGACAGAGTCACAGAAGGTATGCAGATCCTCCCCCTCCTGAAAGACATCCGTGCTTATCAGCGCCAATGGATAACCCGGCATACGAAATTTTCTTGCCTGAGCCGAACGCGTGGAGGCAGTATCACCGGTAGCCCCCATGATTGGCGCTACCGGATTCAGCGAACGGGCCAGATACAATCGGTATTGACCCGAGGATTTATCGTAGATACCGGGAAAGTTGGTTTTGATAATTAAATCGAGATGCAAAGCAAGCTGACGGCACTCCCAATAAGTATTAAACCCTTTTTCACCGGACTGCCGAGACAAGACCGAAGCAAGATCATCCATCCACTCTGCTCGTGAATCTGAGCTTAAATCACCGGAGCCACGACGTATTCGCGCCAGATACAGATCAACAAGCCCATGTCCGGTTCTCAGGCATAACGATAACAACGCACTGTGTATATCAAGGGTTTGAAACTGCTCTCGATCCACATCTTGACTAGCGATTAGTTTCTCCAGTAACGGAAAGACACGTGGGAAAAGCTCATCAAGCAAGCCAATTTCACAAAGTGCGCAATATAGAGTATGGGTCTGCAATAACTCGGTACAACGCTTCAATGATAATGATGCGGAATTCGTAGCTGGCTCAGATGGTTCAAGGTGATCTACCAACTGCTGTAATCCTGGCAGATTTCGATGCCGTGCAAGGCAAACCAAAAACGCCAACTGGCAGGCAACAAAGTCTGACTGCCAGTTCACTATGGAGGCATCATCAATGTATTTGGCAGCTATGCCGCAGATCTCTTCACCATGTTGTTGGAGCAACTGTTCAAGGTCTTCTCCTAGACAGTGCGCAAGAAGATTCGCCCAATTTATTTCCAGTAATAAAGAGACACTCTGATTCTTGGCAACCAGTCCTTTGCGCATGGCTTCTGGCACAATCAGGGAATTTTGACCTTGATCAAACAGGTACGCGGCATCGGCCGCTAACTCCCCCCGGAAAAACCAGGCGAATAATGTGTCCTTCTTTGGTGGCTGACGGTCATCGGTCTCATCTGCATCGCCACTGACATAATCCCCACCGGAAATGTCCTCATCCTGGAAGCGGCTGCACTCGAGGTACACACCGATAACGCCATCCATGCACTGATATGCCTCGGGATACGCATTCAATTGACTCAGAATGTAGGTCGACAACCACTCGTTGTAGAGGTCATCAAGTTTACGCTTGATTTCCTTTACACTCTTGACGCGACGGACAAATACTATTTGCTTTCGGCTGCGATGAAACAGCTCTTCAGCCAACTGTTGGCTGACGGAGTCCATCTTGGGGTGAGGGAGCGTCCTTCCCAGATCGGACTGGATATAACTATCCGAAATCGCAGCTATGACGTGCTTATCTTGAGCATCCGAACCGTCCTTCTCTGCAAGTTCACCATCAAATTCAACTGGACCGGAACGGGTGGACTCAGCATAACTTTCAAACGACGCCAATAAGCCCGTCTGAAAGCTTGGTGATCCGTTCTTTTTTACCAGCATCTCTCCAACTTTCTTTTGAACCAAGGCTGTCACCAACTTTTGCTCATCAGAAGTCAGTCGAATTTCAGCCCGCTCGCCGGATCGCCATTCATTACGATACATATTACGGGTATGGTCCTTCCCAGCTATCTGCAGCACATTCAGTCGACGGACCATAAAACGGGATAAGTGAACTTCTACACGATCCTTTTCATCGTGTGCAATTTCATCCGGGAGAAGTGACCCATGACCTACCAGCCTTAACTGATTTCGTAACTGGTTGATGTTTCGGTCATAGGGTGTCGCTGACAACAGCAGCGCATTCTTAACCCTCTGAACTTGCCCTTTTCCCTCACGAAACCCAAGCGCTGCCGATAACACGCGGTTTCGGTGACTGCTTTCGAAGTCGTGTTTGAAATTATGGGCCTCATCGATTACGACAAGATCGAAGGAAGGCAATACATAGTTTAAAGCTTCTGCGTACTTGTCCTTTACAGCCATGGAAGAAATTCCAGAAGTTGGAATTTCAAAGGCAGGCAGTAGCTGATGGAGTTCTCTCAGCTTTGCCTTCCATGCAGCCTTATCATCTTTGCTTAACGCCAGACTAAAGGCATTCATACCCACAAAAAAATCGGCGTAATACCCCGTCGCTGCGTGACGAATCAATTCCGTCACACTTCGGCAACTGATCGCCGGAGCTGCAGACTTTCCATCAGGAGTCCGAACGCGGTACTGGTTGACCCGAACATTGTGCTTACAGAAACTACGATATTCCCGTGCATGCCATTTTTCTTGCACGTTATTGCTGGGGCAGATGTACAGTACACGCAGTGTCGGGTTGAAATAGCGCATCAATGCTACTACACCCAGGGCAATGTAGGTTTTACCCATACCCACTTCGTCGGCCAGGTAACCGATCCCGACTTTGCGGTCTGCTATCATATTGTAAAGCGCAACCGCACCTTCCAATTGCAGCTCCCCGAGGCTAGCGAGGTTTTTATCACCTCCAGAAAAATCCAGAATTCGGCGCGCAGTATCCAAGTCAATAGGTCTGAGGCTCACTCCACTACCTCCTGCTGCCGATAGGTCTTGAAAAACTGCGTTTCAAACCACGTGAAGAATCGTGCTCGGTCTTCCGGTGTATTTTTCTCCAGAGTAATCGCACCACTACCTTTCAGCTCATCGATCGCAGAATCTACTTGCCGCAGATTCTCTGGCACGCCGAAATACCCGCTAAACTGACGCGTTTGATAAATTTCCTTGGCGCACAAGAGAATAAGGTACGCCATAACGCTACGGGTTTCGCCATCCTCTAGAATGTTGTCAACCAGTGTTGGCAGACTGTCGAAACCAGCACCTGTCAGGTAATACTCCACAAGGGTTTCGTTATCATCATTCTGTGCCTCAGACAATTTTCTCTGTAACTGCCGGAAAGCATGGAATAACTCTGCGTATTCACTGAAAAATTCTTCCGCGACAAAGTCATCGGCAGGGAAAGTCATATCACCACCCTGTCCGGCCAAAACCAGCTTACGGATATGGGCATTCATCAACAACGCCTGGCGCTTGTCCGGAGACATTCCCGCATAAATCGCAAGAATCTGTTCGGGTGACATCTCCGGCAAGTCCAGCGGCTTGTGGGTCCAGCCAGTTTGTTTCATCATTACCCAATGAGTCTCGAAGGCTTCTTTGGACCGTTGATTGATCCCGCTCACCTTCACCAGCGAACCATTTTTAAGCAGAATTTCCAGGGCTACTAAATCCCCCTCAAATACACGGGGTGTCCCGGTTAATGCCCAGTCTGCGACAGCTGAGTCACCTTCAGGCCTGTGTATGTTGATGCGGTAGCTCTTCCGGGCCTCTGTCACGCCTGTAAGTGTTCGAGTGCGCCAGTCAAAAACCAGGTCAATTATCGGCAATAATTCCGATGCCGCTGTTTCCTCCTCCCCGGGCGCGGACTCGGCTGGGGGCTCAAAACGATCAAATACCTGAGTATCCTCAATCGCTTGCAACAACGGTCCGGCCTTCTTCAGCTTAACGAAATAACCCGCCTCGATATTTTCTGAAAACGCTTTATATGTGAAGTTTACAGAGCCCACAAATACCCAGGACTGTACTTTGTTGTAGAAATGGTAGAGCTTCGCATGCAAACGCCGGAAATGCTGCCCGGTTAAGCCCAAACTGCGACTTACCGGCTCCGACCACAGCGCCCAGTGAACATTGGATTGCGTTTCGATGTGATTGAAATACTCGGGCGTACAAACTGCCGCACCTTCCTGATTGACCGGTAACAGGAGGTGAATCTGTCGCACACCAAGATCAAAAAAGGACTCATGCAGGTTGTTGTGGGCGTCTTCCGCAAAGTACGGAGAAATAATCTCCAGCGTCCAGTTGTTATAAGTCGCCAACTTCTGCCTGACGTCAATGTCCAGGAATGCCTGAAAACCCTGGAATTCACTGCTGCTGGCGATTCCGTAATATGGAACAGTCATTTCCGGGGCGGAGGCCTCTGAGCTTTCCAGGCAAAAATCCAGATGTTTCGCCACAAGATCAAGGGCTGACGGCCCACTATTTGATACCAGATAGCGCTCACTCTGGAGCCATTCAATATCTGCCTTCAGGCGCTCAATAAAGCCAGTATCGACCGTCCAGGGCCAAACCTCCTCCCAGTGAATACCTTCTATATTGTCCCACCACCCAGCCAGGCTCAGATTGTTGGACCCAGCGCCCACCAGCACACAGTCACTCTGGGTCTCTTCGTCATAAACCAGGATAAATACAAGCTTTGGATGAAAAGCATTATTTCCGCGATAAACCCCGTGAAACGGGTATTCCATGGCAGGGGAACAGCTGGCGTTTTCCCGAAAAATCTTTAGATCATAAAAAACTTCCAACTCTACCGCTGACTCACGCAGGGCTTCCCTCACCTGAAACAACTTGATAGCAGCGTGGGAGGATAGCTGAATATTCCCTGGCAACAGCAGTGGGATCACTTCTAACTCAAAGAAATCTGGCTCGAAATTATAAGTAGTAAATACTGCTGCTTTTACCTGACGATCGGCTAGAAGCGCCCCCAGGTGATCAGAGACTACTGCGTTTTCCATGATAACCCCAATCCCTGGCTTGCTATATTGATATACGAACCAATGAAGTAGTCGTAATCCCAGCGGGATTCCAGCTCATCCTGATCTAACAAAGTAGCGGTTTCATTGGGCACCTTCACACGAAGTGTGCTGCCATTCTCCAATTCAACCCAAGGGCAACCACCCCGGAGCTCCATCACTACTCGGTTAAGCTCTAGCAATGCCATTACGACATCGCACTGATTATGGTTCCTTAAGGCCTGTAAAAGGCGCTGCAAGATATCAACACGCTGAATGCCCAGAACATCTCGTAAGCTCTCAAAGCTAAAGCTTTCAGATAAATGGCTATAGCTATATCGCTGCTCTAACTCGCGCACTAACTCGGTGACCATTGCGCCGTCCTTTCGGCGGCAATAGTTAAAAATATTGTTGGCCGCGACCAGTACACGCTCCACCCATTCAATTTCTGTCAATCTTTGCGCGAGATCAGAACCATTATTACGAGCTTTGACCTGAGTAATAAAATCAGGGATACCGGCAATGACAGAATTCTCATCTGCCATTCCCTGGGTTTGCAGCCAGAGTTTCTGCTGCAATTGTTTATATTGGCCCCCACCCATCAGGGTATGCATCAATTCTTTTCGAGCGACTTTGTTATTAATGGCTTGCTTAAACGCAGTAGACAATGGCTCAAGTTCCGCTATGGCGACTGGCTTTAAGGAGGAAAATCGATCCAAGAAGTGTGTATGAATTAATTTTTTTTCAATCTTCTCGGCAATAGCCAAGCCTATGGGAGTTGGCAGCCGGTTATCCCCCTGAACCAGACCAGCATCACGCATAGCTGAAGAGTACAAACCCCAGAGCCCATAACTGGCCTGGTCGCTTAGTATCTGTGCATCGGAACCCACGCCAAAACTTACCTGAGTTTGCTTGCCCCCCATTCTCTGCTTAACTCTCGTAATGCCCATGATCTGCATATCACCGGAGAGATAGCGTAGATAGGCCGCCAACTGCTCGTACCGAAGGAAAGAATCCCGAATCCTGGACTGCCGATCAGCCTCTGGAACGTGCGCATGCAGATCATTCGCCCATTTGAACCCGAGAATCGCAACAGCAAAGTTAGTCAATGAACCTGTTATGGTTGTGAGATTGCCAATGACCTGCCGACCGTAGTGTGTCCATATCAATTCGAAACCTAGCGGATCTCTCGATCCTTTGGGTTTGGCGCGGTCATCTAATAGTGATAAGAACGGCATCTTAAAAAATATTCCCCACTATAAGTCAGGCAACCTGTAATCGAGCCCGATGTAAATCCAAATATTTGTCATGTTGATCTGTCAACCAGCGCAGCTTCAGACAACTGGTTATCCCCAAAAACTCTCTGTCACTTTCCGAAATCAAATCGGAAATCAAAATACCACCCGTCGCATCAAAACTGATTAGAAAGCGATCAAATAGTGCATCGAGATTTGCAGTGAGCAGAAAGCCATTGAATACATCCAGGCGCTCGGCATCGCAAGCACATTCGGCCCAAGGTAGAGCGTGACTGGCACGGAGCACTTCAGGTAAGGCGACGCCGGTAACCGCGCAAGCGCCACCCCAATAGTCGAGCATGGCTTTGCGAAAGGTGTCCTGCCCTACCCGCTGACGCACCATGCGCTCGACTTCGGTGTTTTTGATTTCTTTGGGGAGCTTTTTAAAAGCTGCCTCCAGGGCAGACTCAAAATCGTGTTCAGCTTGATTTGGCAACGCATGCGCCAGGGATGCGGCTCGACGGAGCACAATTGACAGCTGTTCAATGTTGTCGCAAGTAATAGTTTTCCCAGTGACGGAAAAATCGCGACCCAGCTCATTGATCAGCAGCGGTTTGGCGTTGATCAAATGAAGCTGATACTCGTTTTGTATCAGCATCACTTGCGCGTGCAATGGATGTCGGGCAGAGCCAAGTGTCAGTGAGGCGGGAGTTTCAACAACGGTGTATTCGAAGCCAAAGTCGTGACCAGTTTTTTCGATTAATGTGCGCTGCAAGGGATTCATTTAATCTTATTCCATTCAATGGATCGCCCGCGCCAGTGATCATCAATCGCCTGCGTAAATTCTGCTCGGACCAGCTTTGCCCGTCGCACACACCATTCATGACGATCCTCACGAATGATCAGTCCTTCAGGTGGTCCACTGCGGTACCGGCTTTGTGTGGCGTTCAGAAGTTCGTTCAGTTTAGCGGGACTGATCTTTCCCTTGTACAAAGCAGGAACATGGGCAATCCCTAGCGTTTGGGCTAGCTCATTACGCCGTTGAACGCTCCAAAAACGCCGCTGATGGCGGTCGTATACATCAAATACCATCAACCAATCCGGCAAACAGTTGTAATCCAGGGAGTGTTTGGCGGCGCACCATTCGCCGAACAGGATGCAGTTCGAAGAAAGGTGATCCTTAAGCGCCCACTGATGCTGGGCTAGCCAACTATTAAGGCGGGAAAACTGGCCAGCATAGGGTTCCTGCAAGTACTGACCCCGATTCTGCGCCTTAAGCTGGCCGCTTGAGCCAATTGATATGCCCAAATTGGCACCATCGAGCTTTTCCTCTACCACCACTTCACCGGATAGTAAGTCATCTGCTGTAGATGCAGAGAGCACTTTGTCGTCACGGGGAGACCCTTTGCCAAGCCAGCAAAGGTGGGGAGTGTGGGGGAAGCGAAAGAAGTCGGTCATGTTTGACTTTTAGCGGTTTTGCTTCTCAGTGTGTTTCTGGCGAGACCAATCCTCGATGATGGGCTCAAGCAAGACAAGACTGGCCAGCAAGTCAGCTTCCCAGTCATGCCAATCGGTATCGCCTGCAAATGCTACGCAGCCTTCACCATATTGGGCATGTGAGTCCAGCGCCGCAGCGACCATCTTTTTGTCCGCCTCATCATGAATAACATCCCGCAAGGGTGGATTTAACAATCCGTGGCCTTCAGCGTCATACTCAACGTCCACATTATCCACGGCAACGGTGCTCCACTTGTGCATTACGACCTGAATACCGTAATCATTGAAACCCAGCTTGTTGTTGTACTCAGAATAAATACCACCGGCACGATCCAAAACCATTCTGGATGGACTATCCTGAAATTCACTAAGCCAGTTCCACACTCGCATACGCTGCTCCGGCTCTGCAGGAGTTGCATCAATATCTTTTGGATCAGATGGATTGGCTGCACTAGCGGCAATCAGTACATTGGTGTCAATAACGTAACGATCCTTCATGGCAACGATCTGGCTTGTTTCTCAAAGACCAGGCGTGCCTGCTCTTTAGTTTCTCCCATTGCATCGCCGAAGAATTTGTCAGGCCAATTTTTGACACGGCCAAACTCGTCCAGCTCCAGTGGACGCATGCGAGCCGCTTTACCCTCCCGCTCTACGAAATACATAGCCGTGCTAGCCGCAGAAATCGTATTCTGTGCCATCAGCGTTTGCAGGCGTCGAAACAGGTGTTCACTGTGGGTTTCTACAATGAATTGAACTTTACGTTCACGACTAACCTGTGAAAACAGCTCTGCCAATTCACTTTGTGCCAATGGATGCAAATGGCTTTCCGGTTCTTCTATAAGAACAATATGGCCAGGCTGGGCAAACAGGGCCGCCACAATCACGGGCAATACTTGAGAAACGCCGACCCCGACATCTTTGATATTACTTCCTTCACCATAATTCGTCATATGCAGCTCATACCGGGCCGAGCGCCCCAGCTGCTTCACGTCCAGGCCGTCGGCGAGGTTCATTTTTCTTAACCACTGCTCTGTTTGCTCAAATAGCTGAGCGGTTTCTGTGAGTGGCTTGTGAGCTTTCCTGAGCCGTTGATATTCAACACCACTGGCTATCAAAGCATCGATAGCCTTGGCACCGTCATCACCGATATGGGCGGGCATGCGGCCAGCCCAGACATAGTCGCGCTGTGCTAGCCGCCGAACGGGGCCCAGATAGATTATGCGGCTGAGCTCATCCAGCAGCTCCGGACCAATGTCTTTGATGGCTTCTGCCTGCTCACCAAGCTTATTGAGCGTGGCTGCAGAAAAGGCAAAAGAGCGCTCAGGACGAAAATCGGCGCTTTGGCCCAATGGCTTGCGCTGATTTGCCAGGCTCAGCTGATAAATACTTGTCTTACGACGCTTGACTGTGAAACCTTGATCATCCTTGCCCAAACGCAGATAGTCGAGTTCGGCACTGTTACCGGCACCTTTACGGTAGCGGGCAGAAAACAGCGATGAATCGGTACCTTCGGACTCCTCAGCCCAGCGAAATTCAATGCCAAATTGACTCGCAGATGTACTTTGGCTTGCACTGGCGCTGCGGCAGAGGACATCTTGAAACTGGCCAAGGGTGACAGAGTCGGGCTTGCTGCTGTCGTTATCCGGATTACCCAAATTCAAATCCAGATTCGGATCGTCGTTTTTTACCGTTTGACGAATCAGTAACAGGCTCTGGATCAGACTGGATTTGCCCGAGGAGTTGGTGCCAAGCAACAAGGTCAAGGGGGCCAGGCGCAGCGGTCCGGTGCTGCGCCAGATTTTGAAATTATCGAGCTTTAGGTGGGTTAGCATCAGTGGAGCTCCCCCGCCTCTAATTTGTCCCAGGCTTCTAGCACTAACCGTTGCGTGCGGTATTCGCCGAATTCTCGTTCCTCATTGCGCTTAAGTACGGAAAATGTTTCTGAAGGGTAACCTGGGTTTATAGATTCTGGATTCAGAACAAATTCGAGCTCCTTGCGATTTAGCCCATACAGCTTGGCGTAATAAGCATCCAACTCACATTGAATCTTTTTCCTACTACTAGATTCGTACTTCACTAAGTCCACAGCAAGATCAAAGCCAAGAGTGTCCATATCCACCGAGTTACAACTTAACGAAGCTGCCCGACCAACAATAAAATCCAAATCCGACTTTGTATATTTATCCGGAGGAAGAACAGGCAACTGCTTTAAAATAAAGAAACTAAAGTTCAACCCCCCCAACTTCATCCTTGTCACATAGTCAAAAATAATAGAACCGAAATTTGCATACAGAGCCATTATTAGTGAAGGATTATCTAGCCCGGGCATGTATATGGAAAGACTATGACCAATTCCGCAATCAGGAAGAACACTAGTGATCATAGTTCTTGCACTTGCTCTAGAATCAGTAACATTCCTCCAGGTAAGCCACCATTTCTTATTCCAACTTAACTGTTCTCTTTTACGCAATACATCTTCCTTGCTAACCCAGTAGAAAGGCTGCACAACATAAGATAGAGACGCCAATTTCGATTCCTCAACTCTTGGGAGGATATGGGCCCTTTCGTGATTTGAATCATTAAAGTCGCCGTAACGATGGTTAAACATTCCCATCATCTTGGACTCATAGAGAGGCAAATATTCCTTATCTCCCTTAAAGAAATGGTTATTGACCTGTTCAAACCCATTGCCAACAAGTTCATCGAACGTCTTGAATAAGTGACTATCGTTAGCCATGTGGAACATGGTAGATAATTTAATCTTCCAGTCATTAACTTCAGGCTGACGGTCAGTTTTCTCACGAACAAGAACAGGCACGCGACGATAAATGCTAGTCGTCAACTCTGCATCATAGCGCGATTGAAAAATCGGGCATGTCAGGGTGTTTGGATTCACCCTGAAAATATCTTCTGGACTTAAGGTAAAGACCCGTTCTGAGTCTTGAAGATGTTCGATTTTTTTGCCCTGAAAGAGGAAGCGTGTTTCTGGAATTTCCTGATCAGAGCCAACAATAGTGGTCAGGGCAAAGCGCAGCATATGACCTTGGCCGGCACCGGCGAAAAATCCTTCGTTTTCAAACTCGAAGAAGCTGTCAAGTGATCTCTTTGAAATTAATTCACCAAAAAAATCCTTGGTTGAATTGTCGGTAGCCAGGCCAGACGGCACGATAAAACCTGCCCGCCCCATGGGTGATACTATTTGATAGATGGTCTCGCTAAACAGGGCATAGGTATTCACATCCCCAACCCCGGTCAGAGCAAAACGTCCCCCCTCATCACCGTTCACATGCATAAAAGCACTGGCCGCTTCGGCGGTACGCTTGGCGGTGACAAATTCATTGAACAACCGCACTTCGGCCTGACACTCGTGCTCTGGATGGTGCAGCTCCGGCAGCAGATGCTTGGCCAACATACCCTCACTCAGCCATTGAATACGCTGGGCGCGTTCGGCTTTGTTTTTGGCTTTGGCCACATCGGCATTGCGGGTGGCAAAGAATTCCTCTTCCTGCAGCTTGATACGCTCCCACGGCGGGTTGCCGAGCACACAGTCAAAGCCCCCGTCTGCGAATACCTGTGGAAAGGCCAGCGGCCAGTGGAATACTCTGGCCTCACGGCAGGCGTTAATTGCAGCATCACGCTGCGCAAGATGCTGGGCGTTGTGGTTTTCACTCACGAGCTCCAGATAGACGCTGGCGGTGGTGGGAATGGTGTTTTCGGTAGTCTCTGTTTTCGGCAATAAAAAGGCCCCGAGTACCATATCCGCTGCCTGGCACAGGTGACTGTGCCGTGCCTTGTCCAGGAAGGCTTTGTAGGCTGCCTCCTGCTTGGCAATTTGATTCGTCGAGGTTTGGGGCATGGCCTCAATGGCTTTCAGCTCGGCCAGTTGGTTGGCCTGCTCCAGCGGCAACTTGAACTGTGGGCTCTTGCGGTCCTTTTCTAATTGCTTTAAGGCAGCCGTATTGGCTTTATTCAGCGCGGTACACACGGGCTTTTCATCGCCTGACAATGCCTTGAACGCGGCCTTGGGGATGCCGTATTCCAAGGCTTTCAAATCCGTCAGCCCGAGCAAAGCATCGCCGCATTGCAGGTGGTGATCGAGGAACGAAAGCGGCTGGCCCTCTTCAAAGCCCTCCAGCCACAGAGCGGTGCGCGCTAACTCCAGTGCCATTGGATTACGGTCGACGCCGAAGATGCAGTTGCTTACTACTTCGCGCAGCGCGTGGCGGTAGTCAGCGGGTTTTACAGCTCCGTCTTCACTGCGCAGCAGGGCCAACTCCTGTGCCAGGCGACGGGCGGCGGCCAGTAGAAAGTGGCCGCTGCCACAGGCCGGGTCGATGACGCGAATACCTAGCAGAGCTTCGTTGGGATTGGCCTTGTTTTCTGCCAGCCGCTGTTCAATGACTGGCTCCAGCGCGGATTTTATCAGCTCCTGTACCAGGGAATCCGGGGTGTAGTAACTCCCTGTCGTTTTGCGCTCGCTTCCAGCTGTATTAACTAGTTCAAATGTTTTTTGATATGGATCTGGACGAGGGTCATAATCGAGTAACTCTTCGTATACACTCCCAAGCTCTTCAACTCCCATATTTTTATAATCAACTGGCGTTAACGGGCTATTATTATCTAACTTGGTCCACTTAAGCTCCTTCACAGCTTTAAGGAAATTTGCATTGCTAATTGAAGATGTGACTAAATTTACGCATTGATCTCCGTGAAAAAGCCCACCAAGTGCCGGCAATGCAAGCTTCTCTTGGCCAGTTTCAAGAGCTTTAAAAACTACCAGCTGAGCTTGCCAAATATCATCAAAATTATCCCAACTACGTCGTTTTAAACAACGATCCCTAAGTCTTGATAATGAATAACTACCGAGGTACGCATTTCTGGCGAACTTATTCTTTTTCTCTTGACTTTCTATCAACAACAAATTCCGCTCTTCTACGGTAAACAAAAAGAGCATCCGATATACAAGCCGCAGTAGCTGATTGAAGAAGGCTGATTTTGTCAGGCCACCATTGGAAAGCCGTTCGCGCAGTTCGATATTTTTAGGATGTTCAAGGAACCCCTTCCCTAAAAATTTTAATGCTTCAGTTACTCCACGACCCAGCCCTTCACGAACCTCCACTCCTAAGGAAATACCTTCACATCGCCAGGCCTCCCAAATGCTATGCTCGGGCTTGTTACGGAGGCAGGCTCGGCTCGCGTGTAGCAGTCTCCAGACACTAGCGAACTCACTGAAGCGCTGGCCTTCGAGCACATCCTGCAGATCAACTTCCAGAAAACTCGGGCGAGTGAGACTGGCTGCATCTCGCAGCAGGCGCAGCTGCTTGCCGTTGCTAACAATAGCCCACAGGTGCGCATCGCTGGCGTTGAGCAGCTCCTGTGCCAGCTGGAATGCGGATTTCTTGCGGCTGCCGCTGCCTACAGTGGCGAAATCGGGCAGGCTGTCATCCAGTTTGGCATTAAAGGGCGCGACCACCACCGGTATGTGGCTGGCCAGAAAGGTAATGGGATAAGCGCGTTCGTTGACCTGGATGGGCGCAGTGGCTAACAGCGTGCTATAGCCGAACACATCGCGCAGCAGCTCTGCCACAAAGTTCTCGGTGATGGCCAGGGCGTCAACGTCTTCGCGCTCCAGCGCAGGAGCAAAGTGTTTCCATTGGGCGCAAGCGATCTGGAAGGCGCGACTGTAATCGTCTTTCAGGCGCAGGCCTTTTGGGGTTTGGTAATCTGTCTCGCTCTGGTGTTTGGCCTGCCCGAGCGCCGCCTTTTCCAGTTGATCGGGCAGAAACAGGGTCCCTTCGAGGGTAACACTCGGCAAGTTGAGGGCACTTTTGGCCTGGCGTTTGACTTTTTTCATTGTTATTCCTTAGAGCGCGTCAGGCAGCAGTACGTACACGCCAATCACATCCACCGGCAAGCAGGCCTTGATACTGTATTGACCGACATCGCGCGCGGCTTCGCGCACGCGTTTGTGATCATTCAGCAGCACCTGAGCGCGATCGGTCGCCAGAGCTTCCAGTTTTTGCTGATTTGCCTTGAGGAAGTCGATTGCGTGATTGATCTCCCGTGTCATGGCCTCTTTTGGAAGATTACCGGTGGGCACGCATTCAAGCAGCCGGCTAACCTCATGGCCGGTTAGCCATTGCGGGTTGGTGCGTCCCTTTACCGCGAATGCGACGGTTTCCTCGGCCATCAGCTGGAAAGGTTCGCGGCGGCGCACATACTCCAGTTGGTGGCGCAGGCGCAGCAGATAAATGGTGGTAACGACCTCGACACTGTCGGTCTCAGCAGCGGCGCTACGGGCGGCCAGATTACTGTCACCCTGCAAACTCTCTTCAATCAGGTGATCGGCCAGAACGCTAACCAGCGGGTGACTGCGGTGCAGCTCATTGAAATCGATGGTGAGTGGTTGCTCTATGCCTTCATCGGCCAAACGCTGACGCAGGTTTTCGGGTGTGCTTTGCGGCAGAAAGCGAAAGCGATTTCCGCGGGCGGCTTCCAATGGCGCATTGAGGCGGGCCGAGGCGGTTTTAATAAAGCGTTGGACATCTTCGTGGGTGCCTAATGACTCTTGTTGCTTTTGCCACTCCGGCATCACTTCATCGGGCTTAATCTTGCGCTGGGCAAACACCGTGCGATTAGCTTTGGCCTTGGCGAGTGCGTCTTGCCACTGCGACTCAACTGGTGCGAGTAACTCTTCGGCATCGGCAAACATATCAGGGGTATAGGGAGCGTTGCCTGCAGTGCGCTTCATCAGGGCAGCCTTTACCAGCGCCTGATTGATGCGGGTGTCGTCTTCCGGCATAGGTACTAGTACGCCCAGCTCTTTCTGAATCGCCTCCCCTTTGCGAAGAATCACATTCAGCACAAATCCATCTACGGGGTTATCTTGCCCGTAGAGCATGGTGCATCGCACTTCGCTGGCCTGCTGACCAAAACGATCGACCCTACCTTCCCTCTGTTCGTGGCGGGTGGGGTTCCAGGCAAGATCGTAGTGCACCACGGCGGTAAACAGGTGTTGCAGGTTGATACCTTCAGACAGACAGTCGGTGGCGACCAGAATACGCTGGTTGCCGTCGACCATCTCTTCCACTTTGAGGCGGCGTTCTTCAGGTGTGAGCTCGCCAGTAACAGACTCGATGGTGGCTTTGGGGAACTGTTTGCGCAGGTGCTCAGCCACATAATGCGCTGTGGCGACATATCGGCAGAACACGACAGGATGAAAGCCCTCCCTAACCAAAGCTTCCGTATGCTGAATAAGTGCAGCCAGCTTGGGGTCGCCCTCCTTACCACTCAAGCGTTCGGCCTCTCTGATCAGCCCCTGCAATGCCTGATTGCTCAATTGTGCCGGCGGCTCCATGTCGGAAGCTGACAGATCATCAGCTTCACCATCGTGTATACGCTCATCGGTCAACAGTTCATCGGGCGATTGCACGCCTTCCAGGCGATTGCTCAAGGCCTTTACTGCGGCCGCAGGGGAGGAGGCAACGCAGCGCAGCAAGGCTAGCGTGGCATACCAGATCAGGCGTGCATCGTTTTCGCCCTGCTGCTCAACACTTTCAGCCAATTCAACACAGTAGTTCTGCACGGCATCGAAGAAGCCGCCCCAATCACCGCTGAGTTTATAGGTGACTTCGGCCTTCATACGGCGGGGAAAGCCGGCTCCATCATTGGTTTCCGCTTGCCATTCAGTGATGTCTTTGCGGCGGCGCTGAACAAAATGCCTGGCCAACTCTTGCCGAAGCGGGTCACTTGCGGATGTGCGATTCTGCAGATCGGAAAATTTGGGGTTTAACAGCGATATCAGGTTATAAAAAGCCGTTTCGTCGCCTGAGTGGGGTGTCGCTGTCAACAGGATCAAGTGGCGCTCTTCATTGGCTGCCAGACGCTGTAACAGCTCGAAGCGCAATTGCTTGCCCTGCCCGGACGCTGCGCAGGTATGGGCTTCATCGACAATAATGCATTCTGGTGCGATGGAGAGAAAATGCTCCCGATGGCGCTCGCTTTTGATGTAATCGAGACTTACGACAACGATCGGAAAGTGATCCATCAGACTGGTACCATGGGGTACTTCCCGCTCAACTCGACTTGCTGTGGCTGACGTCAACGCCACGGCATGCAAATTGAAGCGGTTTTCAAGTTCTGACTGCCACTGTTCCACCAAGTGAGGCGGGCACAGCACCGCAAGCTTGGAAATTTCGCCGCGGTCCATCAGCTCGCGAACGATCAATCCGGCTTCAATGGTTTTACCAATCCCCACGTCGTCGGCGACCAGCAGGCGCACCGTACTCAGCCTCAATGCCATCAAAAGAGGTACCAACTGGTAAGCACGAGGTTCAACCGCAATGTTGCCAAAGGAACGGAATGGACCGCCCCCGGTGCGCAACTTCAACCGTAGTGCATCACGCAACAATAAAGCGCCGGAGTGGTTGCCGGGTTTTTCGGCATCCGGCCAAGGGAAGGTTGCCGACTTTACCGGCTCCAGTTCTAGTTCCGGAACCAGGGCAACAATGTCGTCGTCGGTTCCGCCCAACGGCCGAAGCCTTAGCCATTCAGGGCTTGATTCATTCTGTACTACCCATTCGCGGCCTCGGGCGTGTACCAAATTGCCGGGCTGATAATTAAATTCTTGCGTCATTAGACTTGTTCCTCGCTTCCACCAAAAACATCGGTGAAATGGCTAAACAGACTGCTCCAACCGGTCGGATCTGAGGCATCGATACAGGACCAACCCTTGTCGGTCAATTGTTGAATAATCTCTGCCGCTGGCATCTCAGTAAATACCAATGTTCGGGCACGCTTATATTGTGCAGTGGCGATGGCAGCGCCTCCGGACACTGGGACGAATGTGGCATCGGGCTTGTTACATCCCTGTTCATCGACGGCGTTCAGCCATGCCTGCCCTGTTGAGTCACTATCTTTGAAGCTATCACCTGTGCCAGGTACCGGCTGTGCCGGTTGCTGCGCAGGTTTTACATTGGCATTGGCCAATGCCACTAATAGCGCCAAAGCATCCGCGTTGCGGCGATTGATGTTTTCATGATCTGGTTGATTGAAATAAGAAAGTAAACATTGATAACAACCCGCCTCGCACAGCGCGTTGTTCAATTCGTCCTTCTTCTCCAATTCCGGCAGTTGGGATGTATTCCAATCACCTTGCGGCTTTTGAAAGTGCATGATCTCCAGGGCTTTGCTAGCCACCAGCGCCAGGCTTTCCGGCTCTGAGGCCAGGCGGGTAAGGACACCTGCCCCACCTTCAGCGGCCTCGTAGAACAACAGAGATTTTCTGTCATCCAGCTTGGGCAGCGGCTCCGCAACTAGCTCAGACTCTTCAATCTGGAAGGTCATCTCAATACCGCGCTTTAATGCGGCCTGCACGGTTGCCATAGTTTCAATAGAGAGTGGCTTTACCGGCTGCAGGATCAGCAGGTTTCGATGATCTTCCACAAAAGGCACAATGCGCTGATTCGCCACTTTTTCCATGGCGCCTTCGTCATTACTGGTGTCATCTTCGCTGTTAGGGTCGTCCTGCTTACTCCAGGTTCCGGTAATTGGGTTTATATAAAAACCGAGTTGATTTTTATCTTTACGGCGGCGCCAGCCTCGGTTTATGCGCCAGATTCGCGCGGCAGGTGCGTAGGTCAATTCCGCTAGCGCTTCTTCCTCGGCTTTCACAACCCCTTTTTGCTGCTGAATTTTCCCATCTGGCCCAGGCAGAAACCGATAGGTAGTCTGCAGCTCAAAACCCTGACGCTGGCGGTCCTCATCGTTAATGGAAATGCGTTCGACGGGAAGGGTCTCTACGGTCTCAATGCGATAAAGCTCTTTCACCCAATCTTCTTCTGTTAACAGGGCATCACAGTTTTCGCAGCGCTCAACCAAGGGTTCTTCACCACCCGGCAGCCCTAGATGACCATAACCGCATTGGCTGCAAACTCGAGAGGTAATGGTGGACAAAGTGCTATTGCCAGAAATGTGTTCGCTATTGCCGACATTCAGCTTGGCCCGCACAACACGATACATTCTGCCCTGATGATAAATAAGGCTACGCGGCCCGAACTCGGACAATGCCAAGAAACGTGGCCTACTGACCATGCTACCTTCATCATCTTTGCCCGGAGTTTGACCACCGCGAGCAGGGATCCACGCCATGAGAGGCAGCCGTGGAAAGTTATAGCCAGGCAGGAACCCTTGACTGGCCAGGTATCGGTAAGTGTAAAAGTCAGAATTTTGAGTGTTGCCGGTTTTTAGCAATATGCCGTATTGATTGGCGGCATCGCCCCAGCGTCGTTTCGCGTTGGTTCTTTCCAGATCAGTAGCGGTGTGGCTCTTGGCGATAGCCTCCGCCATATCCATCTGTTTACGAGTCGCATCAAACAGAGCGCGCCAACGGTCTAGGGCCCCTGAAAAGTTTTGGGGGGCCTGATTAATGACAGAGTCAATATAATCTGTGGTGAACCAGTGGCTGGTATTCAACTCATGTTCCAGCTGCTTAATCACACCTTGGGCAGAAGTTCTAGCCTTTTTTATTACTTCCGGATCAGACAACTTCTGCATTAATGCCGTCTTTAGCGGCTTGGCTGATTCTTCAAGGTTAACCATGGGAGCAATACTGCTGTCTAGCTCTACCTCTGCTGCAGCCAACCAGACTGCATGCAAGTGGCTTTCAATTAGCTCGCGATTGCCCAGGTCGAGGGTGGGCGCTTTAACCACCCCATGAACCATTTCATTCGCATTGTGGAAAAACCACTGGTCGTGGGGGCTAAGTGACGCGCAATAGGTAATCACCAGCGCCTGCTGGCCGGACCGACCAGCGCGACCACTGCGCTGCGCGTAGTTAGCGGGCGTCGGGGGTACATTCCGAAGATACACAGTATTCAGCGCGGAAATATCTACACCAAGCTCCATGGTTGGCGAACAAAACATCACCGGTAGCCGCTCTAGCGGCGTTTCGTGGCCGGGTTCTTCCAACCACTCTTTTTGGTCTTTCTCGGTGTAACGGAAACGCTGTTCCAATAGCTGGCGACGAGCGGCATCAACCTGTGCGGTATGCTCCTGAGCCTCGAAGTAAAACAAGGGGTGACTTGGCTGTTTGAGCAATTCGGCCAGGTTCAGATAAAGTTGGCGAAAGTATTGGTTGGTGGAGTTACTTTCCTCATCAGCAGTGTCAGCGAGCAACCACTCCAATGCGGATGCGTTCAGGCGAAAACCAGCTAAACCTTTTTCCACACTGTGCTTTTGCACATAACCATAGAGGACAGCCATCTCCAAAAGCGCGGCAACAATCTCGACCCATTCCGCATCCTTCCAGCTGCTTACCTGCCCTGCGAATGAGGTAGACTTCCAGAAGTCAGCATTCTTTATGATCTTTAAAATTCGCGATCTCTCTGCAGCAGAGACCAGATCATTTCTTGGCTTGCCTTTGTATTCGGGGCGCTTCGTCAAAATTAGAAATTTGGAAGTTTCTAACTTTTCGTCGGAAGCGAATGCCCAACGCTCATTCAAATAACTAAAGGCGCTGTTTCGTGCTTTATCCTGCTCAACAGAATCCAGATAGCGAGTTTCAAGACATAGCGCACGACGCATTTCATCGAAAAGGACTCGACATAGATTGGCCCTGTTGAATGCATTGAGTTTTGCCAGTACAGAGTTCTTACTGCCTTTAAACAGTTCTTCCTCAGCACAGAACTCTTCCAAGCCACGATAGTCGATTTTAAGTAAGGCCAGCTGGTCAAGATTTGGGTTGTTGAAGCGCCAGCCCCGGCGAAGGTCGCGAATGAGCCGATAGCCAATGATATAGCGCAGTGTTCTCTGCGCTTCTTGCCTGGCCAGTCCCATTAACTTTGGCGTTTTTAGATATTCGGCCAAGGTCGCCTCGTCAACACCACTGAAACCCAGCGATTTGAAGACCTCCTCAGACAGCTTCTCCTCATCCAAAAGTCCTTGATTGGCCTGAAGCGCCCCAATCAAGCCCGCCCGAAGTGTGAGGAGAAAAACGAAATCATTAAAATGCCCTGCTTGAAGAGCCGCATCTTGCCGGTTATCAGAAAATCCCAGGAGTTTCCTTGGGTCAGGAACACCTTCAGGTAACTCCTCAGTCGAAAAAAGCTGACGCAGCGCCGAAAGGGTTAGAACTGTTGTTGCCGATGAACGGCCCTCACCAGACAAACTGGCAAGACGATTAATGTCTTTACCATGGGCTTCATGAAGCTGGCCACAACACAGACAAAAACGAAACTTACCGGGGATATACCAATACCGCTCTCCCCTACCCTCAACGCCTTGAGGATCGATAGTAAATTCTATCGGACGGGCATTTTTGTAGCTGGATTTCAGTTTTGGTTCAGCTTTTGAGAAGTCCAGCCACGATTCAGGAAGGTCTTCAAGACCGCCCTTGAAGTTCAGTTTTGGAGCTACCGGGCAAAGAAATCCGAAATTTAGCTCATCATTATCCGCGGTTGTAATTTCACCTATGTCCCTTGGGTCAAACCTGATTTGCCCATGAGTGGTCTTCCAAACCGGGTGATATTCTTGGCCACAATCTCGACAAAAATGCGTAGGATAAAGTTGAATAGCTTGTTCTTGCCGCCCTGGAGCAAATCGCTGCGCATCAAGCGTAATAGCTCTGACGCCACTGGGCTCAAGTGTTGCCAGAACCTTGCCGGGACCACTAATGAACTGATGTAACTTGAAAGCAAAGGGAGCGCGACCTTGGGGTGTTTTAACATCGTGGGCCGCGACTAAAAATTTCTGGAGCGCTATAGAGGCTTCCTGTTGCGTTACACCCGCATCATTTGCGAGCAAGCCCGCGGCGGAATCAAGGGTTTTCGGCTTCGCGCGTTTCGGCGGCTCGTCTTCAGGTATTTCTATTCCGAGATTTAACTCTACCCATATCGCCAATGGCGAATCTTTAAAGGCTTCGAAACTTTCCCAGGAAAAATTCGCCTTTTGGATCTCGATGTTCAGGAGATGCCGAATCGAATTAACATCTTTCGAAGGGGTGGTTACCCTTTCAAGGGTCTCCCCAATAACATCGTGCTCGGATATTTTGGAACCAAAGAGTTTAGTAGCAACTTCAGCAACAACACGATTTCGATCCACCTGCTTGCCTGTGCTCGACATGGTTGCAGAAGTACCAATACAGGTCATGCTTTCTGCAGACAAACGCTCTCTGAGCCGCCTTACCAGAACCGCCACATCTGCCCCTTGACGACCTCTATAAGTGTGAAGTTCATCTAGGATCAGAAATTCTAAACCCTTGCAATTTTCCACCACACGACGGTCTACATCTTCATAGCGCGTCAAGATAAGCTCGAGCATCATGAAATTGGTTAACAGAATATCCGGCGGATTATCGGCTATATACTCTCTTTGCGTGCGACTTTCCTGCCCGGTATAACGCGCAACCGTAAATGGTCTATCATCAGCCGGAAAATCAACCAGGAACTTATCCAACTCTTCTAGCTGACTATTGGCCAACGCATTCATTGGATAAATGACGATGGCCCTGGTTCTTGGTTTTGGATCTGCTTCTTTACCTTTTAGAATGGAATCAACAACAGGTATAAAAAACGAAAGCGACTTCCCAGAACCTGTACCGGTAGTCACTACATAGCTTTGCTTCTGCTGCCCTTTTGCCAGAGCTTCAAGTTGATGCTTGTACAAAAAAAGAGGGCCTGATTTGCCCTCAGTTTTTCCGGTACGAAAAATATCCCCGCACTTTGGATGCAAAACTCCGTCATTGGAGAGCTCCTGAACTGTTCCCTTTCGCTGGTAGTTAGGGTTAATCTGTATTAGCGGTTGCGGCCAGTAACGGCCTTCTGAGTATTCGTGTTCAACGACATTCTTTATGTCACTGGCTGCGATTGATACAAAGCTTCGGGAAAACGAACTGTATTCTTCGATCAACTCATCCCTAAAATTAAACACGTTGTCCATTAATTGTTTCCTTTGCTTAATTCGTATCCGGGCGCAATAACTAGGTTTTCAACACCATAAAGGGCTTGCCAATTTTTAAGCCACAAATGGTATTCAGACCCTCGCAAGCTGTGATTCTCAGTACAATCTACATTCCATCGCCTTAACACATAGCCCGCAGCAGCTGCACGAACATTCACCTTAAGCACGCCATCCTTCATCGCATAATCCATCTCGATAGTTTCAGGATGGGCAAGGTTCGGGTGCGCCACTAAATTCATTTCAACAATTCGGTTCCACTGAATGTCAGCCTCACTCGATTCGTGCTCTTTAGGCTCATCAGAAACAATTACAGGATCTGAGATTCGCGTGACCACGAAATCGATAAAAGCCTGTCGGTTGCGGTCGAAAGCCCGAATATGCCAGCGCAGACCATTGTCGACTAATACAAAAGGAACGATTTCACGCTCACTCAACCCTGAACCGATAGAGCGATATTGAATCTTCACCACTTTTTTGTGGTAGATGGCCCTAGTCAGAACAGCTAACACTGGCAGTGACGGCCGGTTGAGTTCTGCGGGCGTCTCACACCGCACCATGGGCTTGTGACTACCTATGAAGTCCTCTCCAAACCCCTGGGAAAGGGCCGCCAAGACCTGTGGTGGCGAGTATTCGAAGAGAGGCTGGAAGGATTCTGATTTGACGTACGACTTCAGCTTGGTGTCGTAATCCAGATTCGTCGGCGCCAGCTCTCTATATAGGGTGATATCGCGAGTGGCAGCCGCCTCCCCGATCCCGAAGCGGGCAACCAGATCGCTACGGCCAATTTCGCCGAGGAAGAAGGTGCGAAAGTCGATATGTGACAGGCGCTCTTGTTGCGCCTGACTGATGTCAGATAAATCCACCCTAGCCTAACTCCCCTGATTAAGACCTTGGGATTTTGCACTATTTTGACGCCACATAGTAATACTTTTCCAACTGGTAACTATTTGTATCTGTTGACATCATCATTTTGATCAGTATATTCTACAGCCAGGGTCATAGATGGCTTTGACTCCTCACTCATCCGGAGAAGACTTTCATGGCAACAAATCCTCCCAAGGGCGACGGTCATCGTAATGGCGCAGTTCGTGGCCGCTCCCAAACCAAAACCCCGTCTGGCAATTATGTAAAGCGGGATACGGCCACTGGCCGCTTTATGGACGTGAAGACTTCCAGCAAGGACCCGTTTAAGGGCGTGCGGAAAGAAAAGTAATGGGCGGCCCCTGCAGATCCTGGGGGGCCTCACCTAATGGCGGATAGCAGAGACATCCCGATGGTTAAACTCCAAGGTGCGGTCATCAAAGAACAAGGCGTAACGTTTGCAATTGCGATAGTGAAACAGCACATCATGAATTCGCAGATGCAGTGTCTGCAGGCTGCTCAATCCTTCCAACCCCTGTTCCCGGGCATACCTATTGTGCTGATGGGGCAAGACTGCCGCGGCACTCCAAGCTACTGGGGTCGTCGGGATATTGTAAATTTTCTAAGGAACGTCCACCCGAGTCGCATCCCCTGGAAAGAATATACATTCAGCTGAGGAAACCGTGATGATCGATATTTCGTTTGAAATAAACGGCAGGAAGGTGTCACCACGCAATATGGGCAACGCTCTGGAAGTCGCTGTTTTACAGTCTGTGCAGGAATCTATCAAAAAGTCCGTTGGCTCAGCGCGATGCCCCACTCATGGCCAGGCTCCGAAGATTAAAGTGAAGGGACGCAATCTTGAGTCCTTGAGCCTTGAAATATCCGGGTGTTGTGACCAGCTGATCGAAACCATAAAGAAAAAATTGAAATAAAGATTGGAGCAAGAATGAACGGTCCAACTCACCAGTTCGCCGGTGCAATTGCAGCACTGGCTATCACACAAAGTGACGCGGAGGATAAAGCCTCGATGTTGCATCACCCGGCAGCAGCGATGCCTCTGGGTGCATTTCTTGGTCGGTTACCCGATATTATCGAGCCATCATTGGGAAACCCTAACCATCGGCAGTTTTTTCACAGTATCGTTACGTTGAGCTTACTGGGAACCGGTGTGTACAAGGCTTATCAATGGGATCCGCAGAACAATCTCGATAAAATGCTACGAGGATTATTGCTGTTAGGCGGGGCCGCGTATCTCAGCCATTTGGCGCTGGATGCTTTAACCGCCAAATCACTGCCATTTATCGGCAAACTGTAAGCGACAGAGCCAAGCTTTTAGTCCAACGGCGTTAGATCCAGAGACTCTATGAAGGGCTCCGCCACTTCAACCGAGGAGTATGGACAGGGCCAGCTCGAAATCTCCTTCGAGGAAGCCAGATCGCGGGTCAGTAATAATAGTTCGCGGGTGGTCCAGAGGAAAAAGGCCGGCCTGATCATCGATGATCACATATCTCGATGGCTTATCCTGGTCTGCTAGGAATGCCTGAATTTCCATCCAACGCATTGGCATACCAGCCGGTATCCGACTCACGAGCGGAGTACTGCCTACAATCAAGTCACCAAATATCGGTTGAAATACCGAGATCGGAAATTCAAGGCGCCAAGTTGAAGTAACTACAATCCTGGCTCCGGTCTGTAGACAAAGCGAACGAAGCTGTGTCACCGAACCCGGGAGGAAAAACTGTGTTCCAATTAATGGCTTGACCTGACTCCAGGGGAGAGGCACCACCTGGCCCGCCGGATGTACAACACCATCGAAATCCAAGAAAACAAACCGAGCGTCCATCAACCTTCAGCGTATTCAGTCACTAGAACACAACGCAAAGCTTTTCCTAGCACGATGATTACCCTAATGGATGGGGCAATAGCTCAGGAGATAACGTTGCGCGGGAGCCAAAGTCACTATTGCTTATTTCTACCAGCTTCTGAGCGAAGCTTCCGGAAATATTAATACTTGCTTCATATGATTGAGCCAGTGTCGCCAAGGAATCGCTTGTCGTTAAGGATCCAACTAGCTCATCATCAGAATTAATAGAAATTTCTACTTCCGACCGATTATCACATCCTGTGCCATCCAGATCATAGTGAGACGGGTTAGAAACATAACTTCTTTGACTGCCCGAGCAAATGGAACTAAACGTTAGAATATTTGATTCCGGAATATCCTCAGATACCCTCTGAGCGTATTCGACTAGAGTCGGCTCGGCAGGCATAAACAGATAGCCTTTCTCACCTGACTCCTCTGTAGCGCGAAGGATTCGCCCGAGTACTTGGCGAAAATAGAGCTCCGTTTTTACACGAGTTAAATAGCAACATACTTTCAGACGCGGCAGGTTCGTGCCTTCGCTGATCATGCCTACAGAGATGATCCACTTATTGCTGCTATTACGGAAATTACGAATAGTTGCTAACGGATTATTATCGACATACGTTGCGATCTCCGCTGTCACATTGAGCTCTCTACGCAGCAAGTGAGCAATTTTTCGCGCATGACTAACGGAAGTTGCAACGATAAGCCCTCCAGCATTAGGAGATTTACTTCTCAACCTTTCCAGTCTGTCGGCCGCTCTACGAAGAATTTCAGTGATTAATGTTTCGTTATCAAGAAGATCCTGGTAACTACAATCTGAGTCCGATAGCAACTCAGAAAAAGAGGAATAGCAATGGGAATCAGGGCCATCTGTAACACATATTTTAGAGTTATCAACCGCGATAATTCTCGGTTCCCTACAAACGCTATCATAGATTGCTTCAGCTAAACCATAACGATAGTCGCAATGTACCTTGCCCGACTCTTTACAGTAATCCGCCAATACAATAGGAATGTTATCCGACCTCCATGGAGTGCCCGTCAAAGCAAGTGAATACAGAGCTCTGCCACGGATATTGCGGTGAATAGTTTCTCCCCAGCTATTACTCTTCCCTTCCTGGTCGGCCGCACAGTGATGGATTTCATCAAAAATCACGAAAACTCGATAGCTGTCTAGGATCTCCCAAAAAGAAGTGTCCAAAGAGCTCATCGCTTGATAAGTCAGAGAGCAACCGCCTGCACCAATACGTCCGCTCAAACTCCTGCCAGTACTGTCCTCAAGCTCTCGACGAAAGTCTTCCGCTACCACTATCGCAGGCGAAAAACACAGCACCATGTCGATCATGCCAGCGTCAAACAGCCGCTTAGCGAGAACGGATGCCATTACAGTCTTTCCAGCCCCAGGTGTAGCCAAACACATGAAGTGGCGAAAGCCTGAGCAATACAGTCCAAAGGCCCGAGAGATACTCTCGGACTGCCAACGTCGTAGGTTCATAGTGATTAAGGGGCCGGATTGAGGTCTATCAGAGACTCTAAAGCTCTTACTTTCCCAAGAGTTTTAGCGTATTCCTCTCGGGTCTTGTCGTACTGGCCCTGAATCCTAGATTTCAGGATCGGCTCTGCTTGGACAATAGCCTCATACTCCTCGAGAGCACCCGTTGCCGACAGCATATCTGTACGATATTTGTTCAGCTTTTGTCTGAGGGTACGCACTACTTCGGCAGATAATGACTCTGCCGCCGCTATCGGTGCACCATCTGTGCCAGTACGAGTATTCGTCAGCGACTCCAATCGCGAACGATCTTTTATACAGTACTCGATCGGATAAGGCTTGCCAGTATTAATCCGCTCGACAGCTCCGCACTCTTCCAGCTTACGTAGGTGTCGCTTTACTAGCTGACTGACTACTTTCTTTGGCTTGGAGGTATCGCCAACCAGCTCTTGATATGCATCCCTGAACCGGGGTACAGAAAAGGTCTCAAATCTCCCCGAGCGTAGTAGGGAGACAATCTCGGGCTTTACCTTCAAGGCTTTCATAATACATCTAAGTGTCTCGAATTTCGCGCCATTGTACTTCGTCTCTAACATCGAGACAATGAAGCGAACCCACTACTCATACGAACACGAGAAGCTCCGCGAATGGCTTAAACAGCAGCGGGAGGAGCGGGGTTTGTCTATCCGCGCAGCAGCTGACCTCGTAGGCCGACATCACTCGATCATTGGAAAGATTGAACAGGAGCGGAAGCGGATTGACATCGCGGAATTTGTAGAGTATTGCCTGGTGCTACAGGCAGACCCCCATGAAGGGGTCGATGTTTTGATAGAAGCTCTTACAAAAAGTAGAGGCAAGAAGAACTAAAGCACCAGTTTCGCCCTTTAGCTCTCATAGCTCCCCCTACGCCCCACTGAACGCAGATCACCTCAAGCAATGGTTCCACTACTCCTACATGTAGCATGTAGCCGAATTGCTCCATGAACCACTAGATTACGCATGACCATGGTTCAATCTGTATCGCACAGGAACGAAAGAATATAGCAATATAGACACACATCACCCAAACACTTGACTAATGAGATAAGCACCGGTTGCATCTACTGCTATGCGCGCCCGGCACATGCCTACATGGATCTTTCCCCGGGGCTGGATTTTGAAACGCGCCTGTTCTTCAAGCCCAACGCCGCTGAGCTGCTGGAACAGGCCCTGCGCAAACCCGGCTACCGCTGCACGCCGATCGCGCTGGGAACCAACACGGATCCGTATCAGCCCATTGAGAAGCACAAGCGTATCACCCGTGAAATCCTCGAGACCCTGCAACGTTTCCAGCATCCGGTGACCATTGTCACCAAGGGGCAGCTGATCCTGCGGGATCTGCCCCTATTGGCCGAGATGGCGGCCGACGGCCTGGCCCGGGTCGCGATCAGTGTCACGACCCTGGACAACGGACTCAAGCGCGCATTGGAACCCCGCACCGCAGGCCCCGCCGCGCGCCTGCGGATGATTGAGGCCCTGAGTGCAGCGGGTGTCCCCACCTCGGTCATGGCGGCGCCGATCATTCCCGCCCTCAATGATTCAGAACTGGAAGCAATCCTCAGCCGATCCCGGGATGCCGGCGCCGATCAGGCTGCTTACATCCTATTGCGCCTGCCTTATGAGGTGGCGCCGCTGTTTCGGCAGTGGCTCGCCGAGCATTACCCGCACAGGGCCGAGCATGTCATGAGCCTGGTGCAACAGAGCCGCGGCGGTCGCGACTACCAAAGTGATTTCAGCCAGCGCCAGACCGGTACCGGGGTCTTTGCACAATTACTGGAACAGCGGTTTCGGGTAAGCTGTCGCAAGCTCGGCCTGAACCAAATCAGGTCTGCGCTCGACTGCCAAAGATTTACAGTGCCACCCAAGGCCGGGGATCAGCAGAGTCTCTTTTGAGTGACGTAAGTAAAACTGGATATTGGAATTGTTTTGGCCGGCTGGTTCATTTATTTAATACGCACAAATAGCGGCGCACTGTACACCGGGGTTACCCGCGATGTAGCGCGCCGCTTTGCCGAGCACGACAGCGGAGGCCCGAAAGCGGCCAAGGCGCTGCGCGGTCGCGGCCCCCTGTCACTGGAGTTCCAGTGCGGTATGCGCAGCAAGTCCGACGCGCTCAAGCTGGAGGCCGAGATCAAGCGCTGGTCAAAGAAAAAGAAGGAGCAGCTGATCCAGAACGGCGCGGCGATGCTGGCCGATCACCAGGGGATTTCGGAACCGTCGTAGTTGTAAAAATGGCCGCTACTTTCCTGGGTTGCCTGCAGTAACAGGTTTTTGAGGCCAGCCACGCTTTCTTCTACCGGGATCAATGCATTGGGCCCGCCCATTTCCGTCCTGGCCCAGCCCGGGTGCAATGCCAGCACAGTGATGCCCTGCCCCGCCAGATCCACGGACAGGCTTTTGACGACCTGATTGACCGCGGTTTTCGACGATCGATAGATATACCCACCGCCAGAGCTGTTGTCGGCGATGCTGCCGACCTTGCTGCTGAGCACCCCCACCACCTTGTTGTTACCCGCAAGCAGGTTCGGCATGAACGTCTCTACCAGCTTGTAGGGCGAGATGGTGTTCACCTCGAGTACCTTGCGCCACTCCTCGATATCAACATGGCCAAAAGCCACCCCCTTGGGGCCGTAATAGCCCGCGTTGCTGCAGAGGATATCCAGCGGGCGGCCATCCAGCTGCCGGGCGAGATCCGCCATCTGCCTGTAGTCGGTCACATCCAGTGCATGCACTTCAATGTTGCCAAACTCATTCGCGAGATCGGCCAGCGCCCAGGCCGCGGCCGGATTTCGGCAGGTGGCGATCACATCCCACCCTGCAGCACTGAATTGTCGCGTCAGTTCCAGGCCGATACCCCGGCTGCAACCGGTGATGAAAATGGTGCCGGGCATAGTCCCTCCTCAAATGGTATTCTTGCGCGCTCGAAAGATAGCAAAACGACACGGCTATGTATTACTCACTGGGCGACCTGATCTGGCTATTCCTGATAACCCTCGCTGTCTGGTACTTCTGGTCCGGGATGGCGGCCAAAGACCGGGTAAGGCGAATCGTAAAGGCACACTGCGCAGAAACCGGCGTACAGCTGCTGGACGATACCGTCATGCTGACACGCACCCGCCTCAAGCGCGACCGCAGCGGCCAGGTGCGCCTGCAGCGCCAGTACGAATTTGAGTTCACTTCCACCGGGGAGCGCCGCTACAGCGGTATCGCCGTGCTCCACGGCCAGCGCATCACCCAGATTCAGCTCTCCCCGTACCACCTGGCCTGACAGACCCGCAAGGAAATGTATGCAAAAAGGTATCTATCGCCACTACAAGGGCAATCTTTACCATTTGATGGAAATTGCCACGCACAGTGAAACCGGGGAACAACTGGCCGTCTATCGCGCTCTGTATGATGAGTACGGCGTGTGGGCCCGCCCCCTGGCCATGTTCGCAGAGACCATTGAGAAGGATGGCGAGCGCATTCCCCGTTTCGCCCTCGAACGAGCGCTCGACTGAGCGAAAACGCAAGCAGTTGCCGCCACAAAACCACAACAACAAGGATTCACGGTGAACAACAAGCAGATCATGATTTACGGCGCGTACGGCTATACCGGCGAACTGATTGCGCGCAAAGCCGTGGCCAAGGGGTTGAAGCCCATTCTTTCCGGCCGCTCTGCCAGCAAACTGCAGCCCCTCGCGTCAGAGCTGGGCCTGCCGGCCATCGCCGTGAGCCTCGATGACGAAGACGTCCTGGCGCGTACACTGCGCGATGTCGCCGTGGTCATCCACTGCGCCGGCCCTTTCTCGGCCACCGCGGAGCCGATGATGCGCGCCTGTATCGCCAGTGGCACCCACTACCAGGACATCACCGGCGAAATGTCGGTATACCTGCAGGCCCACGCACTGGACAGCGAGGCCAAAGCCGCCAACGTGGTGCTCTGCCCGGGTACCGGTTTCGACGTTATTCCCACCGATTGCCTGGCCGCAGCACTGCACAAAGCCATGCCCAGCGCCACGCATCTCACCCTCGGGTTTGACTCGGACTCAGGCCTGAGCCCCGGCACCGCGAAAACCTCGATCGAAAGCCTGGGCATTGGCGGCGCCGTGCGCCGCAACGGCCAGATCGAGACCATCCCCCACGGAGAACTGACGCGGCAAATCAATTTCGGGCGCGGCGAAAAATTCGCGGTGGCCATTCCCTGGGGCGATGTCGCCACCGCCTACTACTCGACTGAGATCCCGAATATCGAGGTGTACATCCCCATGAGCCCGGGCCGGGCCAAGAAAATGAAAAAGCTGAATAAACTGCGCTGGCTGCTGCGTATGCAGTGGGTTCAGAACTGGCTCAAGGGCAAGGTAGATCGCAAAGTGCGCGGCCCCAGCGAGAACCAGCGCGCAGAACAGAAAACCTGGGTGTGGGGCGAGGTACGCAACGATCGCCGCGGGGAGCGCCGGATAGGCCGAGTCACCACCGCCAACGGCTACGATGTAACGGTCAGCGGCTCGCTTGCCGTTATGGAATTCCTGCTCAATTACAACGGATCCGGCGGTTACTTCACCCCATCCAGACTTTGCGGGCACGATCTGGTGGAAAAGCTACCGGGTTCCAGCAAAATCCAGTTCGGGATCGACTGATAAACCAGCGGGCGGGAAGCGCTTCTGCGCCTCCTGCCAACCCATCCATTTTGCCGCCCCGCCCGCCTTGCCTCCGCATAATTCACATACCTGACATATTTCATTCAAGCCTGCGCAATATTTGCTTCGTACTTTTAGACCCATGCGAAGCTTACCTATCACCCTTAAAGCAGTAGACGTATCACTGGTACTGCGAATGGCAGAGCGGGCTGCCAGGCCGGCCTCCCGCCGGAATTACCTGTTGCTGTCGCGCTCGGCCGATGGCTGGCTCTACCTGCTGTCGCCGCTGCTCCTGGCGCTGGTCAATACCGCTGTGGCAGTGCAGTTCCTGTACATCTGTGGCGCCGCGTTTGCGATGGAAAGATCCCTGTACTGGACCATCAAGAACACCACCAAAAGAAACCGTCCGCCCGAGGCCATCCCCGGCCTGCGCTCGATCATTATTGCCAACGACCGTTTCAGTTTGCCCTCGGGACACACGTCCGGCGCTTTCCTGTTCGTCACTATGCTCAGCCAATGCCTCAACCCCGCTTTCTCCCTGGGCTACTTGTGGGCGGCCGGTGTGGGTATGTCGCGCGTCGGGCTGGGTGTGCACTTTCCCACCGATGTATGCGCTGGTGCCCTGCTCGGTACCGGTGTGGGGCTGGCTGTGAGCGGCTACCTGATGTAGCGATTCGCTGGCCACCACACTTGCGCCCCCCTTGAGTTCAAACCCGCCCCATCACGGGCACTGACTGGAGCATTGCATTGAAGATTCTCTATGGCGTTCAAGGTACCGGCAACGGCCACATTTCCCGCGCGCGCGCCATGGCCAGGGCGTTTCAGCAGTACCCGGAACTGGAAGTACAGTGGCTGTTTTCAGGCCGGCCGCCCGAAAAACTCTTCGCCATGGAAGACTTCGGCGATTACTGGTGGAGGGAGGGGCTCACATTTGTGCACCGTGAAGGCAGGATTGACCAGCTGGCGACGGCGCGGAAACTGAACCTGCGCCGCCTGTTTAAAGATATCCGGGAACTGCCGGTGCAGGATTACGACCTGATCATCAGCGATTTTGAACCCGTCTGTGCCTGGGCCGCAAAGAAACACCGGCGCCCCAGCCTCGGGCTCGGCCACCAATACGCATTCAATTACGCCATCCCGCGCCCCGCGTTCGGCTGGATGGCGCGCGCGATCATGAAAAACTTTGCCCCGGTGCAGGTGGGGCTGGGGATGCACTGGTATCACTTCGGACATCCGATCCTGCCGCCGATTGCACACGCCAGCGACGTCACTGCGTCGGGCGATCACGTACTGGTATACCTGCCGTTTGAACATGCCGCCCCGCTGCTGGAAGAACTGGCGCAGCTGCCTTGCGCATTTGTCGTCTATGGCCTGCCGGAAGAACTGCCTCACGCCGACAACATTACCCTCAAGGCGCCATCAGTCGACGGGTTTCGCAGCGATGTGGCCCGTGCGCGGGGGGTAATCTGCAACAGTGGCTTTGAGTTGATCGCAGAGACCCTGGCGCTCGGCAAACCTATTCTCACGCGCCCGCTGAAGGGCCAGTTTGAGCAGGAGGCCAACGCCATGGCGCTGCAGGAGCTGCGGCTGGCGCGGGTGGTAAAGAAGATCGATGCACGCAGTATTCGCGCGTGGCTGACAGAAGATCCAACCGGCATCCGCATCCGCTGGCCGGACGTGGCGGCAACGATCGTGCGCTGGATTGCCGAAGGTCGCCACCAGTCCCCGGAAACCCTGTCTGCCGGTCTCTGGGAGGCCGTGGCGCCCGGCCGCGGCCACTCTTTCGCCACGGGCACAGCGGCAGCCACGGAACAATAAACCGGCCCGTTTACTCTTGTTGCACGTGCTGCGCGCGTTCCAGGTGCGCAACGGCTTCGCGCACGGTGGTTACCCAATAGCGTTCCGGGTGCGCACGCAGGTGTTCGAGCAGCGCCTGGTGCGCCTCGGCGGACACACTCAGGTAGTCACCGCCAACCCCGTGAAACATAAATCCCGCCAGGCTATTGTTCGCCCGCGCCGCTTCCACCACGGCAATCAGTTGTTGCGCACTTTTGCCGGCGCCGTCATAGGCTTCCAGCCGGTAAAAATCCGGGTCGCCCAGGGCATGCAGGCCGTCTTCCGAGAAAAAACGTGCAGCGACCACCACTGGCTTGATTGCCTCTACCACGTCCGCGCCCCCCGCACGCATATCACCACAGGGGTAGGCAAAGCTGCGCGCCTGCTCGCCGTCGATGGCCGTAAGCAGACTGTTGGTGGTCTGCACCTCGTCGATAAACTGTTCCAGGGAATAGCGATCCAGGTCGTGCCAGGATTTCACCCAGTCGCGACCGGCCGCGGATTTGCTGCAGGGATGGTACAGGGTGTGGTTGCCCAGCTCGTGGCCCGCCACTGCCGCTTTGCGCCAGTCCTCAAGGCGCAGACGGATGGAGGGGCGCGCCCCGCTCAGGTAAAAGGTGCCGGTCAGGCCGAACTGTGCCAACTGCGGCATGGCCACATCGAGGTGGGAATCCAGCGCGTCGTCGTAGGTCAGAACCACCGCCGCTTCCGCTCCTCCGGGCCAGGGAGACGATTTTTCAGCGGCATGAGCCGCGGCGGCTGCCAGCAGGCAGAGTGTGAAAGTGTAGATGTGCGTCGTAAGGCCAGACATTTGCATTTCCTTGCCGGGTTATTGTTTGAGTTCCATTCACTGCGTGCGCATGCCGCCAACTATCCGCAGGGCAAAAAATTCCCCAACCGCCGGGATCACTCACCGACGACTTAAAGCGTCACCTTGATCTCGGCACCACCCAGGGCCGAGGCGCCTACGCCAATTTTGCCGTGGTAGCTTTCGACAATATCCACGACCACCGCGAGGCCAATCCCCTGCCCCTGCTGCTGCTGATCCGCCCGAACTCCGCGCTGGATCACCTGTTCCCACTGCGCGGTAGTCAAACCGGGCCCATTGTCGGACACCACAATTTCAAGCCCGCGATGATCCAACGTATTGGCAATCTCCACCAGCAACTTGCCGCCGCCGTACTTGTAACCGTTGTCGAGCAGGTTACCCAGCATTTCCATCAGGTCGCCTTCATCGCCATAGAACAGCACATCGTTGCCACACAGCAGTTCCGCATCCACGGTCTTATCGCGATACACCTTGTCCAGAGCAGACAGAATCTTCTCCGCCAGCGGCTGAACCGCCACGCCACGCAAAATCGATTTGGGCGAGCTGGCCACTGCGCGCTGCAGTTGATAGCTGATGATGCTGTCCATGCGCTTTACCTGTTCCGCCAACACTTCCTGCGCGCCCTTGGGGTCAGCCACAGGATCCATCCCCTTCAGGACGGCAAGCGGCGTTTTCAGGCTGTGGGCCAGGTCGGCCAGTGTGTGCCGGGTTTTCTCCCGCTGGCGGCGCTCGTTCTCGATCAACAGGTTGAGGTTGTCCGTGAGCGGCACCAGCTCGCGCGGGAAGTTGCCCTGTAATGTATCGCTGCCCCCCTGCTGCATCCGCTTGAGGGCGCTGGCCACCGAGCGCAGCGGCGCAAGTCCCCAGCGCAATACCAGTAACTGCACCGCGATCAGGGCGAGAGAGCCAAGGCCAAGCCAGCGCCACAGTGTGCTGCTGAACTGGCTCACCTGTGCATGCAGGGGCGCCGCATCCTCCAGTACCACAAACGTAAACTGCCGCTCATTGTCCAGCCCCCAGGCGATTCCCTGGCGGAAACTGCTGTAGGGAGTGGGCATATCCGGCAACCGCACTTCGGCAAATACCTGCTGCCCCTGGCGCAGGGGCAGAGGCAGTGGCATTGCGGAAAAATTTGGCATACTGAGCGCAGACTGGGAACGCCAGATGACCCGGCCGCGGGAATCCATCACCGCACCGATCAGGCCGGAGTCCGGCTGGTTGAATCGCTGTTCGGGAAGAATAAGCGGCAGTTCCAGGCTGTCGCCATTGGGTTCGGCATAGGCGAGCAGCGTATAGATATGCAGCTGCATTTCACGGGCCTTCGCCTCGTCCAGCGAGGTGCGATAGGCCCGCTCCAATACACTGGAAAGCACCGCCAGGAAAACCAGCAGCACCAGCGTCGCCATCAGCGAAAGACGGCCAGACAGGGAGTGCAGCAGACGCGCGAGCAAGGGTTAATCCGCGGGTCGGAAGCGATAGCCGCGCCCGCGCAGGGTTTCGATCGGCTTGATACCGCCAGCTGCGTCGAGTTTTTTGCGCAGCCGACCGATAAATACCTCGATGACATTGCTGTCGCGATCGCAATCCTGCTCGTAGATATGCTCGGTCAGCGTGGTCTTGGACACCACCTCATCCGGGTGCAACATCAGGTATTCAAGCACTTTGTATTCAAACGAGGTGAGTTCCAGCTCGTTATCGGCCACGGTTACCCGTTGCGCACTGGTATCCAGCGTGATCGGGCCCACCGTGATGGTGGGGGAAGAAAAACCCGCGGAACGACGCACCAGTGCATTCAGGCGCGCCAGCAGTTCCTCATTGTGGAAGGGTTTGACCAGGTAATCGTCTCCGCCGGCTTCGAGCCCGCGCACCCGCTCCTGCCAGTGGCCTCGCGCAGTAAGAATTAGGATGGGAAAGTGCCGTGACTCCTTGCGCAGGGTCTCGATCACCTGAATACCGTCAATTTTCGGCAGCCCAAGATCCATTACCGCTACGTCGTAGGGGTATTCCCGGCCCAGGTACAGAGCCTCCTCCCCATCCGGCGCTTCGTCGACGGTATAACCGGCCTTGCGCAGGGACGCCGCCAGCTGATCGCGCAGGACATTCTCGTCTTCTACCAACAGTGCGCGCATGTCTAATCCTCTGTTTTTAGCCCGCTTCGGCAGGCGCTCACGGCTCAGCGGGAAATGCTACCGCTCTGTTTATCCACGTACACCACGTAAACCTGGCTCTTGTCCGAAAGCCCCTTTACCCGGTACATGCTCTTGCCGTTTTTCTGTATTTCCTTGATCGCGAGAATCTTGCCGCCATAGCGCCGCTTCACGATCGATGCGGCTTCATCCCGGGAAATGCCTTTCTGTTGCACCCGGATAGCCCGGTGAGGGGCCGCACTGTGCTCCAGACCCGCCCGATACGGGACATCATAAGCCCGCTCCGCGGCCGCCTGCGAAGGCGGCGGAGTCAGGCTCAACAGCAATGCGACCACAAAAATAATGGCGCCGGTCAGTTTCACAATGCAGCTCCTGTTAATTCAAAGTGCCGGCCAGTAAACCCGGGTGGGATTACCACACCGGTGTCACATCCACGCGAACCCGGATTCTATCCCCTGGATGGCGGTCAGTGCGAGTCAAGAACTCCTGCCCGTTGTAGCGGTAGTTTACGTCGTATCCTACCAGCTCCCGGCGGGTGGTCACCTCTTCAACTACCTGGCACTGCTGTTGGGTACCGTGTTGCACGGGGGCGTTGCTGCGGCTGATGGCGCTGCCGATTGCCGCACCCACCGCGGCGCCCGCAACCGTTTTGGCACCTTTGCTCGCGTGATGATGGTGGCGACGCCAGCCGTGACGGCGGTGACCGTCATGGCCAATGTTGCGGCCGACGGCGGCACCGATAAGGCCGCCGATAATGGCTCCGGCCGGGGAAGGCTGCTGGTAGGTCACAGGCTGATCCCAGCAGCGGGTGCGGGGCTCAATCACCTGGATATCGTTGTAGATGGGCGTTACAGCGGTCACCATGGCATAGTCGTAGCCATCGTGGCCCTCGTAGTAGCCACTGCCGCCAGCGGAGGCCGTCGCACTGACGCCTACCATGACAGCGGTGAGGCCGGCGAAAGCCAGCCTTTTGATGCTCTGGAATGTGTGTGGGTAAGCCATCTCAGTTCTCCCTGCGGTTCCTTAGTCATCCGCCAGCCATCGTAGCGATATGCCGATGGCAACAGTCCGGCTTCTCAGCCGATGGGAGCACTGTAATAAGCTGTGCCTGAATACTTGCTGAACCTTGCGACCGAACCGGGATCAAACCGCGCTGGGCTCCCGCTGACCACCCAGCCAGCGCTGGGTCAGGGTCCCCGCCGTCATGGCTCCATTGACGTTAAGGGCCGTGCGCGCCATATCGATCAGTGGCTCCACCGAGATCAGTAGCGCCGCGATGGTTACCGGCAAACCCATGGTGGGCAGTACCACCAGCGCAGCAAAGGTCGCACCACCGCCGACGCCGGCAATTCCGAACGAGCTGATCACCACCACAGTAATCAGCGACATCAGCCAAACGGGATCAAACACGTTGATACCCATCGGTACCGCCACCATCACCGCCAGCATGGCCGGGTAGATACCGGCACAGCCGTTCTGGCCGATAGTCGCACCAAAGGACGCAGAGAAATTGGCAATCGCCGGTGCGTTTTTCAGCTCGTCGATCTGGGTTTCGATATTGAGCGGAATGGTGGCGGCACTGGAGCGCGAGCTGAAAGCGAAAACCAGTACCGGCCAGACCTTGGCAAAAAAGTGCAGCGGGCTGACTCCATTGATGAACAACAGCAGGCCGTGCACCAGAAACATCAGGGCGATGGCAACGAAAGAGGCCACCACGAAATTGAACAGATTGAAGATGTCCGCCCAGCTTGAATCCGCAATCAACGCCGTCACCAGCGCCATTACGCCATAGGGCGTAAAAGCCATTACCAGGCGTACCAGTTTCATCACCCAGGCCTGGGCAACCCCCACAAACCGCTCTATGGCCGCACCCTGCTCCGGGCTGTCCTTGCGCACCCCCAGCGCTGCGACGCCCAAAAGGACAGCAAATAAAACGACGGCGATTACCGAATTATCGCGATGGCCGGCGAGATCGAAAAAGATATTGCGCGGAATAAAGCCGGTGAGGATTTCCGGGATGCTCAACTCGCTCACACGGCCAATGCGCTCGTTCAGCTCCTCGACCCTGGCGGCCTCGCGCGCACCTTCCACCAGCCCTTCCGCGGTAAGGCCGAACAGCTGAGCGATGACCACCCCGATCAACGCGGCAATAGCCGTTGTGCCGAGCAGTACCGCAAGTACCGATACGCTGATTTTGCCCAGCGCGCGGGTATCACTGACCCGCACTACCGCCCCGAGAATCGAAACCAGTACCAGCGGCATCACCAGCACGTAGAGCAGGTTGACATACCCATCGCCAATCAACCCGACCCAGCCGAGCACCCATTCCGTATCGACTCCCCAGCCTTTGGCCAGGTGAATAGAGCCACCAAACAACAAACCAAGGAGCAAACCGGCAAACACTGCAGGTGCCAGTGACTGGCGACTGCGGTGCCAGCGGGCAAGCGGCCAGAGCAAAAACAGGTAGATCGCGAGGAGCAGGAGTGCACTCAGTTGCATCGGGGAAAGCGTCCAGTTTTACAAATGCGGGCAAAGGAAATCGGCCGCATCCTAGCAGTTGGCACGCATTTCATTTAAAGACGCATTGGTTATAGCGCTATAAGCAAATGCCAAGGTTGACGCGACGAACCTATTTCATGTTAGCCAAAGCCTCTTGCAGGCTTTGCGCCGTCTGCGGGCCGACAAGGGTTCGGCGCCACACACCATCCGCATCAATAAACAGCGTAGTCGGCAATACCTGCGGCCGCGGCTGCCCCCAGCGCTCGGCAGGCTCACTGGCCAGCACAGGAAACTCGATGCCGAATTTTTCTGCCTGGGCACGAACCTGATCCGCCGGCAGCTGGTCGAAATTAATGCCCAATACCAGCACCCGCTCAGCGTGCTGCCGGTAAAACGCATTCAGTTCCGGTATTTCCTCCCGGCAGGGCGCACACCACTCTGCCCAGTAGTTGACCACCAGTACCCGCCCGCCGGTCTCTACGGTATTGCCCTCCAGATCCCGCCACTGGCTTTTCGGTGACGGCGCGTCACACCCGCTTATCGTCACCGCGACCAACAACAGCCAGGCCGCGGCTGTCCTCATCCGCCTTGCTGGATTTGTCCGCGCCTTTGGCGCCGCCTTTTTTCGCAGTGCTATTTGATGATCCCGCATTGCGGCTGCCACCTCTCCTGTTGGTTTTTTTGCTGCCGACTGCAGCCTCTGGTTCAGATTGGGTGGACCCTGCACTGTCGGCGTGCCCACCTTCGCCCCGGTTTTCCTCTTCCATTGACTCGCGGAACAGTTCACCGAGGGTCTGAGACAGGTGCTCGCGAGCGTAGGCACGGGATTCCGAAAAGCGCGCGGCCATGGCCCGGAACCAGGGCCGGTTCTCCAGCTCCCGGTGGCCGTGCTCCGGCACCGGCGCTGGGTGCAACCAGTCCATCATCTGCTGGATCGTCACCGCGTCCAGATCCCGCAACAGAACATAGTCATTGCGATCCGTCTGGGTAATGATGCTGCGATCCTGCAGTACCTGGCGTATACGCCGCCATTGGCTCGGGCGAATACCGGCGCGGGAGATATCCTGATCGCACACCGGAAGCCCTTTCTGGTACTGGCTGTAGAACTTCCACATCAGCACCATGGTTGCGACCAGATCCGAATAGCTGCGCCCCTGGGCGGCGGCGTGATATGCGGAAAGGGTGCGCACCAGAACACACCCCGCCAGCACGATCATCCACAATAGATAGATCCAGATCAGAAACAGCGGCACAAACGCAAAGGCACCGTATATCGCCTGCACCGAAGTGCGCGCAACAATGGTTCCGAACAGGTACTTGGCACCTTCGAAAACAAACGCGGTGATGATACCCCCCACTACACCGTGGCGAAGGGGAACCCGGCAGTTGGGCACGGCAATAAACAGCAGAGTGAAGGCAGTCGCGGTAAACAGCCACGGCAATATCCGCAGAAATATCGGCAAAAGACCGAGGCTGTCGTTCTGCAACAGGAATTTTTGCGAGAACAGATAGGTACTGGCGGCCATACCGGCGCCGAGCAGGATTGGCCCCAGGCTCAGGATCGCCCAGTACAGCAGAAAGCTGGATACGCCGCGACGGCCGCGGGGAATGTCCCAGATCGCGTTGAAGGTGCCCTCGATGTTTTTCAGCATCAGTCCCGCGGTCACCAGCAGAAAGCCGATCCCCACACCGGTGAGGCGCTGGGCCTGGGAAGAAAAATTACTGATGTATTCCTGCACTTCACGGCCACTTTCCGGCACGAAGTGCGAGAAAATCTGCTGCTGGATCTTGCTTTGCAGGCCGGCGAAATCCGGGAACAGCGAAAGCATCGCGTAACTCACCGTGACCAGCGGCACTATCGCAAACAGGGTCATGTAGGTGAGGGCCGCGGCATTCTGCCGGCAGTTTTTTTCGTTAAACAGCGTCCACAGCGAAGTAAAAAAGCGACGCCAACGATGCACCATTTCTGTCATGGGTCTTCTCTTGGTGTGATCCGGTCAATCCGTTCCGTATTTGATCTTGCGAGCAATTGCGCCCAACACGCGGAAAAAATACCACAACCCCCAGCGTAGACGAGTCACCGCAGACTGTTAGAATACGCGAAACCTTAACAGGATACCGCTGCAATGTGGACGATCTATCACAACCCCCGCTGCTCAAAATCCCGTCAAACCCTGCAACTGCTGCAGGACAACCAGGTAGAGCCGGAAGTGGTGCTCTATCTCGAAACACCGCCAGACCCAGCCACGCTGAAAACACTGCTGGCCAAGCTCGGCATCAGCGCCCGCGACCTGCTGCGCAAGGGCGAAGACGACTACAAGTCGCTCAACCTGAAAAATCCCGCGCTGACCGACGAACAACTGATTGATGCCATGGTGGCGCACCCCAAGCTGATCGAGCGCCCCATCGTCGTGAAAGGCGATCAGGCGGTTCTCGGCCGCCCCCCGGAAAATGTTCTGGAGCTGATCTAAATGGCGGCGCCTGCAGAAGCTTATATCCTTATCCTTTATTACAGCCGCAGTGGCGCCACCGCGCGCATGGCCGCAGAGCTCGCGCGCGGCGTGGAAGCCAGTGGCATGAGCGCCAGACTGCGCACAGTGCCATCGGTATCACCCGACACCGATGCCAGCCTGCCGCCAGTGCCCGACGCCGGCGCCCCATACTGCACCAGCGATGACCTGCGCCACTGCGCCGGACTGCTGCTCGGCAGCCCGACACGTTTTGGCAATATGGCCGCGCCCCTGCGCTATTTCCTCGACCAGACCAGTGACATGTGGCTCGACGGCAGCCTAACCGGCAAACCCGCCGCCGTATTCACATCCACCGGCAGCCTCCATGGCGGCCAGGAAAGCACCCTGATCTCAATGATGCTGCCACTGCTGCACCACGGCATGCTGATTGCCGGTATCCCCTACTCGGAAGCCGCGCTGATGCACACCAAGACCGGCGGCACCCCCTATGGCGCCTCCCACTGGGCCGCCGGCAATGACGGCGCGCTGAGCGAAGATGAAATTACCCTGTGCCGGGCACTCGGCCAGCGTATTGGCAAATTGGCGCGCCAGCTGGAGGCTTCCAGTGACTGAACAACACGATTCGTTGAACGCCCTTAAGCGCAAGCTGGTACTGGCAAAACGCCTGAACTGGTTCTGTTATATCGCATTGCTGGTGCTGTTTGCCGTTTGGAACCTGTTCCTGCCCGGTGGCTCTGTCCAGTGGTGGCTGCTGCAGAGCTTTCCATTACTGCTGGTGTTGCCTGGCCTGTTAAAAGGCAATCAGCGCAGCTATCTCTGGCTGTGTTTTATCCTGTTGTTATATATCACCGCAGGAATTGTCGACGTAATGATGCCTACACGCGGCTGGCAGCATGGCGCCCTGGCAGCACTCAGCCTTACCCTGTTTGTTTCCGCCATGATGACCAGCCGCTGGCAGGTCAAAATCCAATCGTCCGGTAACTGAAGCGGTCTCCCTAAAACGGATCGAAAACAAGGAGTTTCAGGTTTGACAGAGTCGACCCACAAGCGCGGGCCGTTGCGCCGCATCTTCGGCAGCATCGGCGCCGCCATCACCTGGTTGCGCCGGGTGGTAACCAACTTGCTGTTCCTTTTTTTACTGGTCATTGTCTGCGCAGCCATTTTTGGCGGTGAGGAGCGGATTACCGTTCCCCAGGGCGCGGCACTGAAAGTCTCACCCGGCGGCTATCTCGTCGATGAACTGAGCCAGCCTACCGGTATCCCCATGTTTCTCGGCGGCCAGTCCGCGCCGCAGGAAACCCGGGTAAAAGACCTGGTAGACGCGATTGACGCAGCGGCAAAAGACAACCGGATTTCCTCACTGGTGCTCGAGCTGGACACGCTGGTGGGCGCCAACCTGAGCAAGCTTGAAGAAGTTGGCGAAGCCGTCCAGCGCTTCAAGGCCAGCGACAAGCCGGTTTACGCCATTGGTGACAATTTCACCCAGGGACAGTATTTCCTCGCCAGCCACGCGGACAAAATCTACCTCAACCCGATGGGCTCGCTGCTGCTCACTGGCTTTGGCAGCTACCGCAACTACTACAAGAGCGCACTGGAAAAGCTGAAGATCAATTTCCATGTGTTTCGCGTTGGGGATTACAAGGACTTTATCGAGCCATACACCCGCGACGATATGTCCCCCGCCTCCCGCGAAAATAACCAGCGCTGGCTGCACGGCCTGTGGACTGAATATACCGAGCAGGTTACGGGCCTGCGCAACCTGCCGCCCAACAGCATCGACGCCTTTATTGCCGACCTGCCGCAGAACCTGCGCGCCGAGGGAGGCAACTGGGCCGAGACCGCACTGACTCACCGCTTCGTCGATGTGCTCGCCAGCCATCGCGCTGCCGTCGCCGAACTGCAGGAGGCCATCGGGGTCAGCGACGCTGACAAGAGCATGTACAAGTTTATTGATGCCAGCGACTACCTGCGCCATCAGAAACTCGCCGACCTGTCCAATCCCCGCGTCCATGCCGACAAGATCGGACTGATCTCCGCCGCTGGCGCGATCATTGATGGCGAGGCGCCCGCAGGACAGATTGGCAGCAAAACCCTGAGTGACCTGATTGCCGACGCGCGCGACAAAAAAGTCAAAGCGCTGGTGCTGCGCGTCGACAGCCCGGGCGGATCCGCGTTTGCGTCCGAGACCATCCGCCAGGAACTGCTGGCTACCCGTGAAGCCGGTATTCCGGTAATCATTTCCATGGGTAGTGTTGCCGCATCCGGTGGCTACTGGATCGCCACCGCCGGCGATCGTATCTGGGCATCGCCTTCCACCATTACCGGTTCCATTGGGGTTTTCGGTGCCTTCCCGACGTTTGAGGATTCACTTGAGCACCTGGGTATCTACAACGATGGTATCGGCACCACCGAACTTGCCGGCGCCATGCGCCTCGACCGCCCGCTGCCGGAGGCCGCCGCCGACCTCATTCAGCAGGGTGTCGAAAATACCTATGCGCGCTTCCTGCGACTGGTAGCCGAAGCCCGCAACAGCACCCCGGAAGAAGTCCACAAAATTGCCCAGGGGCAGGTGTGGACCGGAAGAGCAGCGCTTGAACTGGGCTTGGTGGACGAACTTGGCAACCTGAACGATGCCATTGCCGACGCCGCCCAGATTGCCAAGCTCGAGTCCTACGAGGTTGTGGAAATCGAACGCCAGCTGACGCCGGGCGAAAAATTCATGCGCGCCCTGGCAGAGAATGTGGACGCCCGCATCGCCGCCAGTGTGGAGCAAAACCTGCCGCTGGGCGCCTGGTTCAACAGCGTGCAGCCGGCCCTGAACCCGCTGCGCGAGCTCAAGACTTTCCGCGATCCCCGCGCACTCTATGTGCGCTGCATGAACTGCGCGGCGCCCTAACCGGGCACCCCTCCCAGATCGCTTTGCGGTAGCCCGCTGCCGCAAAGCGCTCCCCTCCCCGATGTGATCCCGGCACACCGCAGGCCATTCCTGCGCCGCATCCTGGTCAAATTTCACACACAAATATTCCTGGCAAGATGCCAATAATGTTGACGCATTCACTCCCGGTTCAGATGACTCTTGTTATATTTCCCGCCATTGACAGAAACCGAATGCGACCTGGTGATTCGACATGAAATACTTTTCGACCATTCTCGCCGCGCTGCTGTGTGGCAGCCTATCAACGGCCCTGTACGCTGATCCCCCCGAAGGGCGCGGCTGGAAAAAGCACGACAAGCATTCCCGTCACGAGCGCAAGGAAGAGTACTGGGATGGTCACTGCAAAGTAGAGCGTACCTGGAAGCGCAACGGTGACTACAAAGAAGAGCGCAAATGCAAAAACCGCCGCTACGCGGACAATCACCATCACCACCACGACCGCGGTGTTCGCGTAGTGGTTCTGCCGCCCTGGTTCAACCAGCAGGCCCCGGAGCCGGAGTACCGCCCGGAGTGGCGCCCTGCCGTGCAGACCTCCTCAGCCCGCTGCAACAGCCGCCAGGTCGGCAGTGTGCTGGGCGGATTGATTGGCGGCGTGATCGGGCACCAGATTGGTGACGGCCGGGGCAATACCGCGGCCACGATCGGCGGAGCCATTGCCGGCGTGCTGATCGGCGGAGAAGTGGGCAACCGTATGGATCAGCGCAACCAGGCCTGCGTTGCCCAGGCGCTGGAGTTTGCCCCCGAAGGTGAGCGCATTACCTGGCAGAACGACCAGGGCGGCCAAAATTACGCGGTCACCCCCGGCGCCGTGGAGATGCGCGGCGACCGCTACTGCCGTGACTTTACCGCAGAGATGTTCGGAACTGGCGACAGCCGCAGCACCCAGGGTACCGCCTGTCGACAGCAGGACGGCTCCTGGGTCCGCGCTTACTGATCCCCACCCCCGCACAAAACCGCCGGCCTCCGGCGGTTTTGTCTGTCCAGCCCGGACTCCTTCGACCTCCCAGCATTCCCCTCCAACTCCCAGGCACCGGCGCCCGCACCAATCCCGCCTGCACCACAGTTGCGCACGCCATTTCCAGCAAACACCCGCAATCACCAACTTTGTGCACTCTCTGAGGGCAAAGCAGTTTTCGCCTGGCCAAATAGGCAAAAGTCCGCCAAATACCGCCCGGAAAGCACCGCCGTGGCTCACATTCCGTGGACTGGCACTATTTTTGGATTACCAAACAAACCAGGCGCGATTCATCGTCGCCTCAAAATAAAACCAGACACTGGAAACGATGCCGCACAAAACCAACCAGCAAGTACCACAACGGGAGCCATGGCTGATCGTCACCGACCTGGATGGCACCCTTCTCGATCACTTCACTTATTCCCATACGGCGGCGGAACCCGCACTGAAACTTCTGGAAGAAAAGGGCATCCCCCTCATTCTGAACAGCAGTAAAACCCGCGATGAAATGCAGGAACTCCGGCGATCCCTGAACAATCACCACCCGTTTATCGTTGAGAACGGATCCGCCATTTTTATTCCCGTCGGCTATTTCCCGCAGAAACCCCAGCACGCCCGCGAAGAAAGCGGGTACTGGATACTGGAGCCCGGCACGCCGCGCGCCAGCCTGCTCGATTTTCTCGAGCGGGATCAGCAACAACACCCACGCACCTACCTGAATTTCCATGCCGCCTCTACCGAGGAGATCGTCGCCGCTACCGGGCTGTCCGGCGCCGAAGCCGAGCAGGCGCAGGCGCGGGATTATTCCGAGCCTTTATTGTGGCAGGGGAACGAACAGCAGAAAGCGGCGTTTGTCGCTCGCGCTAATGCCGCCGGATTTACCACCCTGCAGGGCGGCCGCTTCCTGCACCTGTTGGGACAAACAGACAAAGGGGTCGCCACCCGCCTGCTGAAAAAAACCTACCAGCACTTCAGCGACCAGACGTACCGGCTGATCGCCAGCGGTGACGGCCCCAACGACCTGGACATGCTGAAAGTAGCGGATATTGCCATCCTCGTCCGCTCTCCGGCCCACCCGCCACCGCCACTTGCCCACCCCCAACTTATTGTCACCCGGGCACTCGGTCCATTTGGCTGGGGCCAGGCCATTCAGGGCGTTTTATCGCCAGAGACCCAACAAATTCACACCGGAGGGAGTAACCCGTGACAGATTTTTTCCAGAACGGCGCCATCACCACCCTGCACAACCTTTGCAATCGCTCGCTCGAGGATATGGAGTCCGAGCTGATGCGCTTTTCGCGCCAGCGCCCCATGACCCTGCTGCTGCCATCGCTCTATTCCGAGCTGGAAGGGGAAGCCCTGCCGCGTATTCTGAGTATTCTGGCCGAAGTGCCCTATCTCTCGGAGATCGTCATCGGCCTCGACCGCGCCGATGAATCGCAGTACCGGGATGCACTGCGCCAGTTCAGCGTGCTTCCGCAGCACGTGCGGGTGCTGTGGAATGACGGGCCGCGCTTGCGGGCGCTGGATGAACAACTGCAAAGGGACGGACTCGCCCCGAAAGAAGCTGGCAAAGGGCGCAACGTCTGGTATTGCCTCGGCTACATTCTCGCATCCGGGCGAGGTGAAGCCATCGCGCTGCACGATTGCGATATCGTCACCTACGACCGCATGTTACTGGCGCGCCTGTTCTACCCCGTGGCCAATCCCAGTTTCAGCTATGAATTCTGCAAGGGCTATTACTCGCGCGTTGCGGGAGGCAAGATCAACGGCCGCGTGTGCCGCCTGCTGGTAACCCCGCTCATACGCACGCTGAAGAAAATTTACGGGCACACAGAATATCTCGAGTACATGGACAGTTTCCGCTACTCCCTGGCCGGTGAATTCTCCTTCCGCCGCGATGTGATCAACGACCTGCGCATCCCCAGCGACTGGGGCCTGGAGATTGGTGTACTGTCGGAAATGCACCGCAATTATTCCACCAACCGCCTGTGCCAGGTGGATATCGCGCACGCTTACGATCACAAGCACCAGGATGTGTCTTTCGATGACGAACACGGTGGCCTATCGAAGATGTCCATCGATATTGCCAAGTCGCTGTTTCGCAAACTTGCCACCCAGGGCACCGTGTTTTCGTCCGAAACCTTCCGCAGTATCAAGGCCACCTATTTCCGCGTGGCGCTGGATTTCGTCGAGACTTACCGCAACGACGCGATCATAAATGGCCTGAATTTTGATATACACAAAGAGGAGCAAACCGTAGAGCTGTTCGCCAGTAACCTGGTAAAAGCCGGGCAGGCGTTTCTCGAAAACCCCATGGAAACGCCGTTTATTCCCAGCTGGAACCGGATCACCAGCGCTGAGCCCGGCTTTCTGCAACAACTGAAACACGCCGTGGAAGCGGATTACGACGAGTTCAACCGATAACCCGCATACGACAACATCCAAGTATTTGGGGAGCCATTGTGACAAACCCTTCGGCCGAGTTACCCATCAGAGAAGTACTGCACCAGAAAGTGGTCGACCACCTGAACGTCATCTATCCGGATCTCGACCCCCAGGCGATCGCACATGAACTGGTGCACACCCTGCGCCTCGACGAAGACTGCCAGAGCCCTCTCGCACACAAAAATCTCTGGGATCAGACCGATGTAGCCGTGATCACCTACGGCAACACCATCCTGAGCCAGGATCAGCCGCCGCTGAAAACACTGCACCATTTCCTAAAAACCCATTTCCCCATGCTGATCAACAGCGTGCACATCCTGCCGTTTTTCCCCTATACCAGTGACGACGGCTTCGCCGTGTCGGCATACAAGCAGGTCGATCCGGTACTGGGTGACTGGAATGACATCCTGCGGATCAGTACGGATTTCCACCTGATGGCCGACCTGGTGATCAACCACTGCTCTGCCCAGCACGAATGGTTTGTGAACTACCAGCAAGGCAAGGATCCAGGCAGTGACTTTTTCCTCGAAGTTGATCCGGAAGAGGACCTGAGCCTGGTGGTGCGCCCACGCACCAGCCCCCTGCTGCGCGCCACTTCTACGCCAGGGGGAACCCGCCATGTCTGGTGTACCTTCGGGCACGATCAGGTCGACCTGAACTTCCGCAACCCGAAAGTGCTGGCGAAAATCGTCGATATCATCCGCCTGTACCTGGATATGGGGGTTCGCATTTTCCGCCTGGACGCCGTCGCGTTTATCTGGAAGCGCGCCGGCAGTAACTGCATCAACCTAAGGGAAACCCACGAAATTGTGCGCTTGCTGCGCACCCTGATAGAGCATGCGGACCCGAACGCGGTGATCATCACCGAGACCAACATTCCCAACCGGGAAAACCTGTCGTATTTCGGCAATGCCAACGAAGCGCACTGTATCTACAATTTTTCCCTGCCTCCGCTGCTGGTCAATACGCTGATTTCCGGAAACTGCAGACACCTGAAAAACTGGCTGATGAGCATGCCGCCGGCACAGAACGGCACCACCTATTTCAACTTCATTGCATCCCACGATGGTATCGGCCTGCGCCCGGTGGAGGGGCTGCTGGAAGACGACGAGCAGGAAGCGCTGATCCAGACCATGGAAAATTTCGGTGGCCAGATTTCCTGGCGTGCGCTGGATGATGGCAGCAACAAGCCCTACGAAATCAACATTTCCCTGTTCGATGCCCTGAAGGGAACCACCGCAGGCGAAGACGACTGGCAATTGCGGCGTTTTATCTGTGCGCATGCCATCATGCTGGCACTGGAAGGCATCCCGGCGTTTTACCTGCACAGCCTGGTCGGCACCACCAACGACTATGAGCGCATGAAAGAGCATGGTCACAACCGCGCGATCAACCGCCGCCAGTGGCAGGAGCAGGAGCTGAATCAAAAACTCGCCGACCCGGAAAGCCACCACCACAAGGTGTTTTACCAGCTGCGCCGGCTGATCCAGCTGCGCCGGGAGCAGCCCGCATTCCACCCCAATGCCACCCAGTTCACCCTGCACCTCGGTGAACAGGTATTTGCATTCTGGCGCCAGAGCCTGGATCGCCGGCAGAGCATTTTCTGCCTGAACAATATCTCCGATCAGCCGCAGACCATCTCCCTCAATGCCATCAACCTGATCGGCACTGACCGCTGGAAGGATCTGATCAGTGAGGAAATTTTTGAGGATATGCTGGGATCCGTAACGCTTGATCCCTATCAAACGCTATGGATTACAAATCGGCACTAAAGTAAAAAGCGGGCCCGGCAACAGGTGCCGGGCCCGCTGGTTATCGCAGTTCCAGACTACGCATCAGTCCTGACGCAGAGTCCCCATGGGGATTGGAATATCGAAGTAGTCAGCCCCCGCACCCATGCCACTTTCGCAACTGTTCGGCGGCAGCGTGCATACGTTGCGGGTAGACGGGCATTCCGCCGCCCAGAACATATAACCGAGGAAGCCGGCAGTGCTGCCGGCACCGTTCGGCTGCACCGTCTGCACATACTCAGCCTTCTGCAATTGTGTAGAGTTCAGGAAATCCACGCAGTTTTCGTTTGGCTGGTTGCCATCGGTCAACCACATGCTTACAGCGACCTTGGCCGGCGCCTTGGGCAGTATGGGCGGGTTGTAGTTGAATTTTCCATCCACATGCTCCTGCCACTGATCCGTGGTCGGCTCACCTCTCGGCACCATGGCATTGATGTAATCCAGTTTGCCGTTTGGCAGCCAGTCCGCAGACGCTCGCCGGCTGAGTTCCTGCAGATAGCGATTGCCCACCGCCAGGTCCATGGTCAACAGTCCGCCGCCACTCAACGAGCGATACGTATCGATGAACGTCTCGATTCCAGCCAGGTGCTCAGGGGCAGGCGTGCCGTTTTCCCAGTCAATTTCAAAACCGTCCAGGCCCAGATCCAGCACCAACTGGTGCGACAACATCGCCAGCCCGGCGGCATCGGTGGTGAGTGCCGTATCCCAGGCATCGGTGTAGGTGATACCGCCCATGGAGACCATGACGCGGATGCCGTGTGCCTTGAAGTAGTCGACGACATCTCTGGTCATGCCCCGCGGGACGCCGTTCAGGAAGTTTTCATCGGTGGTCTGTTCGAGCAGCTTCATCGGCTCGAGGAAACTCAGAACCACGAGGTTGACCGACGGGGTGCCATCGCCGCGGTCGATGATCCAGTGATTTGCCTGATCGAATTCCGCACCGGCCGCCGTGTCCCGCGGTTGGCTCCAGTCGCAATAGTGGTTGCCACAGTGCCACACCCCATAAATCGACATGGGGGTACCGCTGCCGCCAGAGGACGAGCCTCCCGAAGAGGAGCTGGACGATGAGGAGCCGCCGCCGGAGCTGGAGGACGATCCACTTGCCTCACAGGCCCCCAGGGAAACCCAGGGATCCCCTCTCTGTGGCTGGTCTTTGGTACTGGTGGCGGCGAGCGCCTCGTATGCGGTGCTGTTGTGTTGCACCTGATCGCCAGCCTGATAGCTGACATGCCTGTCCCAGGCTGGCAATCCGGAACAGTCGAAGGCAAATCCCGGTATTGCCATGAAAAGTCCGATACAGGTGAGAAGTACTGCGGTTGCGTGTTTTTGCATCTTGTTATCCTTGTGAGCTGCGGCCCATATGCATTGGAGCCCTTGCGCGCGCCAGGCAGGTTGCCGTCACTCAAACTACGCGACCGCAATGGCGACGACTGCAAAACGCGCAATGAAAATAACTACCACAAATACATCAACACAAAGTTAGAAGATAACATCCGAAACGGCAACACGCCGCGCCAACGTTTCCTGTTTCGAAGCCGGAAAGTGTTCAGGATGGGAATGGGTTGGCACTTTCATACCAAACCAAAAGTAACAAAAGCTCTCTTAGGCAGCTTGGTGCGGCAGCGGATAGGGAGAAAATAAAGCGGGGGTGCCGGAAAATCAGCTCGTCCCGATCTGTTTCGGGCCACCTAAAGTATCGGGCTCACCTCAGGCGGCCGGCAAAAACAGTATCAGGCCGATCAGCCCGGGTTCTGCTCACGCGCCGGTGGCGCCCAGTGCCCAACCCTGACTTCATTGCCTTTGCCGGGAAGCGAAGGAATATTCTGCGCCAGTAGCAGCGAGCAACCCGCCATGGCAGCACCACACCAGAATACGGCCGCGGGAGACACCAGCCACAGGAGCCCGAACAGCACAGGAATAACCACGGCCGCGATATGGTTGATGGTGAAGCTCACCGCAGCCGAAGAGGCTATGTCGCGCTCATCCACAATCTTCTGGAAGTAAGTCTTGATGGCGATCGCCATCGAGAAAAACAGGTGGTCGATGATATACAGGGCGGCCGCTGCCGTTGCGGTTTCCACCAGGGCATAGCCGCCGAACACCAGGATCAAACCAACGTATTCCAGCGTCAGCGCGCGGCGCTCGCCAAAACGCACGATCAAGCGGCCGATCTTTGGCGCCAGGTACAGGTTCAGCAGGTGATTGGCAATGAACAGCTGGGCAACGTCGGCCACGCTGTAGCCGAACTTTTCCACCATCAGGAAACCGGCAAAAACCACAAAAATCTGCCGGCGCGCACCACTCATAAACGTCAGCGCGTAGTACAGCCAATAGCGCTTGCGCAATATCAGTTTCTTGTGCTGCACGTGCGGCTGTGCAAACGCGGGAAATGCCACCCACAGGGCCGCAACAATGAACACCGTCAGGCAGCCGCCGAGCAGGTAGATCCAGGTGTAATCCAGCTGCAACTGCTCAGACGTCAACCATACCAGTGCGTAGGCCACCAGCGAGGCAAAGGAGCCCGCGGCCATGATCCGTCCGAGCCAGATAGGTGCGCTTTCTTTCGGCAGCCACTGCAGCGCGAGGGATGTCTTGAGTGCTTCGTAATAATGGAATCCCACTGACATCAGCAGTGTCGTCAAGAGTAATCCCAGTGTGCTCGGGAAAAAACCGGTAACAGCCACACCGATGCCGGTGGCAATCAGCGAGATGAAAGCCAGCCGCTGCTCCCGGATCAGGAGCAGTACAAACACTACGGTAAAGGCCAGAAACCCCGGGACTTCCCGTACACTTTGCAGCAGGCCGATTTCGGCCCCGGTGAACTGCGCCCGCTCGATGACAAAGTTGTTCAGCAGCGCCTGCCACACACCAAATGACAGAGGCATGGCGAGCGCGAGCAACAGCAGCAGGATTTCTGGCCGGCGCCAGTTGAATTGAGTCAACATAACGGATCAGTTCCCGGATACTTCCGATTGGTGAATACACAGCTGGCGCAGTGCGCCACTGAACCATGCCAGGACAAACGCACCCAGGCTAAAGATGCCGGCCCAAAGCAACGTGGCCAGCGGTGCGGCGAACTCGCTGATCGCGCCCGCCAGCAAAGCACCAACGGCGGCGGAGCCGAACAGGGACAACTGGTAAATCGAGATGATACGGCTGCGCACCTGCTCCGGCGCCAGCAACTGGACGATAGCCTTGCCCAAAGCTGCAGAAGCCGCGGCAACCGCCCCCCAGCAGGCACACAGCATCATCAGCCCCAGCGGCGTTGGGCCGAAGCTGATCGCGATCAGCAGAGCCGCGCTATACAGCAGGCACATCAGTACGCCCCGCCCCGGGTACTCCCCCTGCCCTCGCCGCAACATGACAACCGTAGCCGCCACGGTACCGGCGATAAACGCAATCTGCAGGGTCGCGTAATACCCCGCACCGCGACCGTAATTGTCGGCAAGCAGGGGCAGCACCACCAGGAACACGCCGATATGCACCAGCCCGTTAAAGCCCACGAGCAGCACCAGTTCTGAAATCGCGCGGCTTTTCCGCACTTCGGTAAAGCCTTCGAGCAACGCCAGTGGCAGCTTCTTCTGGGTGTATTCCGGTGCCGCCCCCAGGTGTCGCATCGAATAGAAAAAGATTGCAGCGGCGCACAGCACGGTGATCTGGATCAATAGCAGCAGCTCCGCCCCCCACTGGTCAAACCGGCTCGCCAGCACCATGCCTACGGCCTGGCCACCGTACTGGGCCAGCATCATCCAGGTTACGGTGTGCTGCACCCGGCTCTCGCTGACCCGCATGGCCCCGCCGTCTGCCGGCCGCGCGCAGCGCTGGACCAGATTGTCGCGTGCCGGTTGCAGAAATGCCGCGCATACGCCGAGGCTCATGCCATACGCCAGCAGTAGCGGCAGACTCGGCACATGTGCCAACAGGAAAAAGGCAAGGCAGGCGTGGCACAGCGCAAGTCCGATACAGGACAGCGCGGCAACCCGAGCGGAATCAAAGCGGTCCGCCAGTGCGCCGCCGAACAGCAGGAACAGCAGGTTCGGCAACAGCACCGAGGCCTGCACCCAGCCGAGTTGCAGTGCAGGCAGATCCATCAGGGAAACGGCAATCCACGGCAGCAAGACCACCTGCAAACCGGTAGCCAGAGAGGTGCCACTGTAGCCAAGGAGAAATGTTCGCAGCCGTTTAGCCAGTGCGGGAAATGCCATTACAGATTCCGGAATTGCCGGGCGCTGCACTCGGTAGAATGGGCAGCTTCATCCCAACTTTTAGCGCGATGGGCCCACGGCCCGGGACATCGGGGCGGCAATTGTCCCACAGAGTCACCGCGAATGCGCGCCATTCAACTGAGTGCGCCTTTCACCTCAGCACACCATTCACCTCAGCGCACCATGCGCATCGGCCAGAAACGCCGCACCAATCGACGCAACTGCTTCTCAGCCGCAGGATCACCGCCGTACGCGGCTTTTTCATACGCTGCAGTGATATGCGCTGCCATGGGCCCCAGCCGCGGCTGCTCCCGTGCCACCCGGCGAGCGAACTCACCGGGCGTTTCGCCAGGATTCCGCGCCAGCCCAGCGCGCGCCATCCGCCGGCAAAAGCGCAGGTACAGGCGGCTAACAGCCGGGATGCGCGGGCCGCGGCTGGAAATATTCAGCCAAAACAGCAACACCACCAGCGCGAGCGCAATCGGTGCCGCCACAAACAGCGCCAGGCGCAGCGGCGAAATCTCACCTAACAGCCGCTGCAACACACCCTGCTGCCGCTCATTGTCGAAGCTCACCACAGTTTCATACCAGCGGTAGTTGATCATGTCCCATTGCAGCCGCAGGCGCGAAACCAGGCCGAATTTATGCAGTGGCAACAAGGCGTCCTCCATAAATTCATCCGCTGCCGCGGATTGCAGGCCGTCGCGAATCCGTTCGGGGGAGACGGCGGCAGTAGGATCCACGCGCACCCAGCCCCGTTCAGGCAGCCAGATTTCGGCCCAGGCATGAGCGTCGTACTCGCGCACCAGGAGATACTCCTCCTGCTCCACCCACTCCCCGCCCTGGTATCCGGCAACCACCCGCGCAGGGACACCCGCTGCGCGCATGGTAAAGACATAACTGCTGGCAAAGTGTTCGCAGAATCCCTCGCGCGTGCCGAACAGGAATTCATCCACCGAGTCGGCGCCCAGCTCGGGCGGGCGCAAGGTATAGGTGAAACGCTGCTGGTAAAGATCAAGCAGCGCCTGGGATATCTGCTCCGGCTGCAACCCCTGCGCACGCCGCTCCGCCGCCCACTGCCGCGCAAGCGGGTTACCGCTGGAGGGCAACTGCAGGTTGCGGCGCATCTCCCGGCGATCCAGCGGATCGTTTGCGGAAATACCCTCGCGCGGCCAGGAACGCACCTCATAGGCCAAACGGTTGGCCACCGGCATTTTGTAGATCAGGGTATCGTCGGGCGTTTCCCACACCCCGCGGGTTTCCGAATCGGGCCGCGCCAGGGCAAACAGCCAGGGAGATTGTGTCGGCTCCTGGATGATCCGGTAACGATAGCGCGGGCCGACCGCGGGCAACGTCGCGTTGTCATCTGCCGCGTGCATCCGTCCCCGGCGCCCCCGTCCCCAGCCTGAAAACCCCTCATTCAAGCCGGGCTCACTCCAGCGCCGGCCATCGAAGTGGGTGTACACCAACCCCCGCCAGTAGCGCTGCTCCGGGGGCGGTACCGAGCCATCGAAGGCGATGCGCAGCGCTGGCTTGGCCGACTTGGACAACTGGCTGAATTCACCGGGGCTCATGGAATCACTGATGCCCGTTGTCGCCTTGGCGGCGTTCTGTGGCACCGCCCACAGCGGTCCGATACGCGGGATGACCAGAAACAACAGCAGCATGACCGGAACGGCCTGCGCCAGCAATCTGGCCGACATTCCCAGTGCCCGCCGGGGCCGAGCGCTGCCGCGCCCCTGCTGCGCGACAAGCGCCGCCGTGATGACGACTACGCAGAGCAACCCATACAAGGCGTAAGGGATCGTCTGCTCGAACACAAACAGTGTCGCGGCCAGGAAATAAGCCAGCATCAGGCTGAGCAGCGCGTCCCGGCGACTCACCAGCTCGATATTCTTGAGCGTGAAAGACACCGCCAGCAGGGCCACCATCGGCTCCAGGGCGAACCATCGCCGGTAAGTAAGCGCCAACCCGGCGACGGCGAGGATAACCGCGATCAATTTGACCAGGCGCCCCGGTATTTCCCGGCGCCCGCGAAACACTTCCAGGCGCCAGTAAACCGCCAGGCACCAGGCACCGACCAACCACAGGGGCAAGTGCGCAAACTGGGGCAGCAGCACCACAAACTGCGCGGCAAAAATCCACAACAGGCTCTCGCGCGGCAGCAGGGTGTGCAACTGACTGCTCGCCACGCTCACTGGCTCACTCCGTGCACCGGAAAGAGTGCCAGGATGCCCAACACCTTCTGTTTGTGCGCCCGGCCCATTCCCGGCGCAATCGTATGGCCCGGGAGGCGCAAGCCATAGGGCAGTTGCGCACGCTCGGCCTCCAGTACCCAGGCGCAGAGATTGCTGAGACGGGTTTCAATATCCCGCCCGGCAAGCAGATCCCAATCGAGCCACAGGCGAGTATCGCTGCCGGTCGCATATTCCTTGCTGTTGAGGTCTCGGCCGCCGGCGAATTGCTTCCACGCGACATGGCGGAGCGAATCTCCGGGCCGGTATGTTTTCAGGCCGATAAAGTCGTCGCCACCGGCCGCCAGCTGTTGCTGCTGTTCGCCTTCGCCGACACTGGCGCCAATTGGCAAGGGGCCTGCCGATTTGGGCTGCGGGTAAACCAGGAATTCCACATCCAGATCCACCCAACTCCAGCACTGGAACACGCCGAGGGGAAAGCGGCTGTCGACGCGCACTCGCGGCGCTTTCACGCGCCCGCGCTGAACTACCGGCATGCTGATGCGCACTTCGCCTTCACCTTCTACACTGTCGTCCACATCGACCGTCACGCCCTCTTCCGGAGGCCAATGCAGCCGGATCCGCTCGTGGTTACGCTTGCCCGTTTTCGTCAGCCGGATTTTGGCCTGGCCGAAATCGCCGGCAAATACCGGTTCAACGTCCAGCAGCTGCAGTTTCAACCCGGCCAGGTTGGCAAAGGTATGCACCGGCATGATGGCCAGCAAGCCCACCAACAAGAACGCCAGGGCGAATACGAGATTGTTTTCATAGTTGGTGCCGAGCAACCACAAAAGCGTGATGACCAACAGGAATGCGAGCCCAGCGCCGGTGGGCAAAACGAACAGCTTGCGGTGATCCAGGGTAACGCTCTGCGCCGGAGGCAATCGCCGGCTGAGCCAGCGCTGGCCCCGTTCCCGCCAGCGCGCGCTCTGCCACCAGCGGCTGTTTGTCGAAGATGATTGGGAAGACATACCGCTGTTCGCCTCAGGCGGCAATGATGTCGACCTGGTGCATCATCCGCTCCACAAGTTGGGTACCGTCGGTGCCATCGCTTTGCAGGCGATGGCCGGCCACTGCCGGCAGTACGGCCTGCAGGTCTTCCGGCAACAGGTGGCCACGGCCGTGGATAAGGGCCCAGGCACGGGCAGCATGCAGCAGGGCCAGCGCACCGCGGGGGGATAACCCCACTGGACATTCGGCGCTCTGGCGGCTGTGCTGCACTAGGCGCTCCAGGTAGTCGAGCAGGGAATCCGATGCTTTTACCTGGCTAACGAGGGACTGTAGTTTTTTCAACCCTTCGATGTTTATGCGGGGTTTCAGCTGCGCCAACTGCGCTCGCGGATCCACGCCCTGGAACAGTGCGCGCTCAGCTTCCCGGGTAGGATAGCCAAGGCTGATGCGCATCAGGAAGCGGTCGAGCTGGGATTCTGGCAGTACGAAAGTGCCGGACTGTTGCAGCGGGTTCTGGGTGGCAATGACGAAGAAGGGTTCCGGCAGCTGACGGGTCTCGCCGTCGATACTGACCTGGCGCTCTTCCATCGCTTCGAGCAGTGCGCTCTGGGTTTTCGGGGAGGAGCGGTTGATCTCATCGGCCAGCAGCAGCTGGCTGAACACCGGGCCTTCGTGGAAACGGAACTGGCTGGTTTCGCGCTCGAAAATACTCACGCCGAGGATATCGGCGGGGAGCATATCGCTGGTGAACTGCACCCGCTTGTAGGAGAGGCCAAGCACCTGGGCCAACGCGTGAGCCAGGGTGGTTTTACCCATACCCGGCAGGTCTTCGATCAACAGGTGGCCTCGCGCCAGGAGGCAGGCCAGCGCCAGTTTTACCTGGTGCTCTTTTCCCAGGAGTACTTTGCCGATATCGGCAACAATAGCGGAGATAATTTTCTGCACGGCAAATCCATTACTGCTCGGTTTTTCTTCCCCTGCCGCCTAATGGAAGTATCTCCAGAAAGCACAGTGGCGGCACTGCCTGCGGGGAGAGTTTTCGGGACACGCACCAGGCGCGCCTCCTTAACCCATCCATGGGGCTCTTCCGCGTCATCCATGTCGCAAAAGGTTCCGAAAACTTTCCCCGCAGGCAGAGCGTTCAATTCGAGGTTCGGAGAGCCTAGCCCTTAGCCCCGAACGAATAACTAATGATAGGCCCAGCCTGAGCAAAGCCTACTTACTTGGTTGCAATCCGTGCCATTGTGACCCTTTTATACGAGCGCCGACAAGCCTCTCGCCAGATCTGCCTTCAGATCCTCGACATTCTCCAGGCCGGCAGAAATCCGGATCAGGTTTTCCGTGATACCCGCCCGCGCCTTGTCTTCCTCACTGAGACGGCCGTGGGTGGTGGTTGCCGGGTGCACGATCGTGCTCTTGGCATCACCGAGGTTGGCGGTTACGGAGAAAATCCTGCAGGCATCGATCACCTTCCACGCCGCTTCGCGACCGCCCTTGACGGTAAAACTGAACACCGCGCCAAACCCTTTCTGCTGCGCCGCCGCCAGCTGGTGCCCCGGGTGGCTCGGCAGGCCAACGAAATTGACCTTCTCCACCGCCGGTTGCTCGTTGAGCCACCAGGCGATATCCAGTGCGGTGGTGCAGTGGGCCTGCATACGCAACTTGAGGGTTTCCAGGCCTTTCAGGAACACCCAGGCATTGAATGGACTCATGCTCGGGCCACAGGTGCGCAGGAAGATGACGACTTCGTCCATCACCTCCTTCTTGCCCACCACCACGCCACCGACACAACGGCCCTGGCCGTCAAGGAACTTGGTGGCGGAGTGGACGACGATATCCGCACCGAGCGCCAGCGGTTGCTGCAGGGCCGGAGTACAGAAGCAGTTGTCGACCACCAGCTGGGCACCGGCGCTGTGGGCCAGGTCAGCCATGGCGCGAATATCAGCAACTTCACACAGTGGGTTGGACGGGGTTTCCATGAACAGCAGCTTGGTATCGCCATCCAGCGCATCTTTCCACGCCTGGAAATCGGTGAGGTCAACAAAGGTTACCTTGACGCCGAATTTAACCATATAGCGGGTAAACAGTGCGGTGGTGGTGCCGAACACACTGCGGGAGCAAATCACTTTATCGCCGCTTTTCAGCAGCGCCATGCACAGGCTGAGAATGGCGGCCATACCGCTAGCCGTGGCAACGGCGGCTTCCCCGCCCTCCATCGCGGCGATGCGCTCTTCGAACATACGCACGGTGGGGTTGGTGTAACGCGAGTAGACGTTACCGGGAGACTCCCCGGAAAAGCGCGCGGCGGCTTCGGCCGCAGAGGGAAAGACGTAACTGGAAGTGGTGAAAATGGGTTCGGAGTGCTCGCCCTCCGCCGACCGGCTCTGGCCTGCACGTACTGCCAGAGTTTCCAGTGCGTAGCCGTCGTCTTCAAACATGGATTAACCGTCCCGGGTCTGTGTGAATAGAGGCGGTAATCTTAACCGAAGAATCGACGCAACGCTGAATAGAAGAGATTTAATGCTCCCGAGTAAAACGCTCAAAAGCGGAAACAAAGTGACGGAGATTCATTTTCGCGAGGCCAAAACAAATCGGCCCACCAAATGGCGGGCCGACAGTTAGGGATGCAATCTATCCAGAGCGTTACATCGAGCTCTGATTACCACTGCTTTCCTTGGCATTGTCATTGCGCGCTGCGTGCAGGCTGTGGAGGTATTCCTCGGTGACGTCGCCAGTGATGTACTCACCGTCGAAGACCGAATTCTCAAACTGCTTGATTTCAGTATTGCCCTCACCAGAAGAAACGATCAGGTCTTGCAGCTCCTGGTAAATCAGCCAGTCAGCACCGATTTCCTCGCGCACTTCCTCAGTGGTGCGGCCGTGGGCAACCAGCTCAGTGGCGGAAGGCATATCGATACCGTACACGTTCGGGTATTTCACCGCCGGTGCCGCAGACGCGAAGTACACCTTGTTGGCACCCGCATCGCGGGCCATCTGGATGATCTGCTTACAGGTAGTGCCACGCACGATGGAATCGTCCACCAGCAGCACATTCTTGCCGCGGAACTCCAGCTCGATCGGGTTCAACTTCTGGCGCACGGACTTCTTGCGCTGCTTCTGGCCCGGCATGATGAACGTACGACCGATATAGCGGTTCTTCACCAGGCCTTCACGGAATTTCACACCCAGGCGGTGCGCCACCATCTGCCCTGCAGAACGGGAGGAATCCGGGATCGGGATAACCACGTCAATGTCGTGCTCCGGGCGCTCGCGCAGGATTTTCTCAGCCAGGTGCTCGCCCTGGCGCAGGCGCGCCTTGTGCACGGAGATACCATCCATGATGGAATCCGGACGGGCAAAATAAACGTGTTCGAAAATGCACGGACGCAGCTGCGGATTCTCTGCACATTGCTCGGAATGCACGGTGCCGTCGACTTCGATGTAGATGCACTCACCCGGTGCCACGTCACGCACCAGGGTGTAACCCAGCACGTCCAGCGCCACGGACTCGGATGCCACCATATACTCCGGGCCGTTTTCCGTTTCACGCTTGCCGTAGACCAGCGGGCGAATACCGTTGGGATCGCGGAAAGCAACAATGCCGTAGCCAACGATCATCGCTACACACGCATAGCCGCCACGCACACGCTTGTGTACCGCGCGCATGGCGGTAAAGATGTCTTCAGCCTTGGGCTGCAGCTTGTGCAGTTTGTGCAATTCGTGGGCGAAAACGTTGAGCAGGACTTCAGAATCGGAGTCGGTATTGATGTGGCGAAGGTCTTGCTGGAAGATTTCCTCGCTCACCTCTTTCACATTGGTGAGGTTGCCATTGTGGGCCATGGCGATGCCGTAGGGGGAGTTTACATAGAACGGCTGCGCCAGTGCCGGGCCGGAACTGCCGGCGGTGGGGTAGCGCACATGACCGATGCCGAAGTTACCAGTAAGACGCTGCATGTGGCGTGCGCGGAACACATCGCGCACCAGGCCATTCGCCTTCTGCTGGTTCAGGCGGTCGCCGTCACAGGTGACGATGCCGGCAGCATCCTGGCCCCGGTGCTGCAGCATGGTAAGTGCGTCATATAACTGCAGATTGACGTCACTCTTGCCAACGATTCCAACGATGCCACACATACTTCAGATAACCCCAGTCATATCGAGAAAATAAGGTGATACTTCACACTACATACCGCAGCGAGAAAATCAGTCCAGCTGCCCTGCGAAGAAATCCTTGATCCCGCCCGCCGCTTCGCGCGCGCGACCTTCAAATTCGAGAAAGTGTGGAATGAGCCTCGACTCCTTCCACCAGCCGTCTTCTTCCACTGGCACCAGTGCCGGGGCGAAGATCAGTAGCGCCAATACAATAATGCAGCCGCGGAACAGCCCGAACACCATACCCAAAACCCGATCCGTACCGGAAAGGCCGGTTGCCTCGACAAAGGCAGACAAGGTCATATTCAGGCCGGCTCCGGCCAACAGGGTAAAAATGAACAGGATGGCAAAGGCAGCGATGGCCTGCAGCGAAGGTGTATCGACCAGGTTGGAAAGCAGTGGCGCCAGCTGATCCCGAAACATCATTGCCACCACAAAGGCCGCCACCCAGGTAAGTAGCGACAGTACTTCGCGCACGAAGCCTCGGCTCATGCCGATCAGCGTGGAAATGGCGACGATTGCCAGAATGGTCCAGTCAGCCCAGTTCATTCAACCCTACCTGCTACGCGGCGGCTGCCGCGAAGAGCGCGCATTCTAACGTACCGACCGGAGCCCGTGAAGCAGTTCACCCTTCCAAACACGATTGGCAGATGCGTTACCGGCCAGTTGCCCCCAAGAAAGCCGCTGGCGGCCGGCCGGTCAGCCCCGCCATATCGGGCACAGCAGGCTCAAACCTTGTATTGCAATACCAGCGTCTGGGTATTGAGGAGTTTATCCAGCTTGCCCTTGTCGGATTTCGCATCGGCCTTGGACAGCTTGGGACCGACGAACACACGCACAAAGCGTCCCTTGGGTGTTTCTACCGCGCGGGTAAATGCACGGAACCCGGCATCCAGCAGCTTCCCGCGCATCCGGTCGGCACTGTCGGCGTCCCTATATGCGGCGACCTGAACCACCCACCCTTCGGGCAGCCCCTGCTTATCCAGGCTGACCTGCTCCTGCTTGGGGTTGCCCTGCGGGATTGGCGGCGAAGTCTCGGCCACCTTGACGGTGTCGACAGCCTTGGCGGCGGGTTTGGATGTTGCCGGGGGAGTATCCGCCTGGGTGTCAGCCACCTTAGCCAGTGGCTCCGCCGGATCCGGCGCAGGGCCCGGCTGTTCAGCGAATTCCGGCTGGAACACCTCATTCACCGGAGGCGCGGGCGCCACATCCTTCACCGGGGCAGGCTCCGCAATGGTGATCGGCTGGATCGCGGGGGCCGGCGGGATCTTGCTGGTCACATCGATATAGCGCGTACCTTCGCGGTCAAACAGGGACGGCAAAAAAATGACTGCCAGCGCCGCCAGCACCAGTGCACCGACAATACGCTGTTTTACCCCGTCGTTGAGGCGCCTGCGCGGCTTACCCCCATTGGAAAATGTATTCGAGTCACTGTCCCGGCTGGCCATCACTGTCGTCTCGTATAAAGCCCAGTACTTCCGCAACGGTAAAGAAAGAACCGAAGACAAGCAACCTGTCTCCCTCTTCCAGTCCGCCGTGGAGCGACAACAGGCTCTCACTGACGGGCAAACAGCCATCGCTGATTCTCGCCGACGGCACCCCGGAAGCCGATAAACCTTGCAGCAGCTGCTCGCAGCCCGCCGCGCGCGGGTTCCCAGGCAGCAGCGCCGGACACCAGTGATCGACCATCGACGAAAGCGGTGCACAAAGGCCTTCAATATCCTTGTCCGCCATCGCCGCGACTAGGGCCAGGGTGCGACCGCGCACCGGATGCTTTTTCAGCCAGGCCGCCAGGTACTCCGCTGCCGCCGGATTGTGCCCGACATCCAGCACCAGATCCCGCCCCCGCCACTGCACCTGCTGGCAGCGCCCCGGCATACGCAGCTCCGCGAGCACCGCACAGGCCTGCTCAACACCCGGCAGTTCGCCCGCAATCGCCAGCGCGGTCAACGCCGCCGCCACACTGGGTAGCGGCAGGTGGATTTCAGGCACGCCGAATTTCAACGCCGGTTGCGCGGAAAGCTCAAATTGCCCCTGCCCCAGGCTGAACTGATGACCAATAAAATAGCTGTCGCAGCCCAGATCCCGCGCCGCATCCACCACGGATGCCGGCGGCAGAGGGTCGGCGCAGATGAAGGTCTTGCCCGCGCGCAGGATGCCCGCTTTTTCACGACCGATGGACTCACGGTCACTCCCCAGCCACGCCTCGTGATCCACTGCCACACTGGTGATAACGGCGATATCCGCATCCACCAGGTTTACGGCATCCAGACGACCACCAAGGCCGACTTCCAACAGCGCGAACTCGACGCCCGCCTGCTTGAACAGCCAAAACGCGGCAAGCGTGGTGAACTCAAAATAGGTCAGGCTGGTGTCACCCCGAGCCCGCTCTACCGCCTCGAAAGCCTCGATCAGCTGCTCGTCACTGACTTCCTCCGCCCCGATCCGGACACGCTCGTTAAACCGCAGCAAATGGGGGGAACTGTAGGCTCCCGTCGTGTGGCCACCGGCAGTCAGCAATGCCTCCAGGGTACGCACGCAGCTACCCTTGCCATTGGTTCCGCCAACGGTAATCACACGCCTGGCTGGCTCAGTGACATCGAGCTCGCGGGCAACGCTGGAAACCCGTTCGAGTCCCAGTTCAATTTCTGTGGGGTGCAGCTGTTCCAGCCGTGCTAGCCAGGATTGCAGGTCGCGCATGGGTATCGGTCGAATAGTGAAAAGAGAAGGGATTTTAGTCGTGAAACGGGGCGGGAACGAGCCCCGCGCAACGCGGGGCATCGCAGAACATCAGTTGTTGGTGAGCTTACCCAGCAGGCGACTCACGGTATTGCGCATGTCGTGGCGCGGAATGATCATGTCGATGGCGCCGTGATCCAGCAGGAACTCCGCACGCTGGAAGCCCTTTGGCAGCTTCTGGCGAATGGTCTGCTCGATAATGTTCGGACCGGCAAAACCGGCGCGAGCACCGGGCTCGGCGGCGTTGATATCGCCGAGCAGCGCCAGTGACGCAGACACCCCACCGTAGACCGGGTCGGTCATGATGGAAATGTAGGGCACGCCAGCCATCCGCATTTTCTCCAGCACCGCCGAAGTTTTTGCCATCTGCATCAGGGAGATCAGGGCCTCCTGCATCCGCGCACCGCCGGTTGCGGAGAAGCAGACCAGGGGAATGTTTTCATCCAGCGCACGCTGGGCAGCACGGGTAAATTTCTCCCCCACCACATAGCCCATGGAACCGCCGTGGAAAGCGAATTCAAAGGCCACCGCCACCACGGGCTTGCCTTCCAGCAGGCCCTGCATGGCGATCAGGGCGTCTTTTTCGCCGGTCGCCTTCTGCGCCTGGGTCAGACGATCCTTGTACTTCTTGACGTCTTTGAACTTGAGACGGTCAACTGGCTCAACATCCGTCGCCAGCTCTTCCCGGTGATCCGGGTCGAGGAACATATCCAGGCGCTTGCGCGCGCCGATACGGAAATGGTGGTCGCACTTCGGACACACATCCAGGTTCCGCTCGAGTTCGGGGCGGTAAAGAGTTGCGTCACATTTGACACACTTTTTCCAGACACCTTCAGGAACCTTGCTCGCGCCAGTGCGGCGCTCGGTGCGAATCACCGCAGGAACAATCTTTTCTAACCAGCTCATTCTGTTTCCAATATCCAATGCTTGGCCGTCTTATGCCCGGTGAACGAATCCAAATATTCGTTCACCCTGCGGCCAGACACATAGTAAGTGACCAATAATTCTTAAACCGCGAATTAAACCACTTTAACAGGTTTCGCTGCTGGCCAGTTAAGCCGCAATTTGGGGCTTTCTGGCCACAGGCCCACTCACCGAACCGCGACGCTCAGCGATCGAGCGCCGCACGCATTTCGGCAACCATGGTACCAATGCGATCCTTGGCCGCGGCGCCGTCAGCGGACTCGCCGATCGCAGCCACGAGCACGCTGCCCACAACCGCGCCGTCGCCCTCGGCACTGACCGCTTTCGCGGAAGCCCCATCCTTGATCCCGAAACCCACGCACAGCGGCAAGTCGGTATGGCGGCGAATGCGCGCCAGGTTTTCCCGCACCGAATCCAGGTCCAGGTGACCAGCCCCGGTCACGCCCTTCAGCGACACATAGTAGACAAAGCCACTGGCCAGACGGGTGATCTGCTCAATGCGCGCATCGCTCGTGGTCGGCGTCAGCAGGAAGATGTTGCGCAGGTTGCGCAGCCGCAACAGCTCGTTCAGCGGGCCCGCCTCTTCTGCGGGCAGGTCCACGGTAAGCGCGCCGTCGGCGCCGGCGTCCTGAAGCCCATCGGCAAAAGCCTCCATCCCCATCCTCACGATCGGGTTGGCATACCCCATGAGAATCACCGGGGTATCGGCATCGCGACTGCGAAACTCCTTCACCAGCGCCAGGCACTTGCGCAACGAAGCCTTGTTTTCCAGGGCCCGCTCGTGGCCCTTCTGAATCACTGGACCTTCCGCCATCGGGTCAGAGAATGGCACGCCCAACTCGATCAGGTCGGCACCGCTCGCCACCAGCTGGTGCATCAGCCCAACGGTATTATCGAGCCCGCCATCACCCGCCACGATGTAGGTGACCAGCGCCTTGCGACCTTCGCTGCGCAGCTGGGCAAAGCGGCGGTCGATTCGGTTTTCCTGTTTATTTTCCTGAATCACGGCGTCACTCCTAGACTTCGATACCGTCGATGGCGGCCACGGTGAAAATGTCCTTGTCACCACGACCGGACAGGTTGACCACAATGTTCTGCTCCGGCGACATGGTCGCAGCCAGCTTCAGGGCGTAGGCCACCGCATGGCTGGACTCCAGCGCGGGAAGGATGCCCTCGGTACGGGTGAGCTGGCGGAATGCGGCAAGCGCTTCGTCGTCGTTGGCGGCGACATACTCCACGCGTCCGATATCTTTCAACCACGCGTGTTCCGGGCCAACCCCGGGGTAATCGAGACCGGCAGACACAGAGTGCGTCTCGATGATCTGGCCGTCTTCATCTTCCATCAGGTAGGTGCGGTTGCCATGCAGGACGCCAGGCACACCCTTATTCAACGGTGCCGCGTGATGACCGGTTTCAATGCCTTCACCGCCCGCCTCGACCCCGTACATTTTCACAGACTCATCCGCCAGGAACGGGTGAAACAGGCCAATGGCGTTGGAACCGCCACCCACGCAGGCCACCAGAGCGTCCGGCAACTGGCCGAACTGCTCCAGGCTCTGGCGTCGCGCTTCCCGCCCGATAACAGAGTTGAAATCCCGCACCAGCTGCGGGTATGGATGCGGGCCGGCAACGGTACCGATGATGTAAAAGGTATCGTCCACGTTGGTAACCCAATCGCGCATGGCTTCATTCATGGCGTCTTTCAGGGTCTTGGAACCCGACTGCACCGGCACAACTTCTGCGCCCAGCAGTTTCATGCGGTAGACATTGGGGGACTGGCGCTTGACGTCCTCCGCACCCATGTACACCACGCATTTGAGGCCGAGGCGCGCCGCCACAGTCGCCGTGGCGACACCGTGCTGCCCGGCACCGGTCTCGGCGATCACCCGGGACTTGCCACTGTGCTTGGCCAGCAGCGCCTGCCCTACGGTGTTATTCACCTTGTGTGCCCCGGTGTGATTCAGATCTTCCCGCTTGAGCCAGATACGCGCACCGCCGGCCGCCTTGGTCAGGCGCTCCGCCAGATACAGGGGCGACGGTCGACCGACGTAATGGGCCAGGTCGTTATCGAAATCCGCTTGGAACTGCGGATCATCTTTCAGGCGCTGATACATTTCCTGCAGTTCGTCCAGGGCACTGATCAGCGTCTCGGACACGAAGCGTCCGCCGAACTCGCCAAAATGCCCGCGGGCATCAGGGTAAGCGCCATAGTCGATGGGCGAATTGGGTTTACTCACTGCTCAAACTCCTTGTGTAAATTCTGTGCGGCAACGGCAGAGCGCGCGGCGCGAATAAACGCGCGAACCTTTTGTGGATCCTTGCACCCCGGTGCGGACTCCACGCCACCACTGACATCCACGGCCTGCGGCCGCGCTGCGAGGACTGCCTCTGCCACATTGTCCGGGGTCAACCCCCCGGCGAGTATGATATGCCGGTTATTGCGGGCTCCCGCCTGGGGAACCCGCTGCCAGTCAAAGGTATCGCCCGTGCCCCCGGGTACCCCTTTGCGGTAGGCATCCAGCAGGACTCCGCGGGCGTCCGGGTAGGCCGCCATGGCTTCCACCGGATTCAGCTCGGGCCTCATGCGGATGGCTTTGATATAAGGGCGGTGAAATTGGCGGCAGTAAGGCGCTGCCTCGTCGCCATGAAACTGCAGCAGGTTGAGCGGCACCTGAGCAAGCACCTGCTCCACCTGCTGGGGATGTGCATCCACAAACAGTCCGGTAAGCACCACGAAGGGAGACACCGCTCGGGCAATCTCAGCCGCCTGCTCTACCGCCACGTTGCGGGGACTCGGCGGATAGAACACCAGGCCGAGCGCATCCGCACCGGCATCAACCGCTAGCAGGGCATCTTCGATAGAAGTGATTCCGCAGATTTTTACGCGCATAGTCCGTCAACCGCAGAGACTGCCAGACCGGCATCAGTCACAAATGCCTTTGCTTTTACGGCCCGACAGCAGACATGATCAGGGAGCACGGGATACTAGCAGATCGCCGGGGCTGGCGAAACGCAGGAGTCAGCCTCTCGCTGCGCGACCACAGAATTTAACCCTCAAGGCTGCGGCAGGCCACCCAGCGGCAGGGGCACCAGCAAGGGACCTGGCTCACTGGCGGGCAGCGTAAACTCCCCCGGGTACTCCACATCCACCAGGTACAGACCGTGGGGCGGCGCCGTGACACTGGCGGCACCGCGATCCCTTGCCTCCAGCACGGCTCGCACCCAGTCCGGCGACTGGTCACCCCGCCCCACCGCCATCAATACCCCGGCGATATTGCGCACCATGTGATGCAGGAACGCGGTGGCACTCACCTCGAGAACGATCAGCTGGCCAACCCGGCCAATATCCAGCTGTATCAGCCTGCGCACTGGCGATTTGGCCTGGCACTGGGCAGCGCGAAAACTGCTGAAGTCGTGCTCGCCAACCAAATGCGCAGCACCAGCGCGCATCGCACCTAGATCCAGGCTGCGCTCGGTCCAGGTCACTTCGGCCGACGCCTGCGCTGAGCGCGTGGGCGCACTGTGAATCAGGTAGCGGTAGGTTCGGCGCATGGCCGAAAAGCGCGCGTGAAACTGGGCCGGCATTTCCCGGGCCCAGTGTACCCGCACATCAAACGGCATCTGCGTATTGACCCCCTGAACCCACGCCTTTGTCGGCCGTATCGCCCGGGTGTCGAAATGGATTACCTGCCCGGTAGCGTGAACCCCGGCGTCAGTGCGCCCCGCACAAACCAGCGTAACCGGCTCTGCGGCGACTTTGGACAGCGCCTGCTCGAGGGTTTCCTGCACGGTCAAACGGTCGTGTTTCTGTTTCTGGAACCCGCGCAAGCGGGTGCCGCAATACTCGACCCCAAGGGCAATGCGACGCAGGCCCTCGGGCAGCGCCTCACCGGCGGGGACTTCCCCGTTGGGCTTATATTCGTAGCGTGTATGCATCGTTATCGCTGATTCTTCAGGCCTTTGACTACTGATCTGAATTCAAGCTTAGAAGTACGGCCAACCAAAAAGAAAAGACCCCGCAAAAGTGCGGGGTCAATAGTGTTGTCGTAAACGACTGGAAAATCAGGCCATGCGCTCCAGGAGCTCTTTCGCGCGCTGCTGCTGCTCACCGGCAGCCTCCTCAACGACCTCGCCGAGGATTTCACGGGCGCCGTCTTTATCACCCATATCGAGGTAAGCCTGGGCCAGCTCGAGCTTGGTGCTGACTTCATCCCCACCCTCAAGCAGGTTCAACTCAGAATCCAGGTCGCCTTCCAGGTCAAAACTCAGATCCTCGAAACCTTCGTCATCCCGCTGCGCCGCCTGGCCGACAGGCTGGGCTGAGGCCAACTCTACAGGTGCGCGCTGCTCGGCAACGCTTTGCGCTGGTGCCGCCTCAACCGCCACATCCGTGTCGCCCTCCAGATCAGTGCCGAGATCCAGGTCGCCAAGGTCAATGGAATCCAGGTCCAGGCCATCAAAGTCACCGCCAAAGCTATCCAGATCGTCATCCGCTTCGAGAGACAATTCGGCTGACTGCTCTACGCCACCCTGCCCGGAATCCAGGCTCAACTCTTCCGAATCGTCCATCGGCGACAGATCGAGGTCAAACTCGAGACCACCAGGCTCTTCTTCGCCTGATGCAACAGTGGCTGACGCCTCTGACTCGGAAGTGAACTCACTGTCGAGCTCCAGCCCGTCAAGGTCGAGTTCACCACCGGCCATCAAATCATCGAGGTTGAAGTCGTCACCGTCATCGGTATCCAGCGCTTGCCCTTCGGAACCGGCCACTGCAGGTGCGGAATCCAACTCCAGGTCATCGCCGAGCTCCAGATCCAGGGAAAACTCATCGCTCTCCGCTTCTGCGGCGCTGTCACCGGAAGCAGAACCGAAATCGGAACCCAACTCCAGATTCAGGTCGTCCAGCAGAGCGAGGTCATCATCACCGTCCAGCTCAACATCACCGGCCACTACTGTCTGGTCAGCGCTGGAAAATTCCTCGAGATCATCAAAGGAAGCCTCGACATCGAAACCGTCTTCGAAGCTGTCTTCGAAACTATCGTCCAGACTGTTTCCAAGATCCGCCCCGAGGTCATCCAGCTGCGCAGCTTCCAGGGATTCACTGGAGAAGTCCAATTCCGGAGCCTCAAATGGGCCCGCACCCGCGATGGTTTCACGCAGGCGCGCAGCGCGATCCGCCGCAGGGCCATCGCTGTAGCTCAGCAGCTGGCGATAATGGTCATCGAAATTCACGGCGTTTTGCTGCTGGGCGTAAACCTCCAGCAACATCAGGCGCGCATCAATATTGCCCGGTGCGACATTCAGTCCGGACAGCAACTTGCTCTCCGCTTCCGGGTACTGGCCCAGGGAAAGGTGAATTTCCGCCTCGGCCACCGGATCCCCGGTTTCAACTTCGCCCAGCTGATCCAGATCGAAGCTGCTATCCGCTTCCATCTCTTCAACCGCGGAGAGATGATCCAGCTCGTCCTCGCTGCCGTCCGCTTCAGCTGCGGCGCGATCTGCAGCCATTTCCGCCTCAACCTGGCGGATGGCCTCCTCTTCTTCCTTGCGTCGACGCCAGGTGATAAACCCGAAAATACCCACCAGCAACGCACCGGCGCCAATGCCGATCAGCTGGATATTGTCCATCAGGCGCTCGACCAGTGTGGGCTCGGACTTGGTCTGCACCACGACACGGTTGCGCTCTGCGTCGGCTTCCGGTTCTTCTACGGCCGGGGCTGCAACCTCTGCTTCGGCCGCAGCATCAACCTCTTCGGCTTCGCCGACAGGCGCCAGCTCTTCTGCTTCAGCGTCCAGCCCCAGTTCTTCAGCGGTCATCTCGTCGGACAATGCGCCCGACTCGTCCAGAACACCGGCATCGGACATTTCGTCGGTTTGCGCCGCGGCATCCTGTACCGCACGCAGCTCTTCATTGGAAACGTCGACCAGGCGTTCCATGGTATCGATCTGCTCGTTGAGCTCGCCAATACGCTCCTGCAGCTCAGCTTTCTCCAGCTGGGACTTATCCAGTTCTTCCTCGGTGACCGTCAGCTCGCCTTCCAGCGCATCGCTATCGCTTGCGCCGCTTCCGCTGCCCGACAGCACAGACTCGTTATCGCCCGGTGCAGCCAGGGAAACACGGCCTTCAACGGTTTCGGATTCAGCAGCAGTTTCAGTTGCCGCGCGGCCGTCCAGCGGCGCACCGAGTGCGCTGTCGCCAACACGCTCGCGCCAGGCGTCATTCTGGGTCGCCACTTCGGAAACGGCTTCGGTGCGGCTGAGCGTGCGCACTTCCTCTGTTGTAGGCAGGCGCAATACCGCACCTTTCTTCAACAGGTTGATATTGTTATTGATGAATGCTTCCGGGTTGAGACGCTGAATCGCCAGCATGGTCTGCTGGACGGACACCTCGCGGCTTTCGCGACTGTCGCGGGCAATTTCCCACAGGGTCTTGTTGGCCTCAACCGGGCCATATACCCGGCTGCCGGTGTCAGCAGCGGGCTCGAATTCTGGTTCGTTGAATATTTCCGCAGGCGACTGCGTCTGTGCCTGAGCCTGTGGCTCGGGCTGAGCCGGGGTCGGCTCAGCAGGGGCCGGGGCGGTCTCTTCGACCGGCGCCTGTACCGGCTCCGGCGTGCGCTGCACGGTCGGCTTCAGCGGTTGCTGTACTGGCGTATCGCGACGCACTTGCTGGCGCTCGCGCTCTGCCGCACGCACTGGCTGGGCCGCGGTATTGGTGGAGAACGCCGGCAGGTCCATCAGCAGGGTGTATTCCCGCAGCAGGCGGCCACTCGGCCAGCGGGTTTCAACCAGGAAATTCAGGAAAGGTTCACGAATGGGGGCACGACTGGAAATACGGATGACCGGTTGGCTTCCCGAGTAGTCCACATCGAAGCGCAGCTCAGTCAGAAGATAAGCGCGATCCACTCCGGCGCGGTCAAAATCTTCCGCACTCGCGAGACGCACTTTGATCTCGCTATCTGCCAGGCCGCGAGTTTGCAGCAGCTTGATTTCAGCGTTGAGCGGCTGATTCAGCGTAGAGTTCACCTTGATCTCACCGAGACCGAGTGCCAGAGCCCCATTGCCACTCAGTGCGCTGACCAGACCAACCGCAAGTGCCAGCTTTTGCACGCGCATATCCGATTCCCTTTATTGTTAGAATCACCCTGCTATCTGCACAAAAAGCATGCAATTTGCACTCTGCAGATACCAGTTGTGTGCAGCAACAACTGCACAAAACTTACCCAAAAGAGCCCGTGCGCAGGCAACGGACTCCACTCTCCGGCGAGTAATCGCCCCCCAAAATCATCCCAGTGCCCTGCCCTCTATCGCACATTTCAACGTCCTGCGAAAAATACGAAGTTAAGAAGGAACCTTCAGAATGATCGCTAAGTATTAAATATCAATGGGTTTTTAGCAACAAGTGGACAATCTGTACACAGTTAATTGCTACGTCTTTGCGGAGATTGTCGGATACCGCACAAAATTTAACCTGATACGGACTGATCAACCCCCGGCGCAGGCGCCCAAGCAGTGTGTTTTCACAACCCACGGCATCCTGCGATGATGGGCGCTCACGCATTTCGAGGCGCGCACCGTTCGACAGCAGTCCCCGCACCTGCTCCAGGTCCACGGCGTCCTTCAGGGTTACCGAAAGGTTGGCCAGCTGCCCGTGAAACACCGAAGTGGTATTCACCGTCGCATCAAGCGCAACCTCTTCACCCAGCAGGCGGCGCAACTCGTGCACCAGCGCCAATTCAGAAAGATTGTGCCCACTTTCCAGCAGGGTTTCCGCGGAGCTGAGCTGATTAAACGCCAGGCGCTGCCCCGTCACTTCATCGACTTCCGGCTCCTGGCCGTTGAACATGCGCGCGGTCTGCGCCGCCGCTGCGTCTACGCCGTGCTTGCCCAGTGCCGACAACGGCTGGTTCAGCACGATCTCGACAGACGCCAGCTGGGCCGCGAGCGGGAACAGTGCTTCGGCAATCATGGCAGCCCCGGCCCCCGGAACCGCCAGCACCCGGCGCTCGAGCTGCTGCACTTCTGCGCTGTTCAATAGCGGGTGGATCAACGACACGCTGTCGTCTCCGCGGGACAGGCCCGCTGCGTCCACCACCCAGGCACCAGCGCTTTCAGCCTGGGCCATGGCTTCTGTGGCGGCATCGCCACTGCTCAGCAAAAGCACCACCTGACCGGAAGTGAAGGCAAAATCCTTGACTGGCTGCACCGGGATCGAGCGGTTGGCAAAGACTTGCGGATCCGCATCGGCCTCATTTTCCGCCAGTAATTTGAGCTGCTCGGCGCCGATGGTTTTGCGCTCTTCGAGGATTTCCAGCAGGGTATTAAACGGCGTGCTATTAACGCCGACAATCACCAGCTCACGAGTGGGCTCTGTCATATTCTGTACTCACGACCAATTTTGAGTGCTTGGCGGCCACATCGGCCATTTAAGCAGCAAGCTAAAAACGCGGGGGATTATACTCGCGGGAGAGGCGGGGGGAAGCCGCCCCGGGAAGGGGCGGCGGAAAGGACAACAAAAACGGCGGTTCCGGGTGTTACAGCTTGCCCAGCAAGATCAGCAGCACGCGGCGCAGCGGCTCCGCGGCACCCCACAGCAGCTGGTCGCCTACGGTGAAGGCATTGAGGTATTCGCCCCCCATGCTCAGCTTGCGCAGGCGGCCCACCGGGATATCCAGCTTGCCGGTCACCGCGGTGGGGGTCAGCTCTTGCAGGGTAACCGCTCGATCATTGGGCACTACCTTCACCCAGTCATTGGCCGAGCCAATCAGCTGCTCGATTTCAGCCAGCGGCAGATCTTTTTTCAGTTTCACGGTAAATGCCTGACTGTGGCAGCGCATTGCCCCGATACGCACGCAGGTACCATCTACCGGAACGGTGGCGCTGGTGCCGAGAATCTTGTTTGCCTCGACCTGGGCTTTCCATTCTTCACGGCTCTGCCCGGTTTCCAGCTGGGTGTCGATCCAGGGCAGCAGGCTACCGGCGAGCGGAGCGCCGAATTCCGCAGTCGGGAAGTCGCTGCTGCGCATGTTCTCGGCCACCTTGCGATCGATCTCGAGAATCGCGCTCGCCGGGTCGGCCAGCTCAGCAGCAACGCCATCGCGGATACTGCCCATCTGCGCAATCAACTCACGCATGTTTTTGGCACCGGCGCCACTGGCTGCCTGATAGGTCATAGCGGTAACCCACTCTACCAGGCCTGCCTTGAACAGGCCGCCAAGGCCCATCAACATCAGGCTTACGGTGCAGTTGCCACCAATGTAATTTTTTACACCGGATTCAATACCGCGATCGATGACATCGCGGTTCACAGGATCCAGCACGATGATTGCGTCGTCGTTCATGCGCAGACTGGATGCCGCATCGATCCAGTAGCCGTCCCAGCCTTTTTCGCGCAACTTGCCGAACACTTCCTTGGTGTAGTCACCGCCCTGACAGCTGACGATCGCATCGAGCTCTGCCAGCGCATCCAGGTCGTAAGCATCTTTCAACGGCGCAACATCTTTGCCGATTTCCGGGGCTTCGCCGCCCGCATTGGAGGTTGAGAAAAATACCGGCTCCGCGATATGCGCGAAGTCATTTTCTTCCAGCATACGGCCCATGAGCACTGAGCCGACCATACCGCGCCAGCCTACGAATCCTACCTTGTTCATTTCTTTACCTTGATAATCCTGTGAATTTCAAATTCCCGGCGCGAGCGATGCCGCCCTGTTAAGCCGCCGGGATGATGGGCTTGTGGTGGGCTGTGCAACTAGAAAGCGGCCACCACTGCTGCGCCCATTTCCGCGGTAGAGACCTTTTTACATCCTTCTGTATAAATGTCTGCGGTACGCAGTCCTTGATCGAGAACCTTACTTACGGCCGCCTCGATGGCATCTGCAGCCTCGCCCATGTCGAGGGAGTAACGCAGCATCATGGCGGCAGACAGAATTGTAGCGAGCGGGTTGGCAATTCCCTGCCCCGCGATATCCGGTGCACTGCCGTGACAGGGCTCGTACAGGCCAAAACCGGATTCATTCAGTGAGGCGGACGGCAGCATGCCGATGGAGCCGGTCAGCATGGCGGCTGCGTCAGAGAGGATGTCACCGAACATATTGCCGGTCACCATCACGTCAAACTGCTTGGGCGCGCGCACCAGCTGCATGGCAGCGTTGTCGACGTACATATGGGAAAGTTCGACATCCGGATATTCCGGCGCCAGACGATCCAGCACTTCACGCCACAATACGGTCACTTCAAGCACGTTGGCCTTGTCCACCGAGCACAGCTTGCCGCCGCGCTTCTGCGCCGCTTCGAAGGCGGTGCGGGCGATGCGCTCGATTTCCGACTCTTTATACAGGTAGGTGTTGTAGCCCTGCTTCTCGCCATTTTCCAGTGTGCGGATGCCGCGGGGCTCGCCAAAATAAATACCGCCGGTGAGCTCGCGCACGATCAGGATATCGAGACCGGATACGACTTCCGGCTTCAGCGAGGAAGCATCGGCCAGCTGCGGGTACAGAATGGCCGGGCGCAGGTTGGCGTACAGGCCGAGCTTGCTGCGAATTTTCAGCAGGCCCTTTTCCGGGCGAATGGCGCGATCGAGGGTATCCCACTTCGGGCCACCCACGGCGCCCAGCAACACCGCATCGCACTGGCCGGCTTTTTCCAGCTCAGCATCGGTGAGCGGCTCGCCATGTGCATCGATGGATGCACCACCGATCAGGCCATCGGTGAATTCCAGTTTCAGGTTGAATTTTTCATCGACAACTTTCAGTACTGCTACTGCTTGCTCGACAATCTCCGGGCCAATACCGTCGCCCGGGAGGATCATGATTTTCTTGCTCATTTTTTCATTCCTTCTTTCTGCCACGCGAAGTCCGTGGTACCTAATAACGGAGTCCTGTGGCGGCTCCGCTACCGGGAAGCACCCGCGAGACACGCCGCAAGCCCATCCATGGGGGCTCGGACGCGGCCGTCCTGGCCGCGTACGGTCTCGCGAACGCTTCCCGGTACCGAAGCCTTCGCTTTTCATTTCAGTGCACAACCAAGGCAGCGCGAATCGAAGTTCCTTACTTGAAAGCGAAGGCTTCGATGAGAAGGAACCTTTGCCAGACCTTCTAAAACAGGGATGTTTTAGAAGAGCCCCCATGGATGGATTCACGGCGTGTCTGGCAAAGGTTCCTTCTCAGCGGAGCCGCCACAAAACCATCTACAGGTCCCAAAAGCCAGCTCACTACGTGCCTAAAAATGATTATTTCACGGCGTCGAACAACCAAGGCGCCTCGTCGCGACGCTTCGCTTCATACGCGCGAATATCGTCCGCATCTTCCAGCGTCAGGCCGATATCATCGAAACCATTCAACAGGCAGTACTTGCGGAATTCATCAACCTCAAACGCGATGGTTTCGCCATTGGGCTTCACAACCACCTGCTCTTCGAGATCAATGGTCAGCTCGTACCCTTCCTCGGCATACATTTCCTGGAACAGCTGCTCGACAACTTCTTCTTCCAGCACAATCGGCAACAGACCATTCTTGAAGCAGTTGTTGAAGAAAATGTCGGCGAAGCTCGGCGCAATCACCGCGCGGAAGCCGTAGTCATCCAGGGCCCAGGGCGCGTGCTCACGGCTCGAACCGCAACCAAAGTTCTTGCGAGCCAACAGAACCGAAGCCCCCTGATAACGCGGATGGTTCAGTGGAAACTCTGGATTGATCGGACGGTTACTGCAATCCTGGCCCGGCTGCCCCTCGTCAAGATAACGAAGCTCGTCAAACAGATTCGGACCAAAACCGCTACGCTTGATCGACTTCAAAAACTGCTTCGGGATAATCAGATCCGTATCCACATTGGCGCGATCCATGGGAGCGGCCACGCCTTTATGCTGAGTAAAAGCTTTCATCAAACCGCCTCCTTCTGCATTTCACGCACATCAACAAAGTGACCGGCAATCGCCGCAGCGGCCGCCATACTCGGGCTCACCAGGTGCGTGCGCCCACCGTAGCCCTGACGCCCCTCGAAATTCCGGTTGGACGTGGAAGCGCAGTGCTCGCCCGGGCCCAGCTTGTCTGCGTTCATCGCCAGGCACATGGAGCAGGACGGTTCGCGCCATTCGAACCCAGCTTCTATAAATACCTTATCCAGCCCTTCCTTCTCTGCCTGCGCCTTGACAGACTGAGAGCCGGGCACGATCAGCACCTGCTTGACGCTTGCGGCTTTTTTGCGCCCCTTGGCCACTGCCGCCGCTGCGCGCAGGTCTTCAATGCGGGAGTTGGTGCAGGAGCCAATAAACACGCGATCGAGTTGGATGTCGGTGATCTTCTGGCCCGCTTCCAGGCCCATATACTCCAGCGCCCGCTCGATACCCGCTTTGCGGGTCGCGTCGCTTTCTGCGGCCGGATCCGGCACCAGTGCGCTAATCGGCGCAACCATTTCCGGGGACGTGCCCCAGCTCACCTGCGGCTCGATTTCTTCACCACGCAGCTCAACGATTGCGTCGAAATGCGCACCGTCGTCAGAGTGCAGGCGGCTCCAGTTTGCGACCGCCATTTCCCACTGATCGCCTTTCGGTGCGTAGGGCTTGCCTTTCACGTAGTCCAGTGTGACCTGGTCAACCGCAACCATGCCCGCACGGGCACCGGCTTCAATCGCCATGTTGCACACGGTCATGCGGCCTTCCATCGACAGGTTGCGAATCACCTCGCCACCGAACTCGATCGCGTAGCCGGTACCGCCGGCCGTGCCGATCTTGCCGATGATCGCCAACACCACGTCTTTCGCGGTCACGCCCGCACCGAGCTTACCGTCCACGCGCACCAGCATGTTCTTCATTTTTTTCTGGATCAGGCACTGGGTGGCCATGACGTGCTCCACCTCGGAGGTGCCGATACCGTGAGCCAGTGCACCCAGGGCGCCGTGGGTAGAGGTATGGGAGTCACCGCACACCACGGTCATGCCCGGCAGCGTGACACCGGTTTCCGGACCGATCACATGCACAATGCCCTGGCCCGGATCGTTGATACCGAACTCGACGATGCCGAAATCCTTGCAGTTCTCATCCAGGGTCTGCACCTGGATACGGGAAACCTCGTCCTGGATACCTGCAATACCACCCGCGCGCTCCGCAGCGTCGGACGGCACATTGTGATCCGGTGTGGCTACCACTGAATCGGTACGCCACGGCTTGCGGCCAGCCAGGCGCAGGCCTTCAAAGGCCTGGGGCGAAGTGACTTCGTGAATAAGGTGGCGATCAATGTAAATCAGTGCGGTGCCGTCTTCGCGGCTCTTGACCAAATGATCTTCCCAGAGCTTGTCGTAAAGCGTTTGCTTTTTATTATCTTGCTGGCCCATTTGCCCCATCTCCTCTATGGATAACATGCCGGAGTCTAGGGGGGGCATTGAATAACATCAATTTATATTTATTATATGGCGCATTAGGTTTTGGAATACGAAGTTCCCAAGCCTCCAGATAACGACCCTGGGCCCCAGAGCCCGTCCATCGAGGCACGATCACACCATGGAAATCCAGTGGCTAAAGGCCTTTCTCGCCATATCGGAACAGGGCTCGGTATCGGAAGCGGCGGAACAGCTGCACCTGACCCAGCCAGCGGTGAGCAAGCGCCTCGCCTCCCTCGAACAGCAACTGGGCACCCCGCTGTTTGATCGCATCGGCCGGCGCCTGCAGCTCACCAATGCCGGCAAGGCCCTGCTGCCCCGCGCCCGCCACATCCTCAATGAAGTCAGCGATGCCGAGCGCGAATTGCGAAGCCTCGGAGATACCATCGGCGGCAGCCTGCGCATCGCCACCAGCCACCACGTCGGTCTGCACCATCTGCCACCGGTGCTGCGCGAATTCAGCAACCGCTACCCCGACGTGGCGCTCGATATCGATTTTGTCGACTCCGAGCAGGCCTATGAGGCGCTCATGGCCGGGGAATACGAACTTGCCGTGGTCACGCTCGCGCTCAAGGATTACCCCAGTCTCAATGCCCAGATCATCTGGCCCGACCCCTGTGTGGTGGTCGCCGCGCCGGATCACCCGCTGGCACAGATGCCGGAGCTGGACCTGCCAGCCCTGGCCCGATACCCCGCGATCCTTCCGGATCTGAACACCTACACCGGGCGGCTGATCAAGCGGGAGTTTGATGCGCACGGCCTGAAGCTGACTGCAAAGCTCGCCACCAACTTCCTCGAAACCATCAAGATGATGGCCGGTGTCGGTCTCGGCTGGAGCGTACTGCCCAAGACCCTGGTGGATGAAACATTGGCCGAGCTACCCATGCCGCAACTCAGCATTGTGCGCAATCTCGGCATCATTTATCACCGCAACCGCACCCTGAGCAACGCCGCCAATGCCCTGCAACAGCTGCTGATCAGGGAGGCGCACGGGCTTTAGGGATTCAAAGTGAGGAAAATGTAGCCAGGCAAGATAAAGAGTTCCCAAAATCGCCAACGGATAGGCGAAACGATGTCAAAAAGCTGTACACTTCGCCGCAGAATTCAACGGGAGAACCTCTAATGAAAAAAATTACCCTCGCGATCTGCGCCGCCCTGGCTTCTGTCAGCGCCAGCGCTGACACCATCCTCGGCTTCGATGCGACCGCTGGTGTTTGGAAACCGTCATACAGCGGCGAGCTGAATAACGTCATTGATACCGACAACTTTGAAGAAAACAACCACACCTTTCTTCAGGCCGCCCTCGAACACCCGATCCCCCTGATCCCGAATATCATGCTCGCCCACAGCGCCATCGAGTCGGACACTGGTCTCACCAGCGGCAGCACCCTGGATCTGACGCATACCGATGCGACGCTCTACTACGAAATCCTGGATAACTGGGTAAACCTGGACATCGGCCTGACTGCGCGCCAGTACGACGGCTCCCTGGGTCTGGAGATCCTGAACACCTCCGAAGCGGTGGAATTCTCCGGCGTACTGCCCATGGTTTACGGCATGGCTCGATTCGATCTGCCTTTCACCGGCTGGTCCATCATCGCCCAGGGCAATGGCACCGGCTACAAGGGTGACAGCCACACCGACCTCACCGCCAAAGTACGCTGGGACTTCGTACCTGCCGCCGACTTTGCCATCGAGGCCGGCTACCGCGTGATGAGCCTGGACGTGCAGGAACTGGACGATCTGCAACCAGACCTGGAAATCAAGGGCCCCTACCTGGGTCTGAGCCTGCACCTGTAATCAGATTGCTAGAGGCCAATAAATAAGGCGGAGCGCTAACGCGTTCCGCCTTTTTTGTTTGTGAACCATAGCGAGCCCACAAGCACACTCCGATCGGTACTACTTACCGACTGCGCCCCTACTGGGTGACTTCGACCAGCATCGTTTCACCATCCCCCGTCGCCTTGATATGCAGCCGCTTGGAAACACCATTGGCGGCCACTGTCAGATGGCTTTCTCCTTCATGGGCAATGGAAATCCTAACCTGGCCATTCTCTGCCGGGGTCACCTGCACCATCTCGGGATCGGACGCGGTCCACTCAGGCTTGATCAGTATTTTGCGTTTGTTGTCGCCCAGGCCTTGCGCGCGCAGGTCAAGGGTATATTCAGCGCCCGCCTGCCTGGTGCCGGTAAATTTCTCGGGAGAAACCCAGCGGTCCCCCATATAGACACCGCGGGTCAAGCGTTCATCCAGCTTAAACAGGACTTCAATATCGATCAAAGCGGCATTGGGGTCGTACTTCGCCAAAGCCTTGGCCTTCTCAAACTGTTCCGCCCGATACGCAGCCTGCTTGAGCCGCAGCTCACGCTGAAACGCCTGCATCGCAGCCTGTTGCTCGCTGTCCGTCAATTGGAGATCGCCGCCCGACAGCGCATCTTCGAGCCCGCGCGTGTAGCTCTCCACATCGACCTCAATCGATTCACTGCGCAGCTTTTTACCCAAGGCCACCCCCAGCGCATAGCTGCGCCGCTCTTCCGGGTCTTCGATCCCACCGGCCCACGCAATCGACTGCCCAAGAAAAACCGCGCTAATCGCGGCGAGCAATACTGACGTCCTTGTCATGTTCATTACTGATATCTCCTACCCGCCTCATCGCGGACTTGCATAAAACGATTGATATGGTTTATTCAACCCGCGGCAGTCGCTACCGGTTACAGGTGTTTCACGATGGTCGACCGGGCCCTGCGCTCCTTCAGCCAGGCCTGCACGACATTTTTTCTCGCCGTCTGCAGTGCAATACGCTCAACGTCTTGCCTGACCTCATGAAACTCGGGCGCAGCCATTACCCTCCGCTCCTCCAGTTTGACCAGCAGAAAGTCCGAGCCGCGCTGGATCGGGCCAAACACCTGTCCGACATCAAGGGAACTCACGATACCTCTCATTACCGCAGGCAAGCGCTGGTGATTGACCCAACCAACGTCCCCTCCTTGTGCGGCCCGACTACCCTGGGAATAGCGCTTTGCCAGCTCGCTAAACGGCTCTCCGGACTGCAACAGTTGCGCGAGACGTTGTGCAATTGCGCGCTGGGACACAGCGATCAGGCTGAGTCGCACATCCCCGGCTTCGCTCCAAAGTTGCTGGTTTTTCTCATAAAATTTTCTGAGCACGGCTTCCTCAACCTGCACATTTTCTTCCAGCTGCAGTTTTACCTTGTTCGCCAGCAAGTCGGCTCGCAGGCTGTCAAATAATTCGGGTTCCGTAAGTCCCTGCGACTGTATCCAGGCACCGAACTGTTCCAAGTCATTAAATTGATGGCGAAGCGCGATCACCGCTTTGTCCACCTCACGTTCGTCCACCTTTAGCGAACGGGTCTTCGCTTCCTGTAGAAAAAGTTGCATATTGATCAGCTCATCGATGGCAAATTCATCCAGGGAAAGTTTTCCCGACTTGCCATGCTTCACCGACGATTGAAATTTTTCCCACAATGCAGGATTTGCCTTCATACGCTCAAACACTTTGCGGCTTATTGCATCCCCATTGACTTCGGCGATGCTGTCCGCAGCCGGTTTGGCTCTATTTTGTGAATCGCAGGCTGTATTGAACATCACGATAATTAGCAAACTGCTCAGCGCTAATACCTTTACCCACAGATAACCGTCCTTTTCCATGTTTCCCTCAAACTTAAGGCCCTGCGCTCCAATCGGAGCGCAGGGTATGCCATGGTTTGATTAACGACAGAAGTGGCTAATTTCTGTTGTGCAGTTGGCAGCCGGATTGTTGGTTACCCCCAAAAATCCTGGTACTGGCGTTGCCTTACCGCCGGCGCCAACCGCTGGAATCTGCCGGAAACACTCCCCGGTAGAACCCGCAGCGGGACAAGGAACACCAGACTGGTTCACCAATTGTTCACGACCTCCTGTATTCTCCGGCGCAGCACCGTCGATCGGCACAAAGATCTCCGGATGGTCAAAGGGCGCACGCTCGTACTTCACGCGCGGGTCGGTCAATGAAAGCAGGAATTTCACCAGTGCCACTTTGGCATCCTCCGGCGTTGCGTACTCCGGTGTGATCGGGTGATCGGTATCCGGCATCGCGTCATAGCGGTACACCGTATCCGGCAAGGCATCGGCAAAATATCCTTGCAGGAAACCAAAATTGATCAGCGCGTCGAAGTCTCCATCAATGGCATTGGTACGGCCAAACGAGAAGGATTGCCGCATCAAATCGTTGATGTTCGGGTCTCGACTCTCAGCGTTGGTCAACGGGAAGTCACCGCCTCGCATATAGAAGTCCACCACCTGGCGAAGGGTGAGGTAGCTTCCGGTATGGAAATACGGGCCAGTCAGCTCGACATTCCGCAGCGGCGGTGCCTTGAAACCACCGTCGCGAAGTACGCGGTTGGGTACCGGCCAGGTACCGTGAACGGGGAAGTCCATATTTCCGGCGACGCCTGACTGGTTTGTCGGGCAAACCCGATCGCTGCTATCGCCAGGCCCCCAACCAAAGTTGGGCGGACCGGAGCCAAATAGTGCGGGATCGTAACGACCACAATGAAGGTCGGCCCCAAACAGTACCTCAGGGAACTCAATACCGGGACCACCATTGGGAGGCGTCAGGGTGTTTGGTGCCATACCCGCCATTTCATCGATCTGCGGGTGCAATTCCCCTGCCGGTAACCCATGAATCCAAGGGACCATGTACTCGGGCAGTTGAGGATCGCTCGGTGAACGTTCGAAGCCGGGGTTAATCGACTGCAGGGTGTGCGTTGTGCCCGGGAACATCGCACCATCCCCGGTTTCTTCAAAGGTCGCTTCCAGATTGAAAGGATCGAAGTTCGCCATTACGCAGCTGTCAAAAGATGTATCGCAAGGTTCATAGGTTTGCCCACCGATGTTTTTCAGTGTCAGCGCTGCGAGAGACAGAGGCCAACCGAAGGGATCGTCACCACCACGACCAATGTCTTCTGACGTCGGACGCAGGCCGATGTTATAGACACCCTGGTCGCCAAACGCGAAGTTGCTCGGCTGCGCAACCACTCGGTCGTCCCACGGCGTTGCCGGATCATCGAAGGTGGCGAAATTCCTAGGTTCTACCTCGACTGCATCCTGTGCAGCTCCCTCGGTAATTTCTTCCGACAGGATCAAGCCGCCCACAGCCTTGAAGGTTCCGGAGGGCTCAGGTGCGGGCAACAGCCCATCGAGGAAGATCGCAACCGCATTGCTGTCTGCTACCTGGGGTGGCGTGGGAAATTCAAACTCCGCATCATTCTTCAGCAACCCGTGAGCCACGTTAATGCTGTGGTCTGTTTGCTCCGCGCCGAGGTGACACAGCATGCATTTGGCACTGCGGGTAAATGGGTTAGAGCCCACCGCGACCTGCAGTTCCTGGCCGCCCTCGGTGGTGATGGTATGGATCGGGTTTCGCGCATGGCCCGCGGGCAGTGCCGCAGTGAGATTCGCTCCAGCAAAAATATCGAATCCATACAGCTCATCTGGGCCAAAGCCATCGTACTCTGGAGTGGAGGGATCATCAGGAATCAGTACCAACTCACCGGTAGTGGGCACTGCCACCGAACCGTTGATCTGCCCGTCATCCATCAGGTCCGGCACCAGCGTCGGGAACAGCACAGCCTGGTCACCCGGCTCACCCACACCATGCCCGGCAAACGGGTTAGCGTCGAAGAAACGATCCGCCGGTGAATCATCTGGAATCGTCAATGATTCGTAGGCCTGCACCGCCAAACCGAAGAACAGACTGAGGTTCGCTTCCATCTGTGTGAATTGGTTGGTGTCAGCCGGGTCTGCTGCCGCATCGGCGACAACCGTCAGGCAATAGGCATCGAACGGGTCATCACACTCGGCGCCGGCAAGATGCGCAGAAGTCACTTCCCAAAACTCGGGAGTAAAGGCAATTTCAATCAACTCCGGATAGGTCACGCATAATCCGGGCTTGTCGATTGCCGTTGGGCGACCCAGCTCATCACAAATGCTGCCGCCCTGGTTGGAGAATGGTCCCAGACGGCTGTCATCCACCGCAACCAGCTGGTTTGCCAGTGGCGTCACTCCGTCCTGCAACAGTTTCTTGGCGATCTTGGGCCAGTTCCTGCCGAGAAAAGCCATTTCGAATTCACTGAGGGGCGGTCCCATCGCCTGGGAACCGAGACTGGAAAACTTGATGCGCACCGGTTGCACCGCCGCTTCCGGATCCTCTTCCGCCAGCTCATCATTGATATGGCCGTTAGTTGCACCAACCAGCTCGCCATCCTCGGCGATGAAAATATGGAATTGTGGATCGGACGGGCCGAATACACTGCCGCCATTAAAGTTAAAGCGCGCGCGACCATCCCAGAAGTTATCAAAATTAAACGCGGCGCCGTGGAAGGTCGGGGTATTTCGTGGCTCAACCCTTCTCAGCCCATCAAACACGGCAACGGGGTCCGGCATCGGCGTTCCGTCATCGGGTAACAGTGCCTGCACGCCATTGAATGCATCACTGAAACCAGATGCACCCAGAACAATATCATTGAAGAGCTTAAATTCGCTCACCCCCATTGAGGACATCACATCATTCGAGTCACTGATAACGATGGCTGGATCAGTACCATCACCGACCACATCTGGATTGACTCTCTTGTGGAAGGGAAAGTCACTGGCCTGAACATCTTCGTTGGGTCCCCGGAACTCCAATGCCATATCGCCGGCATTGACCCCGGGGTTCAACTGGTTACGCGTGCGGCTATCAACCCCCGCGTGGAAGTGGCAGCTGCCACAGGCCTGTACGCCGTCACTACCCACCTGCATGTCCCAGAACAGGGACTTACCCAACACCTCAGCGGCAAGCCGCCCGACATGTTCCTGCAACGGCTCGGGAACCCCCGCCACATCAGCCTCTTCGCGGAAGAAGTCCTCTTCATTGATCGGCGCTTCCAGCTCGGTGAGAGGTTCGCCATCTTCATCGAGTAATTGCCCCAGACTATTCACCGCCGAAATCGCCACAACAGTTCTATGGGGAGGAATGCGGCTATCTGCAAAGTTTCCCTCAAAGCCCAGATTTCGACGAACACCACGCCCATTCGGATTGGAAACAACCAGAGAACCATCAGGCGCCTCATCACAGGGCCCACCAAAGCGATAGGGATGTTCGCTTACAGGCTCTGCCAGCGGGCAGGCTACCAGAGCGCCAATGATGCTGCGGAGCTCGGTCGGAGCATTAAATTCATCAGTAGCAACCGTTTCGTCGGGATCGAACATTGGCCCCGGTAAATCCCAGCTGATTTCCCCATCGGACGTGCGCAGTCGTAGCGGCTGACCGGTGAGAAAGTTGTAATCTAGCGGCCATACGTTCAATGGCGGCATGGTGACCCCGAAGCCTGGGCGACGCTCCACAGGCTCATAAGGATTTTCGAGCATCTGGTACAGCTCTTTCCACAGGGGCGCCTGCTTGAGCGACCCTGCGGGGCTCAGTTCAATCTCGATTTCAACGGGAAGCTCCATCGGTGTTACGGGCGTTTGCAACGTTTCCCCGGGCTCTGCTGGCGAGGGCTTACTCGCCAACGCGAGAACAACAGCCACCCCCGCGTAAATACCTGACAGGCCCACCGACCTGATTGTGATTGCCATATTTCGGACCTCATCCTTGACCTGCAATTACACAAAATGGTTATAAAAAACCCAAAATGCTTACGAAAGGTTAGAAGAGATGGAAAGGAGAAAAAGCGATTGGCGTGTGGGAAACGCCAAAAAGGGGGGAATAAGCGTGAGGCCGCCAGAAATTTATAACTGGTGTCTTTGAGCGCAGCTAGTGGAACTGACCACCGACAAATCTGGCGGCACCACGCTCTTCCAGAAAGGTGGAGCGGTGCCGCAAGATCAGAGAATCTTGCGCCCGAAAAGTTAGAGTGCAGGCACCGAGGGAATGACGTCACCATTCTGGGCACGCTGGCGCATGACGTGATCAATCAAAACAAGTGCCATCATCGCTTCGGCAATCGGCGTTGCGCGAATCCCCACACAAGGGTCGTGACGTCCCTTGGTCACCACCTCGATCGGGTTACCCTGTTTGTCGATACTACGGCCTGGAATCCGCAGGCTCGAGGTCGGCTTCAGCGCGATATGCGCGATCAGTTCCTGCCCACTGGAAATACCACCCAGCACGCCGCCGGCGTTGTTGGACTGGAAGCCTTCCGGGGTAATCTCATCCCGATGCTCCGTGCCCTTCTGCTCCACACAGGCAAAACCAGCACCAATCTCCACACCCTTGACCGCATTGATGCTCATCAGCGCGTGGGCAAGGTCCGCATCCAAGCGATCAAAGATCGGCTCGCCGAGGCCCGCAGGCACACCGCTGGCGTGCACCGAGATGCGCGCACCAATGGAGTTACCCTCCTTGATCAGCGCCTGCATGTACTCCTCCATCTCCGGCACCTTATCGGCATCGGGACAGAAGAACGGGTTCTGGTCCACCTGCGACCAGTCCAGCTTGTCGACCTTGATTGGTCCGAGCTGGGACAGGTAACCGCGCACCTCGATACCGAACTGTTGCTTCAACCACTTCTTGGCGATAGCACCGGCGGCTACCCGCATCGCGGTCTCCCGCGCAGAGGAGCGCCCGCCACCGCGGTAATCGCGCAGGCCATATTTGGCCCAGTAGGTGTAGTCGGCGTGGGCCGGGCGAATCTGCTCGGCGATATTGGCGTAGTCTTTGGAGCGCTGGTCGGTGTTTTCGATCAGCAGGCCGATGGGTGTGCCGGTGGTCTTGCCCTCGAACACGCCGGACAGAATTTTGACTTCGTCCGCCTCGCGGCGCTGCGTGGTGTAGCGGGAAGTGCCCGGCTTGCGGCGATCCAGCTCCAGCTGGATCTCCTCGGCGGAAATCTCCAGCCCGGGCGGGCAACCGTCGACGATACAGCCCAGCGCCGGGCCGTGACTCTCGCCAAAAGTGGTGACGCAAAACAGCTTGCCAAATGTGTTGCCCGACATACCCGGTATTCCCTACCTCTAGTGAATTATTCGCGGAAAGCCGGCCATTATAGAGGATTCCGTCTTGTACCGGGCGCTCAATTGGTCACACAAGAAACTACTTCGCGCGCTCGACTTTAACCTCTGCTGGACCTGCAAAGGTGACGATGGCGGGTGGGGGCTTGTGCAACCTTCACCCGCAGCGGCACCGCCAATGCGCTGCCCATAGGGGGAAGATGCTACCCCTCCGCACCCGCCTCAAAAAAAGGACGACAGGCGAGCAGGTCTTCGCGGGTGAGAATAAAGACACCGTGGCCCCCGTCTTCCAGCTCCGGCCACATAAACGGTACCTGCTGGAAAGCCTCCTCGAGCGCTTCCCAACTATTACCCACTTCACACACCAGGATACCTTCCGGCTGCAGGTGATCGGCCGCCTCCAGCAGCAGGCGGCGGGTGAAATCGAGGCCGTCATCACCGGAGCCCAGCGCAAGTCCCGGCTCTGCGTGGTACTCCGGCGGCATCTCGGCCAGATCGCGCGCGTCCACGTAGGGCGGGTTGCTCACGATGAGGTCGTAGCTGCAGCCCTTGAGCCCCTCAAACAGGTCCGACTGCACCGCGCGCACCTGTTCGTTCAGGTGATGGCGGTTGATATTGATCTGCGCCACCTCGATTGCATCTGCGGAGATATCACTGACATCCACGCGCGCGTCCACAAAAGTCTCGGCACAGGCAATGCCGATGCAGCCGCTACCGCAGCACAGGTCCAGCACTGCCAGGGGCTCCTGCTGTAACCAGGGCTCAAACCCCTGGCGGATCAGCTCGCCAATGGGCGAACGCGGCACCAGGACCCGCTCGTCCACATAGAATGGCAGGTCGCAGAACCACGCCTCATTGGTGAGGTACGGCGACGGCAGGCGCTCGTCCACGCGCCGCTCCAGCAGCGCCATCACTTCGCGGCGCTCATCCATGGTCAAGCGGGCGCTGAGGATCTCCGGTTTGCTGTCTACCGGCAGGTGCAGCGCGTGAGTGACCAGCAAGACGGCCTCATCCCAGGCGTTGTCGGTACCGTGACCAAACCACAGTTTTGCTTCAGTGAAGCGACTGGCGCCCCAGCGGATGTAATCCAGCACTGTGCACAATTCGTGCAAACTGGACTCCCGTTTCTCTATCATTGGCGATATTCCTTAAATTTTGGCGCTTTACTAGCGTGCCACAAAGGCTTAGGGTAGCGCACCCTCTGGATCCCCGGATCGGGTTCCTGGACATGGCTGCCCCACCGCCATCCTCGGCTATAAGGTGTGGTGATCGAACGCCCGTGTTTCTGCGTACAAGGCTTTACAGGCCACGCGCATCAGCTCGGGCGAGACGTTGGAAGCATACTGATGAAAGAACATTACGCACACATCCTCGAGGCCATCGGCGAAGACCTAGAGCGCCCGGGCCTGAAAGACACTCCCCTGCGCGCCGCCAAGGCCATGCAATACCTGACCCGCGGCTACCAGCAAACCGTGGAAGAGGTGGTCAACGATGCGCTGTTTCCGTCTGACTGCAGCGAAATGGTGCTGGTCAAAGACATCGAGCTTTACTCCCTGTGCGAACACCACATGCTGCCGTTTATCGGCAAAGCGCACGTGGCTTACATTCCCGATGGCAAAGTACTGGGCCTGTCGAAAGTGGCGCGCATTGTAGACATGTTTGCCCGCCGTTTGCAGATCCAGGAACAGCTGACCGTGGAAATTGCAAAAACCATCGAGCAGGTAACCGGTGCCGCCGGCGTTGGCGTGATCATCGAAGCGAAGCACATGTGCATGATGATGCGCGGTGTGGAGAAGCAGAATTCCGTGATGAAGACCTCCGCCATGCTCGGATCCTTCCGCAGCCAGCAGGCCACCCGCAACGAGTTCCTTTCCCTCATCCGTTGATCCCCTGTCGCCGCGGCGGCTCACTGCCGCGGCACCAGTGCCAAAAACAGCAGTAAGGAGAGCCCGCAGATGCCACACCTGGTTATCGAATACTCGCAACAGCTGGAAGAAACTCTTTCTATCGCCAACCTGGTCAGCAACGGCCACCAGGCGATGTGCGATACCGGGCTCTTTACCCCGAGCGCGATCAAATCCCGCGCCCTGCCCTACCGGGAGTTTGTACTCGGTGACAGCCGCGACAGCGGTGCCGGTGCATTTATCCACGCGGAAGTCAGAATTCTGGAAGGACGCACCACCGAGCAGAAAGAAGCCCTCAGCGCCGCGATTTTCACTGCGCTGTGTGAAGCGGCACCGGAAGTGGCGGAAGTTTCGGTAGAAGTGCGGGATATGGAAAAAGCGAGCTACTCCAAGCGACTGCCGTTCTAGCCCCTGTCGCCGCGGTGGTTCCTTGCCGCGGCATCACTGTCAAAAACACACATCAAAACACCGGCAGAGCCTACTCTTCCCCTGAAATCAGGAAAGGCCTGAACCACTCGGCAATTGCGTCGGCGCTCTCTTCCATATGCAGGTGGTGCCCACCGGGAAACTCCCGGATCTCGATATTGGCGCACTTCTCGGCAACCGGCCGCACCCGCGTGATCATATCCTGGATACCGGACTTCCCCAGTGCCAACCGGATTGGCATGGTGGCTCGTGCAAGAAACGCCTCCACCTGGGCACTGTTCAGCTTGGCCAGGGAGCTCGCCAGCAACTGCGGATCGTTGCTCCAGGTGTAACCGCCCTCGCAACTGCGCACGCCCCGCTCCACCAGGCGCTGGGCCGCGTCGTCGGAGAGCTTGAACAGTCCGTTCTTGCGCGCAGCCACTGCAATTTCCAGCGAGGCAAATACCTTGGCCTGACGGTTTCTATAGCGCGCTCGCTGCTCAATGCCGTTGCGTAATATCTCTGGCGCTTCACTGTCTGCGGCCGGTGGCGGCACCAGGCCATCGATCAGTGCCAGACGCTTTACCCGCTCGGGAAAGGTCGCGGCGGCAATCATGGAAATAACCGCGCCGCGCGAGTGAGACAGCATGGAAAAACGCTCCCAGCCCAACGCGTCTGCCATTTCAATGACATCCTCAATTTCGCCCCAGATGTTGTAATTGGCTTCCGCGTGCCGGTGATAGCTCTGGCCGTGTCCGGCGAGATCCACGGCGACCAGGTTCAGCTCAGGCAACAGCGGCGCCAGCCGGTCAAAGCTTGCGCAATTATCCAACCAGCCGTGCAGAGCCAGCACCGGTATCCCCTGTGGATTACCCCACTGGCGGGCAGCGATTCGGTTACCGGAGAGGTCGAGGGAAATTTCCCGGGGAACAGAGAGATTATTCACGCACATGGATACGGCGAAGAGGTAGTGAATGGACGCTCAATGCTGACAGCGCCGAATCTGGACGCCAATGGCCGCAAGCGCCAGCGGAACTGATCAATTCGCTTCCGCGCGGCAGCCAGTGGCGACCTTGACCGGCGCTGATCAGGACAACGGCTGCGGCTTGTGCTGCAGCCATTGCAGCTCCGCACAATCGGTAGCCCAGACGTCGGCCTCCAGACACGCCAGCGACGAGGTGCCCATCGGGTGCTCGTTGCCGGTACCGCAGAGCCCGTTTACCAGACTGCCAACCAGTGGCTGGTGGCTGACCAGTAACAGGGGGAAACGCTCTTCCCCCACTTCGCCGAGCGCATCCAGCAAGACCTGCAATGGAGTGTCGCTGGTCAGGTTCTCGTTGATTTCCACTTCCAGGCCGAAGGTTTCGGCGACAATCTTCGCCGTCTGCCGGGTGCGGACAAATGGACTGGCCCAGAGCGTTTTTACCTGTGCCAGCTCGGAAGCACGCTCCTTGCAGACCGCCGCCACATCCTCGCGCCCCTGATCGGTCAACGCCCGGGTTTCGTCACTTTTACTAAAGGGCTCGGCCTTACCATGTCGCAGGACAAATAACAGCACGCGCTACTCCGCTTTCAACCAGGATAAGTTTCAATCTCGGGGCCAATTATTTGTCGTTGGTGCTCTGTTCCGGGGCATCTTCCGCATCGGCCTCGCCGGCTTTTGCTGTACTGTCTGTAGATACCTTGCTGCTCTTGGCTTTCTTTGCCGGTGCCTTTTCGTTCGCGTCGTCCGCGGGCGTATCTTCCGAGGGGGCGCCCTTTGCGCTGCCCTTGTCCGCTTTCACTGACTCCGGCTTGGTATCGGCCTTGGTATCGGCCTTGGAATCGGCCTTGGAATCGGCCTTGGTATCGGCCTTGGGCTCGGGCGCGGTATCCACTGCCGATTTTGCTGCAGGTTCGTCAGTAACATCACTGGCCCCCAGCTCAATGACGTCGCTGGTTTCCGCCTCGTCCGCAACCTCGATATCAGACTCGGTCACTTCCTCGAATTCCGCGATCACTTCGCCATCCACCTCTTCCGCACTTTCGTAGGCGGACAGGTCATCCACTTCAGACTCCGGCCACTCGGCAAACGGAAATGGCTTTTCCTCAGTGTTGTAAATGAGAAATTGCAGGGTCTGGTATATATACGTCGCCAGCTGATCCCCAAGGCGACGAAGGTTGTCGTTGGCGGCACCGGTAATAATGTTGAACAGGAATTGGGCAATAACCACCGCCAGCATGACAAAGCCGGCGATTTCCAGCAGTACCGCGAACAGCACCATGTACACCAACCGAACCCATTGATTGGTGGAAGTAAGATTCTGTTTCAATTCTTCGTTGCTCATGAACTTATCCCTAATTATTGGCAGCGGACGGGCGGGGAAACGCCGGCTTTCCGGCCGGCGTTCGGACTTGAACTATAGCATTGCAGTTTTTCAATCTTCCGGCCATTCGGCAAACGGAAATGGCTTTTCTTCCGTGTTGTAAATCAGGAACTGCAGTACCTGATAAATATAGGAAGCAATCTGGCTGCCAAGCTGGCGCAGGTTTTCATTGGGGCTTCCGGAAATGATCGCGAACAGGAATTGCAATACGACGGTCGCAAGCATGACCACGCCGGCCACTTCCAGGAGGATTACAAACAGCACCATAAAGAGCAGGCGCAGCCAGTGATCCGGAGAAGTCAGATTGTGCTTGATGGCTTCGTTATTCATTGTTTGATTCCAATCAAAATGAGCGGGTTACCCGGCCGTGACCGATTGTCACGGCTTGGCGGAGTAAGCTACATCGAACGTCTGCGCCCCGGACATCAGCTCGCGGATGACCGTAGGGATCGCGGTACCTTCAAATAATATGGCGTGAATTGCGGAAACCAAGGGCATGTAGACATTGAGTTCATCGGCCTTGGCCTTGATCAGGCGCACAGTGTTCACACCCTCTGCCACCTGGCCAATTTCAGCTACTGCATCTTCCAGCTTCTTGCCCTTGCCCACCAGGTAGCCCACCCGGTAGTTGCGGCTGAGATCAGAGGAACAGGTAAGAATCAGGTCACCGACACCGGCGAGCCCGATAAAGGTCATCGGGTCGGCCCCCATGGCCTCCGCAAAACGCATCATTTCTGCCAGCGCGCGGGTAATCAGCAGGCTGGTCGTGTTTTGTCCGCGGCCGAGCGCCACCGCCATACCGGTGACAATGGCGTAAATGTTTTTCAACGCGCCGGCCAGCTCAACCCCGAACACATCATTGCTGGAGTAGACCCGGAATGTCTCGGAGTGCAGAACCTTCTGGATGGTCTCGCACAGGTCGGAATGTTCACTGGCGATCACCGTCGCCGTGTAGTGGCCCGCCACAATTTCCTTGGCGAAGTTTGGCCCACTGAGCACCCCCACGCGCATGCCTTCGGTCTCCTCCCGCAGGATGTCGCTCATCAGGTGGAAACAGTCGTGCTCGATACCCTTGGTCAGGGAAATCAGGATGGTTCCCGGAGCCAGTATCGGCGCGGCGCGGCGCACAACTTCACGGAATGACTTACTGGGGATGGCGACAAATACGATCTGGCAGCCTGCAACGGCCTTCTCCAGGTCGCTGGTCACCTGCAGCCCGGGATGCAGTTCGACACCGGGCAGGTAATAGGCGTTTTCCCGGTTCGCCATACACGCTGCCGCGCGCTCCGGGTCACGCATCCACTGCCGGGTGTCGTGGCCGTTTCCGGCAACAATGTTGGCGATAGCCGTACCGAAGCTGCCGCCACCGAGAATGGCAATGGATTTCACGGAATCAGGATTGCTGGAAGTAGCGTCACTCTGGGTCATAAAACATCTTTGTCTGAGAAGTTGGGCCGATTATACGGGGCTGCAGCAGCCAGCCCAATGGCACCAGAGGTTTCTTCATGGTTTTTGCCAAGATCACCGACAAATACCGTGAAATAACCACCAAATCGCGCAATAAAGAACCAACAAACTATAGTGCAGACAGCGCGATTCACGCGGCAAAAAACGGGCTTTCAATTCAACGGGAACGATATATCGGCCGGGATCCAGCCGCGAGGGAGGGTGATGCGGGCCCCGGAAATACCGGGGCCCGACAGGCATAACTGCCCGCTTAGCGGTTCAGTTCCAGCAGCAGGGTGTTGAGACGGCGCACATAGTCCGCCGGATCCGCCAGCTGATTGCCGGCCGCCAGATTGGCCTGATCCATCAGGATGTTGGTCAGGTCCGCAAAACGGTCTTCATCCTGTTCCTGGTCCAGACGCTGTACCAGCGGGTGGCTTGGGTTCAGTTCAAAGATCGGCTTGGACTCCGGCAGCTTCTGGCCGGCCTGCTCCAGGATACGGCGCATCTGCATGCCCATATCGTTGTCGCTGGCCACCAGACACGCAGGGGAATCCACCAGGCGGGTGGTTGCGCGCACATCTTCCACGCGCTCGCTCAACACTTCCTTGACGCGCTCGACCAGGGCACCAGCCTCTTTCTCGACCTTTTCGCGCTCGGCCTTGTCATCTTCATTCTCGGCATCGCCCAGATCCAGCGCACCCTTGGCTACATCCTGGAACTGCTTGCCGTCAAAGTCCTGCATGTGGCCAACGAACCACTCGTCCACCTGGTCGGTGAGCAGCAGCACCTCGATACCCTTCTTGCGGAACACTTCCAGGTACGGGGAAGACTTGGCCGTGGCGAAGTTGTCAGCGCACACGTAGTAGATGTGCTTCTGGCCGTCCTTCATGCGGGCTACGTAGTCTTCCAGGGACTGATCCTGCTTGTCGGTGTCGGTGTGGGTGGTGGAGAAGCGCAGCAGCTTGGCCACTTTTTCCCGGTTGGCGAAATCTTCCGCCGGCCCCTCTTTCATGACAGAACCGAACAGGTTCCAGAACTTCTGGTACTCGTCGCCATCCTTTTTCGCCAGCTTGTCGAGCATATCCAGCACACGCTTGGTCAGCGCGCTCTTGATCGCATCGGTGTTCTGGTCCTTCTGCAGGATCTCGCGGGACACGTTCAGCGGCAGGTCGTTGGAGTCGAGCACGCCCTTCACGAAACGCAGGTACAGCGGCAGGAACTGCTCGGCGTCATCCATGATGAAGGTGCGCTGTACGTACAGCTTCAGGCCGCGGGCGGCGTCGCGCTGATACAGGTCAAACGGCGCGCGGGCGGGAATGTACAACAGGCTGGTGTAATCCAGCTTGCCTTCCACCTTGTTGTGGCTCCAGGTAAGCGGATCGTCGAAATCGTGGGAAATGTGCTTGTAGAACTCCTTGTACTCCTCGGATTTCACTTCGGAGCGCGGGCGGGTCCACAGTGCCTGGGCGGCGTTTACCGCTTCAAATTCCGGCGCCTTGTCGGCCTGGTCTTCACCCTCTACGGCCGAGGGCATTTCTTCCTTCAGCATCTCCACCGGAATGGCGATGTGGTCGGAGTACTTCTTGATGATGGAGCGCAGGCGCCAGCCATCGGCATATTCTTTGGCATCGTCTTTCAGGTGCAGCACGACGCGGGTACCGCGGGTCGGCCACTCGATGTTTTCCACGGAGTACTCCGCTTCACCGCTGCACTCCCAGTGCACACCCTGGCTGGCGTCGGCACCGGCGCGGCGGGTGAACACGTCCACTTTGTCGGCAATGATAAACGCGGAGTAGAAACCAACCCCGAACTGGCCGATCAGGTGCGCGTCCTTTTTCTGGTCCCCGGTGAGGTTCTGCATGAAGTTCGCGGTGCCGGAACGGGCGATGGTGCCCAGGTTCTCGATCACCTCATCGCGGCTCATGCCAATACCGTTATCGGTGATGCTGAGGGTACCGGCATCTTTATCAAACTCGATGCGGATACGCAGGTCCGGGTCTTCCGCCAGCAGCTCGGGCTTGGACAGCGCCTCGAAACGCAACTTGTCTGCAGCGTCGGATGCGTTGGAAACCAGCTCGCGTAGGAAGATCTCCTTGTTGGAGTACAGCGAGTGGATCATCAGGTGCAGCAGCTGCTTGGCCTCTGTCTGGAACCCGTGGCTTTCTTTATGCGCCTCAACAGTCATGGATCAGTTCTCCCCTACTTAAAACATCGATCAGTCAGCCAATATTGGGCCTGCTGAAAGCAATTCAAGCGATGGACGCATTTTGGCGAGAAATTGGCGAACAACAGCACCGATATCAGCAGCGGCGGGGAGATTACGGGGAAAGATTGCACTGGGCCGGTCAGGGCTCAGGAGAGAGGAAGAACGGGTGGCGGCAGGCTATCCAAGCCGGTGCCGCCCGGGCGACGGCTACTTCTTGGCCGCCGCCATTGCCTGAACCAGGGCACCCTTGCCGATGATGTCGGCGATAAAGTTCGCGGTGAGATCCGAAATCACCCGGGACTCCGCATTCATCAGGATGACAATGCCAACCTTGCGCTTCTCCGAGTAGGCCACCGCGGCGCGGAACCCGGCCACCCAGCCGCCGTGGAAAATGATCCGGTCATCCCCCACCGAGTAGAGCCGCCAGCCCAGGCCGTAACCGGCGTGGTCGATATAATCCCGCCAGATCCGGTGGCGCATGTGGCGCTGGGTCTCGACCCGTTCGGTGGTCATATCGCGGATGACCTCCGGCGACAGCACTTCCGGGTAAGCCCCCATCTGCGCCTTCAGCCACTGCGCCATATCGCTGATGCTGGCATTGACCCCGGCAGCGGGAGCCGCCAGGTAGTATTCCTTTTCCACCTTGACCGGGCGCCAGCCGCGGCCAGTCTGCACATGCGGCGCCGCGCGGTTGCTGGCCGCCATAAAGCTTTCCCACCCGAGGGAAGCATCGTCCATCGCCAGCGGGGTAAAGAAGCGGTCTTTCAGCTGGCGGCTGTAGGGCACGCCGGTCGCCTTCTGGATCACCTCTTCGATCAGGCTGAACAGCACGTTCTGGTAGCCATAGCACTTGCCCGGCTTGCAGTGGGGATCAATGGAAGAAAACATCGGCAGGATCTTCGACACCGGCCGGTTGTCTTCCAGATAGTTGTCGTAGGCGTTCGGGGTCAGCCCCGAGGAGTGGCTGAGCAGGTGCTGTACCTGCAATTGCATGGAAAGCGCGGGGGTCTTGAAGCTGAGTTCAGGCACATAGCGCACCACCTTGTCTGCCCAGCTGAACTTCTGCTCGTGCTCGAGTACTGTGGCAGCGCTCGCGGCAAACGTCTTGGAAACCGAGGCCAAACGGAACACCGTGTGGGTGGTCACCGGCTCCTTCTTACCCTGCATGCGAACACCATAGGTGTTCATGGCAACCACCTGATCCCGGTCGACGATCACATAGGCCGCACCGGGGATATCCTGCTGTTTCAGCAGCTGGCGAAAATAGCGGTCGAACTCCTTCGCGCTGACTTCAACGCTCTTGGCAACCGTCTTGCCCGCCTCACGGACACTCTTGTCTGCACGGCCACCGTCCGCCCACGCAGTCGCAGCACCGGCAATCACAAAAAGCGCCAAGCCGCATGCGAAGGAATGAGCCAGTCGCTGACTCAAAGACCGGCGGGCACCCGAATGAGCGCGTACCGGTGAGCTTTGAATTGCTTTGCTAATTTCCATTGTGCCGTACTACAGACTGCCGCGGCAGCGCTTGTTGAAACCTGTATTAAGACTAGCAGCCCCGGCAAAAATTCAGAGAAACGGAAATTTTTACCGTGCGCGGCGGCATTGTAATAAAACCGGAACAAATGCGCACTTTCGAGTGAACCCCGTGCACAAATCGCCCTGACCCAGCACTTTTTGGCACAAAAAAACCGCCTCTCGGCGGTTTTTTAGGCGAAGGTCACACGGCACGCCGTGCGACCCGAATTCGCGACAGGCTTACAGCTTGTCGGAGTTCTCGCTCAGGTAAGCAGCAACGCCTTCCGGAGAAGCGTTCATGCCTTTGTCACCTTCCTGCCAGCCAGCCGGGCAAACTTCACCGTGCTCCTGGTGGAACGCCAGCGCGTCAACCATGCGCAGCATTTCGTCAACGTTACGGCCCAGCGGCAGATCGTTAACAACCTGGTGACGTACAACACCTTCTTCGTCGATCAGGAAGGAACCACGGAAAGCAACACCGCCTTCGGACTCAACGTCGTAGGCCTGGCAGATTTCGTGCTTAACGTCAGCAACCAGGGTGTACTTGACCGGGCCGATGCCGCCATCGTTGATCGCGGTGTTACGCCATGCGTTGTGGGAGAACTGGGAGTCGATGGAAACACCGATTACCTCAACGCCACGCTTCTTGAACTCTTCGAAGCGGTGATCGAAGGCGATCAGCTCGGAAGGACATACGAAGGTGAAGTCCAGCGGGTAGAAGAAGATAACCGCTTTCTTGCCTTTGATGGCGTCAGCCAGGTTGTAGGAATCAACGATTTCGCCGCTGCCCAGTACAGCCGCAGCAGTAAAGTCCGGAGCGGGCTTGCCTACCAATACAGCCATGAGAACCTCCTCAATGAGATATTGAACTTGCTGTTAGAGTTGGATTGATCAATTTATAACCGATGGCTATAAATTTATTAAAGATCGATAGTGGCCGGCTATGATACACAGCGCCCCATAGCAGTCCCATTAATTTTTTATATAAAGGCAATAGCAGACGCCATCGCCGATACCTCCCTCACAAAACCTGCCGGTCAGGCTTTTCCCCTCCGCCCCTGCGGGAGCCCGCTAGACTAATAACTAACCAGTCAATGAAACTTATTGACACTCATTCTCATTACCAATAAGATCCACCCCACGTTACCAATTCGATTAATTTTGTGTCAGGGCAATCAGCGATGTACGTTTGTATCTGTAAAGGCATTACCGACAGCCAGATCAAAGAAGCCGTTTACGACGGTTCTACATCAGTTAAAGCTCTGCGCCGTCATCTCGGCGTCTCCTCCCAGTGTGGCCGCTGTGCCGAACTGACCCAGGAGATCATCGACGAGACCATGGCCGGTGGCGTGATGGCTACGGCCAACAGCGCACTGTTTTACTCCGCCTCCTGACCGGATCAGATTCCCTGCAGGTGCCAACCTTTCCCCCGGCACCTGCATCGCGCCCTTCCCTGCCTTCCCCCTGATCACCCCCATTAGCAAGCCCCCGCTAGCAAGTCGCCGCCACTGTTCTATCTTTAATGGCGTCCATCAATAACTCCGTCCCGATGTCGCGCCCGAGCACCTTGAAGAACCCATGAAACAGCAGCTGCTGCACCTGACGGAACGCCTGCGCGCCAGCTTCTGGCTGATACCGGCTGTGATGATGGGTGCCGCGATACTGCTGGCACTCGCCTTGCTGACCCTGGATCAGCGACTGCAAATCGATCACCTGCCCGGGTTCCGCTGGCTGGAACTGCGCGACCACGACAGCGCGCGGTCACTCCTCTCCACCATTGCCGGCAGCACGATTACCGTCGCCGGCACAGTGTTTTCCATCACCACGGTCGCCCTCACCCTCGCCGCCAACCAGTTCGGCCCCCACCTGGTACGCAACTTTATTCGCGACCGCGGCACACAGATTTCCCTGGGGATATTTCTCGCTACCTTTGTTTACGCACTGATGGTCATGCGCGGCATCGATGCGGGAAACAACAACGCCAAAAGCCAGAGCCTCGCGGTGAGCGCTGCCATCCTGCTCGCCCTGTTCTGCATCGCCTACCTGATCTACTTCATTCACAACGTGGCGCAATCCATTCAGGTGGACAACATCACCTTCCATATCAACCGGGAATTCCGCCACGCCCTCGAACTGATCTACCCCAACGAAGAAAGCCGCGACCCACGCAACCTGCGCATCCCCGAGCGCGAGCTCAACCTCGGGGACGATTGCCTGCGTGTGGCGACCAGGTGCGGCGGCTACGTCCAGTTGATCGACCGCGAAAAGCTGCTGCACTGGGCGACAGAAAACCGCTGCCGCGTGCGGCTGGAATGCCATCCGGGCACCTACCTCAATCACTGGAGCTGCATGGCGCGCATATTCGATCCACCTCGCGACCAGGATACCGAGGAAATTGGCGCGGCCATCCGCGACGCGGTCACGATCGGTTCACAGCCCACCGCGGAACAGGACATCATTTTCTCGATCCGCCAGCTGGCACAAATTGCGGTGCGCGCCCTGTCCCCCGGCGTGAACGATCCCTACACCGCCTATGCGTGTATCGACCGGCTGATCGATGGCATCGGCGTTGTGCTGCAACGCCCGCCCCTCCCCAACTGTTTCCACGATGACGAACAGCAACTGCGACTGGTCACCAGCGAATTGGATTTTGCCGACGTACTCGCCGCCGCGCTGGATGAAATTCGCGAGTACGGCAGCCAGAGTGCCGTGGTGATGCTGCATTTGCTGAATGCACTCAAGGATCTCGCTGACATCTGCACCCGCGACGAGGACAAGCGCGCACTGAAACACAGCCTCGATCGCCTGGCGGAAGACTGCGAAAACCTGATTAATGACAAGTACGATACCGCCGCCATCCAGCGAAGGATCACCGCGGTGCGCAACCGACTTATTTAAAGCTTTAACCGCAACCCGCAAACGCAAACCCGAAACAATCTAAACAGCAATTGTTCTCATTGCATTTTTCGGCTTCTTTCCCGTTAATTTTCGTGCTTTTTGCCCGCACATTTCCCGAGAATCCTTGCTTGACTTGCGATTTCCAGCGCCGCAAACTCACCTCGCCAATCTGCTGCGACCCTACAATTAGGGATATAAAAAGGGACGTCTGAAATTCGCGAGAGTTTTTTCGAGACGCCCGGCGCGCAACCCGAATTCAGTAATTAATAAAATGTCCCTCCAGGGCGAAAGGAGAAAGCAATGAAAGGCGATCCCAAGGTCATCGAACATCTGAACAAGGCACTGGGCAACGAGCTCATTGCCATCAACCAGTACTTCCTGCACTCGCGCATGTTCAAAGACTGGGGCCTGAAAGAATTGGCCGACAAGGAATACCACGAGTCCATCGACGAAATGAAACACGCCGACTGGCTCATCGAGCGCATCCTGTTTCTGGAAGGCATCCCCAACCTGCAGCACCTGGGCAAACTGCTGATCGGTGAAAACACCGAGGAAATGCTCAAGTGCGACCTGAAGCTGGAGCAACGCGCCATTCCGGATCTGCGTGACGGCATTGCCTACTGCGAATCCGTGCGCGATTACGGCAGCCGCGAGCTGCTGCAGAAAATCCTCGACTCGGAAGAAGAGCACGTAGACTGGCTGGAAACCCAGCTGAGCCTGATCGACAAGGTCGGCCTGCAGAACTACCTGCAGACGCAGATGGAAAAAGCCTCCGAGGAATAACCTCGGTTTATGCAGGGACTGCTTGCCGGCTCCTGCAAATTCCAGGCATAAAAAAACCGCGGCTATTGCCGCGGTTTTTTTATTTCAGCCTGAGACGGATTATTCGCCTTCGGCAGCGCTGCCGGCCGCTTCGTCGATCAGGGTCTTCAGCTCGCCGTTTTCATACATTTCCATGATGATGTCACAGCCACCGATCAGCTCGCCCTTCACCCACAGCTGCGGGAAGGTCGGCCAGTTGGCGTACTTGGGAAGCTCCGCACGGATATCCGGGTTAGCCAGAATGTCGACGTAGGCAAAGCGCTGGCCGCAGGCCATCAGCGCCTGGGACGCGCGCATGGAAAATCCACACTGGGGCGCGTTGGGGCTGCCTTTCATATAGAGCAGAATGTCGTTATCAGCGATCTGCTGCTTGATGTTCTCCAGAGTATCCATATTGGAAGCTAACCTCGGGTTGGAAAGTTTCCGGCGCGGGGCCTGTGCCTGCGCCGCTCAGTCACGGGAAAGCGCGCATTGTACCCGATTCACGAGTCCGCGCACGTCCCGCTAGTGTCGCACCACTTCTGTGCTAGTATTGCCGGCTTCCCGGGGAAATTGCGGTCAAGCGTCACCTGAGACGTATTTTCTGCGGTTTACTCCTTTCCTTGGCCCACCTATAGAGGAGATAGCAAGTGGCCACACCCGCACTGATGCAGAATTATGGCAACAGAACCCTGACCCTGGTTCGGGGCGAAGGCAACTACGTGTGGGACGACGCAGGCCGACGATATCTCGACGCGATCTCCGGTATCGCCGTGTGCGGCCTCGGCCACTGTCATCCAGCGGTCACCGAAGCGATTCAGGATCAGGCGCAGACCCTGCTGCACGTTTCCAACCTGTACAACATTCCGCCCCAGGAACAGCTGGCGGAAAAACTGGTTGGGCTGTCGGGCATGGACAATGTGTTCTTTTCCAATTCCGGAGCCGAAGCCAATGAGGCCGCGATAAAGCTGGCGCGCAAGCTCGGCAACGAGCGCGGCTACGCCTGCCCCAAAATTATCGTGACCGAAGGCGCGTTCCACGGTCGCACCCTGGCCACCCTCACCGCCACCGGCAATGCCAAAGTCCAGCAGGGTTTTGCGCCGCTGCCCGAAGGCTTCGTGCGGGTGCCCTACAACGATGTGGCCGCGATCGAAAAGCTCGCCGCCGAACACAGTGAAATCGTCGCTGTCATGCTGGAGCCGGTGCAGGGTGAAGGCGGTATCCGTGTCCCCGATGCCGATTACCTGCCGCGCCTGCGCGCGCTCTGCGACCAGCAGGACTGGCTGCTGATGCTGGATGAAATCCAGACCGCCAACGGCCGCAGTGGCAAACTGTTCGCCTACCAGCATGTGGACGGCCTGCTCCCCGACGTGGTCACCACCGCCAAGGGCCTGGGTAACGGCGTCCCCATCGGCGCCTGCCTGGCCCGCGGCAAAGCGGCGGAACTGTTCACCGCCGGCAGCCACGGCTCTACCTTTGGCGGCAACCCCCTGGCCTGCCGCGCCGGCTCTGCGGTACTGGAAACCCTGGAGCGCGAATCACTGATCGAGCGCGCGGCGCAACTGGGCGTGCAGCTGCTGGATCAACTGCAAAGTGAACTGGCCAACTGCGCCCACGTCACCGACATCCGCGGCCTCGGCCTGCTGGTCGGCATCGAACTGGATCGCCCCTGTGCCGAACTGGTAGAACAGGCCCGCGCCCGGGGCTTGCTGATTAATGTCACTGCAGGCAATGTAGTGCGCTTGCTGCCGCCGCTGACCCTGAGCGATGCGGAGTGCAGCCAACTCGCCACAACCGTGGCCGCGCTGGTGCGCGACTTTGCCCAACAGGCCGCCTGATTTACGGAGGAATAACCCATGGCAGTCAGACACTTTCTTACCCTCCTCGACCTGAGCCGGGACGAGCTGCGCGGCATTATCGAGCGCGCCATCGAACTCAAGGCCCTGCGCAAACAGGGCATCGCCACCGAGCCCTTCCGCAACAAGGTGCTGGGGATGATCTTCGAGAAATCCTCTACCCGCACCCGGGTTTCGTTTGAGGCCGGCATGGCGCAGATGGGCGGCAGCGCCCTGTTCCTGTCGCCCCGCGATACCCAGCTGGGCCGCGGCGAGCCGATCGAAGACAGCGCGCGGGTGATCTCGCGCATGGTCGATATGGTGATGATCCGCACCTTCGGCCACAACGTGCTCGAGCGCTTTGCCGAGTACAGCCAGGTACCGGTGATCAATGCCCTGTCGGACAGTTACCACCCGTGCCAGCTGCTGGCGGACCTGCAGACCTATGTAGAACACCGCGGCAGCCCGGAAGGCAAAGTGGTGGCCTGGGTGGGTGACGGCAACAACATGTGCCACTCCTACATCAATGCCGCCCTGCAGTACGACTTCGAACTGCGCATTGCCTGCCCGGAGGGCTACGACCCCGACGAGAGCATCGTCGCGACCGCCAGGGACCGCGTGAAGATCGTGCGCAAGCCGCAGGATGCCGTGCGCGGTGCCGACTGGGTAGCCACCGATGTGTGGGCGTCCATGGGCCAGGAGACCGAGCAGCAGATCCGCATGAAAGCGTTCGAAGGCTTCCTGGTGGATCACGAGCTGATGAGCCACGCCAACAGCGATGCCGTCTTCATGCACTGCCTGCCGGCGCACCGGGGCGAGGAAGTGAGCGGCGAACTGCTGGAAGACGACAAGATCTCCGTAGTGTGGGACGAAGCCGAGAACCGGCTGCACGCCCAGAAGGCACTGATGGAGTTCCTGCTCGAAAACGGCCACTAAAAGGTCTAGCGGCGCCGGCGCCCCGGTGCCGGCTTCCGGGAGCGCCCTTATACAGGGCGCTCTATTTATATACAGGTACCGCAAACGCCGCGCCGCAGACGCCAAATGCACGGCGGCATACGCCGCGAAAATCATCACCGGCATCCGCGCACAGCGAACATGACGCCAACCTGCCCACAGGTTGTTTTTCGATCATCTGCGCCAGACTTAGTCCTTTATGACTACGCCAGAGGTACCAGATTGATCAGTCATTGAGCGACCTGAAATTGTTATTGCCGGGCTTAATTTGAGACCTGATTACTATTAAAAAATATTCTTAAAATCTGCGCACAGCACTATCCACTGGTTACTTTTTATCCCCCACCAGTAATCACGGGCTTTAGCGACGGGAAAATGGCTCAGGCGCAACGCCTACCCACAAATTATCCACAGCTAACCCCACAGTTATCCGCCTTGAATTACCCCCCCAACCGCATTATCTTGTTGGTCGTCCGGAGCCGCACCCCAACATATTGGGTTTCAGGACTAAGCTAGCCTAGAAAACCCGCGGTCTCCCCCGAGCAGTGAACCACAAGATATTGTGGTAACCGGTCCCCACGGCACCTACTCACACTTGTGCACAGCACAGGGAAGGTTTACCGACAGGCACGGAGCCGCTCGCAGACTCAAGCGAAGCACCAAGCAGATGTACCCCACAAGCGTTACCCAGGCGAAGCCACGGCTCCGCCGCCGTTGCTTGTGCCAGGGCTGCATTGCCTCGCATGAAAAAAATTCAGGCCACAAGCCAAATTACAAAACCAAAGACAAGTCGATCTCGACCAGACAGAAAACTACGGAGATTTTCATGCACACAGAGACAGGGCGCTCCCAGTCTGTGCCAAACGGCACCACCAAGGATTCGGCGGCAGACCAGGCCAGCAGCAACACCACCCTGGCTGCTACTGCCCCCGGTCAGGTCCGCGTGATCAAGCGCAACGGTACTGTGGTTCCTTACGACGACAGCAAAATCTCCGTAGCCGTTACCAAAGCATTCCTCGCCGTTGAAGGCGGCACCGCTGCGGCCTCCAGCCGCATCCACGAGCGCGTGGCCGACCTGGTGTCCCACATCAGCGCCACCTTCAAGCGCCGTATGCCCTCCGGTGGCACCATCCACATTGAAGAGATCCAGGACCAGGTCGAACTGGAACTGATGCGCGCCGGCGAACACAAGATCGCCCGCGACTACGTTCTCTACCGTGAAGAGCACGCCCGCCTGCGCGCCGAGAAAGAAAAAGAGAAAGCCGCCGCCGCACAGACCACCGGCGAGCACCCGAGCATCCGTGTAAAAATGGAAGACGGCAGCCTGGTACCGCTGGACATGGAGCGCCTGCGCACCATCGTTCGCGAAGCCTGCGAAGGCCTGACCGACGTCGACGGCGAGCTGATCCTGGCCGAAGCGCTGAAGAACCTGTACGACGGCGTTTCCGAAACCGACATCAACACCGCACTGGTGATCACTGCGCGTACCCTGGTTGAGCAGGAGCCCAACTACACCTACGCCACCGCATTCCTGCTGCTGGACAAACTGCGCGCTGAAGCCCTGCGCTTCCTCGACGTGGCCGAGTCCGCCACCCAGCAGGAAATGAAAACCCTGTACAAGCCGGCCCTGGCCGCTTACGTGAAGCGCGGTATCGAGCTGGAACTGCTCGACCCGGCCCTGGCCAACTTCGACCTCGACATGCTGGGCGATGCCATCAAGCCAGAGTGCGATCACCAGTTCACCTACCTCGGCCTGCAGACCCTGTACGACCGCTACTTCCTGCACTCCGACGAAATCCGTTTTGAACTGCCGCAGATTTTCTTCATGCGCGTTGCCATGGGCCTCGCCATCAACGAAGAAAACCCGAATGAGCGCGCGGTCGAGTTCTACAACCTGCTGAGCTCCTTCGACTACATGAGCTCCACCCCGACCCTGTTCAACGCCGGTACCCTGCGCCCGCAGCTGTCCTCCTGCTACCTGACCACCGTGCCGGACGACCTGCACGGCATCTACGGCGCCATCCAGGACAACGCCATGCTGTCCAAGTGGGCTGGCGGCCTGGGTAACGACTGGACGCCGGTGCGTTCGCTGGGTTCCTACATCAAGGGCACCAACGGCAAGTCCCAGGGCGTTGTGCCCTTCCTGAAAGTGGCCAACGACACCGCAGTGGCAGTAAACCAGGGCGGCAAGCGCAAGGGCGCCGTGTGTGCGTACCTGGAAACCTGGCACCTGGACATCGAGGAATTCCTCGAGCTGCGCAAGAACACCGGTGACGACCGTCGCCGTACCCACGACATGAACACCGCCAACTGGGTGCCGGACCTGTTCATGAAGCGCGTGTTCGAAGACAAGGAGTGGACCCTCTTCTCCCCGGCAGACTGCCCGGATCTGCACGACCTGTTCGGCGATGCGTTTGAAGAGCGTTTCACCCACTACGAAAAACTGGCCGCCGAAGGCAAGCTGAAGCTGCACAAAAAAGTGCGCGCGCTCGACCTGTGGCGCAAGATGCTGGGCATGCTGTTTGAAACCGGCCACCCCTGGATCACCTTCAAGGACGCCTGTAACCTGCGCAGCCCGCAGCAGCACGCCGGTGTGGTACACAGCTCCAACCTGTGCACCGAGATCACCCTGAACACCAAGGCGAACGACGAAATCGCGGTATGTAACCTGGGCTCCGTAAACCTGTCCCAGCACATCGGCGAAGACGGCAAGCTCGACCAGGAAAAACTGGCCCGCACCGTGAACACCGCCGTGCGCATGCTGGATAACGTGATCGACATCAACTACTACGCCGTGGAATCCGCGCGTCAGTCCAATATGCGTCACCGTCCGGTGGGCCTGGGCCTGATGGGCTTCCAGGACGCGCTGTACAAGGCTGGCATCTCCTACTCCAGCGATGAAGCCGTAGCCTTCGCCGACACCACCATGGAAGCGATCAGCTACTACGCCATCTCCGCCTCCAGCGACCTGGCGGCCGAGCGCGGCAGCTACTCCAGCTACGAAGGTTCGCTGTGGAGCCAGGGCATCCTGCCGATCGACTCCATCGAGATCCTGGCCAAGAACCGCGGCGAGCAGTTCATCGACCAGGACACCAGCTCCACCATGGACTGGACCGTAGTACGCGAGAAAGTCGCCAGCCAGGGCATGCGCAACTCCAACGTGATGGCGATCGCCCCGACCGCGACCATCGCCAACATTACCGGCGTATCCCAGTCCATCGAGCCCACGTACCAGAACCTGTACGTGAAATCGAACCTGTCTGGTGAATTCACCGTAGTGAACCCCTACCTGGTACACGACCTGAAAGCCCGCGGCCTGTGGGACAAGGTGATGGTCAACGACCTCAAGTACTACGAGGGTTCCGTGCAGAAGATCGACCGCATCCCGGCCGACCTGAAAGCCAAGTACGCCACCGCGTTTGAAGTGGAGCCGCGCTGGATCGTGGACGCCGCCAGCCGTCGCCAGAAGTGGATCGACCAGGCCCAGTCCCTGAACCTGTACATCGCCGGCGCCAACGGCAAGAAGCTGGACCTGACCTACCGCATGGCGTGGTACCGCGGTCTGAAGACCACCTACTACTTGCGCGCACTGGCTGCCACCTCCACGGAAAAATCCACCGTGACCACCGGCACCCTGAACGCCGTAAGCGCCGGCGGCGCCCCGGCAGCGAGCGCCGCACCGGCCCCGCAGGCCGAGCCCGCACCAGCTGCAGTGCCCAAGGCCTGCTCCCTGGACGACCCGGACTGCGAAGCCTGCCAGTAACACTGGCACCCCGCGGATCTTTGCATAAGGATCCGCGGCAGAATTCAAGACTCTCGGGGGAGAGCAACCGCGCAACACCGTGCCCGTCACGGCCACGCGCAACCAAGACCATAAGCGCCGCCCCGGCACCGGGCGAATTACTCAAAACAAGAGTAAAAGCCCGGGCCGGGCGCAGGCTGCACAACACACACTTTTGATTGCCCTGCCCGCCCTACCGGCACGGGGAATCACAGCAAAGAAGAAAAGGGGAAGTCATGCTCAGCTGGGACGATTTCGAAACACAGCCCAAACCCGAACAGAAAAAGCAGGAACCGCAACCGGTGCCGGGTGCGCTGCAATCCGAGCAGCAGGCAGTCACCGAACCCGGCGCAACCTACGCAGCAGGTAGCGCCAGCAGTGCCCCGGCACCGACCGCGGCCCAGAGCGCACCCGCTGGCAGCGCCGTTGAAGCAGCCCGTACCGCCATTGCCGAACTGGACATCGCCCCGGGCCTCGAAGAACTGGAAATGGGCGCTGCCCGTATCCAGGTAGACGAGAAGCGCATCATCAACTGCCGCGCCGACCTGAACCAGCTGGTACCGTTCAAGTACGACTGGGCCTGGCAGAAATACCTCGACGGCTGTGCCAACCACTGGATGCCGCAGGAAGTGAACATGAACAAAGACGTGTCCATGTGGAAAGACCCCAACGGTCTGACCGAGGACGAGCGTCGCATCGTGGAATACTCCCTGGGTTACTTCTCCACTGCCGACTCCCTGGTAGCCAACAACCTGGTGCTGGCCATCTACCGCCACATCACCAACCCGGAGTGCCGCCAGTACATTCTGCGCCAGTCCTTTGAAGAAGCCATCCACACCCACGCCTACCAGTACTGTGTAGAGTCCCTGGGCATGGACGAAGGCGAAGTCTTCAATATGTACCGCGAAGTACCGAGCGTCGCCAAGAAAGCCGCCTGGAGCCTTGCGCACACCGGCTCCATCAGCGACCCCAACTTCAAGACCGGCACCGTAGAGAAAGACCAGGAACTGCTGCGCAACCTGATCGCGTTCTACGCGGTTACCGAAGGTATCTTCTTCTACTGTGGCTTCACCCAGATCCTGTCCATGGGCCGCCGCAACAAGATGACCGGCGTTGCCGAGCAGTTCCAGTACATCCTGCGCGACGAGTCCATGCACCTGAACTTCGGCATCGACGTGATCAACCAGATCAAGCTGGAAAACCCGCACCTGTGGACCGAAGAGTTCAAGCAGGAAGTGACCCAGATGATCCTGGAAGGTATGGAACTGGAAGTGGCCTACGCCCGCGACACCATGCCCCGCGGCGTACTCGGCATGAACGCAGCGATGATGGAAGAATACCTCCACTTCATCGCCAACCGCCGGCTCAGCCAGCTGGGCCTGAAAGAACAGTTCCCGGGCGCCCAGAACCCCTTCCCGTGGATGTCCGAAATCATGGACCTGCGCAAGGAGAAGAACTTCTTCGAAACACGGGTTATCGAATACCAGACCGGTGGTGCACTGCAGTGGTAAACCACTAAAGACCACGACTGTAGGAAAGGATTTACTACAAGAAAGAGTCGCTCACAGGAAGAGAGGTATTGAGAGCGGATGTATCGCGAGATGCATCCGCTTTTTTTTGGCAAAAATTGTTTTGCGTGGAGAAATAATGAGTCGAGACACAACCCTTTCAAGCCTTGCTATGCTGAAAGTACATATAGACAGTGGAAAGGATTACCTCGAATACTTAAGACCATTTGTTATCCACTCACTTAGTAGGTGTGAAGAGAACGCTCCAATTTCCGACTCCAAAGTATCAGAAGAGATAAAGGAATTCTTCGGGCTTGAAATACCCCCGAGAACCACACAAATACTATTACAACGGCTAGCAAAAGACGGAATTCTACAAAAAAAACATGGAAGATTCGTTGTTACTGGAGAGCTCCCCAGCACGACCTCCCTATTACAAGAAAAAACAGATGCCGAAAGAAAGATAAACGCCACATCAAAGAACTTGGTGTCTTTCGCAAAGGAGCAATATGAGAGAGAGTTAAATGATGATGACGCCTTCGAGGCAATCACTCTATTCTTATCTAAGTTCTCAGTTTCGTGTTTGAAGTCTTTTTTAAGAGGCACCGCCTTACCTAACCATCTAGATGCAAAAGACTGGAAGTTGGTTTTAGTAAGTAAATTTATCGAACATATAGAGCAAACAGCTCCCACTCACTTTGAGAATTTTATCCTTTTAGTTAAGGGGCACATGCTCGCAAACGCTCTTTTATGCCCCGACCTAGATTTTTCATCAAAATCATATAATGGCGTCAGCTTTTATCTAGACACCCCAATTTTACTTAAGTTACTTGGTCTAGACGGCGCAATAAACAAACAGGCAACAATAGAGCTCATATCTCAGCTAACGTCGCTAGGAGCAACTGTTCATTTCTTTTCTCATACATTGGAAGAACTAGTAAATACAATCAAGTCCTCTTCAGATTACATCGACTCACAAGAGGGACGAGGGTCAATAGTTTATGAGGCGAGAAAATCGAGCTTAAGAAAGTCTGACCTCATATTGATCGCGGAAAATTCGAGAGAGTCACTTGAGAATCTGGGAATATCATATAAACCAACCCCTTCCTACAGCACAAAATATCAAATAGATGAACAAAAATTTGAAGAAATCCTGAACAAAGAGGTTCTATACAACAACCCTAAAGCTCGCGCAGTTGATGTAAATTCCGTTCGCTCAATATTCGCCATTAGGAAGGGGACTCAACCCAACAAAATTGAAAACTGTAAAGGAGCACTAATTACGAGTAATAGCGGCTTCGCGTCTGCAGCCTTCGAATATGGGAAAAAAATTGAGAACAGCCCTGAAGTATCTTCAGTTATCACTGACTTCAGCATATCCAATATAGCTTGGCTAAAGGCACCACTTGGTGCACCTCTTTTACCTCAAAGAGAGGTAATGGCATTCGCATATGCAACCGCCAGACCAACAGATGATTTCTTACATAAAGTTTTGGCCGAAGCTGACAAACTGGAAGCGGCAGGAAAAATTAACCCAAGAGACCACCAGCTCCTGCGTAGCAGCTATCATGCGCAACAGGCACTGAAAGACCTAACTCTTGGTGAAGAAGACAGCCTCAACGAGAAATCAATACTGCGAGCACTTGAAATTGCCGAAAATGAAATCAAGCAGGAAGAAACAGAAAAATTACTTAACGAGCAAGATCAGCACAAATCGACTCTAAAGGAACTAGAGAAAAACAAACTAAGAATATCCAGCATACAGAAAAACATGTACTGGGAAGCACATAAAGACTCAAAAATTTTGGTTAACTTCATTTATGCATTGTGCATTTTAGCCATTGCTCTCGGAACCACCAGAGGATTATCCCCACAGCTATCGAAGATAATCCCAGACACCTACACATACTTCGTACTACTGATCTCCTCTACAAGCCTGATTTTTGGCTTCTCACTTAAGGGAATTAAACAATCGATTCACTCTAAATATCACAACTATCTATTTAAAAAGCGCTGTAGAAGTCTAGAAATTCCAATTGAAGAAAATTCAGTGATAATTGAGGAAATGACATAACAAATGTGGTCATATTAATAAGATAATAAACGGGGTGATAACAAATGGGATCAGATCGAAGTTTTGACACATATATCGCCCCAACCCTTGAACAATCAAAAATTCAAGATGGGCGAAATTAAACAGAAGATTGCTCTTTTCATCGACGTGAGCAATGCCCATGCGAACAATTTCGAGGACATCCTGAGCGAAAAAATCAAAAGTAAACCAAAAGGCCGAGGACTGACCTTTACTCAACAATGTTGCTCTTCTCTCATAGCTTACGCACCCAAAATGCCCCGCGTTAAATGCGTCCGAATACGACGCCAACCACATCATTAGGAATGTATTGTGAAAAAAATAGAGATCATTACTGGATTGAGCAGCGTTCTTATTGCATTGTGCGCTTTATTATTTTCTGTATACAGCTTTAAGACCCAGCAAGAAAGAGAAGATCTTCGAGCAACAAAGAGTGCGCAACCAATACTAAAAATAAGAACGATAAATTATGATGGAAAACTTGGCATAAAACTGGTGAATGTCGGCTTAGGCCCCGCGATTATTACTGAAGCCAGATTCACCAAAAATGATATTACAACCAACAAAATTTACCGATTCCTGAAAATAAATAAAGCATTCGAAACATATATAAACATACCTAAAAAGACAGTATTAAAGCCAAATGAAGAAAGGATTTTAGCATTCGTGTCTACGTCACAGGGATATACAGACGCTGAGTTCGGAGAAATTTCGCAGCTGTGGCATTTGGGAAAAATGGGGATCAAAGTGCATATTGACTATCAAGATATTTATGGCTCCAAATATGGCCCGTACAAAACCACATTAAAATAAGCACATCTCTGTTAGACATGACCCACAAAAGAAACATTAGGATCAGAGTAAAGCTTTGGCGCTAATAGCAGCAGAGAATCCGCACACCAAAATGTTAACCTGACCCCAGTCTTGTTTTCCCATAGTCACTGGACCGCAAATCCATAGAGAATTACTTGCGATAAAAATGGCTACAATAATTAATTAACTTGCACCCCGAAGCCTAGGCATATAGAGCTCAGCGAAAAAGCCATGGAACCCGGAATCATCAATAATTTAGGTGCCGCAACTTTATTCTGACCCCATTCTTATCTCATTTTTCTCGCAACCCATTTTATAAGGAAATTTAAATCATGCCTTACTTAAAAATACTATTGCCGATACTAACATTCACATCTCTTCTAATCGCAATTCGAGGAAAAACCTGGAACAAAGAGCTTGACAGAATAACACGGCTAGGCTGGGCCGCCCTTTTAATCGGCCTCGCAACCGCCTCTATATCAGTCATATTGACGTACAACCAAATAGTTGAAAACGAAAAAATAGTAGAAAAGGAAATCGAAGATAAGAAAATTGCGAATGAAGCGACTATCAACCTAATAAAAAGAATCTCACATCTTTTTCTCGGTCAAGACAGTTTCAACACAATAATAGGGCAAGACTCCTGCGGAGAAACCTTATTAGCAATTTACAACCTAGAATCTTTCGCAAAAAATTGGAGCGGATCACTCGACACAATTGACCACATTACAATCGAAGAGATAAATGAAATTGAATCCGAAATTGATACTTTCTTATCCACCCACACTGCCCACATCACCCCTCTCGTATACTCTGAAATTTATTCAATTAGGTTTAAAACTGCACTTCCAGCCTTAAAGAAAAAAACAAAATCTAAAGTACCCCACCAAATTAACCTGTACGGAAATGCCACAAGCAGCATAAACGTAGAATCATACTCCGGAACCTCTTTTTTGACAGTCGAAGATTTTTTTCGCTTTAATTTTGAAACCAATAAAATTTGGATAAGAAATTTTGTAAAAAATTCGAAGGAAATTATCAATCAAACCAGCTGCAAACTATTAATAACTGAATATTCGGGTCAAAGTAAAGTTTTGACACATATATTGCCCTAACCGCAGACCAAGCATGGAAGTAAGATAGACGAAATAAAACAGAAGATTGCCCTATTCATCGACGCGGATAATGCCCCGGCGGGCAAGTTCGAGGATGTCCTGAGCGAGGTCCCCAAATACGGGGAGGTCACCATCCGCAAGGCCTATGGCAACTGGAAGTCACCCTCACTCAAAATAATTGGGGTCAAATCAAACTTTTGGCGTTCAAACACCCAACACAAAGATGAGCCAATAGCTTCACTTTACCGACTACCGGCGACCCTGAGCTCGCACTGATCACTGGAGAAGTAACCCGTAATGACCGACAACAGCTGGGATAGTTATGCCGAAGGATGGGACAGTAATAGCGATGTCATCAGCTATTCGGAGCGCGCCTTCCGGTCCCTTACCGACACCCTGAACTGCAAAGGCGCCCGAATCCTGGATTTCGGCTGCGGCACGGGCCTGCTGACGGAACGTCTCGCTCCACTGGCAAGCAGCATCGTCGCCCTCGATCCAGCAGGGAAAATGCTTGCCGTACTGGAGGCCAAGCAACTGGGCAATGTTACTACCATACAATCCAGCCTGACTCGGGAACTGATCGACAAGAACAGGCAACTGCAGGACAAGTTCGACCTGATCGTCGCTTCTTCCGCACTCGCTTTTGTCCCGAACTACACGGACACAGTACGACTGCTGGCCGAGCTACTGAATAGCAATGGGCGCCTGGTTCAGTGGGACTGGCTGAGGGAGGACGGTAACGAAGATACCGGATTTACCCGCGAGGACATCGCAGCCGCGTTCAGGGAGGCAGGCCTGTCCGACATCCAGGTAACCCTACCCTTCTCCATGGGAACGGGCGAAAACCGTATGGACGTTGTAATGGGCACAGGCACCTATCAATAAGACAATGTGGGCTCTGAGCAAGAATTTTCCAGCGAACTAACCAGAACAAACATCCCGCAAAGATTGCTCCCCATTTATTGCGCTCAGACCGCAAAATAGCGCGACCTCCGCGAGACAGCCTACACTGTGCTTCGGCTGCGCCCACTATGGGCATTAGGTGAAAGACTTACCCACGTTTAGTTTTGGGGAATGACATGTCAGAAAAGCCAGTGAAAGAAGAGGCAGCGCAAACAGTATCCCCTCGCCAGTGGATCAGATTGGTTGTGGTGTACCTCCTTATCCCGCTGGTTTTACTGATATGCGGTGGGGATTTCGGTTGGTGGCAGGCGTGGCTCTATTCCCTGCTGATCTTTGCCGCTGGTATAGGGGGGCGCATGTGGGCGGAACAGCGACACCCCGGATTGATAGCCGAACGGCAAAGTAGTGAAAATTTTCACAACGCAAAGGCCTGGGACAAAGTGCTTGCTCCGCTGATGGCGGTGAGTCTCGTGTTCCCTATGGTTGTAGTAGCGGGGCTGGACCATCGCTATCACTGGTCCCCCGAATTCCCGCTATGGCTCATCGTGATCGGCTTCACTTTGATCTCGCTAGGATACGCTTTCGCGGCATGGGCACTGACAGAGAACCGCTTTTTCTTCAGCGTGGTGTGCATTCGGGCGGATCGAGGGCACGTGGTGTGTGACAGTGGCCCGTACCGGTTTGTGAGGCACCCAGGTTATGCTGGAAATATTTTTCCGCTGCTCGGTATTGTTCTTGCGCTGGGCTCGGTGTGGGCACTGATTCCTGCGGCGGTGGCAACAATCATCACGGTGATTAGAACCGCACTTGAAGACCAGACGCTACAGGATGAATTGCCCGGCTATCAGGACTATGCACGACGCGTGCGCTATCGGTTGATCCCCGGGATATACTGAGAAAATAATTAGGCTCAGATCAAATTTTTGACACATAAATCGCCCTAACCGAAGAATAGCCATGGAAGCAAGATGGACGATATCAAGCAGAAGATTGCCCTATTCATAGATGCGGATAACGCCCCGGCGGGCAAGTTCGAGGATGTCCTGAGCGAGGTCGCCAAATACGGCGTGGTCACCATCCGCAAGGCCTACGGCAACTGGAAGTCACCCTCACTCAGGGGCTGGGAAGAGCTGCTGCACGAACACGCGATCCAGCCCGTGCAGCAGTATGACCTGACCAAGGGCAAGAACGCCTCGGATATCGCGCTGGTCATCGATGCGATGGATGTGATGTACACCAAAGACATCGACGTGATGTGCTTTATCTCCTCGGACTGTGACTTTACCCCGATGGTGACCAGGGCGCTGGCGGAGGGCAAGGTGGTGCTCGGGTTTGGCGAGCGCAAGACACCGCCGCCGTTCGTGAATGCCTGCTCCAAGTTCCTGTTCCTCGACAAAGCAGATGTGGTCAAGGAGGGGAGCGGCGAAAGGCCCAAGAACATCAAATCGGATGCCAAGCTGATCACCCTGCTGCGCCAGGCCATTGAGGCCACCGAGGACGACGATGGCTGGGCCGACCTCGGCGCCGTCGGCTCCAACATTTCCAACCGGGCATCTTTCGACTGCCGCAACTACGGCTTCAAGAATCTGAGCAGCCTGTTCCGGGCCATCGATCTGTTCGAATTGAAGCGGGGCTCGGGCAAGTCCTACCTGGTCCGGGATATCAGGAGAAGCAAAAAGAGCGGATAGGGTCATCGTGATCTATGTCGAGTAACAGGCGCAATGGCCTATCTACAATCACTCCGGGAAGGTATAAGGTAAAACCTGACAACCAGGCGAAAACAACCAGTGGCTCCCGTGCAACCGTTTAAAACCCAATTTACCCTGTCCCGCGAATACCTTGCCGAGTGTTTCGACCAGTCGTTACCCCATGGGAAAGGCGCCAAGCCCAACTATCTGTTCCCGGCATTGCTTCTTGCCGCGGGTGCAGGGTTACTGTTCTTCACCGAGCAACCCAAGGTCGTGAGCTACATGCTGGTCGCGCTGGGGATTCTGGAACTGCTGCATATTCGCTTCCGGCGCGCCTGGTGGCTAACACGGCAGATGTGGGGAAAAGGTACCGGTAGTGAAGTGACGTTGACCGTAGATGAAAATGGCATCCAGACACAGAGCGCCCATGCGCAAACCGCGCTGTTGTGGCCGGATATCGAGCGCGTTATTGAAACCGATCTGGGGCTGATCCTGGTGGCCAGGTCCGGCGGCCGGCAGTACCTGTCCAAATCGCTGTTTCCAGCAGAATTGGTGAGCGAGATTATCGCTAAGGCCAGTGGGGAAGCTTGAGCCTTCTCCAGGCCCGGCCGCGACTATGATATTTACATCAAGGTGCCCGCGGGGTACTTCGATGAAGAACACAACAAGGCGTCCTATCCGATCCTATACCTGAACGATCCACCACATACATTCAAGGTCGCCACCGGGGTGACGCATTTCAAGAGCATCAACAGGGCCATTGTCGTAGGCATTGATTTTGCCCACGGAGAGAATGGCCAGTTCAGCCGCGTGCGCGACCTTACCCCCGAGCGGGATGCCAGCTGGGTCAAATACACCACCGGTGGTGCACCGGGCTATTTACAGTTTATTCGCGAAGAGTTGATCCCGTTTGTGGAAGGCAAGTACCGCGCAGACCCATCGCGCCGGATCCTGTCCGGCCACTCGCTCGGCGGCTCGTTTGGTGCCTGGGTTCTGCTCACGCAGCCGGAGCTGTTCTCCGGCTATATTCTGACCAGCCCTTCTCTCTGGTATAAGGACGACATCATCTTCGATATCGAAGCAAAATATGCGCAGCACCACAGGTCATTGAACGCCAACCTGTTCGTCGCCACCGGAGATCTGGAAACAATGGAAAACGGTATGCGCTGGATTTACCAGGATGTAAGGTAGATCCGGGTATTCGGAGACATATACCGCAAGCAGCTTTACACTGGAGGCAACATTGCCATGCGCGCAACCACCGAAATCAAAACCGCCACCACCATCTACTTGCTATTAATTCAAGCTTGATTAAGCAACAGCGACTCCGCTAACTCAACCTTGATCTTTTGTGCCCCTATCAATCCATTCATCGAAAGCCTTTTCCCGCTCCCTTTCATCATCTTCGTTAGCAAGAACGCCATCTACCTGGATAATATCTTCAACTCATTCAAAATTAAGCATATGTCCCTCTGAGATTTCAATCCCTCCCTCGCTCCCCTCCCCTCCCCACTCCACTCCACTCCACTCCACTGCTGAAGTTCAGGCTTATACACATCCAGGCAAACCCTTTTTATCCCCGAAAAGTGCCGCCACAGTCCCTATACGCAGTTCCTTCAACCTATCTTTTCCTACGATAAAAACCATCAATAAAACAGCCGACATCTAAATTATAACTACGACAGGTTTAGAGAATTTTTTTCACTATCCTTAATTTACCTGAGATAAAAAATCATAAATTTATCGAAATGAAAGAATAACAACTTAATCAGCAATTAATTGACACCTAAAGCAACACATATAAATACTAACCCGCTAATTTAAAATACATATCTCCCGCACCCAATAGATAAACAACCAAGCTAACCTATTAGGACCGCTTACACCTCGAAGAGCATCAGTCTTAAACACGCACATGCGGACTCCTTCGAGACGCGAGCAATCGAGCAGAAACGCAATTTTTAACAGTAATCCACTAGTAGCAATGACCTACTGAAGACACTCATTAAATGTAAAGGGCACTCACAGCAGTATGTTTAAAGGCATGAACTCAAATTTTTGCTTTAATGCATCAGTCAAGTGTATCTTGAGAGTACAGACCTGAAGTTCCCCAAAACAATTACAAAATATGAACCACGCGAGGGAGTTGCAGCAATGTATGAAAACGTTTTCCTCAGCCTGAATAGAAGACTTCCGAGAAAAGAATATCTTTTCCTGAGTATTATCCCTTTCCTGATTATTTCCTACCCTGCACTAACCTCAATAGCCATAAGTTATACACTTCGGGCGCAAGATTTGGGCATACTACCCATTATTCTGACTGGCCTATCAGTGGTAATTGGTCTACTTTTAGTGACAGCACCCACCATACAAAGGCTCCACGACTTTGACGCCCCTGGGTGGCTTATCGTGTTGCTTTTCATCCCTTACATTTCCTTACTAATGTTATTAGTGCTGCTTTGCGTCCCCGGATCCAAAAGCGAAAACCAGTACGGATTGCCGGCACACGATAGACACCGCAGTAACTTCGGTGACGATTACCGACCGCACACTGCCAAGAGCCTGTGGAAGCCTGCCTTGGCTAACCTGCTCATCAGCCTTATGGTGGGCAGTGGATTATTGGCTAGCACGATTTATCAAACTTTATACGCTGATCCCATTAAAACTGGCGAACTGCTCGCCTTATCAGCACCAACTGACTATCCCCAAATCGTACTAACCAACGCCGCGTCCTTTAAAGGGCATACTTCATTGTATGGCGCGAGTGCTTTCTTGGTTACAGGCCCGGATGATAAACCACTACTTCTAACCGCCAGACACTTGATCGGCGATTCAGGAGGTGTATCGCCAGAGATCGAACCGCAAGAGCTGGATAACGCAATAGAACACTGGATAGCTCACCCCCGCACCCAACCTGAAAACTCCATTGGCATTTCAGGTAACTTCCTGCCAGCAATGGGGCGCACTAATCTCGACGTGTTGGCCCTGAATACAATCGAACAACCAGACTTTCCCGCGAAAATATTGAGCTTCAGAGATCAGCCCCCCCAAATTGGAGAGCTGGTCTACATTGCCGGATGTGAATATGCAGAAGCCGACTGTTTGCAGAGGATGTGGCCCGCGCAAATTGTAGATATTGTCGGTATGGAACCGTTCGCGTCATACGATATTGCCCTGAAAGACCCGATCGCATTAGCCGGATTTAGCGGTGCACCTGTGATAGACCAAGATGGTAACGCGCTAGCAGTAGTCACTTCAGGCTGGAATGAAGATGAAACCGGGAAATACAATTTCATCTCTGCAGAATCAATAGAGTTCGTAAGAAGAGGCGGAGTGGGCGGCAAATCTTCGCCCAAATGATCTATAAAAATTAATATCATTGATCAACAATGCATGGCCGAATATGGAATCCATTAAGTTCTTCAGAAAACTCACCAATAATAGACAGCTCTACAAGGAAAACAGGGTAGCCCTTAACATGCCGAAAACCGCGGAAATCAAAACCTCCATCATCGGCTACGGTTTTTCCGCCACCACCTTCCACCTGCCGTTTATCCTGAACCTGCCGCCCTTCCGCTTCACCGCGGTCAATACCTCGAAGGGCGAGCAAGTACGACCGAAACACCCCGATGTTGCCGTGTATGCGGATGCCGAAGCCCTGCTCACGGACAGCGATGCCGACCTGCAATCATTACCGCCCCCAACGACGCACACTGTGCATTGGCCAAACTCGCCCTTGAGCAGGGCAAGCGTGCAGTACTGGAAAAGCCCTTCGTGACCCGTATCGAACAGGGCCGCATTGGCAGCGGGTGCTGAGCGTGTACCACAAACGCCGCTGGGACGGGGACTTCCTGACGGTACAGAAACTGACTGCCGATGGTCGGCTGGGCTACATGCGCTATTTTGAAAGCCATTTCGACCGCTTCCGCCCCGAGATGCGCAAACGCTATAGCAGCAAAAGTAAGTCAGGAACGAAAAACAACCTTCCAGTACTTAATGGTGCGACACCAATGGAAATTTTTTCAACACAAGGATAACACCCCACACTGTAGATGCCGGAAATTAAGTAAATCAAGAAGGCCCAACTCTCGCTCGGAGAGAGAAAATGGAATCACTTTATGTACCAACCATTACCCACTAGCGTTGACAAGAAAGTGCAACTACTTTGCAAGGGCACGTTTATGAGAAAATGGATCATCATGCGGGAAAAAACATTATTTTATCCCAACCCTGACAATATATGGGTCGGGAGTCTGGCCTCGCTATCCATTGCCATTTTCGCCTGGGGAACTTACACCTTCACCTCTAAAGTTTGGGCTCCTAGACTATGGTATGGCTTAGAAAGTTTTTACTCCTCGATCGTTCCAGAATCCATAATTGTTATACTAATTACTCTATCCTTATATTGCTCAACAATTAAACGTCAAGCTCTTCGAATTTTATCTCCGACCATCGTTATTATTTCTTTATACATTTTGATTGACGCGACATTCTTTTTTCTCGGTCGCCTCCCCAGGATCTCGGATATATCCTCCTTTTCCGGTCTACTCGAGTCAGCGCCACATTTAGCAATAACCGGGAGCCTACTGACAGCGGGCACTTTGGTTTTATCTTCAGTATTACTCTCGAAGAATATAAAGGGAGATCGCCACGCAGGATCCACTCAGAAAAATATATTTAGAGTATTAGCAGCCTGCACAATTCTATTAACACTAAACCCAAGTATAATCTCGCCCTACATCATCAAACGTCACTCCTCGGAAGCAAAGACGGTACAACTTAACGGACGCATTTCCAGCTTCCTTTACTACAAGTCGACTGAAGATCAGTATCAAAAGCTCTTTGAGGAAATATCTGGAGATGCTCAATCCTGGCCAGAAACCCAATTATTCCCAGGGGAAATTCATAGCCTGCGTAATATTCACTATATTGTACTAGAAAGTTTTATTGACCCTCGGCTTATAAAAGGGACCCAGTTCAAAACATCACCACTGGCGCCGGCACTTTCAGATCTTCTTGATGGCGCCACCTTTTCAAGGACACTATCCCCCGTGTACGGCGGGGGCACCGCACAAGCGGAATTTGAATTATTGGTAGGCCTTCCCGCTTTAGCCCAAATTGGCTCTATCGATTTTAATGTTCTTGGTGGAAAACCAATGAAAAGCTTTGTTTCCTCTCTAAATGAACAAGGATATGAAGCATTTGCAACGATAGCTACCAGCTCAATTTACTTCAATTCAAGAAATGCCTACAAGAGTATCGGGTTTGGCTCTGTCGATTTTCTTGAAGAAACAAAATCCTTCAGGAAGAATCCTAATGACGTACAAATATTTGATGGCGATTTATTAAGATACAACCTATCCAAAGTTTCGCATCGACTGGAAAGCCATGCGAAACCTTTTATAAACTATGTTCTGGGAATGTATGGCCACATCCCCTTTAGACGGAACCTCAAAGATCGCCCAGATCGCATTGAGGTAAATACTAACATTGAGGCGATCAAAAAAATTTCAAACCAATTTTATTATCGGACAGATGCTTTAGCTAATTACATAAGAGAACTACAAAGACTTGACCCGGAAAGCATCATATATATTACATCTGACCACCTGCCTGCTTTGCCGACTGGAAGCTCCATCTATAGCCTCGATGAGAGAATGAACATTTCTCTTTTATTTGAAAACTCAAAGCTACAAGATCTTGAGCCGATTGAATTTTATAAAATACCATGGAATATATGGGCGAGGCTTACGAAAAAACCAATTATGGATGAGCCAAAAAAATCTTCTCTCGAAAAAGAGTATATAAAACAGCTAGCAAAAAGCAGAGGCATCTAAAATGCACTGTAGCCCATAGATCAACAAGAGTTCTACCCCGTTACTGCGGACACTTCTTAAAAGAGGCACACCATGCCAAAGGAGTGTTCATGACCAAGCGCAGCAAGTACAGCGCGGAAAGTACAGCCCAGAGTTTAAGCATGAGGCTGTAGCGCGCCTGCGGCAGTATTCTTTTCGTCTTCGGGCCACACGCGCTCGATCAGGCACTGCGCTGTTTGGCCTGCCTACGGCGATCACGCATAAGTAAAGGCGCAGCGACCTCATTGGGCCTCAATCCACCGGAGGATCGTCTCAAGGCAGGTCTTTTACCGATGACCGCAAACTGGGGCCAGGAGACACTAGGGCAATATGGCGAGCTGCGCACAGCTACGCCCTCCCCCTTCACGGCGGTTATGGCCACTATGGTACGCTGCAGGCAAAAGCCGCGAGTCACCAGTTCATTCTGCTCGATGAGGGGAGCCACGGCACCCACGACTTTTATACAGTGCAGGCCCAGATTTCCCGGCAAATGATTGAGGAACAGGTTGTCGATGCAGTGATCGTCGAAGGGACTGATCCGACGTATATCGCATCAACAGCTTTGAGGGCTGGCTTGATGGGGACGCCAGCGCGCGCGAAGCACTTATAGTCTTCCAGCGCTTTCCGCTACAGCATATACCGCTCCGCAGATACCATTCTGTCCAATTCCGACAAGGTCGTCCCGGAGGCTGCAGCGCGCACGCAACCGCTATGCCTGCATGACCCGATACGGCGACCAGCAGCGCTACTGCTAAACCGCGGTTATGGGTATCATTGAGCCCTACCAGCAGCAGCCGGTGGAGCAGTTTCTGGAATGATGCGTGCACGCAATCAGAGGCTACATCAGGACGGCATCCTCCTCGAAGATGAGCAGTTCGATGTGGCCCCTCACCAGGATGACACTACAGCACTCGAACCCCTGGATCTCACAGAGAGCTGTGGCAAGCAGGAGCCGCCGGAAACCTGGCCCCTAGGGATATAGATCACCGACACTGAATACGCAGCCTGTTAGGGTTGGGGAAGCCCCAAACTGATCTATCTAGATTAATCAGGAGAAGGCATTCCAGACCTGACAAGCAATCCAAAACAATCAGCGGCTCTCGTGCAACCGTTTAACACCCAATTTACCATATCCCGAGAATACCTTGCCGAGTGTTTCGACCAGTCTTTACCCCATGGGAACGGCGCCAAGCCCAGCTATCTGTTCCCGGCATTACTGCTTACGGCGGGCGGGTGCAGGGTTACTGCAGTTCACCGAGCAACCTAAAGTCGCCAGTTACGCGTTAATCGCCCTGGCGATCCTGGAGCAGCTGCATATTCGATTCCGGCAAGTCTGGTGGTTAACACGGCAGATGTGGGGTAAACGTGCCGGTAGCGAAGTGACGTTAACCATAGTTGACGATGGTATCCAGACACAGAATGCCAATATGCAAACCGTGCTGTTGTAGCCGGATATCGAGCGGGCTATTGAAACCGATTTGAGGCTGATCCTGGTGGCCAAACCCGGCGGCCGGCAGTACTGGTCAAAATCGCTGTTTACTGCTGATCTGTTGAACGCGATTATTGCTAAAGGAAATGGGGAAGTTTGAGCCGTCTCCAGGTAGGGGCCGCGAAGAGCCACAAGGCATCCCATTATTTGGAGACGCATACCGCAAGCAGCAGGACATTGGAGGCAACATCGCCATGCGCGCAACCACTGAAATCAAAACCGCCCTTATCGGCTATGGCTTTTCCGCCACCACCTTCCACCTGCCGTTTATCCTGAACATGGCGCCCTTCCGCTTTACCGCGGTCAGCACCTCGAAGGGCGAACAGGTGCAGCAACAGCACCCCGGGGTCGAGGTTTATAAGGAGGCAGAAACCCTGCTGACGGACTCAGATGCCGACCTGGTAATCATTACCGCCCCCAACGCAGTACACTTTGCCCTGGCCAGACTCGCCCTTGAGCAGGGCAAGCATGTGGTGCTGGAAAAGCCGTTCGTGACCCGTGTCGAACAGGGAGAGGAACTGATCGCACTGGCCAAGCAACAGCAGCGGGTACTGAGCGTGTACCACAACCGCCGCTGGGACGGTGACTTCCTCACGGTACAGAAACTTATTGCCGAAAGTCGCCTGGGCGATGTGCGCTATTTTGAAAGCCATTTCGACCGCTTCCGCCCCGCGGTGCGCAAGCGCTGGCGTGAGGCCAACGTGGAGGGTGGCGGCATCCTGTTCGACCTGGGGCCCCATATGCTCGACCAGGCGCTGCAGCTGTTCGGCCCACCCTCTGCGATCACCGCACAGGTAAAGGCACTGCGGCCACAGGCAGAAGTGGATGATTTTTTCCACCTGACCCTGCACTACCCGGAGCATATCGCGGTACTGCGCAGCAGCCCTTTCTGCGCCGCGCCGAACCTGCGCTTCGAGGTACAGGGTACGGCCGGGAGTTTTATCAAACACGGCCTGGATCCGCAGGAAGAGCGCCTCAAGGCAGGAACGCTACCGGTACACGCAAACTGGGCACAGGAGAGTCCGGAGCACCATGGCCAGCTGTACTCGGCCGAAGCGGGAACACCATTCGCGACCGAAACCGGTGGCTATCAGCATTACTATCGTCAGCTGACCAGTGCGATTCTGGATGGCGCTGAAGTACCGGTAAGTGCAGAGCAGGCCCTGTGGAATATCCGCCTGATCCACCTGGCGCAGCAAAGCAGCGCCAGTGGACAGACCGTCAAGGTTTATGGCGATGTTTAGCGCGCCTGGCAAGGCCCGTACAGACAACTGCCGGCCTGGTGCCACCGGCAATTAATCAAACGCATCCCAGTACGGCGGATCACCAAAACAGGTGCTGATAAAATCAATAAACACCCTGAGCTTGGTGGCGAGTAATTTCCGGTGCGGATACACCGCGTAGAGCGCCAGCGGCTCCGGCGCAAACTCTGGCAAGATGACCTGGAGCCTGCCGGATTTGATCGCATCGCCAACGATAAACGTCGGCTGCAATACGTAGCCTTCTCCGGCAATGGCGGCCTGCATCAGGATTTCGCCATTGTTGCTGGAGATGCTTGCGGCACTGGCAGGCTGGGATCTTTTCAGCGCGGTCATCAGGCGGGATTCCCCCGCACCGTTTTCCAGGTAGCTGTAGCGCAGGTAGTGTGCCGGGTTTAAGTCTTCCGGGGTCTCGGGTGCGCCTTCCCGCTGCAGGTATTCCGGTGCGGCGCAAACCACCAGGCGTATCGGTGCCAGTCGCCTGGCAATCAGCGATGAGCTTTTCAGCTTGCCGATCCGCAGCGCCACATCAAATCCCTCTTCCACCACATCCACCTTGCGGTCGTTGAGCTGCAGCTCAATGCCGACGGCCGGGTGATCCCTTTTGAAATCCCGGATCACTGGCGCCAGGTGGCGGGTGGCAAAGGTCACCGGGGCGCTGATGCGCAGCAGCCCCTGGGCTTCGCTCTGCATCTGCCCCAGCTGGCCCTCCATATCCCGGAGGCTTTCCAGAATCTGCTGCGCAAACTGATAACACTGCTCGCCCTCCTCCGTCAGGTGCACACGCCGCGTGGTGCGGTTGAACAGGCGCACCTTGAGGTGTTCCTCGAGCTGCGCGACGTATTTGCTCACCAGCTGGTTCGACAGCCCGAGCTTGTCTGCGGCCTTGCTAAAGCCGCCCTCGTCGGCGACCGCCACAAAGGCGTTCAAAACGGTTATCCGATCCACGGGAGGCCCCCTATTCCCAACAATTTGTTGATAGTAGATCAACATGGTGCACATTTATAGGTCATAACGTTGTGATTAGACTGCATTCCAAGCTGGTGAGGTTGCTACACCACGCCCAAACCCAACAACTCGGAGAACGGTTATGACTACGCAATTGATCAACAAGGTTTTGGACTCAAACGCTGGCCTGGGCGTACTGGCGCTGCGCGTACCGGTGGGCATCATCCTCGCCGCCCACGGCGCGCAGAAGCTGTTCGGCTGGTTCGGCGGCTACGGTCTGGAAGGTACCGGCCAGTGGATGGAGAGCATCGGCCTGGCGCCCGGCTACCTGATGGCCCTGCTCGCAGGCAGCGCGGAGTTCTTTGGCGGTCTCGCCCTGGTGCTCGGCCTGCTGACCCGCCCGGCCGCTGCAGTGAGTGCGCTCACCATGCTGGTGGCGATCTTCAGTGCCCATATCAGCAACGGCTTCTTCCTCACTAACAACGGTTACGAATACGCGCTGGCGCTGTTCGGCGCGACCCTGGCACTGGCCATCCAGGGAGGCGGTGCACTCGCCGTTGATAATGCCCTGAGTAGCGTGGTCGCCGGAGGCGTTGACCGGGATGCGGTGCTCTCTGCGGGCCGCGCGGCCTAACCATTGCCATTCCTCTTTCGCCCCCGGTTCCGGGGGCGAAACCCTGCATCAAGACGAGGCGAAACCATGTTGGTAAATGGTATCTGGAAAGAAAACTGGCAACCGGTACAGCACGCGGATGACGACGGCCGTTTTATCCGGCAGACGTCATCCTTCCGCAACTGGGTAACGGTGGATGGATCGGCCGGCATTACCGGACGCGGCGGATTCCGGGCGGAACCCGGCCGCTACCATCTGTACGTGGCGTATATCTGTCCCTGGGCCAGCCGTGCATTGATGGCGAGACAGCTGAAGGGGCTGACCGAAGTGATCGGCGTGTCGGTCGTCAACCCGGTGCTCACCGATCAGGGATGGGGATTCGGTGGGTTCAGCGGCAGCGACAATGATCCTCTGAATGACGCGCGTTTCATGCACGAACTCTACACGCGGGCGGATCCTGATTTTACCGGGCGCGCAACGGTGCCGGTGCTGTGGGACAAGCAGACGGGAACCATCGTCAACAACGAGTCAGCGGATATCGTGCGTATGTTCAACAGTGCCTTCTCGCACCTCGTCCCCCCCACCGCCGGCGGGCCAGACCTGTATCCGGCGGAGCTGCAGGCGGATATCGATGGGTTGAACAGCTACCTGTACGACAACCTGAACAACGGTGTTTACCAGGCCGGATTTGCCACCACGCAATTTGCCTACAGCGAGGCCTATACCCGTGTGTTCGCGGCGCTGGATGAATTGGAGTCACGGCTCGACGACTGCCGGGCATTTTTGTTCGGGGAGACGCTCACCGAGTCCGACATTCGCCTGTTCGTCACGCTGGTGCGCTTTGATGCGGCGTATTACAGCCTGTTCAAGTGCAACCGCAATACGCTCAGGGAAATGCCAAACCTGCATCGCTATATGCACCGCATCCTCGCATTAGAGGGCGTGCAGGGTACGGTAAACCTTGCGCATATCAAGGCCGGCTACTATTCGATTAAAGCACTCAATCCAACGGGCATTGTTCCGCAGGGGCCCGGCTGGCTTTAAGCCATCCCCCGCGCAGGCAGGCTGGCGTGGCGCTGCTTTTTACGCCGCCCCGCCCTGCGGTTTTGAGATGCTGAAAGCACCCTACCCGAAAACCAATGGCGACCAGCTCTTAGTACACACCAGTAACTGCGCCCCCTGCAGAAGAGGATCAAAAAATTCACGCCCCGGATGTTTGTCTCACTCGATCCTGCTATCTTCACAGATTCTTACACCCACCAGATTAAGCAACTTCAGGGCATTTGTATTTTTGACGATTCCAGGCTTCGCCCTGTAATCGAATGAGACTGAACCATCATCCAACATGCCAGATCCATCAGTATACTTTTCTTCAAAAAATATCCGGCTCGTAAATTTGTCTAAACATTTTGAAGAAGCAATCGAAACATCGTGCGTAGTGAGAGCTCCTAATGCTCCAAACTTACAAAGCTCTGACAAGATACTGACTACCGCCACCTCTCGCTCCGACCCGTTCGTCCCCTTCAGGATTTCATCCAGCAGGAATAAAACGGGTGGCTCTCCATACCTTACCCTCCTCACTGCATCGATGATTACCTTAACCCTGCCAAGCTCCGCCATGAAATATGAAACCCCATCTTTCAATGAATCCTTGACATGCATGCTTGTCAAAACAACAAACCTTGCGGTGACCATCTTTTCAGCACAAACATTCGCACCAAGTAATGCCAACTTTACATTTAAACCTAAAGTCCTCATGTACGTTGTTTTACCCGCCATATTTGACCCGGTAATCATTATCAGTTTTTTGGGGGGATAAATATTTATATCGTTAGTGACATTAACTTCAGGATCCAACAGCGGATTCCCAGCCTTTACAATATCTATTACGGGCTCATGTGAAAAAAGCGGCGTACTCCAACCGGGGTTTTCATAATTCAACACAGCTATTGAATTGCAAGCTTCAATATTCGAAATTGCATCTATCCATTTAGTCAAGTCACTCGAAAAACGAGAATGCCAAGCCTTAACCTTAAGCAAAACCCTAACATCCCATGCGAACACCAGCTGAAACAATACATATGGTATAGGGTTAAAGCGCAAACGACTATTGTGAACAAGCGCCTGAAAATCATCCAATACAACGCTCGACTTTACATCACCGGAGAACAACCTTTGATGCTCCTTTATCAGTAGTTCGCTAGAAAAATTGCAATCCCCCAACAACTTAACCAAGTCGCGAACAACCAGGATACCAGGCTCGACCCTCTCCATTTCTGAGAAGGCTTTCGAGTACGCATTCCTGCTGAACAGAATCAGAAATACATTAACCAGAAAAAAAGGAAACACCATAAAAAATGGTATTAACTCCAGGAAGACCATAACCAAGGCCAAACATAATAGGGCGCAATTGACGGCGGCCACTGCATTGATCGACTTAGGAACAAAGACTTCACCTTTTAGCCAATCATTCACGGCTTTCAAGGTAGGCTGCCGCTCCCTATGATTTATTCCAGCAGCCGAAATTTTTTGAACCGTGTCAATGTCAGACCGAAGTTCCGCGACAGCCTTCTGCCTCAGGCGGATAACTTCCAATGTAGGGCAAAACTCCAACCAGTCCGCCACTCTTTGATCGCCGAGTGAAGATGAATGATTGCAGACAAGCTGAGCAAGTGAAGCCTCCCCAAACAATCCCAAATCATCACTCACGTCCCGACCACCAAATTCAATACCTTCTGAAACCGGATCAATAGCGGCCCAATCTCTGCGAATTCTCGCAAGTCCCTGAGTATTTATTTTTACGAGATTCTCAAGTAAACAAATATTCTTATTATTTGAAGAATAAAAAAACACAGACAAGACGTACAATAGCAAGGAAGCCACCACCAACCCAATTAAAGCAATAAAACCAAAAGCTTCCGAATCCCCCAGGAAAAACGAAAATAAAAAAAACAACAAACAAGAAAATGAAGCCAGGCGCGCAATTGATAGTTTTTCAGAACGCGAAATAAGTTTCCCCAACTCCCCCTGGTAATACTCCCGTCTGGAAAAGTACACCTCAGAAGGTGTCTCGCCGGGAAAACTCGGTGCAACGCCAAGATATCTGCGTGTAAATACTCTCGAGACTATGCCGTTAAGAAACCCAGCCAACATAAAAAAACCCCATTTCCATATGGAACAACGCCAACAAAACGGACGGAAAACCGACAATCTATATCACCTTGCTGGTAATTTATCAGTCTATACCTTTTGCAAGCGGCATCTATTTATCCCCAATTATTTCTTCATAATCACAACTGGCAATACCTGCCTCAAATAAATAAGGCAACCTTCGCCAGAGCACTTATCAATTCACACCTAAATAGCGCTGCATCTAATATTTAATGCCATTAAGCCAGAATCAAGCTGAAAGTGCCCAACCAGACACCAGGGAAGATGGGTTCACGCCGCCGGCTCACTAAATGCCACTATCGAATGCGTAAACCTTAAGACCCGGGTTCAGGTCCGTGATTCTCAGACCATTACAATTGATACTTTGATGTTAATTTCCGCGCCGCTATGCACGAGGTGCAGAGTGCTTGGTAGAGAGTCCGGACGCCTTGTGATAGAACTCCCTACAGAATAATAACCAGCGGACCAAACCCCATGGATACTCTGGACTCTCTGCCTTGCCGCCCCGCCCTGCGGCTGCTGCCGATGCTGTTGGTGGCACTGCTCACAGCCTGCGGTTCTGATGTACAGGAAGTACCCGCCCCGAAAACCGGTGGCGACCAGGTGGTAGCGCGCATCGGCAACAGCGCAATCACCCTGCAGGAAGTGGATCAAGAAATTCGCCTCGCACGGCACGACCTGGCACTGGCCGAGTACCAACTGCGCTTCAATGCCCTGAAGTCGATGGTGGATGCCAGGCTCTCCTCACCTGCCGCCACCGGCGAGCAGGCCACCGTCGACTGGTTGCTCCCCCACCCCCAGCCTCCCAGGCTCGCAATCGACACCGGCGGGCGTCCCCTGCGCGGCAATCCCACGGCCCCCGTCACCCTCGCGGTGTTCTGTTCCTACCAGTCTGTGCACTGTGCATCCACCAACCTGGTGTTGCGCGAATTACTGGAGCGCTACGCCGGCTGGATAGCCGTGGCGCCCTTCGACTTTCCCATGCACTACCACCGCCAGGGTACGCAAGCGGCGGTGGCGATGCACTGCGCCAGCCAGCAGGGCATGCCCTGGGCCTATGCAGACGGCCTCTACACCCGGGCCAAAGCTCTGGATGACAAGGTCTTCACCCAGCTGGCATCACAGCAGGGATATACGCAGGACGCGTTCACACGCTGCCTCGACGAAGCCCGATACCGCGATCAGGTTGCGGCTGATTCTGCGCTGGCGCGAACCCTCGGCCTGCAGAGCGTGCCGGTGGTGTTTGTGAACGGGCTCTATGTCAAAGGCCCGCGTACGCAGGAGCACTACGCCATGTGGATTGATCAGGAGCTGCAGCGCCTGGGGCACGATCCATCCAGCCCTCATGCCGATGCCGACCGCTGGCGCCAGTCCGCCAACGGGATCGCCGAGACCGATCTGCCATTGCGCCTGAACGGCACCAGCGTCTCCTCGCAGCCCGAGCAGTCCACGGCACTGATCCGCATCCGCGAGGCATCGGCTGGCCGCTTTTCCCCCGGCGACACGCTGATGCCAGGCGTCAGCCTGCAGCGGGTGCACCAGCGCCATGTCATCCTGCAGGTGAACGACCACCTGGAGCGGTTAACCCTGCACAGTGGCGACGACAGTTATGTGCGGGTACCCAAGACCACGACCACCCAGCGGGACGAGGAAACCATGCGACGTATTGAGCAGCCGGACGGTGAAACCCGCAAGCTGATCCCGCCTTCCGGGGTACTGCCGCTGGGTCAGGAATGGCTGGAGAAGCAATTGCAGAATCGCGCCGAACTGGAAAAGAAGTTCGTCCCGGCGGAGCACGTGGTGGATGGCCATAACCTGCTGCGACTCGAAGGCATCGCCGACAGCGAGTTTTTCACGGCACTGGGCTTCGAGGAAGGCGACGTGGTGGTGCGGGTAAACGATAGCTGGGTGCACAGTGGCCAGAACCAGCTGTGGGATGCCCTCACCAGTGGCGAGATGATCGATGTGACCTTTATGCGCAACGGGCTGCCGCAGCGGGTGCAATACGTGGTACAGGACAAGGGCTATTTCGAGCAGCCGGAAGGCCAGGACAATACGGGCGATGAGGATGAGTCAGACTAGTGCCGGGGAATAAGGACAGGTACCGGTGTTGCCCTGAACCAAAATAAGGGCTCCGCGAGGAGCCCTGTTCACCGCCCGAGCGTTATTTGTCCGGGTTACCGTTCCACATCAGGTTCGCCACGGTGTTCTGCCCGCGCACGCTGGGGTGGAAGCAGTCCCCTCCATCGATATCGTTTTTACCGAATTGGAAGGTGCCCACATTGGACTGGTTGGCGCCGGAATATTCCGCCACCACCTCGACACCATTCGTGCCGTTATAGGCGGACGCCTCCTGCTGCAGTACCTCGTTGTACAGGCGCTGCGCGGCCTCGATACCGGCGTTGCGTACCGCAAACGTTTCACCGTTCATGGTACCCCCGTTGGTTGCAATGCGGCAGATACCGAAGGTGGACCAGACACTTTCGCAATTGACGCGCCAGTTACCGCTCTGTTTGGCGATACCGGCGGCGCGCAGATCCTGCACCCGCGGCACCGACCCGAGCACGACAGTGGAACCACTGGGCAGGCCGTTGACCAGCTTGTCGAGCCCCGCCTGCACGGCGCCGCGCCACTCGCTCTCGGTCAGGAGCGGATCCGAACAGTTGGCCGGATCGACACAATCGCGATTGCAGATATCGTTGCCCCCAAGCACCACTTCCACATGATCCGCGACCAGCGTTTCGCCCAGGATCCGATCCGCCTGCACGCTGAAACTGTCACCACCGCCGCGCATCTCGGCGCCGGAACGGGCAGCATTTTTGTTGGCCGCGACATTCGGGTCTATGGCCTTGTATTTGTCGTGGACACTGTTGACGCTGCTGTCCCAGCCGTCAAACCAGCTGTGCTCCGGCTGATCTCCACCCAGCAGGCAGAAAAATCCGCCAGTAAAGAACGTATTGCCGGTACAGTCCGCGGCAAACCCCATGGTGATACTGTCGCCGGCGGCAGTGCCTTTGGCGGGTGCTGCTACGGTATGTATGGAGCACAGTGCGGACGCAATAGCGAGGGAAACAAATAGACTGGCTTTGTGCATGATGTTTTCTCCGATCATCGTATTTATGACTTTATTTTTTTTAACGCGGTGAACGGAGCAAGATTAGACGGTCGTACCATGGCGCGCCGAGGTAGCCCCCCGGATCGAATGACCGATTTTTCAGTCTGGGACTCAACTCTCAGTCCTGTCGCTCAATACCTTGTGTAGCATGCCGTAAAAATAGCGTTAGACTGGGCCCACCAGCCTTACCTGAGTATCAAATCGAGACATGCCTTACATCCTGATCGCCCTGGCCATAGTCACCCTCATTGCCGGCCCGCAACTCTGGGTACGTTTTGTTCTTTGGCGGCACTCAAAGGAAATCGCGGATATGCCCGGCTCTGGTGCCGAGCTGGCCGAACACCTGATCGAGCGCTACCAGCTCGAGGGGGTAAAGGTGGTAAAGGCCAACCCGAACGAAAACTACTACTCCCCGAGCGAAAAAATCGTGGCCCTGAGCCCGGAGATTTACCACGGAAAATCGGTAACCGCGGTGGCGGTTGCGGCGCATGAAATTGGCCACGCGATCCAGTTCTGCAAAGAGGAGCCGGTTTCCAAACTGCGAGACAGGTACCTGACACGCGCCCACCAGATCAAACGGATTGGCGCCGGCATCCTGGTTTTCGCTCCCATCCTTACTTTCGCTATCAAGAGCCCGGCGATGGCCTTGTGGATGGGCGCAGTCGCGGTGATCACCATGCTGAGCTCCGCGCTTATGTACGTGGCGATACTGCCGGAAGAATTTGATGCGAGCTTCAATAAAGCCCTGCCGATACTCAAAGAAGGCTACCTGCCGGAGAACCTGATCGGTGCGGCAAACAGCGTATTGAAGGCCGCGGCCCTGACTTATGTGGCGGGAGCACTGCTGGATGTGCTGAGGCTATGGCGCTGGATCCGGTTTATTCGCTAGGGACAACAAATCCGGACGGCAGGAGGGACAAGGCAATAACCCTTCCGACATGAAACTTGAAACATAAAAGGGGCCAGCAAGTGGCCCCTTTTATCATGGACTGCAGGACAATCAGTAATTCAGCAGCTCCTCTTCTTCCTCGTCCAGTGCTTCCAGCGACAGCTCGAAACCAGCCGCTGCCTTCGCGATTTTTCCACTCTCGCTATCCGCTTCTGCAGCCACCACTTTGGGCTTCTTGCCCTCTTCATACATTTTGATGCGCAGGCGCAGGTTGTTGGCCGAGTCTGCGTTCTTGATCGCCTCTTCGTGGCTGATCCGGCCTTCGACGTAAAGCCTGAACAGCGCACCATCGAATGTCTGCATACCGAGGTTTTCCGACTTCTCCATCATCTCCTTGATGTTGTGGAACTCGCCCTTGAGGATCAGCTCATTGATGGTCTGAGTACCCAGCAGGATTTCCACCGCGGCACAGCGCTTGCCATCCACCGTGGGCACCAGGCGCTGGGACACGAACGCGCGGATATTCTGTGACAGCGACATCAGCAGCTGTGGGCGGCGCTCTTCGGGGAAGAAGTTCACGATCCGGTCGAGGGCCTGGTTGGCGTTGTTGGCGTGCAGGGTGGAGATCGCCAGGTGGCCGGTTTCGGCAAAGGCGATGGCGTGCTCCATGGTCTCGCGATCGCGGATCTCGCCGATCAGGATCACGTCCGGTGCCTGGCGCAGGGTGTTTTTCAGGGCCGCATGGAAGCTGCGGGTGTCCACCCCCACCTCGCGCTGGTTAATTACACTCTTCTTGTGGCGGTGCACATATTCCACCGGATCCTCGATGGTAATGATATGGCCACCGCTGTTGGTGTTGCGGTGATCAATCAACGCGGCGAGCGAGGTGGATTTACCGGAACCGGTACCGCCAACAAACAACACCAGGCCGCGCTTGGCCATCACCACATCCTTGAGGATGGGCGGCAATTTCAGGTCATCAAACTTGGGGATCTCGGTGACGATATTTCGTGCAACGATGGAAACCTGGTTGCGCTGCCAGAAGATATTGATGCGGAAGCGCCCCACATTGGGGATGGTCATTGCCAGATTCATTTCCAGCTCGCGCTTGAACTCCTCCCGCTGCTCCTCGTCCATGATTTCCATGGCGATCTTCTCGATCTCGCCGGGCGCAAGGGGTTCTTTGCTCAGGGGCTTGAGTACGCCCTGGAATTTGGCACAGGGCGGTGCACCGGTACTGAGGTAGAGGTCAGAGCCATCATTCTTGGCGAGCACACGGAGATAGCCGGTAAAATCCATCGATACAGTTCCTGTTGGCGCGAAAATCATCGGCCGCAAAGCTTAACCAAAACTGTGATGGGCAGCAAAGAAAAAACGGGCAATTCCGCACTCTATACGAGGAGCAAAAAATAATCACTCGCTTGGGGTTGTCGAGGGTGTCGCCGTTCCGCCGAAACCCCGGGCGACCTGGCACCGTGTTGCCGCGGCGATAAATCTCGAATTGCCGCGAACCAACGGTAGGATCTTCAACATGAAGTAAGTGTCCACTAATCAGCGCCGCGCCTCCGCAAGTGGACGATGAGCAGATTCCATCCGGTTACCTGCCGGCAGAACCGCCAAATTTGCGGGGCAGCAACGCACGTAAACCAAACCAGCCCGATTTCTTCTCAATATCCGGCGCCTCACCGCTGCGCTGCTGGTGGAACAGCTTGATCAGGGCTTCGGCTTCCTCTTCCTGGAACTGCAACGGCTCAAAGCGCAGATAACCCCGGTCGCGTACAAATGCCCGCACCGCCTGCTCGACCGGAACATACTTCATGGACCAGTCGGCAAATAGCCGATCCGGCACAGTTTTCAGCGATAAAATGGTCACTTCCCGGTGCCGGGGATCTGCGGCGATGCGCTGGTAGGCCTGGTTGACCACCTTGCGATCGCCCTCAAGCGCCTGAAAAAAGTACCCGTCTCCGAAGTACAGCACACCGCCGATATTGACCTGGCTGTTGTTGCGGCGGCTCTGCATCAATATACGGGCAACCGATGGCTCGACCCCCTGCGTGACCGGTACTGCCCGAAACGCCGCCTTGCTCGCATATACCAGTCTGATCAATTCATTCATCGTAATTTCCTGCCAAGTCCCGGATTCAATTGAGGAACATACGCAGGAATCCCGGCGGTAGATCAGTGCGCCGGACCAAAGTAGCTTTCGTGGAAAAGCATAAGGAGCGGTGCACAGGGAATAGCGCAATGGAAAAAGAGAAGACCAGATGGCCTGCGAAACTAAAGCGCTGCTGCCGACTCCTATACTCTGGAAGGCGAATCTGGCCCTAACCGATGGAGCACGGCATGGCTCGACTTTTTCTGGGCGCGTTTCTGGCAATACTGGCGGGATATGCGATGGCGATTGAAGAACCCGAATACGCTGTAACCGAGCAATCCGCGCCATTCGAGCTGCGCACTTACGGGCCCAGGATCGTGGCCGAAGTAGTGGTGGCGGGCTCAATGGATGAGGCATCGGGTACGGGATTCCGATTGCTGGCCAACTACATCTTTGGCAACAACACGGCGGCGAGCGGCGGCAGCGAGAAGATCCAGATGACCGCCCCGGTGGGCATGGAACTCAGCTCGGAAAAGATCCGTATGACCGCACCGGTGAGCCTGCAGGAAAGTGGCGGACGCTGGCGTGTTTCCTTCGTCATGCCCAGCCAATACACCATGGACACCCTGCCCCGCCCCAATAACGCGGCAGTAACCCTCCGCCAGATTCCGGAAACCCGCTATGCCGTGATTCGTTTCTCCGGGTTGACCGGCGCACAGAAGGTCGCGCAAAAAACCGCGGAGCTGGAAGCCTGGATCAACGAAAAAGGCCTGAAGCCCATCGGCAGGCCGGAACTGGCGCGCTATAACCCGCCATGGACGCTACCGTTCCTACGCAGGAACGAAATCATGGTGCAGTACAAATAAGGCTCGCTTACAAGCCAGCGGGTATTCAGCCCAGGTTCAGAACAAAACGGTACGATGGTACCACCCAAGAAATCAAACTCCTCCGTCGACCGGTTTTCGACGCCAGCCGCCATCGTGATGTTGTACCCAGATGAATAAAAGACTGCCCTCCCTGCTCTTGGCGATCGCCACCACGACCGGTTGTAGCCTGGCTCCGTATCAGCAGGCGCAAAAAGATACGGCAATAGCTGTACAGGAGGCTTCACCTATTCCCGCGGTGTCGCCCGCCCCAGCACCACTAACGGCAGGCGCACGGCACCAGCAAGCGAGCACTACAAGCGCCAGGGCCGTTCGGGCCAGTCTCTACCGACAACACCGGGAGTGGCAAGGAACCCGGTATCAGCTTGGCGGCATGAGCAAGCGCGGCATCGACTGCTCGGCACTGGTGTATCTCACCTACCGGGATCACCTGGGCATCAAGCTGCCCCGCACAACCGAGTATCAGGCGCTTGCCGGAGAGGCGGTCAAACGCGGCCAGCTGCGCGCGGGCGATCTGGTCTTCTTCAAGACTGGCCGCAGGGATCGCCATGTAGGTATCTACATCGAGGACGGCAAATTCTTCCACGCCTCCACCTCGAAAGGCGTGACCATTTCTAAAATGACCGATTACTACTGGAAGAACCGCTTTTGGCGCGCGCGCCGGTTGAACCTGGGCAGCGACGCGTGACCCGGAAGTGAACAGCTACTGAGAGATGATGTGCCAATTGGCGCCCTTTTCAGGGCGCCGCTGAAGGTGGCGCTGAAGGTGACTTTAGCCGAGTGATATTCCGGCAATTTCCGAGGGTTTGAGCTTCAGCGCACCGGCCATGGTATTGAAGAAGTCAATCTCGGTCTGGCGGACGTGGCCGTCTGCCTTCAAGACTTCCTTCAGGGCATGGATGATGATAATGCGGTCCGCACCGTCGATACTCGAGGCAACCCGCGATACGTGCTTGTTTAGCGGCGCCTTTTCAAATATTTCCGATGACGCCGCAACGCGCAGTTCTGCGGCACTGATATCCTCACCGGTGTAAACTTTGATTACCTTTTGCGCCGTGGCCACTTCGCTCTCGTGGATGTGAAGGTCAGCACGGGAGCCGCGCGCCAACACCAGAATCAGTAGTTCCTTCAGGGCCTGGCGCTTGTTCTCCGCACTGATTTCGTTGTTGAACAGCGCCTTGATATTTTCCATATTCACGATTGCCATCCGTGAGTTCTCCATCATTGTCGATCTATTATCTTGTCGGCAGACGACCAACTGCCGGTCGCTTCCATTGAGAACTGCGAGCGTTAGCAAAAGTAACGCGCTAATCGCCGGCTTAGATAGTAGCCGACCATCCCAAATCTGCTGATAACAAATCCCAATAAAGATCGAAAGCTGAAATAGCGTTCCGCTATTTCACGGACATAGGGCGGGATAGACACGTACCGGCGAGGCCCGTGTGACGATGGGTATACCGGGCTGAGCAGGATTACCGATTATTCCGCACTTTCTTCCGGCGCAATTAGGCTCACCAACTGCCAGTCTGCCTTGAGCGCAATATCGTGGGAAACCGTATACATATGGATTTTCCCCTGCGGATCCAGCGCGTAGAGGCGCGTGGCGCGATTGCCGTAGGTTTCCTTATAGTCATCGATGGTAAACGCATCCGTCAGCCGCGTGGTGCGAATAGTGGCACCTTTCGCCACCAGACTGGCCAGGCGACTATAGGTTGCGCTCTCTGAAAACAGCTCCAGCTTTCTTGCATACTCTTCCGACACCTGGTGGCTCGCCCGCCCCTCCTGCGCACCCTGACCAAGCCCGAGCACCGCACCTTTACCCAGCACATGCTCGAAGTGATAGGTCACCAGAGGGTTCAACTGCTTGTAGGGAGACAGCACCAGAACCTTGCCTATCGGTGACAGATCCAGGGTCAGGCTGGCATGCTCAGAAATCGGATTGCCGTAGTAGGTGGGGATATTTTCCATACGCGCCTCGCGTATGGCATCCCAGTTGGTGTCGGCAATTCGTACCGGCACACCCTTTTCAATCAGGTCTTTTGCCAGCATCCGCGCAAACTTGCCACCGCCAAACAGCAGGTATCCGTTCGGATAGGGAGCGCGAACGCCCAGTAACTTGGCCACGGGCTTGGCGGTGAGGCTCTGAAACACAACGGTGGCGATGATCACCAGGAACACCATCGGCACCAGCAGTTCGGAGTTGGGCAGCCCGAGCGTATCCAGCTTCAGGGCAAACAGTGCGGATACCGCAGCGGCAACGATACCCCGTGGCGCAATCCAGCTGAGCATCGCAAGCTCGCGCCAGTTCAGCCCCGCCCCGGGAGACGACAGGAATACCGATAGTGGCCGCGCCACAAACATGATCGCCCCCAGCACCAGCAGGGCTCCCCACCCGAGCTGGGTCAGGGTGGAAAATTCCAGGCGTGCTGCCAGCAGAATGAACAGCGCGGAAATCAACAGAACGCTGAGGGTTTCCTTGAACTCGAGAATGTCATCGACATCCAGGCCTTTCATATTGGCCATCCAGATCCCCATTACCGTGACTGTGAGCAGGCCCGATTCATGGGTCATCAGGTTGGACACGGCATAGGCACCGAGCATCAGGGTGAGCACGGCGGTATTACGCAGGTAATGCGGCACCCAGTTGTGCCGCAGCATACTGCCGAGGAAATACCCCATCACCGAACCTAACCCGAAACCAATCGCCAGCACCTTAAGGAAAATCACCAGTGCGTGCTCAAGCGGGCTTTGCGACGCGACGATATATTCGTAGACAAGTACGGCCAGCAGTGCGCCAATCGGATCGATCACGATCCCCTCCCAGCGCAGGATGTTTGAAATCCGGCTATTGGGACGCACCGTACGCAGCATTGGCACGATGACCGTCGGCCCTGTGACCGTAACAATGGCGCCAAAAAGTGCCGCCAGCTGCATCGGCATGCCGAGCATATAGTGTGCAGCAGGCGTGGCGATCAGCCAGGTCACCAGAGCACCCAACGTGCACAGATTGCGCACCATGGTGCCGTGCCCGGCAATATCGGAAAGCTTGAGGGTGAGCGCCCCCTCAAACAGGATAATCGCAACCGCCAGTGAAACCAGCGGGAAAAGCAGGTCACCGAACAGTGCGTCGGGATCAAGCACCCCGGTAATGGGGCCGAGTGCCAGTCCTGCCAGTAACAGGGGCAGGATTGCCGGCAGCTTGAGCATGAAGGCGAGGTACTGACACGCAATCGACACGATGCCCACCATCACCAGCAGGGCCATCGGATTCGAGAGGATTTGTTCCATAGTGCTGAGCAGCCGATTGCGGAAAGTATTTAAGCCCCAGAGTATCACCTGGAGGATTCAGCCGGAAACTCGCAAACCCTGCCGGCATAAAATTGGCACCTGACCTACCGCTGCCTTCTTCACTGGTGCTGGCATCGTTTTTATATCGCCAGCGGGCCTGATAACCGATCACTTCTACTTCGAAGCCAGCAGCGACGACAGCCGGTTCAGAGCTTCTTCACGGGCTTTGTCCCATGGATGGGCAAAACTGATTCGCAGGCAATTCTTGAACTGCCCGGATGCGGAAAACAGCGGGCCCGGTGTGATCACTACGCCCTGCTGTAGCGCCAGCGCATAGAGCGAAAGCGTATTCTCCCCCTCGGGCAGCTCCACCCAAACTGCAAGGCCGCCCTGAGGCTGACTCACCCGGATATTTCCCGGCCATTTATGCAGCAGCTGAATCAGTCGGTCTCGCCGTGTTCGCAGCTCAATCCGCAGCCGGCGCAAATGCGCGGAAAAGCTTCCATCGGCGATAAACTCAGCCACGCCACGCTGCACAAATCGGCTGCTGGACAGTTGCGTTATCAGCTTGAGGTGGAGGATGCGCGCATGCCAGCGGCCGCCGGAAATCCAGCCCAGCCTCAAATCCCGCGACAGACTCTTGGAAAAGGAACTGCAAAGTATCACGCGCCCATCCCGGTCTAACGCTTTGAGCGGATCCGGTACCACCCCCAATGCGGTATCCGCATATATGTCATCTTCAATTACCGCCAGGTCATGAATCTCAGCCAGCGCCAACAACCTTTGCTTCGCACTCGCCGGCATCAACGCGCCGCCCGGGGTGGCGAACGCGGGGGAAACCACACAGGCCCTGACCTTCCAGCGTTTCAATACGTCTTCAAGTGCATCGATATCCATCCCGGTTTCAAGGGAGGCCGGCACTTCCACCACCCGCAGGCCCAGCTGCTCGATAATCTGCATCACCCCGTAAAAGCCAGGCGATTCCACCGCCACCACGTCGCCGCGATCGCAGCAGGCCATAAGGGCAAGGAACAGGGCATGCTGGCATCCCGAAGTTATACAGATTGCCTCCGGCTCGCCCTGCCCCCCGCGCCGGGCGATATGCAAAGCGAGCTGCGAGCGCAACTCGAAGCTTCCGGCCGGTTCGTCGTAGTACTGAAAGTCCTGCCCGCTCTGACGCCTGAGCGAGCGCCCGATCGAGCGGTTCAGCGCCACGATCCCCGGAGGCAAATCACCCGGCGGGTGCTGTGGTAACAGATCGAAGGCTGCACTCCTGCGCATAATGTCCTGCAGCAGGTCGCTGACCGTCACCGGCCTTGGCGCCTCTATCCGGGCCCGAGTGACAGGCTGCCTTACCGGGGACGATTGCCGCGAGACGAAGTGGCCGGACTTGGGCCGCGCTTCCACCAGCCCCTGAGCTTCCAGCCTTTGCAGAGCATGCTGCACCGTGGCTTTGGAGACGTCGTGCTCCCGACACAGGGCCCGGATAGAGGGGAGCCGCTCGCCCTCACGCCAACGGTGTGCCTTGATCCCCTGCAGAAGCCAGGCTTCCAGCCGCAGGTAGCGGAATTCTTCTGTCACAAGCCCTACTCCCAGCCAAAATCTGTACCCATTGTATTTATTTTTTTTATGCCTGCACCTATTGGGTGCATGCGCGTAATCTGCCGCCGTTGATCACCGAGCGGATGAGATGTCATGGAGAAAATTCCCGTTATCCAGGATTCAGCGCTGGATCCAGGCATGACAACGGATAAGAAACCGGCTTCCTCAGGTTGCGCCCAAAGTCCCGCCCGCAGTGGCAAATTTCATGTGCGCCTGACCGAGGGACGGTTCCAGAATCTGCGGCGCTATATCAGCTGGCCGCTCCTCGCGCTCTTCTTCGGTTTGGTGTGGGTCGAGCTCGATGGCCATCCCCTGTTGCTGTTTTCATTCGAGCATCACCAGATCATCCTGTTTGGCCATGCGCTCTCCTGGCGGGATCTGTCGCTTCTGGCGGGCCTGTTGATCGCCAGCGCATGCCTGCTGTTTTTCCTCGCGGTGGCCTGGGGGCGCGTCTGGTGTGGATTCGCCTGTCCTCAGAGTATCTGGACATGGCTCTTTATCCGCATAGAGGACCTGGTGGAGGGAAGGGCCAATAAAAGAGCGCGCCAGGATCTCGAACCACTCACCGCACACAGGCTTGCTCGCAGGGCCACCAAACACCTGCTGTGGGTATTCCTCGCACTCGCTACTGCACTCACGTTCACCGGGTATTTTGTTCCGGTTCGCGAACTCTTTTCGCAAGCCATGCAGCTGGATCTATCGGCAGCCGTTTCCGGCTGGATTCTGATAATGGCAGGACTCACCTACCTCAATGCCGGGCTGGTGCGCGAAAAAATCTGCCTGCATGCCTGCCCTTACGCCCGCTTTCAGGGGGTCATGTTCGACGACCATACGCTGACGGTGAGCTATGACGCGCGGCGTGGTGAACCGCGCGCGCACCAGCGCAAAGGTGGTGACAGCAGCGGTGACTGCATCGACTGCCAGCTCTGCGTGCAGGTATGCCCGGCCGGCATAGATATCCGGGACGGATTGCAGGCCGCCTGCATCGATTGTGGCGCCTGCATCGATGCCTGCGACAATGTCATGTCGAAATTAAACCGCCCGAAAGGACTTGTTCGCTTCGCCTCAGAAGCGCAGCTACGCGGGATGAGTAGCCGCCTGCTGCGCCCGCGTCTGGCAGGCTACGGGGTGGCAATGACACTCGCTTTTGCTGCCGTACTGTACGGCTTCACCGAAACGACCCAGCTGCTCGTGGAGATACGGCGCGATCGCGGATCCATGTTCAGGAAAGTGGATCAACACACGGTGTGTAACGTGTATCAGGTCAAGGTTGAGGGATACAGCCAGGAACAACGTTTTATTCAAGTATCCATTTCCGGGAAGGGGGACTTCACCCTGTTTGGCCGCACACAGATAGACCTCACGGAAGACAGCGCCTATTGGCTCCCCTACCGTGTCTGCGCGCAGAATCAGACACAACCTGCGACAGAACTCACCTTCACCTTTACCGGCGAACTGGTGTCCGTCTCCAAGGACACAACCTTCTTGACCCGATCATTTTGAACGGCGCGAAGGAACGCCGGGCCGTTATCTGTGAGATTGACGCCACGACTCGCGGGAGTGTGGCGTCAACCATTGCGGTCAGGACGTGACGCCCAGAAACCTAGTTACAGGCTCCGAGAGAAGTCCACGGTTTACCGGATCCAGCACCGCCATTATTGGTGGCGGGGTCATCGCCCTGAGTCCACCAGTTCGCTTCGTAGCGCACGCCATTATGCTGTACCTGGTCACCGCCGGTGTAGACACTGCCGGCAGCCCAAACCGGCAGATTCGGGCAGGAACCACCACCAGAACTGCTGGAAGAACCGCCCGAAGAGCTGCTGGAACCACTGGAGCTACCACCCGATGAGCTACCGCCGGACGAACTGCCACCGGACGAACTGCCACCAGAAGAGCTGCTGCCATCGCAACTGCGCACATGGCTCCACGCCGTATTCCAATGTTGGCCAGTGCCCGGCGCATATGCCCATGACGCAGAAGAAGAGCACCATCCGGCGACATCGCAGCTGTACTCGTTACCCTGGTTCTGGACTTCATCACCAACGCGGTAGCTGGTGCCCGCTACGTACTGCGGGGCACTGCAGGAACCGCCGCCGGAAGACCCGCCGGAGCTGCTGGACGATCCACCACTGCTACCGGAAGAACCACCGCTACTGCTGGACGAACTGCCGCCGTCTCCGCTGGGATCCGTAAACAACAGCCGGTTTGGCGAACCATTGGCCCCCGTAATCTGGCCGCTCGTGGACATTCCGATCATGCGGCTGGCAATGGTGGACGGCGAGGCACCCGGGTCTTCCTCAAGCAGCAACGCCGCTACGCCGGCACCGTGGGGCGACGCCATCGATGTTCCACTGATCGTATTGGTGGCGTTACTGCCTGTCCACCACGCGGAGGTAATGCTCGACCCCGGACCGAAAATATCGACGCAGGAGCCCCAGTTAGAGAAACTCGAGCGGGTGTCATCCGAAGTTGAGGCGGCCAAAGTGATGGCACTGCTTTCGCGGGCCGGAGAATAGTTGCAGGCATTCGCATTATCGTTGCCCGCGGCAACCACGACGGTAACGCCCCGGTTGACCGCTCCGCGCACTGCTGAATCGAGTGCGGTAGAGACACCACCACCGAGGCTCATATTGGCCACGGCGGGTTTGACGTGATTGCCGGCAACCCAGTTCACCGCATCAATAATGATGGAACTGCTGGTTTCCCCGGAGCAGCCAAATACCCGCACCGGATGCAGGATAACGTCTTTGGCTACGCCCCAGGTGCTGCCACCTACCGTCCCCGCAACGTGGGTGCCGTGACCATTACAGTCTTCCGTTCCCCGCCCATCATTGATACCCGAGAAACCGTTGCCCATGCGCCCGGAAAACTCGGTGTGCGAGCTGAGAATACCGGTATCGATGATGTAGGCGTGAACGTTGCGACCGCTGCCATCGTAGCTGTAGGCATTATCCAGCGGGCGTTGACGCTGATCGATGCGATCCAGCCCCCAGGTAGCCGGGGACTGGGTGGCTGAGGTATACATCACCTGATCCTGCTCGATATAGGCAACGGAACTGTCTTTCGCCAGCTGCTGGATCTGTGCCGGTGTGGCCTTTACCGAGAACCCGAGTATCGCCTTGTCGTAGCGATGCAATACTGGTGCACCCACATTCGATGCGATCCGGCTGGACTCCGAAGTAACGAACTGCGAGGTGCTCATGGCATTCATCCGCGCATCATCTTTCAGCACCACAATGTACTGGTCAGGAATCGCATTACTCGCATCAACGGACAATATTTCCGCCGCAGCAAACACATTACCAGAGAGCGGGACACCCCCTGCCAACACAAGGGCAAGCAAGGTTTTTCCGGTTATTTTCATTCTTGTTTCCTCCATCAATATTTATATTTATCTGGATTGGCCCCGATTAACTTCAGAACCAATCACGGCCTTTACTATTACTGCAGGTACAACATCCCCTCTGCGCATAGCGGTATGCACATGGGAGATCTGGATTTGGCATTTTCAGAGCGCACGAACCACCCAGCCGATACATCGCGATGACCGGAAATAAACGCGCAAATTGGGAAATGCCCTCGCTACCGAAAATTGGCACCACTACGCCAGGCGATATGGCGCAATGACATAACCAACTCTATATGGAAGCGATTTAATTTCTTACGGATATACGCAAAACCTGAAAGGCCAATAAGCCTGAAAATGTAAGCAGGCACGTACGCTATAACCGAATTAAACGGGTGAAAACGGGAGGCACTTCGTTTAACAATTACACAGGGATCAGCGCACAGACCGGGAAAAGACCGAATATGGATTCCCGTTACAACAGGAAAACGATACTGGCTGGCCTTACTTAATGAACCGGGCTTTGACCTACAAAAGGATAATCACCCACTCTCAAATAAAGCAAATCCGGTTCGCGGGGAATAAACAGAAAGGAATACACAGGGCAGAATCAACCATTCCGAATTCGAGATTTTTCTATTGGACTTATTATTAGACTTATAATCGGTCACGAGTATTCTCCGATATTATTTTTACATCAGCCATCCCCATCCAGTTCGAAACGAGCCTGCCCTATAAACCAAGACCAGGTCCCTGATACCCCACAAAATACACGTTATGAAGCACCTATTTCGAAGCCGGACGACAATAAACTGAAGTTCCTTTTGAGAACCAAAATGCCAGCTTTTGGCTGACCGGCCCAACAATAGGAGCCAATTGATAGCGCTGTCAACGCAAGAAGTCGATTGCACCGCCACTCTTCTTTCTTTGTACGAATCAAAACATCAAGACCGGAACGGCGTCTAAAAACCAGAATGAAAAGTGCGCACTATTTTTTTACCGAAGACGCCACAACTTGATCGCACTGTTAAAAAAATTTCCAAATTTCCAACTCATGCGAACCTGAAAATGCGGAGAACTTTCCGGCCAAAATCGTCACCAGCCTGCATAGACGCCGCACCACTTTCAAATCAGAACGACCGTGCAATATTCGTATTCGAATCAGGTCGCTCGTTACTTTAGAGTGCATCAAACCTCAAACCTGGATTACAGTCGAGCTTAAATTACCAGCATCTCACGGTCTTCCGCCGCGCGACAACTCACTTGAATACCGAGCAACAGGTCGAACGCTTCGGTGGCGCACAACCTGTAGAAGACCCACTGGGTGGCAATCGTGCTCGAACATACTGCGCCTAACGCTTCGGCAACTGGTCGTCGATATCGATCAGCCGGCGGTCATAGAAGAAGTGCGCGTTGGATTGAAACGCTTGCGGTAGAGTATTCTCGTTACATTTCCGGAACATCAACTGGGAAATCAACTTCCAGCCCATCGCATTGGTGTTGTACAGCACGTCACCGCAGTGTTGACAAAAAATGCGCTGCATTCGTTTGTGCGGATGTTGGAATGCTACCAGGTCCTCCCGCCCCTTCGTTACTTCAACCTTTTCTGGATCCCAGGCCAAAACGGAGTGGAAGGGAACCTGAAGCAATTCCCTACAGTCTTCACAATGACAATATGCATGCACTTTGGGCTTCCCTTTGGCGGTCAATTCAACAGATCCGCAGTCGCAATGTACCTTGTGGATATCCATTAAGCCTCGCCTCCACTGTGAAATTAATAGCGAATTTTCATTCTAGATCAGCATAGACAAGCTAGGATTTTGCAGGAACTGGACAACCGTATTTTTTCAGATAGCTTTTAAATTGAATGGAGCCTATTCAGGCTAAAACAATCAAACCCCACCACCTGCTCAATTATGGAAAGACCAAACAACTGATATCATATCAAGTTAGCGATAAGTGGCTATTGTCGCCAATACTAAGAGCATGTATAGATACACCCACTGCTTTCAACATAATAATTTCCATACCGGACACCACCTCAGAAGCAAAGCATAAAATGTAAAGGACTATCAGCAATGTCTGAAATTGTTCTGGAGCGTTTAGAGCATGGACATGTTCAAGATTTATATAACGTAATCGAAGAAAACAGGAATTACTTAAGAAAATGGATCAATTGCCTGGATTCTATTGCATCTGCTGACGACATATCACTATTCGTTGAATCTGCAATCATCAAGCACTCCCCCACAGGGTTACCGTATTTCGCCATAAAACATTCAGGAAAAACCTGTGGCGTTATTGCATTCAACAACCTGGATTTCTCAAACAAAATCGGAACAATATCTTACTGGCTGGCAAAATCCGCAACGGGCAAAGGCATCGCTACCAAAGCTGTAGAGAGACTGGTAGGAATCGGATTCGAGGAGCTTAAGCTAAACAAAATTCAGATTGCCTGCGCCGCAAGCAATTGCAAAAGCCGTGCAATACCTGAGAGACTGGGATTTACTTACGAAGCGACATTGCGCCAATCTGAATGGCTAGATTCAAAGTTTGTCGACCACCTGATTTATACTATTCTGGCAACGGAGTACTTCTCTGATTAATGCCACCAAAGTAGATAAAGATCACAATGCAACACGTAAGAATACGGCGCCTACAGTTAACCACCCGTTAAAGGTGTTTACATCCATGACCAGGTTTATCGCCTTACTTTTCGCACAACTAATGTCTATAAGTGCCTTGGCGGCTGACACACCAACCAAAACCGCAGATACCTTTACCATCCATAATAGCGATGTTTTTTCGATCAACTCAAAGATCCTTGATAGAACGTACGATATCTACATAAAGCTCCCCTTTGGCTACAACAAAAAAGTTAACCGGGACGTGTCATATCCAGCCCTATACCTCAATGATGGCCCTCATACCTTCAAGGTGGCCGCGGGAGTTACGCACTATAACAGCATGGATAAGGCAATAATCGTTGGAATATCTTTCGCTCACGGAGAAGACGGGAAATCCAGTCGAACTCGAGATCTTACGCCGGTTGAAGATTCAAGTTGGTCACACCACGTGACCGGAGGCGCACCTGACTATCTCAGGTTTATCGAACAGGAAGTAATCCCCTTCGTAGAAAGTAACTACCGTGCAAATCCAACGCGACGGATATTGTCCGGCCATTCTTTGGGTGGGTCATTTGGTGCCTGGGTACTACTTACCAAGCCCCACTTGTTTTCCGGCTTCATTTTGACCAGTCCAGCTCTGTGGTACAAGGATGATATGATCTTTGCGCTAGAGGAAAGGTACGCCAAACAGCATGTGTCCCTGAAAGCAAACATATTCATTGCAACAGGCGCTCTGGAGACTCATGAAAATGGCGCGCGCAACGACTTTGTCGATGTCCACCAGCGCTTTGTTCAACGCCTTCGGTCACGCAATTACCAGGGTATTAAAATTATTGACGAAGTGAGCAGCGGAGCTGATCACTTCTCGATATATCCCGTAGGGCTGGCAAAAGGCTTGCGATGGATGTATCGGGAAGCTTGGTCTGAATAACCTCCGGTACATAAACCGCAAATTGGCAGGCGGTGAAACGATGTCGCTTCACCGACGATTTTCGTACAAGAGGATGATGCCCTCTCGTTCGATCTTACCCGATTATCTCGTCCATGATAGATAGCGCCCCGGTAATGTATGACAAGCGCCTATCCACGCTTAGGCTATGTGGGCGCACCGAGATCTTCAGCCCAAGCACATCAAGGTTCCCTGGTTGAGCAATATCCAGACACCGACGGAACTCTCGTTCAGTCAGTAGCGAACTGGGCTCAAACGCAGGAATATCGAACGCCTGCGCCGGTGGCATATGCGTATCACGCCAGACGCCATAAGGACTATCCTCCCCGGACACACCGGAAAACATCATGCCCCTCAATAGGCCTGCCGCGCGCATTGCCTTCAAGTGCGCCACCGGGCCGTCAACACTTCGAGCCTCCAGTGCCGAGCGCCCCCAGTTGACGCACATGCCCACCGGATTGGTGGCGTTGCGGTTGGCGTCCGTGACGGCCTGGATTTCAGCCTCGAGTGACCCGAACCCTTTGTCGGCGGCCTGGCCGGGCACTTTGGCGTCGCAGTGTTCAAGGACCAGTTCAGCGCCATCCCAATCCCAGGATGCCAGAGTCCGCAAGGAATCCGTCAGCGCAGCCCTATCCAGATCGTGGCCTTCTGCCACTCTCGGGGCGGCATGGATCAGGAGTGCGGTAACCGCCTGCCGGCCAAGGTGGCGATTGAGTTTGCAGATTGCCTGACGCGCCTGCCCATAGAAGGCCAGCGCAGCCTCCCGCCCGGCCTCGACAGGAGACGCCAGGCCGAATGCAGCATCAGCACCCAGCCGCTGCATAACCCCCGGCATGCCGGTGAATACAAAGTCCCACTGCGGGTCGATATTCGCCAGAAACCAGTCTTCATCCTCTGCATGCAGTTTCCCGGTAAACGGGTGTTCCAGGCCCCGAACATTGGGCATGGCTTTCAGGCCGTGCATGAATTCAGTCTGGAGTGTGGGATCCCAGGATTCAGTGACAGGAGCGGTAGCATATGCCCCAACAAAATAACCCATAGCGTTCTCTTAGCTGTTCCTATTGATCAAGTGCCGTCTGGCCAGCCCGCCGGCCAGTGAAGTAAAACGACCAGATCGCGAACCGCCACGAAGTCTACCACTACCGACCTCGCGCCACGCCAGAGACAGGCATGCGCGGACTGACTTCGCGGGCTGGCGGCGACATCACCATGCCGACTCGCCGTCCAGCATCTGGCTATGCAGGCTGGCCATCCCACTGTATCGGTGCTAGAAAACATTGGGCTGCGACTGCGGACTGGCGTACCCTTGCAGCTTACCCAATCAGTATCCATGAGTAACACAGACAATGAGCAACAACGACCTGAACGCAATCCTGGAACTGGACTGCGAAGCCCGTTTCGAATACTTCCTGGACGTGGTCGGTGAAGAACGTGAAGTGTGGATCCTGATCAATAGTGAGGAGCACTTCCTCAAGCTGCATTCAGAAGACCAGGGCGGTTTTGAGTACCTGCCACTCTGGCCCAGCGCCGAATTCGCCGAGGCCTATGCCTCTGCCGAAGACGACCTCAAGCCACACAGCATCCCCCTGCCCCAGTTTTTGAACCGTTGGCTGCCAGGCCTGGCAAAGGATGGCATCGAAGTGGGGGTATTCCCCGGCGCGGACAAGAGTGTCTGGATCACCGAACCCGACGACCTGCAACAAGACCTGCGGGATGAACTGTCGCGCTTTTGATCAGTGAGGGCTTGCCGTTAAAGATAGCACCCGGGTAAGCGCCCACGTCTATGCCATAGGGAAGCGCTTGCCGCCTGAGACAACCACAAACCTGCACGACAAACGCGCGACACAGAGAGAAGGCAAATGGAATTTCTGATTCTCCTGATCATCGTAGTGGCGATACTGGTTCTGCCGCTCAAGATGGCGGCGGGCATGCTCGGCGCCCGCAATACCGGCGTGTTTTCCTGCCTGTTCGCCCTGCTGCTTGCGGTGATCATCCAGCATTTTGTGGCCGGCATGATTCCAGGGGTGACCCGGGAGCTCGGCCTGCTAATTACCATTCCCCTCGCCGCGATTGCCTATATGCTGGTGCTGGGCACCGGCTTCCTGAAAGCGATCCTGATCGCCATCATTCAGGGGCTGCTGACCATTGCCCTCACCCTGCTGCTGGGTGGCGTTATCGCTGCGCTCTGAACACCCAGGAATTCCACTGCGTCGTACGCAGCAGCTTATGTAGGGACTCATCAAATTTCCGGCGATTTGAACGACCAGAGAGCCCATCCTGCGGCTACGATGCGTGCAACCTGATATTGAGCGCGCTCAACCTGTGCACAGAGAGGAAGGCCAGCAGGATCACCAGTCGTAGGCAAACAGCGACACGCGTTCCCATGTCGCTTTTGAGCGTGGCTCGCTTAAACACGGATTCTGCCGCCAATTAATGGCGATCGCTTGCATACTGCATTCCGTGCTCTACAAAAGTCTCTAGCTTTGGTATTCATCACACGAGCATGAACAGGAAGGAAGGTGAACAATGGAAGGTATTCTGGGCTTACTCATACTGATCGCGGATATTTACGCGATCATCAAGGTACTGCAGAGCTCCGCGAGCGGACTCAAGAAACTTCTCTGGATAGTGTTGATCCTGATTTTACCCGTGGTCGGCCTGATCATCTGGTTCTTCGCTGGGCCGGGCGGTAAAGGCGGCTAGCGGCCAAGGCAATTTGATCCGGGCCAGTGAGTCGTGCCCGGTTTCACCGATACGCACGACCTAAACCCGCTGCGCCTCCGCCGTATAGTCAACACCCATGGCTTTTCTTAGCGGTCGCACCATAAGGGGGGCTGTGCCGAGCCGGGTTTCCGGGTGCAGGTAGGGCTCGAACTGAAAGGTATCTTCCCCGCCATTTAGCCACTGCTCGACAAAGTCGTGGCTTTTTGGCGCAATCATGGGAAAACTTTTTTCGTGATATTTCGCCGTATCGGGATGGGCGGCGAGTGTGATGATGGCGCAGCTCAGTATGTCACCCCAGCTTTTATAGAGCCCGCAAAAAAAGAAGGGCTCGCCAAAGCTGAACTCCACCGGGTTCTTGCCGTGCTGGCTTTCCACCCAGGCGGTAGCCGGAATCAGGCAACGGGACTTGCGATATTCCGGACGTTGGCCCAGTTTTTTCCAGTTGCTGTTGATAGACCAGTATTTTTTGTGCGGTTTCCAATCATCGCCCTGCTTCTCCAGGTACAGATGCCAGATAGCACTTTCCACGGCCCGCTCACCGCTGCGCGCCGTGACGATACTTACCGGCGTAGTAGGCCGCCGGCGCCGGCCTAAAATCATTCGCTGAGGATGATGTACACCATACTCTTCGAGGAATCGCTCGATACCCGCATCATCGTCGACATCGAAAACACTACACATGCCATGTATCCGGTATTTATCCAGGCCCTAGTTTACTCAGGCCCTTATGGAACCGCCCCAGAGCAGTGGATAAAGGCGCGAGGTATAACCACTACCCCACGCCATATAACTTACTTCAGTGCCTTGGCGATACCATGTACTGTTTCAGTCAATGCCTTACTGCGCTTTGAAGCCTGCATATCGTCATTGGTTGATTTTATTAACTCAGCTGATGAAGCCAACACCGTCAACCGATTTGCGAGTTTTGAATCTTTGGCACTCCCATCCAGCAGCGCAGCGGAGTTTGACAACACGTCTGCCAGCTCCGACGCCATGGACTCCGGCAGGGAATGACTGCGCTGTAACTGGTCGAGATAGGCCTTGGCGACGATTGGCTTATCTGGCCAGGTAACGGGAAACTGCTGCTGGGGGTTAAACAACTGGTTTTGGTCAGCTATCTCAGCCGCACCAATCTCATTTGCCGTCAGGTAATCACTGGGCAGCAAAGACAACACGTCAATACCGCGGGATATTTCGGTGCCGTATATTTTTCCGTTGTACCAGTAGACCGACCAATATCCCCCGAGCACCAGATGCTCCTCATCAATCGGCCCCCGGTCAAAGTAGGCGATTTCAACGGGATTGGATGAGTCGGTAAAGTCGATCATCGAGATACCGCCCTGGTACCAGGCCTGCACAAAGATATCGCGGCCAGGCACGGGAACGATTGAGCCGTTGTGAGCCACGCAGTTTTCGGTATCGCTCTGCGGTGCCGACATCTTGTAATAGCTGGCAAATTCGAGCTTGCCATCCCTGATGTCATAGATGGCGTTGGCGCCCCAGTCTAGCGGGTCATAGGCGCGACAGCGCGGGCGGGCACCGCCGCCCCACTCATCGGTGAATATCACCTTGGTACCATCGTTATTGAAGGTAGCAGAGTGCCAGTAGGCAAAACCGCTATCGGTCACTACATCGATGCGCTTTGGATTCAGAGGATCTGAAATATCAAACAGTATCCCATTACCGGAACAGGCGCCGGCAGCAATTTTGCGCTCTGGAAATACGGTAATGTCATGGCACTGGTCTGTCCGGTAGGTTTCCTGGGTTTCGTCGCCGTGATCCCCACCGCGCCAGAGACCGGCAAGGGCGCCTGTTTCCGGGTCGGCAAATACTGTTGGGCTGCTGACGATTCGCGATTTTGAAGGGTCTTTCACCGGGATTTCGATTACATCGATACGAAACAGTGCCGTGCGGTTATCACCGGGGATATCGCCGATACAGCCCGGCATCTCTTCCTCATCCCGCACCGAAGAAATGCCGGAGTTGTATACGATGATTTTGCCATCCTTACCGGGGCCAGATACCACAGAGTGCGTGTGGGAACCGCGGCAGGTCTGCACGGCACCAACTTGTACCGGGCGCTCAAGATCGCTGATATCAAAAATCCGCAGTCCGCGGAATCGTTCACTGCTGACATCTTCGCTGACGCCCTGCAAACCGCAGTCGAGTCGTCCTCGGGTCTGTTCGACGGACATAATCAGCAGGTTGCCGACGACGGAAACATCGCCCTGCCCGCCGGGACACACCACCGAACTGATTTGCTGGGGCAGGCCGGTATCCTGCAGCCGATAGATATTGAAACCATGGTAACTACCAGCCACCATCACATCATCAAAAAATGCGATGTCGGTGTTGGCAAAGCTCATGAATGGCCAGCGATCCCACTCTTTTCCTTCCTCTTCAGCCGCTTCTTTTCCATCGTCTTCCGTGTCTTTCCCAGCATCTTCCTCTGCGTCTTGGTCCGCCTTTTCAGGTGGCAGGCCTACGATGTTTTCAGGGTCAAAGAAGCCCGGTGGTTTCGGCAATATGCCCTCGTGCTTCAAGTTGAAAATAGCTTCACCTGCGTCCGCATAGCCCGCGGCCAGTCCCGATCTGGGATCCGCCGACAGCCCTGCCAGGAGCTTGCTCATCCGCTTGACTTCAGCAGTCTGGTCGTTATTGATATCCGAGGTAAATTCAAACAGTGCAGGGTCATAGGCAGAGCCTGGTCGCTCCTGCAGCTCTTCCACCATTTTTACCGCGCCTTCATGGTGAGCGATCATCAATTGGAGAAAAAGCCTGTCAAACTCCTTGCCTGACGCGGCAGCCAGCTTCTTCATGTCTTCAGGAGAGGCCATGCCTGCCATTTTGTGGCTTGTATGCATACCGTGGTGGTGCTCGGGCGAAGGTACGTTTTCGCCCCGTTCGCGCAGCCACCCCTGCATAAATTCAATTTCGTCCTTTTGTGATACGTCGATGCGCCCGGCGAGATCCACAAGCTCCGGGTTATTGGTGCGCTTCCCCACCAGCTTTGCCATCTGCAATGCCTGGTGGTGATGCGGGATCATATCCTGCATAAAGCGCACGTCATCAGGGGAATAATTGATAACCGCGATCTTTATTGCATCAGCAGCACTCAATTCGCGCACAGGCTCGCCCGGTGCCCCGGGATGCACAATCGCTACCGATTCCCCTTCGGCCACAGCCAAGCCGCTAAATGTGCACGTACTCACCGCGCCAATTGCGATAAGCCGACGGATACAACTTTGAAGTCTTGTCATTGGAGTCGCTCCAACTTGGGCACACAGGCGCTGCATGCGCGCCCATCGCCAGTACTTGTTTAAAGTGCCTTAATGCACATCTTGAAGCACTTGTCTGAATAGGGCTGACACCACTGCAGTGACCACCCCGGGTACAGAATCCAAGCGAACGCTTGATAGTCCAGAAAATCAGAATTGGACCGGAAGGGATAAAAATCGGAGCCACTCCGACCCCATGTGGACAAAGTTATACCGCCAGAACCCGGCACGATCAATCTTTGCCGCGGTATTCATAAACCGGGGCTTATCGCCCCGGTTACTGGCTGGCGCCGCTCAAACAAGGTTTTGACGGAACAGCACCAGCATCCTTTCCCATGCCCGCTCGGCCTGGGTGCGGTTATATGCCATTGAGTCTGGAGGGCACCAGCCGTGCATGGCGCCGCTATAAACTTCGATTTCCGCAGCGACACCGGCGCGATCAAACGCCTGCCGCAACGCCGTTTTTGCCTCGGGCTGCCGCTCGTCGTCGTTCTCGGCAATCGCTACCAGAAACCCGGCCTTGATCTCAGGTACCAGGCGATGGGGGCTATCGGCCTTGTCCGTAACCAGTCCGCCCCCGTGGAAAGATGCACCAGCACCAATACGCGCTGGCATATCGGCGGCCAGGCGGAATGTGTAGGAGCCGGTCATGCAATATCCCATGGTACCCGCTTTCTTCTCACTGTCCACAGCCGCCTGTGCGTCGAGATACTTAATGAAGGCGCGCCCGTCCGTTACACAGGTCTCGGGCGAGAGAGTGCCAGCCAGTTCCCGCGCTTGCGGCCAGATTTTTTCACGAAGCGCAGAATCAATCACCGGAGCCGTATCCGGCACCAGCTGCCCCTTCATGGTTCGATAATAGGGATTGACCACCAGTACAGCGTAACCGGACTGTGCAAGCCGTTTGCCCATCTGCCGGAACGCTGCACGCATGCCGAAAATATCCGGCCACAATATCACCGCTGGATATTGCCCCTTCGCCGGATGAACAAAGTAGCAATCGGCTTCACCATCAGGTGTTTGCACGGTGACTTTTTGCTCGACTATGTCTTCGGCCAGCGCAGCTGATGGCAAGGTCGCTGCGAGCGCCGCCCCAAAACCGACTCTGCCGAAAGTGCGACGGCTTATACCCTGACGAAGAAAATAAGCTTCCGCATCTTTACTATTCAGCTCATCACACATAGTTCACACCTCCTGAGGGGATTGCGCGGCGATCTGTGCCGCAGGGACAGGTTGATGGCCGACGAGCGGCGGGTAAAAATTCAGAACGCCATCTGCAATCGGATCTTCAAGCAAGATTTTTGTGTCTTTTTTATAGTGGTTCAGCAGTCGCCAGGGCCCTTTACGCCCCTGGCGTGGCAACAGGTGATTCGCTCTTGCCACATAACCGGATTGCAGCGCAGCCATTACTGACTCGTCGGTGGCGCAGCCCTCGCGATCGATCGGCATGAATATCGCTTTGCCGTCGGTTTTCATGTACTTGAGTAACCGGCAAAGGTATCCGGCAGCCAGATCCGCTTTAAGCGTCCAGGCAGCATTGGTATAACCGAAGATCCATGCCATATTGGGAACGCCTTCCATCAGCACGCCCTTGTAGGTCAACCGGCGATTGATCGCTACCGGTTCGTTGTCGACCTTCAGTGCCATCCCCCCGAACACTTGTAATTTGAGGCCAGTGGCAGTGACAAGGATATCCGCCTGAATTTCCTCTGCGGATTTGAGCCGCACCCCGGTTGGGGTGACCGATTCAATATGAGCGGTGACCACAGAAGCCTTGCCAGATCTGATCGACGCAAACAGGTCGCCGTCAGGTACCGCACACAGACGCTGATCCCACGGCTGATACTGCGGCGTAAAATGTCGCATATCGGACCTCCCCGCCAGCGCTTTGCGAACCCCACGCAACATGAGTTTGCGGATCAATTGTGGCCAGCGCTTGGCCGAGTCAAAAATCAGGCGATGCAGAAACAGGTTGCGCCTGCGTGCCATCCCGAATACCCAGCGCTCAGGCAATAACTTCTTCAGGAAGCCGGATAGCTTGTCTTCAGCAGGGACGGATAGTACGTAAGTGGGCGAGCGCTGCAGCATGGTGACATGCTCAGCTGATTCGGCCAGTGCCGGTACCAGGGTTACCGCAGTGGCGCCGCTACCGATAACCACCACCCGCTTGCCACTGTAATCCAGGTCTTCAGGCCACTGCTGCGGGTGCACCACTTGACCATCAAATGAAGCAAGCCCCGGAATCTCTGGCTGGTGACCCTGGCTGTAGTCGTAACAACCGGTACAACTGACGAGAATATTGCAGGTATAGGTCACGGGCTCGCGGTTTTCCCCGCGAAAGCCAGTGAGCACCCAACGCTGACGCGCGCTGTCCCAATTGGCCTCCTGCAGATCCACACCAAACTGGATGCGCTCTTCCACGCCATACTCTCGCGCAGTATCTTGAATGTACTCGCGAATGGAGCTTCCATCGGCAAGCACCTTGTACCCGTTCCAGGGGCGGAACTTGAAACCGAAACTGAACATATCGGAATCTGACCGAATACCCGGATAGCGAAATAAATCCCAGGTTCCGCCAATCCGCTCACGGCGCTCCAGAATGGCAAACTCCTGTTCCGGGCACTCTTTGCTCAGATGACAGGCCATACCAATACCGGACAGGCCCGCGCCGATAATCAGTAGATCAATGTGTATTTGATCCATAGGAATAGTCTCTTATTTTTATTATTTTTGATTGGTGCATCAGAAGTGTGACGCAGGTTGCCACACGACTCATGAATACGTCGATTTGAGGTTAACTCGCGCGGCAGCCGCCTTCAACCGACCGAGTAGGCCAGTATCTGGCTAATTTCATTCAGACTGCGACCGGATTGCGCCTGCCACAGCTCTATGGCCTCTTGTAACGCGGCCCAGTCCCGTTTCGATGAGGGTGTCTTTTGTACCACACCTTCCCTGATCAACCCGCGCACCATGTCATTGGAAAAGACGAGGGTGTCCACGCCCATCCGGCGCAGGAACACCTGTGCCGTCTTGCCTCCGAGCCGATCACCACCTTTTTGCAGCGCACGTAAATTTTCGGCGTAATTCCCGGTGTTCCAGCCAGCAAAATAATTGCCAAGTCCGCCGTGTTCGTTGGCGAGCTGCGTAAAGAATTCGCCGTTGCGCTGTATCGACTTGGTTTTCTTCCAGTGCTTGATCATCCCGTCCTGTTTGAAAATTTCTTCCAGGGCCTCATCGGAGAGAAAGCGACAGTAGCTGAGGTTAAAACCGTGGAATATCTCCTCAATTCTTGGCCATTTCCCGTCCACTACTTTCCAGTTGAACCCGGCCTGAAATACCGCTCTGGATGCTTGCGACAGCCAGAGTTCGTCCGCTATCTGGCGCAGGGCCTTGGCGGTCTTTGGCAAGGTAAGCTGCTTTTTGAGCCCGGCAATACCTCCGAAACGGTCGATCACCGGCTCTGTAATATCGTCAAAACTGCGCATGCTTGCCCTCGGTCCTATGCGTGCGTGGCTACGGGTTTCGGACAATGGACACCCGTCAAAGTCCTGTCACCTGGCCGCTCAGATACAATTTCTGCTCGGTCGTTTTACTGACGGAAAATCTGATCGAGCCCGCTTCTTCCACACGTTCGAACTGCACCTTCGAAGGCAGGAATACCGGTTGCCGGAAAGTCACACTCACCCGGAATCCGCGCTCAAACGATGGCGAGTCCAGCGCTTCCTCCAGCTCCGCAAGGCAGCGGGCTTTGGTCCACATACCGTGTGCGATTGCTCGCGGGAAACCAAATAGTTTGGCGGTCAATGCATAGAGGTGGATAGGGTTGCTATCACCAGACACCCGGGCATAACGTCGGCCCGTATCAGCGGGCACCAACCAGGGGATGACCGCGTCCGGCGTCATGGGGTCGTCAGGCTTCCGCTCGTTGCGGCGCGCCCGGGATGCCCCGCGCTTGTCCCGGCTGAGGAGTGTCGAAGTGCACTCCCACACCAGCTCGCCCGCGACAGAAACCTGTGTCAGAAGTTCGAACTCGAACCCCCTGCGCGCAGGTCTCGCGCCGCTCAGGATACAGCGAAAGTCCAGCGCTTCCGACGGTTTGATGGCACGGTACTGGGTAATTTCATTGGCAACATGAACCACACCGAGCACACTGCACGGAAAGGCGTCCGATACCAGGAGCTGCAAGTGCAGGGGAACGGCCAGCACAAACGGATAAGTGGCCGGCACCTGTTGTTCCGCGGTAAAGCCGCAAACCCGGCAATAGGCCCGCAAACGTTTCTCGTCTATACGCTGGCCTTGCAGCAATACCTCACCTAGTGCCTGCATATCCTCGGGAACCGATGCCCCGCGCCTGGAGGTCAACGCTCGCAGATACAGCAAGCTCATTGGCGGTACAGAATTCAACTCAATCGCTTTCACAACTTACTTCCCAATATCCTCAGGGCATAACTCCAGCACGAAGACTACCGCAGCGTGTTTACAGGTCGACGACTATACCAAGATCAGGCCACAGATAGCGGCAATAATCAGCGATGCCAGAACACTCAACACGGCACCTTCCCGCGCCATATCCTGAATGCTGATTTTGCCAGTGCCGTAAGCGATGGCGTTGGGCGCGGTCGCGACAGGTAGCATAAAGGCACAACTTGCACACATTGCCGCGGGAATCATCAGCGCCATGGGATCAAACCCTGCGGAAGTGGCGGCTACCGCCAGTATCGGCATCAGGAGTGTAGCGGTTGCAGTGTTACTGGTAATTTCGGTGAGAAAGGTCACCGACAGGCATAAAACCAGCAGCATCAACCACAGAGGCATTGTGGTCAGGAAGGAGAGGCCTGCGCCCATCATGTCACTCAGCCCCGACGCCACGAATCCTTTTGCGATAGCGATACCACCGGCAAACAGCAACAGCATCCCCCACGGAATACTCTCTGCCGCAGACCAGTCGAGCAAGCGCCCACCCTTGCCGTTGGGAACCAGGAACATCAACACGACGGCCCCTAGTGCCACAGTGCTGTCGCCAGCGCCCTCCACACCGAACCAGTGGCTCCAACCGCCGAATGGTTCATTGCGTGTAACCCAGAATAAAATCGCGATGGCAAATACCGCGAGTGTTCTCACCTCTTCCGGACGCCATTCCCCGACGCGGGGGCGTTCGATCGGCTTGTCCAGGCGCACACTGCGGGTCAGCCACAGCGCCATAACCGGCAGGGTCACCAACACAACGGGCAAGCCGACTTTCATCCAGCTGAGAAAGCTGAATTCAGTACCGGTAACTTCCTCGTAGATCCCCATAAAGATCACGTTGGGTGGCGTGCCCAGTGGACTGCCCACACCACCGAGGCTGGCCGCATAGGCTATGCCCAGGATCAGGGCAATGGTCAGACGCTGATTGTCCGCATGGGAAAGAATGGCGAGGGCGATCGGCAACATCATCAGTGTGGTTGCCGTATTGGAGATCCACATGGATAGCAGGCCAGCGGCGAGCATAAATCCAAGCACCAGGCGGCGACCGCTGTTTACCCCCACCAGCTTGAGCATGTACAGGGCAAGCCGTTCATGGGCACCGCTCTTTTCCAGTGCTTTAGAGAGCATAAAGGCTCCCATCAGCAAAAGAATCACGTGACTGCCCAGCGACGAAGCCACCAGCTTGTGATCGGCCACCCCGAAAAGTGGCAGCAAGACAAAGGGAACCAGTGACGTCGCAGGAATAGGAAGCGCTTCGGTAATCCACCAGATTACCGTGAGCAACGTTATGGCTGCAGTCACCGCAGGCAGATAGGGCATATCCAGCCAGGACAATAAGAAGTAGAAAGACAGAGCCAGCAGTGGCCCCAAAACCAGAAAGTGCTGCCGCGTCACAGTCATTATTCTTTTCCCATGGCGATTGCAGGTAAAAACGTGATGGGTGGATTTGACCATATTTACGCCACCAGGCTCCACCTTTCCGGAGACTCCCTGCGCCGAACCTGCCATGGCGGTCTATGTTTATCACCAATCGATCGTTGATTGCTTCTGGTACGGACTTTTACAATCCGCGCCCTTTAGCCAAACACACGACAAAGTAGCGGTACCCATGTCCAGAGCCAACCCACTCGCCCTCCTGCCCCTTGCCCTATTCCTCCTGCTGTTTCTGGGCGCAGGGCTTTGGTATCAGGCGGAAGGCGCCGACATGGCCTTTTACCAGGTGCCCGCTCCTGTCGCCATTTTGCCGGCCATTGCCCTCGCAATCCTGCTTGCCAAAGGCAGCCTGAACGAGCGAATTGACACCTTCGTACGGGGTGTTGGCGACTCAACCATTATTACCATGGTGCTGATCTACCTTCTTGCCGGCGCATTTGCGAGCGTCGCCAAGGCAGTGGGCGGCGTGGATGCCACAGTCAGTCTTGGACTCAGCCTGATTCCCCCATCGCTGATATTGCCCGGGCTGTTTCTGATCACCGCCTTTATTGCAACAGCCATGGGCACCTCTATGGGCACTGTGGCCGCCATCGCGCCCATCGCCGTCGGGATTGCCGATACGACAGACATTGCTCTCCTGGTTACCGTCGGGACGGTGGTAGGTGGGGCCATGTTTGGTGACAACCTGTCCATCATCTCCGACACCACCATCGCCGCCACCCGCACGCAGGGCGTCGCAATGCGCGACAAGTTCCGCATGAACCTACTGATTGCCCTGCCCGCCGCCGTCATTGCGATCGCGTGGCTGTATTTCCAGAGCGCAGGCATGTCTGTAGGGGAAAATGTCGGAAGTGGCGCGGATGTCCCCCATGGAATCGCGCCTGTCCTGCCCTATATCGCGGTACTGGTCCTCGCCATCTGCGGTGTTAATGTCTTCCTCGTACTTTTCACCGGAATCCTGCTCGCGGGCGCTGTAGGTTTGGGGCTGCAGGAAGACTACAGTATTGCGCGCCTGGCCCAGGACATCTTCGAAGGCTACAAGGGCATGCAGGAGATCTTTATTCTCTCTCTCATGATCGGCGGACTTGGTGCCATGATGCGCACCGAGGGGGGGCTTAACTGGCTCTCGCGTGTTATTGAGCGGATCAGCCGACAAAACCCTGAGCACACGGCAGGCCCATCCCGGGTTCGCGCCGGTGAGTTGAGTATCAGCGCCACCGTTGCAATAACTAATGTCTGTACCGCAAATAACACCGTCGCCATTCTTCTCAGCGGGTCATTGGCGAAAGATATAGCATCCCGCTACGGTGTGGATCCTCGCCGCAGCGCCAGTCTGCTCGATATCTATTCCTGTGTTGTACAGGGATTACTTCCCTACGGAGCACAGATACTGCTGGCCTCATCCCTGGCAAAAGTATCGCCGCTGTCACTCGCGGGCAGCATCCAGTATTGCTGGCTCCTGGGACTGGTTGCGATGGTTTCGATTGTATTTGGCATCTTCAGGCCGCGGGTTAAAAGCGGCCCCGGCGCTGATTAACTGCGGCGCAGAGCGTGCCTGGTGGAATCTGTCAGGTATGCCCAAATATCGATAGCCGTACCTGGTACGCCCTTCGTGATACAGGCCGCTGTGTATTTTCACACTTGCGGCCCGTCGTTTATCCCCTTTTCTATACCACCTGATTACCTTCCTTAACGCCGAAAAAGGGCTTTTACGCATTAGCACAGGGGGAATTCAGAACTTCAGGATAATGTTTCTGTACCAAGCGGCTGATTGACCAATCACGTTGCTCTGTGTGGCAGTTGTAATTCACCGCATCCCAAATAAAAAAGGCCACCCGTTTGGGTGGCCTTTTTTTTATTTAGATGGCTGACAAACGGCAACGCCGTTTGGACTGCCGCAGGCTGCCCGGAGGGTGAGAGCGGCAGGCTCGAATCACCATGACCGTGCCGCGAAAGCGGTACAGTAGCGGAGCGCCGCCCGGGTCATCGGCGGTTACCATGATTGATTTGCCTGGAGCAAATCAACGCAGCGAAGCTGCCCGGAGGGTTGGGCACAGGGATGTGCCCAACGAAAAAAGCCCTGACCGCGTTAGCGATCAGGGCTTTTGGAATAAAACCTGACGATGACCTACTCTCACATGGGGAAGCCCCACACTACCATCGGCGATGTTGCGTTTCACTTCTGAGTTCGGCAAGGGATCAGGTGGTTCCACAACTCTATTGTCGTCAGGCAAACTGGCTTGGGTTGGCGTTGGTCTTATGGGCGTGTGCCCGGCGCTGCCTGTTATCGCTGTTTGCCTCGGTCATTTTGATGACCGGCGATAACCCCAAATAAATCGGTAAAACAATCTGTAGTAATACACCGCAAGTTGCGCGTCTCTCGATGGGACACAATCCCAATCGTTAGTAACCATCTCTGTTGTATGGTCAAGCCGCACGGGCAATTAGTACTGGTTAGCTCAACGCCTCACAACGCTTCCACACCCAGCCTATCAACGTGGTAGTCTTCCACGGCCCTTCAGGACTCTCAAGGAGTCAGGGAGATCTCATCTTGAAGGAGGCTTCCCGCTTAGATGCTTTCAGCGGTTATCCCGTCCGAACATAGCTACCGGGCAATGCCACTGGCGTGACAACCCGAACACCAGAGGTTCGTTCACTCCGGTCCTCTCGTACTAGGAGCAACTCTTCTCAAATCTCCAACGCCCACGGCAGATAGGGACCGAACTGTCTCACGACGTTCTAAACCCAGCTCGCGTACCACTTTAAATGGCGAACAGCCATACCCTTGGGACCGGCTTCAGCCCCAGGATGTGATGAGCCGACATCGAGGTGCCAAACACCGCCGTCGATGTGAACTCTTGGGCGGTATCAGCCTGTTATCCCCGGAGTACCTTTTATCCGTTGAGCGATGGCCCTTCCATACAGAACCACCGGATCACTATGACCTACTTTCGTACCTGCTCGTCATGTCTGACTCGCAGTCAAGCGCACTTATACCATTATGCTCATTGCATGATTTCCGACCATGCTGAGTGCACCTTCGTACTCCTCCGTTACTCTTTGGGAGGAGACCGCCCCAGTCAAACTACCCACCATACACTGTCCTCGATCCAGATCATGGACCAGAGTTAGAACCTCAAACATACCAGGGTGGTATTTCAAGGATGGCTCCACAAGAACTGGCGTTCCTGCTTCAAAGCCTCCCACCTATCCTACACAAGTAGGCTCAAAGTTCAGTGCAAAGCTGTAGTAAAGGTTCACGGGGTCTTTCCGTCTAGCCGCGGGTACACTGCATCTTAACAGCGATTTCAATTTCACTGAGTCTCTGGTGGAGACAGCGTGGCCATCGTTACGCCATTCGTGCAGGTCGGAACTTACCCGACAAGGAATTTCGCTACCTTAGGACCGTTATAGTTACGGCCGCCGTTTACCGGGGCTTCGATCAAGAGCTTCGCTAATGCTAACCCCATCAATTAACCTTCCGGCACCGGGCAGGCGTCACACCCTATACGTCCACTTACGTGTTTGCAGAGTGCTATGTTTTTAATAAACAGTCGCAGCCACCTGGTCACTTCGACCGGCCTCAGCTTAGGGAGCAAGTCCCATCACCAAAACCGGCGTACCTTCTCCCGAAGTTACGGTACCATTTTGCCTAGTTCCTTCACCAGAGTTCTCTCAAGCGCCTTGGTATTCTCTACCTGACCACCTGTGTCGGTTTAGAGTACGGTTCGCAATTGCCTGAAGCTTAGAAGTTTTTCCTGGAAGCAGGGCATCAACCACTTCGTCTCTAAAAGAGACTCGTCATCAGCTCTCAGCCTTAGGGACCCGGATTTGCCTAAGTCCCCAGCCTACAACCTTAAACATGGACAACCAATCGCCATGCTGGCCTAGCCTTCTCCGTCACTCCATCGCAGCAATTGCAAGTACAGGAATATTAACCTGTTTCCCATCGACTACGGCTTTCGCCCTCGCCTTAGGGGCCGACTAACCCTGTCCCGATTAGCGTTGGACAGGAACCCTTGGTCTTCCGGCGGGGAGGTTTTTCACCCCCCTTGTCGTTACTCATGTCAGCATTCGCACTTGTGATACCTCCAGCAGACCTCACAGTCCACCTTCTGCGGCTTACACAACGCTCCTCTACCATGCTCCTAAGAGCATCCGCAGCTTCGGTTACCAGTTTGAGCCCCGGTATATCTTCCGCGCGGGCCGACTCGACTAGTGAGCTATTACGCTTTCTTTAAAGGATGGCTGCTTCTAAGCCAACCTCCTAGCTGTCTGGGCCTTCCCACATCGTTTCCCACTTAACTGGTATTTGGGACCTTAGCTGGCGGTCTGGGTTGTTTCCCTTTTCACGACGGACGTTAGCACCCGCCGTGTGTCTCCCGCGATTGCACTCCTCGGTATTCGGAGTTTGCATGGGGTTGGTAAGTCGGGATGACCCCCTAGCCCAAACAGTGCTCTACCCCCGAGGGTGAGACGCGAGGCGCTACCTAAATAGCTTTCGAGGAGAACCAGCTATCTCCCGGCTTGATTAGCCTTTCACTCCGATCCACAGGTCATCCCCAAATTTTTCAACATTTGTGGGTTCGGTCCTCCAGTTGATGTTACTCAACCTTCAACCTGCCCATGGATAGATCGCCGGGTTTCGGGTCTACTGCCTGCAACTAAACGCCCTATTAAGACTCGATTTCTCTACGGCTCCCCTATGCGGTTAACCTTGCTACAGACAGTAAGTCGCTGACCCATTATACAAAAGGTACGCAGTCACCCCGAAGGGCTCCTACTGCTTGTACGTATACGGTTTCAGGTTCTATTTCACTCCCCTCTCCGGGGTTCTTTTCGCCTTTCCCTCACGGTACTGGTTCACTATCGGTCAGCTGGGAGTATTTAGCCTTGGAGGATGGTCCCCCCATATTCAGTCAAGATAACACGTGTCCCGACCTACTCGATTTCACTCAATGTGCCTTTTCGTGTACGGGGCTATCACCCTGTATCGCGGAACTTTCCAGATCCTTCCACTAAGACATAAAGAGCTTAAGGGCTAGTCCCCTTTCGCTCGCCGCTACTCAGGGAATCTCGGTTGATTTCTTTTCCTCCGGGTACTTAGATGTTTCAGTTCCCCGGGTTCGCCTCGCATAGCTATGTATTCACTATGCGATACCTGTAAACAGGTGGGTTTCCCCATTCGGACATTCCAGGATCAAAGCTTGTGTGCCAGCTCCCCTAGACTTTTCGCAGGCTCCTACGTCCTTCATCGCCTCCAGCTGCCAAGGCATCCACCGTATACGCTTAGTCGCTTGACCATACAACACAAACGACTACTAACGACTGGACGCGCATTGACTAACGCTTACGTCATGTTTCCACAACAATAAGCGAGTACAACTGCACGTTGTATGCATTTGAATGCGACCAAGCATTCAAACACCGGATTGTGTGCTTGAGAGACACACAATATTGATGTTAAGTATTGTTAGTACTTAACCTCGCCTTGCAGTGTATTACTACAAATTGTTTTACCTTGTTAAAGAGCATCTGATGTAAAAATCAGGAAGCTGAACTCTCAAGCAATATGCTAAAGAAATCAGATTTCTGATC
>NZ_JBLWFL010000005.1:2500-437359 GCF_048323715.1 Microbulbifer weihaiensis
TATCGAGGCTGCGGACGTTATTCCGCACCATCCTCATCGGAAGATTGCTTTTCGCGCTGGATACGCTGATAAATTTCTTCCCGGTGAACAGCTACTTCCTTAGGCGCATTCACACCAATTCGTACCTGATTGCCTTTAACACCCAATACGGTAACCGTCACATTGTCACCAACCATCAGTGTCTCACCGATACGGCGGGTTAAAATCAACATTACCTACTTCTCCTTGATCATCCTGTGATTTGGTACGCCCGGTTTTCCCTGGTACGCACCTTAGATCATCATAACCCGACGGCGGCGTAAATTGAGAACCTTGTCCGTCACTTTATTCAGTATTGCCCAGACGCTGAAAATCTCAACATGTCGGTTCAAACGCCAAGCAACTGAATCGCTATGGATGCCGGTGATGACCTTCACTCTGGTTATAGCTATTCCGTGACCTTGGGTTCAGACAGCTCGAATGCGCTGTGTAGCGCGCGAACAGCCAGCTCAAGGTAACGCTCGTCAATAATTACGGAAATTTTTATCTCAGATGTGGTGATCATCTGAATGTTTATATTGTCTTCACCCAACGCTTCAAACATCCGCGACGCCACATTGGCATGCGAACGCATACCAACACCGACGATGGAAACCTTGGCGATCTTGTCGTCAGAAACGACCTCCCTGGCGCCCAGCTCCTCAGCTACACGCTCGAGTACCCGACGCGCCTTACTGAGATCATTGCGGTGAACAGTGAACGTGAAGTCGGTGGTGCCATCAACAGCACTGATATTCTGAACGATAACGTCAACTTCAATATTCTCTGCCCCGACCGGTGCGAGAATGCGGCAAGCAACCCCCGGGGTGTCTGGCACACCGCGAATTGTCAGTTTTGCTTCGTCCCGATTGAACGCAATGCCGGATACTACGGGCTGTTCCATCTCGTTATCTTCCTCATCCAGACTAATCAGTGTGCCTTCACCTTCCTCAAATGTAGAAAGGACACGCAACGGCACCTTGTACTTACCGGCAAATTCAACAGCTCGAATCTGCAACACTTTTGAACCAAGGCTGGCCATTTCCAGCATTTCTTCAAAGGTGATCCGATCCAGCCGACGTGCGCTGTCCACTACCCGCGGGTCGGTAGTATAGACCCCATCCACGTCGGTATAGATTTGACACTCTGTTGCATCCAGCGCCGCAGCCAGGGCGACACCCGTAGTATCAGAACCGCCGCGGCCAAGCGTGGTGATATTGCCGTCTTCGTCCACCCCCTGAAAACCGGCGACTACAACTACGCGTCCTGCGTCCAGATCCCGGCGCATGCGCTCTACATCAATGCGCTGGATGCGCGCCTTGGTGTGGGCGTTGTCAGTGAGAATCTTTACCTGACCGCCGGTATAGGAGCATGCATCATAACCGCGCTTCTTGAGCGCCATGCTGAGCAATGCAATGGTTACCTGCTCACCCGTAGAAACCAGAACGTCCATCTCCCGGGGGTCTGGATGCTCCTGTATCTGGCGGGCCAGATCGATCAGGCGGTTGGTCTCCCCGCTCATTGCCGACAGAACCACCACCATGTCGTGTCCCTGGGCTTTGAACGAAGCGACCTTATCGGCTACTGCTTCAATACGCTCGATTGAGCCCACCGAAGTTCCACCGTACTTCTGCACGAACAAACTCATTGATCTAGTGTTCCTTACCACTTCCTTTTAGCCGCGCGGCATCAGAATTGCGCGTGCCGCGCACTAAATCACCAAATCCCCACCAAATCAACTGAAATATCATAGATCTGGCCGAATTTAACCTGATTCAGATTGTTCTTTTCCGCAGATTCAGCGGATATTAGCTTCCACCCACGCTGGAACTTCTTTCAGCAGTTCGGGCAACGCTTCCACGTCAACTCCACCGCCCTGGGCCATATCGGGTCTACCACCCCCTTTGCCACCGAGCTTGCCTGCCGCAAAACGCATCAGGTCACCGGCAGCCAAGCGACCGGTCAGATCCTTGGTTACGGCGGCCACCAGCGCCACCTTATCCTCGCCCGGCGCAGCGAGCAGGACAATGCCGCTGCCCAGCTTGTTCTTCATTTGGTCTGCGAGGTCACGCAGCGACTTCGCATCGGCGCCGTCGAGAGAGGCGGCCAGTAGTTTTACGCCGGCCACGTCTACGGCCTGGGCACTCAGGTCGCCGCCTGCACCGCTGGCAAGCTTGGTCTTGAGCTGGGCGAGCTCTTTCTCAAGCTTGCGATTGCTCGCCAGCAGCTGTTCTACCTTCTCCGCCAGGTGATCCGGGCGTGTCTTCAGCAATGACGAAGCGTGATCCAGGCGCTGTTGCGCCTGATCGAACATCGCCAGCGCATGCGCGCCGGTCACTGCTTCAATACGACGCTGGCCCGAGGCAATACCGCTCTCGCCAACAATACGCAGCAGACCGATATCACCAGTGCGCTCTACGTGGGTACCACCGCACAGTTCAACGGAAAAGGCGCCGCTATCTGTGCGCTCACCCATCGTCAGTACGCGTACGGTGTCACCGTACTTCTCGCCAAACAGCGCCATTGCGCCCTTGTTCTTGGCGGTTTCAATGTCGGTGACTTCGGTCTCTACCGGAGTGTTTGCTCGAATCTGGCTATTCACCAGCGACTCGATGGCGCGCAACTGTTTGAGCGATACCGCTTCAGGGTGCGAGAAGTCAAAGCGCAGACGCTCGGAATCCACCAAAGAGCCCTTCTGCGTGACATGCTCACCCAGCACCTTGCGCAGCGCAGCGTGCAGAAGGTGGGTGGCGGAGTGATTCAAGGCCGTAGACTGGCGTACATCGTCAGCCACTTCCGACTCGACACTGTCGCCAACCTTGAGCGTCCCCTTGAGCACTTTGCCCTGATGGAGGTGATGTGCACCGAGCTTGGTGCAATCGGCAACCTCAAAGCGGCTTTCACCACTTTGCAGATAGCCACTGTCCCCTACCTGGCCGCCGGACTCCGCATAAAATGGTGTGCGATCCAGCACCACCGCACCGGACTCGCCCTCTTCCAGAGTGTCCACCTGCGCGCCATCTTTGATAATGGCAACCACTTTGCCGGTGCCGGCTGTTGCCTCATAGCCGAGGAACTCGGTAGCGCCGTCCACATCCAGGCTGCCGGTATAGTCCATCTTGAACTTGCCTGCGGCACGCGCGCGCTCGCGCTGTGCTTCCATCGCCTCTTCATAGCCGGCCATATCCAGGGTCAGATCCCGCTCGCGAGCGATATCCTGGGTCAGGTCCACAGGGAAGCCATAGGTGTCATACAGGGTGAAAACCAGCTCACCAGGGATTTCACTCCCCTGCAATGAAGACAGCCCGTCTTCCAGCAGCGCCATTCCCTTATCCAGGGTTTTGGCGAACTGCTCTTCTTCCTTGCGCAGTGCGTTCTCAATGGTCTCGCGCTTGTCCTGCAGCTCCGGGTAGGCTTCACCCATCTGCTCAATCAGTGCGGGCACCAGCTTGTAAAAGAAGGTTTGCTCGTGGCCCAGCTTGTGACCATGGCGAATCGCGCGGCGGATAATCCGGCGCAGCACATAGCCACGACCTTCATTGGACGGCAATACGCCGTCAGCAATCAGGAAGGCGCAGGAGCGGATATGGTCCGCGATAACACGCAGGGATTTCTCTTCCAGGTTGTCGCAGCCAACAATCTCGCCAGCCGCTTTAAGAAGGGCCTGGAACAGGTCGATTTCATAGTTGGAGTGAACCCCCTGCATTACTGCAGCGATACGCTCAAGCCCCATGCCGGTATCAACGGAAGGCTTCGGCAGCGGGTGCAGTTCGCCATCGGCAGTGCGCTCGTACTGCATGAATACCAGGTTCCAGATCTCGATATAACGATCGAGGTCATCGTTCTCAGAGCCGGGCGGGCCACCGGGCACATCTTCGCCATGGTCGTAGAAAATTTCGGAGCTGGGGCCACAGGGACCGGTATCCCCCATCTGCCAGAAGTTGTCCTCATCGAGACGCGAGAAACGATCCGCACTAACGCCGACTTCCTTCAGCCAGATATCCGCCGCCTCATCGTCACTGATATGTACGGTTACCCAAAGACGCTCTTTCGGCAGACCGAGCACCTCGGTCAGGAACTGCCAGGCAAACTGGATCGCTTCACGCTTGAAGTAGTCGCCAAAGCTGAAGTTACCCAGCATTTCAAAGAAGGTGTGGTGACGGGCGGTGTAGCCGACATTTTCCAGGTCGTTGTGTTTACCGCCTGCGCGCACACAACGCTGTGAGCTGGTGGCACGCACGTATGGACGCGGATCCTGCCCAAGGAACGTATCCTTGAACTGAACCATGCCCGCATTGGTAAACATCAGGGTCGGGTCGTTACCGGGAACCAGCGAGCTGGACGGCACCCGAGTGTGGTCCTGCTCGGCAAAATAATTAAGAAATGCTTCGCGTATCTGTGCGCTCTTCATCCAGCCAAATTCCACTTCGTCAGTTAAAACACGCGGCAGCGACCCTCGCCACTGCCAAATTCCTATTCTGGCAGCCCCTGTGCCAGGTCAGCTTCGCGCATTTTGCGCTGAGCCAATAAATGAATGTGCAGGTGAAACACTGTCTGCCCTGCACCGCGGCCATTATTGATGACCAACCTGAAACCGTCTTGCAGCCCCAACCGCCTGGCGAGTTCAGAGGCGACCCACAGCAAGTGACCGAGCAATGGCGCATCTTCTTTTTGCGCGTCAGCCAGGCTTACCAGCGGCTCGCGGGGAATGATCAGTAAATGAGTGGGTGCCTGGGGGGATCGGTCCTCGATAACGATGCACTGCTCATCTTCGAAAATCCGCTTTGCCGGAAGCTCTCCAGCAATGATCTGACTAAACACACTGGTTTTGGCCATAGGTCACCCAATTTGTCACCGGAATCCATTTCGCCCGACAGGGGTAGGCAGTTAGTAACGGGATGTTACTTGTCCAGCTTTTCCTCAGCGGTGAGTTGACGCGCTTCCGATTCAAGCATCACCGGAATCCCGTCCCTGACCGGGTAAGCCAGGCCACTGGCCTTGCACACAAGCTCCTGGGTTTCCTCGCGGTATTCCAAAGGCGCCTTGCTGACCGGACAAACCAGCAGGCTCAGTAATTTCTTGTCCATGACTCACTCTGCTCCAGCCCGAGCCCCTGAACAACCGGGCTACCGGGTTAAAAATGACCGCGTATGGTACAACGCTTTAATGGGGTTTTCACGAAGGCTGAAGCAATTACCCAAATAGTCTGCGCAGGGCGACCAGACCGGCGAGTCATGGGCCTGCCGATATCAGGCCAAATCCCGTTTCGTCCCGGACACCGGAGCGCAGGGTACAGTTACCGTAGCGCCCGGGACTAGAAAGACCGGCAGGCGTCAACCGCCCTCCCCCATCCGCGCAACAGCTGCTCGCGCTGCGCGCCACTCATCTGCGGGAGGAAGTCCTGCTCTATCTCCCGAAGGGATTCAGGCAGCGTATCCCCGGACCAGATACCGGCCCCCAGCCCAGCCAGCAATGCCGCGCCCACGGCGGTGGACTCGATTTGGCGGGGACGCTCGACCCGGATCGAAGAAATATCCGCCTGAAACTGCATCAGGAAATTGTTCGCACTGGCGCCACCATCGACGCGCAGGCAGGTCAGTTCAACGCCTAGTGCCGTCCCCATAAGCGCAATCAGCTCGTGACTCTGATAGGCGATGGACTCCAGTGTGGCGCGGACAATCTCAGCGCGACCGGCACCCCGGGTCAGGCCAAACACCGAACCCCGCGCAGCGGCATCCCAGTGCGGCGCGCCAAGACCGCTGAAGGCCGGCACCAGGTACACACCGCGGGTATTCGGCACGCTGTGGGCCAGCTGCTCTGAGTCAGCGGCCTGCTGGATCAGCCCCAGGTCGTCGCGCAGCCACTGCACTGCGGCCCCACCGTTAAATACGGATCCCTCTACCGCGTATACCGGTTGGCCGGAAGCATCACAGGCAACGGTCGCCAACAGCCCGGCGGGAATCTGGGGTCTCTGATCTCCTGCCATCGCCAGCATGAAGCAGCCGGTGCCGTAGGTATTCTTGACCGACCCCGGGTACACACAGCCCTGACCAAACATTGCGGCCTGCTGATCCCCGGCGACGCCGGTTATGGGAATTTCACCCCCCAGAAACGCGTCCGGATCCGTCATCGCAAACAAGCCTGCTGACGGTCGTATTTCAGGCAGCAGCGCCGACGGGCACTCGAACAGCGCTGACAGCTCGGCATCCCAACCCCGGCGCTCGATATCGTACAGCAGTGTCCGCGACGCATTGGTGTGATCCGTGAGGTGCGCGCGCCCGCCACTCATCTTCCAGATCAGCCAACTGTCGATAGTGCCGAAGCACAGATCCCCGGCAAGGGCACGGCGATGGAGCTCGGGGTTCTGGCGGAATATCCACTGCAATTTGCTCCCGGAGAAGTAGGCATCCAGCACCAGTCCTGTCTTTTGACGAATCCATGCGGCCTTACCGGCTGCACGCAGCTCATCGCAAATACCAGCAGAGCGACGGCATTGCCAGACAATTGCACGGCATACCGGCTCGCCGCTCGCCCTGTCCCACAGAACCGTGGTTTCGCGCTGGTTGGTAATGCCGATTGCGCTGAGATCCGCAGCCGTGATTCCCGCACGCTGTAGCGCTGCCGCGCAGACTTTTCGCGTAACCTGCCAGATTTCTTCCGCGTCGTGCTCGACCCAGCCTGGGTGCGGATAATACTGTGGGAACTCAGAGTAGCTGCGACCGCACAGCTGACCGGAATGGTCGAATACAAACGCGGTGGTGCCAGTAGTACCCTGGTCAATGGAGAGAATCATGCGGAGTGCCTGCTATTTATTCTATTTGGCAGGCGGAAGCCGGACTTCCGCCATCTGCACGTAGAATATAGTCACAGGCGCCAGACGGGGCCAGTGCCAGCGGCATAGCCCGGCTTAACGTGTTTTAGCGTCCTCGGACTGCCGATCCAGCTCTTCAATGGCATAACGCACAGCGTCACCCGAAAAGCCCCGGTAAGCCAGGTAGCGCTGCCGGCGAGCACGCTCTTTCTGCTGCTGATCCCTGGGCAGCGCATCACTGACCGGGCGCCGGAACTTGCGTAGCAGCTGATCTGCCGCAAGCTCGAACCAGTCAACCTCCTGCGCCAACTGCTCCATGCTCTCCTGTACCAGGCTATTGCCGATTCCGCGCAACTGCAGCTCCTGACGAATGCGCAGGGGACCCTGCCCACGCTGCACCCGGGAGCGCGCAAAGACTTCAGCAAACCGCTGATCGGATTGGTAATTCAGCGCCTGCAAACGCTCAAGCACCGATTCAAAGTCGGCATCGGGGAACTTTGAAACGAGCTTTTGACGCAACTCGTGGCAGGAATGCTCGCGCCGCGACAACAGGTCGATTGCCGCCGTGAACAGCGCCTGACTGGTCTGACTTCTGTCAGTTACTTGCGAATCGGGAAGGTCTGCGGGAGAGTCTCCCGGGGGGGCAGCTTCCTGCCCTCCCGGGGTGTCGGTGAGAAAAGACAATGTTAGTCTTCCAGAGATTCCGCGGCTTCCGGCTGTACCGGCGCCAGTTCACCCAGTAGCTGGGCGCGCAACTGGCCTTCAATCTCGTTGCGGATATCAACATTCTCTTTCAGGAATTTGACCGCGTTGGCCTTACCCTGGCCAATCTTGTCGCCTTTGTAGCTGTACCATGCGCCCGCCTTGTCGATCAGACCCAGCTTTACGCCGTAGTCGATGATTTCGCCCAGCATGTTGGTACCTTCACCGTACATGATCTGGAACTCCGCCTGCTTGAACGGCGGCGCCACTTTGTTCTTCACAACTTTGACGCGGGTTTCGTTACCCACCACTTCGTCGCCTTCTTTGACGGAACCGATACGACGGATATCCAGGCGTACAGAAGAGTAGAACTTGAGCGCGTTACCACCGGTAGTCGTCTCCGGGGAGCCAAACATGACACCGATCTTCATACGGATCTGGTTAATGAATACGCACAGTGTATTGGTGTTCTTGATGTTACCGGTCAGCTTGCGCAGTGCCTGGGACATCAGGCGCGCCTGCAGGCCAACGTGGGAGTCACCCATCTCGCCTTCAATCTCCGCACGGGGCGTCAGGGCAGCAACGGAGTCTACAACCAGCACATCTACCGCGCCGGAGCGCACCAGCATGTCTGCAACTTCGAGGGCCTGCTCACCGGTATCCGGCTGGGAGACGATCAGTTCATCGACGTTTACACCCAGCTTCTCGGCGTAGATCGGGTCGAGTGCGTGTTCAGCATCCACGAAGGCACAGGTGCCGCCCTTGCGCTGGGCCTCGGCAATAACCTGGAGGGTCAGTGTGGTTTTACCGGAAGATTCAGGGCCATAGATTTCAACGATTCGACCGCGCGGCAGACCGCCAATACCCAAGGCTACGTCCAGACCCAGGGAGCCGGTGGAGATGGCCGGGATGGGCTCGCGCCCCTTTTCCCCCATCCGCATAACGGTGCCCTTGCCGAACTGGCGCTCGATTTGAGACAGCGCCGCCTGTAAAGCCTTGTCTTTATTGGAATCCATGACCTTTCCCGTGTACTTGAAGATTGGTGATGGGGCGGAAGCTTAGAGAAAAATTACTGTATAAGCAACCAGTAATCGGGAATTGGCACCGAGCCGTGCGCGCCGGCGGAAACAGAACCCGTCATTCATGCTCTGCCACAATCGCCAGCAGGCCTTTCAGGGCCTCGACAACGGTCTGCGCCTGGATTTCCGCCCGCTCACCGGCGAAGTGCATACACTGGGCATTGATGGTTACGGGCTCCTGCCCCTCCCCGTGCGCCCAGGCAATCCAGACGGTGCCGACGGGCTTGTCTTCACTGCCGCCATCTGGCCCAGCGATCCCGCTGACAGCCACGGAAAGATTGGCGTCCAGGCGGTTCAACACCCCCATGGCCATCTGCCTTACCACCGGCTCGCTGACCGCACCGAACTCATCGAGGTCTTTCTGATCCACCCCAAGGAGATCGCGTTTGATGCGGTTGGCATAACTGACAATGCCCCCTTCAAACCAGTTGGACGCCCCCGCCACCGACGTAATCGCCGCAGCGATGGCGCCGCCGGTACAAGATTCTGCTGTCGTAACCTGCCAGCCCAATGATTGCAACGCGGCCCCCAGCCGGGTGGCCAGGGCCGCGATTTCCTTTTCCAGAGACACTGCCGTTCCTTTACCAGACATCACTATGGGCGCAAGGATAGCGCCCCAACCGACGGTCAGGCAAAAACCCCGGATGCCTGTCGAGATGGAAGCTCGCCATTCCGGCGCGGTGAGTTCCGTATATGTAGAGGCAGGAATCAGTACGCAAAAAATGGGGCCCTATGGGCCCCAAAACCAATTCCACGAATAGAGACCTCAGAATTGGAGGTACAAGGTGAATTGACTCCGCTAAGAGTCAGCGCCTGTATCGCTTCAAACCCGCCCTCTTCCAGAAACAAGTTATCGCAAAAAATACAGACGGAAAGAATATATTATTCCCAAAGAGGTAATTCAACCGGAATATAGTATCGAATGCACAGTTGGCGTAATTATTCCTGTCGGCGGAAAATATCGACCGCGCGGCGACTGCGGTCAAACATGCCTTTTGCCTGCTCATCCCGCTGCGACATCAAAATAAAAAGCATGTCCGTCACCATGAACTGCGCTGTACGCCCGAGGATCGAGGAACTGCGCGCTTCGGATTCGTTCGCGACACAAAAAAGCTTCACCGACGCGAGCTCCGTCAGCGGATTTCTCGTATAGCGGGTGAGGGAAATGATTTCCGCGCCCTGGGCGGAGGCGGTTTCGGCCACCCGGATGACATCCTGGGTCAGGCCCGATTCGGAAATGGCGAGCACCAGATCACCGCTACCGAGCGTTGCGGCGTTCGCGACCTGTACATGGGTATCACTCTCCGCGATCACGGATTTCCCCAACTTCATCAGTTTGAACGCCAGGTCTTTGGCAACGAGAGAAGAGGCGCCCACCCCTGCCAAAACGATACGCCCGGCAGAGTTGAGTTTGTCGACCGCTTCGAGCAACACCGCCTCCGGATTGATCAGCAGCGTCTCGTTCAGGGCCAGATTCTTTCGCGCAATCAACTTCTGGGCCACGGTGTTAACGTCGTCATCGCTGCATATATCGCCGTGAATGGCCTGCGGCAGCATAGCCGTGCGCGCTACCGACTCGGTCAGTGAGAGTTTGAATTCCGAGTAGCCCCGATAGCCGAGCTTCTGGCTGAACTTCACCACACTCGATTGCGACACGCCGATTCTTTCTGCAAGGCGCTTCGAGGAGTGACTTCTGACGGCATCGACATTATCAAGCAGGTAGTCGGCAATACGCCGCTCATGATTCGACATGCCATTGCGCATTGCACGAATTTTCGCCAACGACCCCATCTTTCCCCCTCTCCCCGAATACACCTGGTGGTATGGCGGCAAACACCGCGTCTCAATGACTGCGCCAAGAGAAATGCTTTGCGCACCCAAGGAATAAATGATAACAATATAATGACAATCTAAGAATAATTTAGTTAACCCGCTTGCTGCGAGCGGGTTACCGCCGGAAGAGCACCCAACAAGATGGAACTGCAGTTTACCGCGCTGGACTGGGCAATCTTTGCAACTTATGCCGCCATCGTCGCCGGCTCGGGCTACTATTTCAGCCGGGTTAAGGCCAACGACAGCCGCGATTACTTTCTTGCCAAAAACGCCATGCCCATGTGGATGGTGGCGATCTCAACGCTGGCTACCGTTCAGTCCGCAGCCACCTTTCTCGGCGGCCCCGACCTGGGGTACCGCGGCGACCTGACCTACCTGTTCACCAACCTCGGCGCCGTCATCGCCGCGGTGATTGTTGCACGTACACTCATCCCCCGCTTTTACGCCAGCCGCGTCACCACCGTCTATGAGTTGCTGCAGACACGGTTTGGGCAATCCGCCAAGCACGCGGCGGGCACCATCTACCTGCTGGGCCGCGTCTTTGCCAGCGGTGCGCGGCTTTACATGGCCGGCATTGCGGTCTCCATGATCCTGTTCAACGACATCGCGGCCGGCCACGTCATCACGGCCACGCTGCTTCTCGCAATCGTCGGGCTGTTCCAGACCCTGATCGGCGGTGTGCGATCCGTGATCCAGAGCGACGTACTGCAGTGCGCCGTGTATGTTACCGCTGCCATCGCGGTAGTGTCCGTCCTGCTTTGGCAAATTCCCGTCGATATGGGCGACATCGTCACGGCACTTGCGGCCCCCGGCGAAGGACAGCCATCAAAACTTACCCTGATCGATACCAGCTGGAATCTCGCCGACCCATTCAATATCTGGGCAACGTTGACCGGGTTTGTGCTGCTGAACATCGCAGCATTCGGCCTGGATCAGGATGTTACCCAGCGCCTGCTTACCTGCAAGACACCACGCGACGGTGCCCGCGCGGTATTGTTTTCGGTGATTCTTGTCGTGCCGGTAATGGCAATTTTCATGGGCATCGGCCTGCTGCTGTACATCTTTTACCAGAAGACCGAGCTGATGGGCGGCATGGCAATTTCCCAGCCTGGCGGCGGCGATGTCACCGTGTTTATGCATTATGTCCTGCATGAAATGCCCGCAGGCTTGCGCGGGCTGGTCACCATCGGGGTCATCGCGGCCGCGCTTTCCACCCTGAACTCGAGCCTCAACTCAATGGCCAGCGTGCTTACAGAGGATCTGTATCGCAACTGGCTGGAACGGCGGCAGATCAGCAAGCCATCGTCCCACTTTGTGCGCGCCGGCCGCTGTGGCATGGCGGTTATCGCCCTATGCCTCAGCGCCATGGCGATCCTCTGCTTCTACTGGCAACAGATCAGTGACCTGCCTCTGATCACCTTTGCCCTTTCCGTTATGGTCTTCGCGTACTCGGGATTACTCGGGGTCTTTTTCACGGTGCTGTTCACCAGTCGCGGTAGCAGTACCAGTGTGATCATGGCACTGGTCACCGGCTTCGTCGTTACCCTGCTTCAGCAACCCTGGATGATAAGTGCACTGACGGGCAACGAGAGCCCGGTTGAAATTGCATTTCCGTGGCAGCTCTGCGCAGGCACCCTGGTTTCTTTTGCAGTCTGTAATCTGGGCAAGCCAGCCCAGTCCCACCTTGAGACGGAACTCAAAGGTATCGAAACATGAGCGACTACTTTATTGGCATTGATGGCGGTGGCACCAAAACGCTGGCCAGGCTGGGGCGTGGCCGGGACACCCTGATGGAAATTGGCGCTGGGGGAAGTTCCCTGACCCAGGATCTCGGTGGCGCGATCAATACAGTGCTCGGCCTGTGCCGGGAGTTGATGGCAAAACAGCAGATTCAGCCGCAACAGGTTTCCATTGCCTGCGGCCTGGCCGGTGCCGGTGACACCGCAGCGGCCAGCCAGCTCAGCGCGCGTCTGCGAGACCTTGGGCTGGCGGAAGTTACCGTCACTTCGGATGCCCAGACGTCCTTGCTGGGCGCAGGCGCCGGCCTGCCGATCGTGGTGGTTTCCATTGGCACTGGCTCAGTCGCCATTCGCCTGTCCAGAGATGGCCATATCCGGCAATTTGGAGGCTGGGGACTGGCAATCGGCGACGAGGGCAGCGGTGCGGCTATTGGCAAAAGCGCCGTGCGTGCACTGTTGTGGGAGCTCGATATTCACAGCCGTGCGGTAAGCGCCCTCTGCCAGCAGGTCATGGTCAAAGTCGGGATACAGCGGCCAGCCATCTTGCGCTGGCTGCGGGAAGCCGGGTCGCGGGAATATGCCGCGCTCGCGCCGCTGGTGTTCAGCCATTTACCGTATTGCCAGCAAGCCCACGAGATCATTACCAAAACGGCCGGGGAAATCGATCGCCTGATCGCCGTGGCCAATGACAACCAGGATCTTCCCCTGACCCTTCTCGGCGGGCTGGCCGACAAACTGAGTCCGTTTCTGTGCGAAGCCCATCAACAGAAACTCATTGCTCCCTTCGGCACCGCGCTTGATGGCGCCTGCATGCTGGCACGCAAAGAGGCTCGACTCGAAATTGCACCGGCATTCACCATGTAACGTATACATTCAGAGAGTTGACCATCGCCATGAACCAAAAGCTGATTCAAGAACTGGCGCTACTCACCAGCGAAGCGCGCAACCCAGACACACAAGATATAGACCTGCTTCCGACTGAAGACATCCTGGGGAAGATCAACGATGCTGATCGTGAGGTTCCCCCTGCGGTATATCGGGAAATCCCACATATTTCCCGTGCCGTTGATGCGATAGTCGAGGCATTCAAGTCCGGCGCCCGGCTTATCTATATGGGTGCAGGAACCAGTGGCAGGCTCGGGATTCTCGATGCCGTGGAGTGCCCCCCCACCTATGGTGTGGGTGAGGACATGGTCGTAGCCCTCATCGCGGGTGGCAGCGAGGCGGTGTACCGCGCCCAGGAAGGCGCCGAAGACAGCTTTGAACTCGGCGGTGAAGACCTGAAAAATATCGGACTGACGCCACAGGATGTAGTGGTAGGCATCGCCGCGAGCGGGCGTACCCCGTATGTTATCGGTGGCCTGCGCTATGCCCGTCAACTGGGATGCGTCACGGTCGCGCTGTCCTGCAACCGCGCCGCGGCCATCGCGGCTGAAGCAGATATCGCGATACTCCCGGAGGTCGGCCCGGAAATCCTCACCGGCTCCACCCGGATGAAAGCGGGCACGGCCCAGAAACTGGTGCTCAACATGCTCACTACCGCGAGCATGATTCGGCTGGGCAAAAGTTTTTATAACCTGATGGTGGACGTGAAGGCCACCAACGAAAAACTGGTCAGCCGAACCCGTCGCATCGTGATGGAAGCGACCGGTGTGGAGCTGCAGGAAGCCGATCGGGTACTGAGCCAGTGCGAGCACAATGCAAAGCTCGCCATCATGATGATCCTGAGCGGGCTGGATCGGCGTGAAGCAGAGATTGCACTCCGTAACGCCAATGGTTTTTTACGGCGTGCGCTGCAAACCCTGGGAATGAAAACATCCCCAGCCACACCCGCAGAAAGCGCCAAGCCGGAGGTTCGGGAGAGGTGTGGCGAGGAAGCCGTCTACTGAAGGCAGTGATCCACCAGGTAGAGACCGCGCAACAGCCTGTTCACACTTTCCTGGTTCAGACTTTCCAGAAAATCCGCCTGCGGTACATCTGCCACATGACCCAGTAAAACACCGCAAGGCAAAAGGCTGCAAAGGCCAGCGAGCCACCGTAACTGCCGAACAGGGGCTGGAAAATGTTGGTAAACATCCAGCCCTTGAGCGTAGTTTCCGCAACGGGGATCATGATCAGCAGCCGCCCGACTACGCCAGCGAGCATAAACAGTGCAATCGCATTGACACCCAGAACCAGCAACGGCGCAAATGCACGACGCCGTTTGCGGATATCCACCAGGTAGTACAAGCCCGCCAGCAATATCAACGAAACGCCCGCAGTCACCAGAACAAAGCTGGGCGACCATAGCGCCTTGTTAACCGGTATCCACAGGTCCAGTATCTGCCCGGCCAACAACATCAAAGCACCCCACACCAGCCAGTTTTGCCCGAGTGCCTGCTGGGCAGCCTCGTCGGCTCGCTTCCACGACAGTCCGGCAAGGACGCCGAGGAGGCAGGTGGATATTGCGGGAAACGTGGTGAGTAATCCTTCCGGGTCGAACGCGAACGGCTGCGCGTTTCGATAATAGACATGCGCGCTTCCAAACAGCGCCTGGTCCAGCCAGGCCGAAAAGTGATTGCCGAACAGCAGCTGTCCGCGAAACATTTCACCGCTGTCGGCCTGATAAGGCATCCACAGCATCAGTAGCCACGGCACCAGGCTACAGGCTATCGCGGCGATGATCAGCCCCGACGCCGGCAGCCAGCGCACCAGATAGCAGCTCGCGATATACACCAGCGCAATGCGCTGCAGCACCCCCATCCAGCGAATACCTTCGATGCGGTCACTGAACCAGCTGTAGGAGGTATCACGGAAATTGTAGAAGAACACGGCAAGGAAAAGACCGAGTGCGAAGAGTTTCACCGCGCGTATCCACTGGGGTTTCCCCACCGTTGGAAACTCGCCATTTTTTCCGGTTGCGAGCACGATCGACAACCCAACCACGAACAGGAACAGCGGAAAAATGACGTCCGTTGGCGTCCACCCATGCCACTCTGCATGGGCCAGGGGTGCGTAGACATAGGACCAACTGCCCGGGTTATTCACCAACACCATGGCGGCGATGGCCAAACCGCGAAGGATATCCACCGACATCAAACGCCCCGCGGGCAGCTGAGCAAGAATGCGATCCAGATGATGCCGGGGCATGATTCACTCCTGGTCTGCTGGTGAAATATCCGGGTAGAGCAAATAAGGTTTGCGTTGCTCGCGGAAGGCCGCCAGGGCCGGTTGCCATGTAGCGCGGATCTGCGCTTCCGAATCCCCCGCCAGAACGGCACGGCGCAGCTGATCCGTGCCGGCGAGCTTGTCGAAAAATGCAGCGCGGGAAAAGAAGTCGTCACCGCGTTCGCCGCTTCGCCCGAACCAGTCCAGCAAGGGGGCAAGGTCAAGCCTGCGGCCGGGGGTGGCTCCGCGCAGGTCGTCTCCGCGCAGCAACACACCATTGTGTTTCGGGTTTTCACTGGCACCCGGCACGGGAAGCGGCGTAAACACATATTCCCCCCGGGTATCCGCCGGGTGTCCCAGAATCTGGAATGGTGAGGCAGTACCGCGACCAACACTGACCGTAGTGCCTTCGAACAGTCCGAGTGACGGATACAGCCTGATCGCCAGGTCGTTCGGTAAATTCGGGGAAGGCCGTACCGGCAATGAATAGGACTGCGAGCGGCGGTATCCGGAGACCGGGATTACAGTGAGGTCGCAGCGGGCTGCGTTATCCAGCCAGCCCTCACCATTGATCATTCTCGCCAGCTCCCCCACCGTCATTCCATGTACCAGGGGAATGGGGTGCATACCGACAAAGCTTCGGAACGCGGGCTCCAGTACCGGGCCATCCACATAATCTCCGTTGGGGTTGGGCCGATCCAAAACCAACAGTGGCACATCAAAGTCAGCGCAGGCCTGCATCAGGTAGTGGAGAGAACTGATGTAGGTATAAAAGCGCACCCCCACATCCTGGATGTCAAATACCAGCCAATCCAGCCCCCGGAGGCTCTCTTCAGTGGGTTTGTACTGACTGCCATAGAGCGAGACAATCGGCAGCCCACTGGGGCCATCGATACCATCCGCCACTTTCCCGCCGTTTTCCACACTGCCACGAACACCGTGCTCCAGGGCAAAAATGCGCGCGATCGCAACGTCGCGCGCACGCAGGACATCGATCAGGTGCCGGTCACCTACCCGGGAGGTTTGATTGACCACGAGGCCAATCTGTTGCTTCGCCAGCAAGGGCAGGTAGGCTTCAGGCTGTTCGGCCCCCGTGCGCGAAGACTCACCGCCGGCTGTCATCGAAGCCCAGCCCAGGAGAGCCAGGCTGCATACCCACTTAACCGTTGCTTTCTTCACCGAACCCGCCCGCCTCATTGAAATTGTTCGAAACGATTTAAAGCATCACGTAGCCGAGTACGGCGAAGCCCACAGCACTCACAACACCAGCGCGCAGCGCATAGGGAAGCTGTGTGCGGACATGCTCGATGTGTTCTGTGCCCGATGCCAGGGAAGAGACAATCGTGGTATCGGAAATAGGCGATGCGTGATCACCGAAAATTCCGCCAGACAGCACCGCCGCCACGAACAGGGTCGGCTCCGCGCCCAGGGCCGCCGCCACCGGAATGGCAATCGGCAGCATTATGGAAAAGGTGCCCCAGCTGGAACCTACCGCAAAGGCAATCACGCCGGAAACAAGGAAGATGGCCACGGGCAGAAGTGCCACCGGAATGGCATCGCCAACCAGGCCCGCCACATACTGGCCAGTACCCAGGGCTTTGGATACGGAACCCAATGCCAGCGCCAGAACCAGAATGATCGCCAGGGGCAGCATCCGCCCGGCACCTTCCATCCAGGTGTGACTCAGTTCATCCAGGGTCATACTGCGCTGGATCAGCACCAGTACGGACACCACGGTCAGTGCCGCCAATGACGCCCACAACACGGACGTGGAACCGGAGCCCTTGAAGATCTCACCATTGCCGGTAATCCACAAACCGGCCGGCATCGCCAGAATAAGAACCGCAACGGGCAAGAACATATTTAACGCCCGGGGTTTGACATGGGCTTTCTCACCCATACTGGCGGCGAGGTCGATACCGTCCTTGTCACCAGAGGTTGTGCGCGCCTGCGCATGGGCCATCGGGCCGGGATTGTAATTTCGTGCGATGGTAAATGCCGTCAGGGCTACCGCACTGATTGCGTACAGGTTCAGAGGGATTGTCGACAGCAATACCGTGAGCGGCTGATCGACACCGAGGCCATCCAGCAGCCCCAGGTTGAACGCGCCCCAGGCGTTCAGGGGGATCAGCATACATATCGGCGCGGAAGTAGAATCGATGATGTAAGCAAGCTTTTCCCGCGCAACGCGGAAGCGGTCAAACAGGGGGCGCGATACCGTGCCTGCCACCAGCACAGTGATATTGGACTCGATAAAAATCACGATCCCCACAAGCCACGCCATCCACTGCGCACGCTTGCCATTGGTTACCCAGCGGCTGCGCTCAAGGAAATGCACGAAACCACTGACAGCACCACAGCGTTCAAGGGTGACAATAAAGGCACCGATCACCAGGGTAAACATCACCACCCGCGCATCCCCGGGGCTGGCAAGCACTGCCAGTATCCCATCCAGCGCCTCAGCCAGTGACGGCACTACGCCGGAGTGATTCAGCAGGTAAAACCCGAGCCAGATGCCGGCAAACAGCGCGAGGTACACCTGACGGGTCAGCAGCGCGAGGCCGATTGCAACAAACGGTGGAAGCAAAGTGAGCCAAGAAAGTTCTGTCATACAGCGATACGTCTTTATCGAATTTATTTTTTATCGGCCTGCCGGTTTATTGAAACCTCGACTGGCAAGAATGTCAGCGGATGCGTACCCGTACTGGCAGCGCAAAAAATCACACGCCTGATAACCACACCAAAGCTGGGGCCAGAGCCTGTGGCAAAACACCACTGAGGGTTCAGGCTACCACACGATCACGCAAAACCAGCGTGCCCGCATCACCGTCCAGCTCCGCCATGGCCCCTACCGGCACTACGGTCTGATCGTCAATGTGACCGATCATTAATCCGCGAACTACCGGCACCCCGAGCCCGGCGCAGCGCTCGCGCAGGACGTGTTCAATACTGAAAGTGTTGCCATCGGTGTCCGCCTCGGTGAACTTGCCGAACACGATGCCCGCCACCTGTTGCAGTTTTCCCGCCAGCCACAGCTGGGTCAACATCCTATCCACCCGGTAAGGCGGCTCGCCCACATCTTCGAGGAACAGGATCTTGTCTCGATAATCCGGCTCGAAAGGCGTGCCCACAAGGCTGGCCATCAGCGTCAGGTTACCGCCGATCAGGCGTCCCCGTGCGCGACCACCGGCAAACCGGGTAATGCGGTTCTCCCTTTCCACGCGCCCCGGCGCAGACTCGAAAGCCGGCGGCGCGCCCAACGGAACAGGACGCTCACCATGCACCAGTACTTTCTGGTATTCAGCCAGGGTGTAGTCGGTAAAGTTCTGCGCAGCGATAGGCCCATGAAAGGTCATGACACCACTGCAACGGTAAATGGCATTCAGAAGCGCGGTGATATCGCTATAGCCCAGCAATACCTTCGGGTTGCGGCGAATATTGTCGTAATCCAGCATGGGCAGGATACGCGGCGTACCATAGCCACCACGCAGGCAGAACACCGCATCCACATCCGGATCCGCGAACATGGCATTGAAGTCCTGCGCGCGGGCGGCATCCGGGCCGGCCAGATACTGGGTGCGCTGATACAGGTTCGCGCCCTCCTTTACCCGAAACCCGAGGGATTTGACCACATCGCCAGCAAAGCGAATATCCTCGTCCTCCCACGCATTGCTCGCTGGTGTAACCAGGCCAACCGTCATCCCGGGCTCAAGCCGCCGCGGCAGCAACGGCGCATCGCTAGCCGGAGCGCTGTAGTCTGTGGTCACGCTGACGGTCGAACCGGTTCTGGCAGAGACAGAAGCGCTCACCGCGCCCAACAGCGGGGCGGCGAGCAGGGATTTCATTAGATTGCGCCGGTGCATGGCATGCTCCTGTTTATATTATTGTGCGGCATATTATTGTACGGCAGCGCTAACAGGGTTTTCCTGAAGCGGCGCCCCGCTGGCGGCCCCGTTCAGGTGACGCTCACCAGCAAACTTCACAAATCGAAGGTCGTGAAAATCGTAACTGAAGTCCGTGCCGCGCGATTTGGGCTGCATCGTCAGCAATAGTTCACCGGACTCACTGCGGTCAGCCATCATCCACGCATCTGCATTGAGGCTCCGATCATCCCAGTGCAGCGCCCAGACACCCTCACCGGCCGGAGTCAGGTTTCCGGCAAGGCGCGGCGACTTCAACGCCCGCCACCTCAGACCCGCACCATCTCGAAATATCTGGATGTCCCCAAACCAGGGGTCGCGATAGTGTCCGCTCAGCTCCCGCTCAGTAACCGCAGTAAAGCCCGCGGGGGGCTCCAGTAGCTCAGGTTCCACGGCCTCTGCCGGCGTCCCATACAACTCCTGGAAATAAGCCAGCCAATCCTGTTCGGGGGCGCCGAGAAACGGCTTCAACAGGCCGTACATGAGAGCCTGCCGCGCAGCTCCGGCACTGCGATTCATCAGTACGACTACTGCCAGATCCTCTTCCGGCACCACCGCCGCCCAGGCATACATACCCGAGAGCGACCCCGTGTGATGGATGACTCGCTTACCGTGCATATCCTGCACCCGCCAGCCAAGCGCATAAGCATAGAAGTGCCCACCGTCGCGCTCAGCCCGCTGTAAAGAAAAAGGCATCAGTGTCTCGGGCTTCCACAGGCGATCGCGGGTTTCTTCGCTCAGCAGACGCACGCCATTGGGCGCCACACCATCCTGCATCAGGGTTCGCAGCCAGGTCAGCATATCGCCGGCACTGCAATGCATACCGCCGGCGGCAGCGAGCACAATGGGTTCTGTCCCTGCGAGGTTGGGCGTATCGATCACCAGCCCCTCACTCTCCAGCCGGTGCGGGTCTGCCAGGTTATCCCTTGCTGCGTCTGGTACGGGCCCCGCGTAACAGTGCTCCAGCCCGATTTTGTCCAGCAGTTCCTGCTGCACAAAATCTTCGTAACTCTGCCCGGACACCGCCGCAATCAGCTCACCGGCAACGATATACAGCAGGTTGTCATAGGCATAATCAGCACGAAAACTCCCGGTAATCGGCAGATAGGCCAGGCCCGAGAGCACATCAGAACGGGTGTATTGGTTGGGCTGTGGCCACAACATCAGATCACCGGCTCCGGGACCAAGCCCCGAGCGATGGGTCAGCAGGTCGACGACCTGGAATTCGCGGGTGATCCATGGATCGGCAAGGCGGAATTGCGGCAGGTAGTCCACAACCCGGCCGTCCCACTCCAGCTTGCCATCCTCAACCAGTAAACCGAGTGCTGCCGTGGTAAATGCCTTGCTGGTGGATGCCAGCTTGAACAGCGTGTGTCCGTCAACTGGCCTGGGCTGATCCACATTGGTGACCCCGAACCCCTGCAATAGCAGTGGTTTGCCGCGATACCAGATTCCCACAGCTGCGCCGGGTACCTGCTCTTCCTGCAGCACACGCTCGACATACGCTTCGGCAGTGCCAGAATCGAGAGGCGGCTGATCACAGCCCGCCAGGGTCAGAGCGACTGAACAGAGTAAAAGGGGTGATACGCGCATAGTGTTCGCTCCGCATTTTTGATTATTTGGACGCTGGCGAATTTCAGCGGGGTTGACGCGGCGTACGCATCAGAATAATTTATCAACCATAGAATTTTAAGTAAATAATAAATTATTCCGACAACTTGCCAGCGACCAGGGTATCGGTCCAACGAGCACAGGATGGAGCGCCCATGCCAATCGATCTTTCCCACCGTTTCCCGCTAAAAGCACTAGCCGTATTCAGCGCTTTGATCGCCCCGGCCACCGCGGATGAACTGGCCTCGATTCAGGCCAAGATTGACAGCGGGTACTACCAGACAGCCAAAGCCCGGATTCAGCAATTACTCCCCCAAACCGCCGGGCAACAGACCCCCACTGGCGAGGAGCAAGCAGCCATGAATAGCGAATCCGGTCAGGCTTCAGTTTCAAGTGCACTCGCATTTGAGGCCGAGCGCATGCGCCGAATCGAGATGGAATTCAAACTCAAGCCAGAGGATCTGCTGGCGTCAATCCAGCGTTATATCCCCGACGCAACGGAAAAGGATATCGAGCACTGGGAGAGCGAGGGCCTGCTGGAATACATGACCATTGATGGCCAGCGGCGCTACTTCGACAAAACCGCGTACAACCTGGTGCATATCTCGGAAGCCGCTGCGCTGCGTACCAACGATTACCGCCGATTCACCGACAAGGCGCCGCTCTACCAACTTCACCCGCACCACCAAGCGGTGATCAAATCCAAGGCGCCCCTGCGCCAGCGCATTCAGGTGGAATACTCACTGACCGTCGACGCCGATGCCGTGCCCGCCGGGGAGACAGTGCGCGCCTGGATCCCCTTTCCCAAGGAAATCCCCACCCGCCAGGAAAATATCCAGCTGACCGGCAGCATCCCGGGCACGTTCGAACTTGCCCCGGCCTCCCATCCGCAGCGCACCATCTACCTGGAAAAGACCGCGCAGAAGGGAGAACCCACCGAGTTTGAGGTGCGCTACAGCTTTGACAGCATCAGCAGCCTGTCCAACATCGATGCCAGCCGGGTGACACCCGCCGAAGATCCGGCACTGGCACCATACCTTTCAGAGCGCCTGCCGCATATCCAATTCACACCCAAAATGCGCGCCCTTTCTGAACAGATCGTCGGTGAGGAAACGAACCCCTATCGCATCGCGCAGAAACTGTTTGCGCACGTTGACCAGATCCCCTGGGCTGGAGCCCGCGAGTACTCCACCATCCGCAATATCAGCGAGTATGCCGCCGAAGCCGGCCATGCCGATTGCGGGCAGCAGACGATGCTGCTGATCACCCTGATGCGCATGAATGGCATACCGGCTCGCTGGCAATCCGGCTGGGAATTTTCTCCCGAGACATTCGACACCATGCACGACTGGGGCGAATTTTACCTGGCACCATATGGCTGGATGCCAATGGATGTCACCCACGGCCTTCTCAATGGCGAAAGCGAGCAGGAGCGCTGGTTCTACCTCGGCGGCATTGACAGCTACCGCTTGATATTCAACAGCGACTACAGCCGGGAGTTCAGCCCCGCCAAGCAGCATTTCCGCTCGGAAACGGTGGACTCACAGCGAGGTGAGGTGGAGTGGCGCGGTGGCAACCTCTACTTTGACCAGTGGGATTACGATATGGACTGGAAACTGGTGAATCCGCTGGTAACCGCGGAAAACAACTGATAGGTACAGGGAATATTGGCGAGTTACCCGGGAGGATATCCCGGGTGCTACAAACTCAACGAAACCTTCTCAACGAAACCTTCTCAACAAAGCTTTCTCAAGGAACCTTTCTCAGCGGCCTTTTCTCAACAGGCCACTGACAAGCCCTTCAATGACATGCAACTGCGCCGAGCGGAACAGCAGGCGCTGCAAGTCCTCATCGTCTTCCGACGGTACGACATAGAGGCGAATATCCGAGTTGATACTCGCTGCGTTGTAGTTGTACCGGGTCAGGCTCAACACCTTGACGCCCTGCTCTCGCGCACGATTGGCGACATCGACCAGGGATTCCTCACCCCCGAAGTCGCACAGGATACAGAGGAGATCTTCATCTTTGAGCGAATCGGCAATCCGCCCCTGCAGCGCGCCGCCCTCGTCATAAACGGCCCAGCACCCCAATTCCAATAGCTGGTGGGTAAAATAACGTGCGACCGCCGCAGACCCCGGGCAGGCCGAGACCTGGATACAGCGCGCAGCGTGGATTGCGTCAATCGCTGCGGAAAACTGGTCGTCGTCGTTGATACTGACCGTGTTCTCCAAAATTTCGAGCTTTTTCTGCCCCAGCAGACTCAGTGCGCTGTCCGCCTGGGAAAAAGGACGTGAAGGCTCACTACTCCCGCCGTGCCCCGCGCCAGCATAAGACTCATATACGGCGAGCTTCAGGCTGGGATAGCCGCGATAGCCGAGCTTCTGGGAAAACTTCACCACGCTGGACTGACTCACACCAACCGCTTCAGCCAGTTGTGACGACGAATAGTCACGCAGGAGCTGGGTGTTATCCAAAATAAAGTCCGCGAGCTTGCGCTCGTTTACAGACATCTGGTCGCGCATCGCGCGCATTTTCAATAGACAGGTCACTTACTGCTGTCTCCCTCTGCGTTACCGCCGGCTTCATGCCAGCAACTGCAGACCGTCAATTTTTTCGATACCCAAGCCGGGCGTTTCGTTCAGAATGATATCCGCATCCTTGTAGGTCGCGCCACCAACTACCGGGTCGAACTGGCACAGGGAGGGCACATCCAGATCCAGCTTGGTGACAATTGGGGCTTTCGCCGCCGCTACATGCGCCGCGGCGGAAACACCGATACTGGTTTCAAGCATACAGCCCACCATGCACTCAACATCATACAAACCCGCCAGATCCGCAATTTTCAGTGCGTTGGAGATTCCGCCGGTTTTCATCAGTTTGATATTGATAATGTCCGCAGCGTGACGCTGGATGACATCCATCACCTCATGAGGACCGAATATGCTTTCGTCGGCCATGATCGGGGTTTTCACGCGTTCAGAGATGTAACGCATTCCTTCGAGGTTACCCGCCTTCACCGGTTGCTCAACCAGTTCCAGCAAAACGCCGGCCTCTTCCAGCCCGCGAATCGCCATCACCGCCTGTTTGGGACTCCAGCCCTGATTCGCATCCAGGCGCAGCAGGGCACGCCCCTTCACCGCAGCGTATACCGCCTTGATACGCTCAATATCAAGGCCGATATCCTTACCCACTTTCAATTTGAGAATTTCAAAGCCACGCTCCACCGCCCGCTCGGCATCGGCCACCATCTTGTCGATGTAGTCCACACTGATGGTAATGTCAGTGGTCAGACTGCTCTCGCCACCACCGAGGATCTTGTAAAGCGGGGTCTTATAGCTCTGGGCAAAGAGGTCATACAGAGCGATCTCCACCGCCGCCTTGGCGCTGGTGTTGTTGATCATCGCGCCCTCTATCTGCCGCGTCAGGCGGTTGAGATCGGCCACGTCGCGCCCCAGCAATAATGGCGTATATATTTTGCGTACTGCCTCGATGACCGAACCATGGGTATCACCGGTGATCACCGCGGTTGCGGGTGCATTGCCATAGCCCACATGACCGGTGTCGGTTTCCAGCATTACGATCACGTCTTCCACACACTCGACTGTGCGCAGGGCTGTTTTAAAAGGCGTTACCAGCGGTACCTGGAGCATGCCCAGTTTTACGTCAACGATCTTCATGGCGTACCCGTTAAATAATTGATTTTATGGCGTAGATGCCATCGATAAAGCGCTTCTCATTCGTGAGTTGCAGCGGCATCAGTGGGGTGACCGACACGCCCGAAAGCGTGCCCTGATAAAAAGTATTGTCGTCCCGGTAATAGCTCAGACCAGTGACATCGTGAATCACGTAAGGCTCACCATCCACATCGCCGATGTACATCATCACGTGTCCGGGGATGTAGATAAGATCCCCTACCGACAGCTCAGTCAGCGCTTTTTCCCGCGCCGCATGGTCATCCGGCCCGAATCGTCTGGTGGGGGCAAAGTCGCTGAGGCCCTGCTGCCCGGAATTGCGCGGCATCAGGATTCCAACGGATTTGTAAACCTCACCCACAAACCCGGTGCAGTCGCGACCGTTGTAATCGTGCCCCCAGCCATAGCGTTCGCCGAGAAACTTGAACGCCTGCTGCAGGATCACCGATGGCTGGTAAGGCAAGTACCCCACCGAAACGTCGCGACCCCGCCCTATCAATGTCGGCTCAAACTCAAGCTTACCACCCTCACCGCGCACCGGCAGGGACACAATATAACTGGCATAAGGGTTTTGACCGTGTACGTTATGGCCAACCTCCGCAGCGCTCAGCAGAGGCAGCGAGACGCCCATATCCAGAACGACTTCTGACGTGCGCGCATCTTCGGGATTGAAATTGGTACGCACCTGTGCGCCAGTCACCGTCAGTCGGGGCACATGCTGAAACCAATCGTTGATCGCATCCCTGTCACCCAGTGCGACTGCCCGCTTGGGTATCCAGGCCCCGTAGTGATAGTTCAGCGCAAACCACCAGTTGCCATTCGCACTCTCATGCAGGATGACCAGACGCTGCCCGGGAAACACGCCCGTCTCCTGGAAGCGATCCAGATCCTGATCCTCGATATGTTTCAGAACGCGTTCGCTGGTGGGGTAGCTGCGCATACTTGCGCGTGCAACCGCCACACCCCAGCGCACAGGCACAACCTGAGGGATGGCATCACGCTGCACCGCCGCCTCAAGATCCGCGTAATCCGCCGCGCTGACTTCACGTCCATCGACAAATACCCGGGGGGATGAAGCCGGTGCGCTGACCTTGTCAATCAGGGCCACCACTTCCTCTTTGGGCAGGGTCTGGGGGAAGTCATCCAATCGGTGAAGGTAAGGATCGCTGGCAAAATTTGCCGTGTTGAATTCGCGAATCTGCTGATTGGACATGCGCACGCGATCATCGCTTAAACGCTGCAACCAGAAATCGGGAACCAACATCGCTTCGGTGATTCCCGGAACGTCACTGGCATACTCAGTTGCAGGGACACTGGTAGAAACGGCATTGGGGAGAGCCGCAATACTTTGATCGGATTCACCGCAAGCGGTGAGAACAAAAATTGCGGCGAATCCTGCCAGATAGCTAACCGTTTTTTTTGCTCTCATTAAAAACACCCCTTTCGAATATCAGTGTACATATTAACGCTATATTTACCGGCGAAGAATAATTTATTCAAAAATAATTCACCAATCTTGAAACGTTAATTACTGATGGACGCGCCCAGACCTGAACTTTGCATTATAAAAAAGCCCCGGTAGAACCGAGGCAATCCGTACTTCCGAAAATAACCCAGGAGAGAATAAGAACTCATGCCCCCTCACCGACAACGGAGGTAGATGGCGAGTTTCCTAAAAGTTACACGGCTTGGAAAAGCACCACCTTTTGAAGATTCGAAAGTCCTATACTGGTAAGAAGGCAGGATCCCCGAGAGGATCCCACGCTTCTATTTACCTCACATCAAAAATCCATAGAGACCGCCAGCCTCACGCTACGAGGCGCCTGGAATCCCGTCGGAGCGAGGAAGTTAGCATTAGTGGCACTCATGGAATAACGCATGATTTCATCCACGTCAGTAACGCCCTGACTGTTCAGCACGTTGAAGATATCGGCGCGCATATTAAGAGCATTGCCCGCGAGCTGGGTACGGTAGGCTAGACCCAAGTCCAGGGAATGAATCCAATCCAGATCGCCGTATTGCCCCTTACCTAAGCGACTAAAGGTACGATCACCGTTGGAATACTCTTCAATGACATCACCATTGTCGTCAAGCAGGTCGGTACAATTGGTAAGGCACACGTAATTGAACTCGTAGCTTTCGCTATCAGTGAAGGGATTACCCTGTGCTCGTGCATTGATCGGGCGACCCGAAATCATAGTGAACGCTGCCGACAGTGTAAGGTCTTCACTCCAGGCATACTGACCACGCATTTTGAATGAATGGGTGCGGTCATTAGGTAGCCGGCCGTAATTGCCGAGCAAGTATGCCACATTGTCGCCTGCCTCGGTCCAACCAGGGATATCATTCCCGGTATCAGAGTTCACCCCGCCTTCATAGTTACCGTAAGAACGGGACCAGGTATAAGCCGCGTTAAAGCTCCACTGATCCATAAACTGCCGATCCAGCACCAGCTCCACTGCGTTATAACTACGCTCCACCTCAGGACCGCCCAGCATCTCGCCGTTAGAGCCTGGCATCTGCTCTTTGGCCAAATCAATATTGATCTGACGGGTCTGTCCATCATCGCATTCTCTTGTCAAGGTCAGTTCACGGCCCGGGTTGGCGAACACCCATCCGGATACATTTCCACATCCCGCTACGTCGACATCAATCTTCATGTCTTCAATAGCGTTATGGAAGCGACGATGAATACCACGCACGCCCAACTTCCAGTTTTCTGCGACCAGCTTTTCGTAGCCAAGAATCAACTCATCCTGGTAACTCGCCTCGAGGTCGTTATCTACAAAAGCCTCAGTACCATCAAGACCTTCAGCCGCATTACCAACCCGATAGGTTTCGCCAATCTGAGCCCCGAGAATCGGGGTAACATTGGTATAACCGGAAGCAGTTGTCTCGCTTTCGAGGCCGAGGAACTCATGGTAAGTACGGGTATCCAAGGTACCGCCACCCTCGCGAGCAACCAGGCCGTTGGCCAGAGGGAAATAGTAACGCCCAAGGTTAGCAAAAAGTTTTGACGATCCATCACCGTTTACATCCCAGGCGATGCCGAATCGAGGAGAGATCATTTCGTCAATCTTAAGGAAAGAGTTACCGGCCGCGTCCTTGGTATCAAACTCATCGAAGCGGACACCCATTGTAGCCGTAACATTGTCGGTAACGGACCAGATATCTTCCAGGTAGAACGCTGACGTATCAGACTCAAACTCACCTATCGAGTTCCTAGTACGGGCCATCACGTAGGCATCACCCTGAACAGTCCCCCCCTGCAGCGGCTCGCCCGGAAAAGAATCTTCAATTTCATAGTAAGCCTGGTTCGGCCCAGTCGTCAGACGATCCATTTTCGTGATACGCAATTCGTCATCCATGCCGAAACGCAGAAGATGATCACCCAGCGCATATTCCATATCCAGGCGGAAAGCTTCTCGACTGTTAATACGTCCGTCAAATCGGGTACTTGTGGTACAACCGATGTGCGCATCCACCCCACTGCGGTCATCGTAGACCCGGTTACATTCCAGGCCTGAAGTGTTGGTAGAAACATACTTACCTTCACTTTCGCCATACATCGCTTTAACCAGGAAATCATCAGTGATCTGGCCCGTGTAAGTCGCGAGATAATTTTGACCACCGCGCTCCTCAAAGGTTGTCTGCTGATATTCCCCGGCGTCAAAATAGTCGGTAGCAGATTCCCGCTCGTCGGAGAATGCTATAACCTCCAGAGAGTGATCATCAGTGATCAGCCAATCAACTTTACCGCCCCAGAAACCACTATCATCTTTGCTCTTCCAGGTCGTATCGCCATTTAGAACAGTGCCTTCGCTGCGATTATTACGAGGTTCGTAAATACCATAGAAAAACAGCTTATCCTGAATGATTGGACCACTCGCATAGAAGTTAGTACTGAGCGCATCGCTGTCCGACATATTATTGCTGGATACCCGCTCCCCCAACAAGTTGTAACCATCGGTACCGCCACCACGAAGCGCTTCCGGAGTATAGTAAGAAGCAAATCCATACTTGAATTCGTTGGTACCGGATTTCACAACCGCATTGGTGACCCCGCCAGTTGTACGGCCAAACTCTACCGAGTAACCACCTGTCTTTATCTGCGCTTCTTCGAGGAACGCGAATGGCACGGCGCCTGCGCCAATACCGGTTTCCACATCACTGACATTAAGTCCATTGATGAATACTGCGTTTTCACCAACGGATGAACCGCCAAAGGAAACACCACCGAAGGCGGTCCCAGAAACTGTACCAGGGGCAAGCAGCGCGACGGAATCGAGGCTGCGACCAACAGGAAGCATCTCCAGATCAGCAGCCGAGAAGCTGACTCCAGACTCAGAGCTGGTTGTATCAATCTGCAGGCGACCGCGCTGACCGACAACAACCACCTCTTCTAAATCCGCAGTGGAAGTACCGTCCAGCTCGGTTGCAGTACCGATTGTCACACGCACGTTACGGCCCAGTGATACTTCTTCACCATTAACTCTGGCTGTTACGTCATAGGTGCCCACGGGCAATCTGGAAAATCGATATCTTCCATCTTCGTCAGCCTTAGTCGTACGCGTGAAGCCATTTGCCTTGTTTCGGATCACAACCTCCGCACCGGCAAATTTCTTGGCGTCGGCCTGATCGAACGTACCAATAATGGCACCATCGCTGTTCGCGGCCAGAGCTTGCGGAGCGTTGAGCGCACTCACGCCAACAACTGTACCAATCGCTATCGCCAGAAGCTGGCGATGGATAACTTTACTTCCCTTCACTTTAGGTTCACGCATCTGAGATCTCCCAGGCTGTTATTGTGTTTATTTCCCGTGGCAAGGCTGGCTTCACACACGAATAGAGTTCATCGCCAAAAGGGGCATTTCTATGACGCCCTCTATATTGATCAGGTAGCAACCACAACCTGAAGTCATAGTTTATGTATTAGACGGAAAACTATAGGAATAAGATATTCCTCGATGATTCTGCAAAAAAAATTCAATTGGTGCGATAGATAAATGATAAAAAATTCAAAAAAATATAACTGAATGACAGCTAATGATATATAGGCAGATCATTAGACGCCAAATCGGCGCAGGCAGACTCTGAGGGGATGTACATACCGAGGATTGGAGGGCAAAGAGAAGAATAAATTATCCGCGAAGCCAGACATTTCCAGCAGAATAGCGTAAAGCCGCTGGTGGCATCAAACGCCAGATCACAAGTCTGATTAGCGCTGTAGCGAGGTACCTTCCAAGGCTTGCGATAACGGATATCAACCAGACAAGTGCGCGATCTGCTGCTCATGGGTACGAAACCGCGCGATATTACCGCGGCAAAATTTGCCCGCCTCCTGAATCAAAGCCCGGGTACTTTCCGGCACCGGTAAGCCATGGCTGGGGAAACGCCCCATGCCCGCCAACAGGCAATACCAGCTTGCGCGGGAATAAATCTGATTCGTTCCCTCGGAAGCCAGGAACCCTGAGAAGTCACCCTGCGAATCCCAGCTCGCCAGCAACTCCACCAGAAAGTCCGGTTTCGCCGGGTCCTCCCGCGCGGCACGCCAGTATTCAGAGTCCGTGCGTGTATTCAGCAGGTAGTGACCGGCCACATATTCGAGTACACCGTCAAACATGCGGTTGATACGCCGGTTGAACGCTTCCTGTGCCCCAATATCTGGCGTCATGACACCGGGATCGAATTTCCCGGCAAAGCACTCAAGCGTGAACTGCACGAGCATCAGCGCCGTCGCTTCCAGTGGTTCGATGAATCCCTGGGAAAGCCCGACCCCAAGGCAATTACCGGACCAGTGTGCATCGACGCGGCCAACGCGCATCTTCAGGTGCCGGCATTCAAGGCTATCTGGGGCGCCGCTCACAGAGCGCAACTCTGTTTCGGCCGCTTCGGCAGAAATGAAATCATCGCTGTACACGTAACCGAGCCCGGTACGCTGCTGGAGCGGAATCCGCCACATCCAACCGTTGGTTAGCGCGGCCGACTCTGTCGCTGAGATCAGTGGTTCAGCGTGATCCCGGGGCAACTGCAGCGTGACCGCCGCATTGTTGAACAGGGTGCTGGAATAGTCCCGGAAGCGGTAGCCCGGAAGCGCTGAAAGTAGCTGGCTGCGAAATCCGGTGCAGTCGATATAAAAGTCCGCGGTCAACCGGTGCCCACTCACTGTGGAAAGCCCCACTATCTCGCCGCCCTCAACCAGCACTTCGGAAACGGTTTCAATCTGGTGGTTCACGCCGCGGGCAATGGCCTTATTTTTCAGGAATGCGCCTAGCAGGCCCGCATCAAAGTGATACGCATAATCGAGTTCAAACGGTAACGGTCGCTGCGGTATCGGCGACATTGCCGCTTCGGAAAGATAGGGTGCGTGGAAGAAATGATCCGGTAAGGCGCTGGCTGGCTCACCCTGCCGGCATCTGTCCGCCAGCCGAAAAAACTCAGCGCCCACTTCACGGTCTAGCGGCGAGAAAAACGGGTGAAAATAGGACTCAAATCCTGGAGTTTCCGACCAGTTGGGGAAGCGGATACCGCACTTGTATGTGGCCTGGCAGGCGGGCATCCACTCGGACTCCGGGATATCCAGCCCACGGAAGAAATTCTTGAGATAAGGCGTACTGCCCTCGCCCACGCCCACAGTGGCAATCCCATCGGACTCAACCAGCGTGATATCGACGTTGCCGCCTCGAAAACGTTGGGCCAGCAGATTGGCTGCCATCCACCCGGCGGTACCACCACCGACAATCAGTATTGAGCCCCGCTTGTCCACACACCTGCCCCGCAATCCGTTTTTATTGTGTGGGGATAATAACAAAGCCGGCGCAAGCCGGCTTTGTTATTAATCTCGATTAACTCACTGCCGGCTCGACTGGCGAGCCGGCCGAGAAGATCAGAATTTCACCGCAACGTTCGCAAACCAGCGCGTGCCGTTATCGTTGATCTGGCGGAACAGCCCGTCCCAGGAATCTTCCGTGTTCTTGGTACGGTAAAGTTCACCGGTGAGATTGACGCCCTGCAAGCTTAAAGTAACGCTGTCGGTTACCTCAGCAGAGAATGCCACATCCACAGAAGTATATGCTTCCGTTTCCGTAGCAGAGCCCAGGCGGAGCCCGCTGAAGAACTCCCCGCGCTGATTCGCCATCAGACGCGCGCTGTAGCGGTCATTCTCCCAATAGGTGGTGATATTCCACATTTTGTCGGAATTACCCGGCAGGTTCAGCCCATCAACCCCGTTGTTGTCGATCACTTCCGCATCGGTAAAGGTGTAGTTGGCACTCATACCGAAGCCATAGCCGAGCTCTGTTTGCAGCTGCAGCTCCAGTCCCTGTAGCTTCGCTTCACCGCCGTTGCGGTTGCGTGACACCATCAATGTCCTGGGTTCAATCGTATCGGTACCTTCCAGAACAATTTCATGCTCCTCTTCTTCAGTAATGGAGAACAGGAATGAATCAATGTCCTTACGGAAATAAGTCACACTGGCCAGGGCACCATCCGCAAAGTACCACTCGATGCCCAGATCCAGCTGATTGGCCAACCAGGGATCCAGATAGGGGTTACCTGCAGACCCAGACAAGGTCAGGCTGTTATAACTGAAGGTGTTACGCAAATCCTGATAGTTCGGCAGTGACATCACCCGCGCTGCCGCACCACGCAGCAGGAGATCGTCCTGTATCTCGTACACCACATTCAGGCTGGGTAATATTTCGTTGTAGTCATTGTTGGTGGGGACATTAAGTGCATCGTCCTGGTGAGCAATGGACTCAAGATCGTAATCCACATAGCGAAGGCCAAAGTTACCGCTGAACTTGCCATATTCGAACTCCGCCATTCCATACACGGCAAACTTCTGCTCATTGATTTCATAGAAATCGCTGAGATTTTCTGTCTGGCGGGTATTCGATGGCGTCAGCTGATTGGTGAGATCCCGGATGCCGCCAAGGGCAAGGGTCGGCAGGCACGTCAGGGTATTGCTCTTGGCTGTCTCCTCGAACTGGCCACAGCCGGTATTCACCGGCAAGTCGGCATAAGTCGCCACACCGGCCATCAAATTTTCCGGAATTTCCGCATCAAAGAAATACACATGGCGATCATTACTGTGATCCTGATACTTCATACCGGTTTTCAGCGCGGTGATAAAGCCCGCGTCCGGCATCGGGACAGTGAGATCAAACTGCGCATAGGTCTCCTCATCCGAGTCCTCCATATGCGGGTTTACCTCTCGGATCGACAGCGGGTAATTCTCCGGCAGGCTAGGATCGAATCCATCAAACTCTACTCCAAGCTTGTTGCCGGTGAGATCCAGGGTGAGCTTTTCATCGCCGGTCAAATTGGTCGCAGCCATGGTCTGGGCGTTGATCATGCCGGAATAGCCAATCACGATGATGTCGCCTTCAGCCTCGGTGTAACCCACCTGCATATGCGCGTCAAACAGCTCATGACTGAAATTGACATCGATATCAAACGCCTGGGCTTCAGGATTGGTATTGCGGAAGAAGGTATCCGGGCCAAACCAGTAGTCATTGCCAGCCTCACCGGTAACATCGGCGAGGTAAGAATCATGCCGCAATACACCCTGACCCGCCGGGAAGTCACCTACGGCAGAAACATTGCGAATGTTTGCTGTACGAGCAGGAACCACCAAATAGTTTGAGTTCACGTTGTCTGCGGAGAGCGCAAAGTTCAGGTAGTTGGCGGTAATGTCCAACTGTTCGGTGGGCTGGTATTGCGCTGTAATGTTATACGCCGTACGTTCACGTTCCTGTTGAAAAATGGCGTGGCCAGCTCCCCAGGTTGCCTGGGTGAAATTGCCGGCACCATCGGTATCTTTGCCTTCAGTGCTGGTGCCGTAGTAGTTTTCCATCGCATCGTAAGTGGTAAAACGCTCCTGGTGGCTGGTGCTTACCAATAACCCGAATTTTTCATCCTCAGATTTCCAACTGTACAGCCCGGAGAACGCCGGATCCCAACGCTCAGCATTCTCGGTGTACTGATATTCCATGGACGCCTGCATGGTGTTGGCATCCAGATCCAGCGGACGGCGGGTCTTGATATTTACGATACCGCCCACTGAACCATCGGGAAGATCCGCGCGCGGAGACTTGTACACTTCCAGTGAGGACACCAGTTCGGAAGCCAGCATGTCGGAACGGAATCCACGCGTAGGCCGATAACCCTCAAACCACTGCGCCGTGGAGATCGATTGGCCGTTCAAATACGTCAGGCTGAGTGCGGGATCAAGCCCCCTGATACTCACGCCATCCGCCTCACCAAAGCGCCGCTCAATACCGACACCAGGCAGGCGCATCAATGCATCACCAATATTTTTGTCGGGGAATTTACCGATATCCTCCGCGTTCACGCTATCCATTACCACAGTGGCATTGCGCTTTACGTTGACACTTTTTTCCAGCGCAGCCTTGAAGCCTACCACCTGAACTTCTTCCAGGACTTCCGCCTCACTCTTGGGAGCTACCTCCTGGGCTACTGCGATCGGTGCTGCTATTCCTGCGAGAGCCAGAGCCACGCCACGAGACACCAGTTTTTTACGGAACTCAAATTTATTCATGGTCATTTCCGCCTTGTCGTTGGTCACTTAATTGCTTATCAGCATTTATTGTTTGCCCAACCTGACCGAACTGACATCGCTGTCATTCTGGTATGGATGGTGCCGGCACCTCTCTTCAATTTGCCCGCGCTGACTCTCGGAACGCATCAAGCGTACTTAAAAAATTCCACAAAAACTATTCTTTCGGAATAAATTATTTGTACAATTCAGGGGAAAAATGGCATTTCAGGTTAATTTTCGCGCCACAGGGGATCTGTTATTCCTGATCAGAGTGACCTGAACTTATCGGGATCGGATAAAAAGAAGTGGCTAGAGAATTTCAGATGCGCGCTGCAGATCGGTGAGATCCCACCGGAATAACAATGCTGATGTACAGCTCGACACCAAAACAGATTCGACCAAAGGACTCGCTATGCCCTTTAGATTCCGTACCACGGTTTGCGTCACCGGCCTGGCGCTGGCAATGTTTGGACTTAATGGCTGCAGTACCAACAGCGGTATCAATCACCGCGGCAACGGCTATGACATTGAAGTGGTCATGTCACAAAATGCCAGCGAACGCGTGCGCTTCCTCGTCCTGCACTTTACCGCAATCGATTTCGCAACCTCGCTGCGCGTTTTGACTCAACCGAGTTCTGCCCCGGTTAGCTCCCATTACCTGGTGCCAGAGAGCAACGATGGTAGCTACCCCCACAAAGACCTGAGGGTATACCAGCTGGTGGATGAATACCGCCGCGCATGGCACGCAGGTCCAAGCCTGTGGGAAGACCGCAGCCAGCTGAACGACCACTCCATCGGCATTGAGATTGTGAACCAGAGCCGATGCGAGCCGCCTCCTGAATCAACGCCCGGCGAAGAGCCGGGCCAGGTGTGTATCTTCCCTGACTTCGATCCTGCCCAGATCGAGCTGGTGATCGCGCTTGCCCGGGATATTCTCGCGCGCTACCCGGATATCACCCCCACTCGAGTCATCGGTCACGGCGATATTATTCCCCACTATAAAATTGACCCCGGCCCCAAGTTTCCCTGGCGGCAACTGGCCGAAGCCGGTATCGGCGCCTGGTATGACGAGGACGCCGTCAGCCGGCATATGGAGTACCTACAGGGAAACACCAGCAGCGACCGTGACAGCATCCGGCGGCGATTCGCCCATTGGCTGTCTGATTACGGCTACGGAATAAATCCTGAGACGGCTTCAGAAACCGAAATAAGCCTGTACACCCGGGCTTTCCAGTATCACTTTCGCCCCTGGAAGGCCGACGGAGAAGTAGATAACCAGAGCCGTGCTATTTTGCTGGCGCTGCTTGAGAAGTATTTCCCGGACAAGCTGAGTCACTATCCAGGTATTGGTAACGAGGTACTGGCAGAGCGCGAATAAATGGGAGGTCAATTGGCCCGGAATTTACCGGGCCTGGATCGGTATATTTATGTACTGACGGATCGGCCTATTTTCCGCTAGCGAGCGCACCGCCAGTACCGGTCGGTAGTGCGACCGTCACTGGCAGCTGCCCCTTGGGCAGTTGCTTATTGACCAGGGTCTTGGCCAACGCCCGATAAATGGGTCCCTGCAGTTCGCCATTGGCATTGATAAACGCTTTGTAGTCAAAGCTGGCCAGGTGCACATCGGCCACATCCGCGAAAAGCGCAGATTCATATGGCGAGCGCATACTCACGAATACGGTTTTTAGTCCTTGCTCGCGCGCGGCCTGCAAACCAGTCCGATAGATTTCATAGAGCGTATCCAGCGGCAGCTTCTGCACTGACGAGAGACGGGCGAGATCCTCAACACCCCCGAGTTCCACCGCGCTTTCCGCCGGTACGATACTCGCAACGATCAACAGATCGGCGGCATTTGCGGATATCTTTTCGATCGCAGCCTGTGGTTCAAGAATTTCGATTGCCGCTCCCGTCACTTCAGACAGGGCAATCTTGAATGCAGCGCCCACCGCCGCGCTTGGCGCCAGCACCTGTACGACTTTGGTCTTCTCGCTGATCACTGGCAATTTCGCCGACACCGTCGGGAACACATTGGTCAGCGCGGCGGAGGCCAGTTCGCTGGCCACTGCGTGGTGCGCAGGTGTCGCGAGCAAACTGCGCGCGTTCGCCACCGCCGTTTCCCTGTCCTGCTGCATCCACTGCGGGGCAATATATTCCTGCTTCAAATTCAGTACCCGCTGTACCGACTGCTCCATTTCCGGCATCGCGAGTTCGCCATTCAAAACTGCGCTCTCAACACGGTCAATGATCGCATCCAGGCGTGTCAAATCTTCCGGGAAGCGGATCTTCACCGGCATCAGCGCAATATCCGCACCCGCAGCGAAGGTATGCACCACCGCTTCTTCTGCAGAAAAATAATTACTGATGCCCGCCATATCCAGCGCATCCGTAACAATGACTCCTTTGTAACCCATCCGCTCGCGCAACAATCCGGTGAGGATTTTGCGCGACAGGGTAGCGGGTACCACAACGGCCTCGCCAGATTTCGAGCGCATGGTGGAATTATCCAGTGCGGGATACTGGATATGCGCCGTCATGGCCAGTGCGGGTTGCGCGCGCTCGAAGACCTGCGCAAACGGCAGCAGGTCTACCGACTTCGCGGATTCCAGTGATCGCTCAACCCTTGGCAACCCGGTGTGGCTGTCCACACTGGTGTCACCATGGCCGGGAAAATGTTTCACCGTCGCCGCCACCCCGTGACGCTGAAACGCCTTTACGCTGGCCGTCCCCAGATCGGCCACAACCTGCGGCGATTCACCGTAAGAGCGTACATTGATCACCGGGTTATCCGGGTTGCTGTTGACGTCCAAAGTCGGCGCAAAGTTGACGTTGAAGCCCAGCACGCGCAACTGATCCGCCATGATTTCCGCGGTTGCCGTGGCAAACCGCTCGCCGTGAATGGCCTGGGTCGCGCCTATGGCCATATTGCCGGCAAATGCCGCCGCTTCGTCGCGGGGTAACCGATTGACGCGCCCGCCCTCCTGATCCACCCCAATCAGCAGGGGTATCCCCGCGCGTGCACCGCTGGCTGCCTGCTGCAGGTCACGGTTGAGCTGCACAATCTGTTCACTACTTTGCAGGTTATCGGCAAACAGGATTATCCCGCCGACACCGGTACGCCGTATCACATCGCCCAATGCCGGGGGCAAATGCGTAACGGGCTGATCGCAGTCCCGGCTCCCCCACTTTCCCTCGTCGCCAGAGTCCGGTCGTGCCGCGTCTGCACAGTAGTAGCGGATATCCAGCATGATCCTCTGGGCGATCTTCTCGCGCAGGCTCAGGCTTTCCAATGCTGGTAACAGCCCACTCTTTTCCTGGACTGGATCGGAGCACCCAGCGGCCATGACAAGGGCGATTGACGACAGTGCCGCCGCAGCGGGACGAATCAGAAGCTTCATTGGACAGATGACTCATTATTCTAAAAATTGTGATCGAGAATAAATTATTCCAACACACCTACGCAAGAAACCACAAAAGATTGCCCTGTAAAACTTCCCTAATAAAGAAAGCAGGTTATCGCTCGTCGAATCGCTACACCTTTCAGAGGATTTGGCAGCGTTTACCCAGCTACTCACCAGTTCAATTTAATGCGCAGTGGCATCGTTTCCTCATCCAGCCCGCACATTTCCTCATATGGCGTCTGCTGCTCCAACCAGACTTCATCGAAGCGGCGGAGATCCAAGTGATCCCTGATTTCCTCCAGACAGTGGAACTTGCGGGGCCGCTGATGGCGATCGGTGAGGAGTTGGGACCCGTTTTCATCGACGGTCTCAACAAGATAGATATGTCCTTCCAGGGAGATTATCTGCAGGTTCATATTGCCTCCATCGGCGCTCGGGGCGCACACCCCCACCCTAACGGTGGCGTACCACAACCATAAGGTGGTGCAGGCTGAACGGAAAGCCGGGGGCTCTGGGACAGGTATCACCGTGAAAATAGCGACGTCCCAGTCAGATAGTGCTTTGTCTGTCGCTTTGATATCCTCCCCGGCCTGCCGGTAGTCCCCGCCTGCGGATGCCACCCGGCCAACCCCGGCAGCGTAAAAGCAGCTAACCAACTGATTTAAAAAGAATTTTCAACCTCATGGTCGCAACCCCCACTTCCAGTAGCAACAAGCAGCCCGAACACACCCCAATGATGCAACAGTACCTGCGCATCAAGGCCGAGCACCGCCAGGAGCTGGTGTTCTACCGCATGGGTGACTTCTATGAGCTGTTCTACGACGATGCCAAGCGCGCCGCGGAGCTGCTCGATGTGACCCTGACCGCCCGCGGCAAGTCCGGTGGGCAGCCGATTCCGATGGCGGGGATCCCCTACCATGCGGCAGAGGGCTATCTGGCGCGCCTGATCAAGGCCGGCGTATCGGTGGCGATTGCCGAGCAGATCGGCGACCCGGCCACGAGCAAGGGCCCGGTGGAGCGCAAGGTGGTGCGCATCGTCACCCCGGGTACCGTGACCGACGAGGCACTGCTTAACGAGCGCCGCGACAACTTGCTGGCGGCAGCGGGGCTGCTCGGCGACCGCTTTGGCCTCGCGCTGCTGGACCTGGGTACCGGCCACTTCGCGGTGCAGGAAGTGGACACCCTGGAAGCGCTGGCCGAGCAGATCCAGCGCTTCAGCCCCACCGAGCTGTTGACGCCGGAAGACCTGGATCTGCCCGCGGAGATCGCGCGCCGCCCCGGGCTGCGCCGCCGTGCCCCCTGGGAGTTTGAGCTGGAGAGCGCCCTGCGCCTGCTCAACCGCCAGTTCGGCACTATGGATCTCGAGGCCTTCGGCTGCAGCCATATGCACGCAGCCCTGTGCGCGGCCGGCTGTCTGCTGCAGTACGCCCGCGATACCCAGCGTACCGAGCTGCCGCATATTCGCACCCTGCGCACCGAGCGCAGTGAAGACACCGTGGCACTGGATCCCGCCAGTCGCCGCAACCTGGAAATCGACCTGAACCTGAACGGCGGTGACGACAACACCCTGCTGTCGGTATTCGATGCCTGCAAAACCGCCATGGGCAGCCGTTTGCTGCGCCGCTGGCTGAACAATCCGCTGCGCACCCTCGACACCCTGCAGCAGCGCCAGCAGGCGATCGGCGCCCTGATCAGTGACTACCGTTTTGAACCTATGCGAGAGGCACTAAAGCCCATTGGCGATATGGAGCGGATTCTCGGTCGCCTGGCCCTGCGCTCCGCGCGCCCGCGGGATCTCTCCCGCCTCGGTCTGTCGCTGGCCCAATTCCCTGAGCTGCAACGCCAGCTGGCGGAAACCGATGCCCGCCGTCTGCAGCAGCTCGGCCGCGAGATCGGTGAGTGGCCACAAACCGTGGAACTGCTGGAGCGGGCGATAGTGGAAAACCCGCCAGTGGTAATCCGCGACGGCGGCGTGATTGCCGAGGGCTACGACGAGGAACTGGACGAGCTGCGCGGAATCAGCGAAAACGCCGGTGATTACCTGGTGCAGCTGGAACAGCGCGAAAAAGAGCGCACCGGTATCCCGACCCTGAAGGTTGGCTACAACCGGGTGCACGGCTACTTTATCGAAATCAGCCGCGGCCAGAGCGACAAGGCGCCGGTGGACTATATCCGCCGCCAGACCCTGAAAAACGCCGAGCGCTTCATCACCCCGGAACTGAAAGAGTTCGAAGACAAGGCGCTCTCGGCCAAGAGCCGCGCACTGGCGCGGGAAAAGTTCCTGTACGAGGAGCTGATCAATACCCTGAACGAGCACCTGGCAGAGCTGCAGACTGCTGCCGCGGCAGTTTCCGAACTGGATGTGCTGGCCAACATGGCCGAGCGTGCCGACCAGCTGCGCCTGGTGCAGCCGGAGCTTTCCACCACCCCCGGTATTTTCGTGGAAGGTGGCCGCCACCCGGTGGTGGAGCAGGTACTGGATGCGCCGTTCGTCGCCAACGATATCGAGCTCCACGACAACCGCCGTATGCTGGTGATTACCGGCCCGAACATGGGCGGTAAGTCGACCTATATGCGCCAGACCGCGCTGATTGCGCTGCTGGCACACTGCGGCAGCTACGTCCCCGCCGACAGTGCCCGTATTGGCCTGCTGGATCGAATCTTCACCCGTATCGGCAGCGCCGACGATCTCGCCGGTGGCCGCTCCACTTTTATGGTGGAGATGACCGAGACTGCGAACATCCTACGCAACGCCAGTGAACACAGCCTGATCCTGATGGATGAAATCGGCCGTGGCACCAGCACCTACGATGGCCTGTCGCTGGCCTGGGCGTGCGCCCATTACCTGGCGAATAAGGTGCGGGCATTTACCCTGTTCGCCACCCACTATTTCGAGTTGACCGAGCTGCCGGGCGAATGTGCCGACGCCGCCAACATCCACCTGAATGCCACCGAGCACGGCGATTCCATCGTGTTCCTGCACCGCATCCAGGAGGGCCCGGCCTCCAAGAGCTATGGCCTGCAGGTGGCCAAGCTTGCCGGTATCCCCACGGAAGTGCTGAACGAAGCCCGTGAGCGGCTGGCGTCACTGGAAGCCGGCAACACGACCCGGGACTCGGGTCCCGGCCCCGCGATGCAGACAGCCGCGAAGCCTGAGCTCAAACCGCAGCCAAAACCTGAGCCGCAGCCCATGCCACAAGCGTCCACCCCGGCCCAGGTAGATCTTTTTGGCAGCGCTCCGCACCCGGCAGTAGAAGCCCTGGAATCACTGGATCCTGACGACCTGACCCCACGCCAGGCGCTGGAACAGCTCTACGCTCTGCGCAAATTGTTATAAGCACTCAACCAATTTGACTCAAAAGCCACTACAATTCGCGCCAGTTATTGATAAAATCCGCAGAATTCCATGCGGGCCCACAGGGGGCCGGTAATAAGCAAGAAAGCCGCAGTAGCGTTGAGGGACAAGCATGACATTCGTAATTGGGGAAAACTGCATCAAGTGCAAATACACCGACTGTGTAGAGGTTTGCCCGGTAGACTGCTTTTATGAAGGCCCCAACTTTCTGGTAATCCACCCGGACGAGTGCATCGACTGCGCCCTGTGTGAACCGGAGTGTCCGGCCAACGCCATCTTCTCGGAAGACGAGGTGCCGGAAGATCAGCAGGAATATATCGAGCTGAATGCTGAGCTGGCTGAGGTTTGGCCGAACATCACTGAAAAGAAAGAGCCGCTGCCGGATGCCGAGGAGTGGGATGGCGTAAAAGGCAAGCTGGAGCACCTCGAGCGCTGATTTGCCAACGTTTCTGAAAAAGCCGTCTTTTACAAGACGGCTTTTTTGTTTGCGCCGAATACAGGTTTCCGCTGAAACCATCGGACTCACAACCAGTACCCCCCTTCCTTGAACCCCGAGAGCAGTAATCCGAGCAAGCATGAGAATGAAGTCCCTACGCATCCTTTTGCGCCAGACCATGGCTATCGCCCTTCTGGCCCTGCCCCTGGAAAGCTTTGGCGAGGATCGCCGCATTGCCCTGGCCTTTGGCGGCGCCATCCAGTCCGGAACCGAAGAAGACCTGCTGCAAACCCTGCAGCGTCTCAGGATAAAGGCCTCCCTGATACCTGGCTCGTCCGTTGATGACAACAGGGGGCCCTACTTCCTGCCGGCGCCGCCTATATTCACTGGTTCACCCCAGATCGAACTAGCGCCCGACAGCGCTCGCCGTCAGCTCGCAAGCGCCGCCAACATCCTGCGCAAACTGGGCAGTCGGGACTCACTTACGTTCCAGCCTTCAAACCAGAAGCCTTCAGAGCTCAAGGAAGTGGCCAATTATGTCGCCGACAACGCGTTTCCCGGTGCAGTGCTGATGCTCCATCCCATGCATGGCGAGCGCCAGCAAATGCTGGATGCGCTGCCATTGATCAGCGATCAGTTGCGAGCCAAAGGGTATGAGTTTGTCGCCCTGTCAGAGCTGCTCCCGGTGGTCGAAAAAACTACCTAGCGGAGCAGGCTTCGAGCGGCATTGCCGCACGCAAGCGGAATGGCATTCACAATCCTGCGCAGAAAAAGTGGTGATGGGCCTCAGGGTTCGTTATCAATGAGGTCGATTGGCTAACCTGGATAGTTATTTAGGTTGCCCGTCTTGAGCCGGCTAACCGCCGGTAGTCCCTTGCCACAACAGGAGTATTGCCATGTTGCGCTGGGCTATTATCTGTCTGGTCATTGCGCTGGTTGCGGCCTTTTTTGGCTTCAGTGGCGTAGCTTCCACAGCGACGGAAATCGCCAAGATACTGTTCTTTGTATTCCTGGTACTTTTCGTAGTCGCACTGATCTTCGGTCGTCGCAAACCGCCCCGTTGACGATTTGGACTATAAAAAAGGCCGCCCGAAGGCGGCCTTTTTTATCTGGCTATATTTTTTTATCTATCTGAATGAATGCCTTTACAGGCCCATCAAGTCCGACGCCTTGTTTAAGCCACTGACCATTCCGGCCACCGCCAACGCTTCCAGTATTTCCCCATCACTTGCGCCCTGCTCGCGGGCCAGCTTGATCAGCCGCTCACCGTGATCGTGCGGCGCCAGAATGGCGTGCCGGGCTACTTCCAGTAATGCGTGATCCCTGGGGTTGTAATGGGCATGATCCGGATTGGTGCGGATCCGCAACACCTCCCTGGGATCAACCCCGTATTTCTCCAGATGCGCACTGTGGTGGGCGATGCCTGAGTCACAGCGGTTATCGGCAGAAACCATCAACGCAATACCTTCCTTCAACTGCGGCGACAAATGGCCGAGCGACATCAGGTTACTGTACTGGGCCCAGATCAGCTCCAACAACGCAGGAGCATTGGCAAACGCGCGGAAGATATCCGGGATTTCCCCCAGCTGCGTGCGTATGTCATCAAAAATTGCGTGCACCCGCTCATCCGGGGCCTTCTCAACCAGGGGAATCCAGCTCACTTTGCCACTCCTCGCGCTTTCCAGGTAGGACCGGATCAATGGATTTCTATCGGCCCGGGCCCTTGAAACGCAAAAGGCCCCATCGCCGATAACCGCGCCGCCACAGCGGGCATACCCGACAACCCTAAAACCAACAGGTTTTAGTGAAAGCACAACCGTTGTTACAAGACCACGCCTGCGACCACAGCCCACGCCTGTGGGCCTGATACATCCGCAAACGCGCTACCTACAGGAAAGTGTAGTGGTAGCCAGCAGTCACAAGGCACGATTGGCGCTTATGTTGCTTACGCGCATATCGATGGTGCGCACAACCGATGCAAAGAAATGCACAAACAGGTCACGGCCGAACCTGTTGCGGCCCTTTCGTTACCGCGAACTCCCGTTGCACGCCGACCATCCCGAAGCGCACCGGGACAGAACCGCAGGGATTTCTAGATCCACGTATACTGGATATAATCCCAGCATGCGAAAGATCATCCACTGCGACTGCGACTGCTTCTACGCCTCGGTAGAAATGCGCGATGACCCCAACCTGCGGGGCAAGCCCATTGCCGTGGGCGGTTCCAGTGACCGTCGGGGGGTGATTTCCACCTGCAACTATGAAGCCCGCAGTTTCGGCGTGCGCTCGGCGATGCCAACATCGCAGGCATTGAAGCTCTGTCCCGACTTGATTGTTGTGCCGGGCAACATGAAAAAATATCGGGAGGTCAGCACGCAGATCCGCAATATATTTCTCGAGTTTACCGACCTTATAGAACCTTTATCTCTTGATGAAGCCTACCTTGATGTCACTGACAGTCCCCACTGCAACGGCAGCGCCACCCTGATCGCTACCGAGATCCGCCGCAAAGTGGCGGAAACACTGGGCATCACGATTTCCGCCGGGGTTGCGCCGAACAAGTTCCTGGCCAAGATCGCCAGCGACTGGCAAAAGCCCGACGGCCTGACAGTCATCCATCCAGCCGCTGTGGAAGAATTTGTGTTACGCCTGCCAGTGGCAAAAATTCACGGCGTCGGCCGCGTGACTGCGGAGAAGATGCACCGCAAGGGCATCCGCAACTGCGGTGATTTACGGCGATATTCCCTGGTTGAACTGGTTCAGATGTATGGCAAGTTTGGCAATCGCCTCTACCAGCTGTGCCGGGGTATCGACGAGCGCCCGGTCAACAGTGATGGCTCGCGCAAGAGCGTCAGTGTGGAGCACACATTCAGCAGCGACCTGTGCAAGTTTGAAGAGTGGCAGGAAGAAATGACCGGACTTTACAGTCGACTCTGGGAACGCATCGAGAATCTGGGTGACCGCTACGAAATCAGTGGTGCCGTGGTCAAGGTCAAGTACGCCGACTTCAGCCTGACCACACAGGAGAGAAGCAGTCGCGCAGCACGTATCAGCGAGTTCAAGCAGCTGTTGCAGCAATGTTGGGATAAGCGCAGCGAACCGGTTCGACTGCTCGGCGTAGGCGTGAAACTCAAGGATTTACGTGCCGAATTGGGACCGGAGCAGTTGCCGCTGCCTTTCAGGGGCAAACTCGCCTCCCGCACCTGAGCTCCCGGGGCTTCGCGCCCGGTTTCGCTCACATTTCGACCAATGGGTTTTCAAGCTGCGCGCAATATGGCGCCACTCGAAGCGCGATTTATCACCGGATCTCGATTGCCCTGCCACCCCCTCCCTTGCCGCCGGCTATACTCCCAACACGGTCTCGAAGTGCTTTTCGATCAAAAAATATGAAGCGTGTTATCCCCAGCGCATTTGTCGGCTGGTTCCTGAATTACGCCCGCAAGCTGAAACACCCACAGTTGTTCAAGTGGATCAGCGTGATTTTTTTGGTCGATCTCGTCATTCCTGACCTGGTGCCTTTTGTGGATGAAGTCCTGCTCGGCCTCGCCACGCTGTTTCTGGCATCCTGGAGAAAAAGCCGCAAATCCGAACCGGATGAAAAAGAGGTGAAAGGCCAGACCATCCATTCGGGCGACTTGACCGCAGAAGAGACACCGCACGCGGATCCCCAGAGACAAGAAGTACACAACACAAAATCCCAGAACGAACACGGCAAACACTGAGTCAGAGAGTAGTTTTCGCTCGGCAGTAATAAGAAGCGAAATAATGTAATACGGACAAATTGCTCGCAGCCCCGCAGTAACCAAGGCTGAAAACATCCGCTTCCGGCGCGCCGTCAATCGGCCGGTCGCGAGTGCGCATTCGAGTAACAGGACAATGGGAGCCAAAAGCCAAGGAGGCAAATCCCATGTTTGCGGACAAGTTGTGCAGTCTCAGTGACGAAGCTCTACTTACCCACTACCACAGCACACGCGAATTCAAAGCGTTCAAGCTTATCTACCAGCGCCACAAGGATCGCCTGTATCGCTACTGTGTTCAGGTAAGCCGCAGAAACTGTGCCGCCCTGCTCGAGCAGCTGTGGTTCAACTTGCTGGAAAAGCCCCCCAGGCTGGGCGGGCGGCTGCTACGTAACTGGTTGTACATTCAAGCCAATCGCATGCTTCAGGGCGGAGCTTTTGCCAAAAGCAGCACTGACGAACACCTCGCAGATAGCAGTGAAAACACGGCATTCGAGGCGCTTGCCCGCGGCGATGCCGACCGCGCTGCGCTACTGCAAGCTGTACAACAGCTGCCGCGTATCCAGCGCAATATCTTCCTGTTACATGTGGAGTGCGGATTGTCGCTGGGCCTGATTGCCGATATCGAAAACCTGACGCTGAAGGCGTGTACCGCCTACTACCGGCAATCGCGGGATTCCCTGGAAACGCTTATCAATGGCCAGCCCCGCCGCGCCTGGAAGTCGCAGCGAACCCGCAGAATGGAACTTGCCGTGGAGCGAGAGAAAAGCGCACGGCCCGACTCAGCCGAAACGCTGAGCGCAGACAGTGCTGCCGCCAATGCCAGTGTGGTCAAGGGAATCGAGGTACCAGCGTGATGAACAGCAACAACAGGGTTGCATGCTCTTTGGCATGGGAAAAGGAATACATATCCGCCGTCAACGGCATTTCCGCTCCAGGTGAGCTGGATGAGAAAATTTTTGCACAGGCCCGGAAATACAAGCCCGTGAAGCGGGAAAACCGCATGCTTTCGAAGGCTGCGTCCGGGTTCAGCGCAATAGCCATTGCCATCGTATTACTGCATCCCGCCCAGTACCTGGGCGCACTGACCCCGGATCAATCCAGTCAGCAAGGCAGTTCTCCAGCGGCCCAGGTACGCTTTGAACCCGAGTTACTGGCAGCCCTCGAAGTACCGGATCAGTGGTACAACCTGCGCAGTGAGCTGGAAGCAGGCAATTACGTTTCCCTGTGCCATCAGTGGAGGCAGGAACAACGCGCGAACACGGACGCTGCGCTGCCGTCAGACCTTGCCGCAAAAGCCAGGCAGCACTGCCGGATTCTACCCAGCAGGCCCTGACCTCCTCGAACTCGAGCCCATCCGCTGGGTTAATGATGGTTGTCCGAGGCACCCCATCGGCGGTATTCCACTCGTCGATGGGGCTGATTGCCTTTCCCGGCTAATCCCGCTGTTCAGAACGCAGAAACGCCACCATCGATTGCCAGCGCCTGTCCGGTGAGATAACTGAGCGCAGGCGAGCAGAGCATCACCATCGCACTCACCACTTCTTCCGGGTTCGCCAGCCGCTTCATCGGGCAGCCGGCCGCAAACAGTGCATGCATCTGTTCAACCGTAGCCCCTTCCGGTGCCTCGATCTCGGTAACCATCGGAGTCAGTGTGTAAAACGGGCACACCGCATTCACACGGATATTGTGCCGGGCGTATTCAACCGCAGCCGTTCGGGTCAAGCCTATCACCGAGTGTTTCGCGGCGGCATATGCCGAGGCTTTCGGTGCACCGCCAATCCCCGCCATGGAGCTCACATTGAGAATGATGCCCTGTTTCTGCGTACGCATCTGCTTCAGCTGGTGCTTCAGGCCAAAGAAAACGCCTTTTACGTTTACTGCCTGCTGGCGATCAAACGTGGCTTCTTCCACGTCTTCCAGGTATTGCACCGGCGGTGCCAGCCCCGCGTTATTGACGGCGATATCCAGTCGGCCAAAGTGTTTCACCGCCTGTGCCACCAGCCCCGCACACGCCGCTTCCGACACCACGTCGCAGGCCTGAGCAATAACGGGAACCCCGGCGTCCGCCAGTTCCTGTACCACCGGATCAAGGCCGGCCTCATTGATGTCACCCAGTACCAGGCTGGCGCCGCGGCTGCCCAGCTCCTTCGCCAGCAGTGCACCGAAGCCGCTCGCGGCGCCGGTGATCAGTGCCACCTTGCCGGTAAAATCCAGCAGCGGATCGCGATTGAAGTGCGTCATGGTTTACAGACCTCCGCAGGCCGTGAGGCCGCCGTCCACCACAACACATTCGCCATTGGTATAACTTCCGGCATCGGATACCAGGTACAGCACTGTTCCCGCCATTTCTTCCGGCTCCGCATGGCGGTGCATGGGGATATGGCCGATGGCGGTTTTGTAGATTTCCTCATGTGAGAACAGTGCGCCGGCGAACTTGGTCTTGGTCAGGCCCGGCAACAGCGCATTCACGCGGATATTGAACTGGGCGCACTCCTTGGCAAACGCCTTGGTCATATTCACCACCGCCGCCTTGGTAATGGAGTAGATCCCCTGCCCCACGCCCGGTTGCAACGCATTGATGGAGGCGGTATTCACAATACAGCCGCCGCCGGTTTCCCGCATCAATTTGCCCGCTTCAACCGACATAAAGAAATAACCGCGGATATTCACTGCCACGGTTTTTTCGAAGGCACCCAGGTCGGTATCAAGGATATGCCCGAAGTACGGATTGGTCGCCGCGTTATTGACCAGGATATCCAGCCGGCCGTAGCGCTCGCGGATATGGGTAAATACCTTTTCAATATCCTCCATATTTCCGATATGGCAGGGCACGGCTTCGGCCTTGCCTCCAGCGGCAGTGATCGCGTCGGCCACTGCCTGGCAGCCTTCAATCTTGCGGTTGGATACCAGTACATGCGCGCCCTGCTCGGCGAGCAATTTGGCAATGGCTTCGCCGATGCCACGGCTGGCACCGGTCACCAGGGCAATTTTTCCGGTCAGGTCAAAAAGGTTCGTCGCCATGGGTTCTGCTCCTGAAATTATTCTTGGGTTTTAGCAATCTGATTCTGCAAAGTTCGTTTTCAGCTTTCTTTTTCGATCACATCCAGCGCCAGTTTTGCCAGCGGATCGACAAATGCACCCAGTTTTGCGGCACTGCTGCTTGAGGCATTGCCGTCCTGCGCACGCTTGGCGACGCCCTGGATGATCGCGGCAAGGCGGAAGAAACTGAAGGCGAGGTAAAAAGCCCAGTTGTCGATCGCGCTGATGCCCATACGTTCACAATAGCGCGCCACATATTCCTGCTCGGAGGGAATGCCCAGCGCTGCCCGATCCACTCCCATCAGGCCGGAAATATTGCCGCTGTTGGCCGGCATGCGCAGCTGCATGCACTGGTAAGCAAGATCGGCGAATGGGTGTCCCAGAGTCGAGAGTTCCCAGTCGAGAACCGCAATGGCGCGGCTTTCGGTCGGGTGAAATACAATGTTATCCAGGCGGTAGTCGCCATGTACCAGCGCCACCCGACCGTCATCGGCGGGGAGGTTGTTGCCGAGCCAGGCGATCAGGTGATCCATCGCCGGGATGGTAGCCAGCTCGGAAGCGCGGTACTGGCCTTCCCAACGCTGGAACTGGCGCTCGAAGTAATTGCCCGCGCGGCCATAGTCCGACAGGCCAGCAGCATCGATATCAACGCTGTGCAGCGCCGCCAGCACCCGGTTCATTTCCTCGTAAAAGGCGGTGCGCTGGGTATTGTCCAGTTCCGGTAGTGCCGCATCCCAGAAAATACGGCCTTCACAATATTCCATGAGGTAGAACATCGAGCCAATCACCTGCGGGTCTTCACACAGGTGCAAGACGTCTGGTACCGGCACCGTCGAATCCTTCAGCGCGCGCATTACCCGGAATTCCCGATCCACCGCATGAGCGGATTTCAGTAACTTACCCGGCGGCTGTCGGCGCAGCACGAAAGTGCCAGCACCGGTCTCCAGTTTGAATGTGGGGTTGGACTGGCCGCCGGCGAATTTCTCCGCGCGAATCGGACCGCGGAACTCTGGCAACACGGCACTGAGATACTTTTCCAGCGCGGCCATATCGAGTTGCTCTACCGCCTTGTTCTTATTGGTCACAGTGATTTCGCCTGTTTCCGTCGCGCTCATCAGGCTTCCCCCTTGGCTGCCGCAAAGTCGGATGCGAGGTTTCGCCCCAGCTGCATCATGTGTACCTGATCCGGGCCATCCGCCAGGCGGATGGTGCGCGCATAGGCGTAACCGCGGGCCAGTACCTGATCCTGACTAAGGCCGGCCGCGCCGTGAATCTGGATCGCGCGATCGATGACGTTGCAGGCCATCTGCGGCGCGATGATCTTGATCATGGCAATCAGATCCCGCGCCCCTTTATTGCCGACACGATCCATCTGATCCGCTGCTTTCAGGGTGAGCAGGCGCGCCTGTTCGATTTCACACGCCGAGCGCGCAATGTCCTCGCGCACCGAACCCTGTTTGCTCATAGGGCGACCGAACACCACGCGCTGCTCGGCGCGCACCGCCATTTCCTCAAGTGCGCGCTGGGCCTGCCCAATCAAACGCATGCAGTGGTGGATACGGCCAGGGCCGAGGCGGCCCTGGGCAATCTCAAATCCGCGCCCCTCGCCGAGAATCAGGTTTTCTGCCGGCACCCGCACATTGTCGAATACAATTTCCGCGTGTCCCTCAGGCGCATCGTCGTAACCGAATACGGTCATCGGGCGGATAATATTTACCCCCGGCGTATTCATCGGTACCAGAATCTGCGATTGCTGCTGGTGGCGGTTTGGGTTGTCGGGATCGGTTTTCCCCATCACGATCAGGATTTCACAGCGCCGGTTGAGCGCACCGCTGATGTAAAACTTGTGGCCGTTGATCACGTACTCATCGCCGTCACGCACGATGGAGGTTTCGATATTGGTGGCATCACTCGACGCCACTTTGGGTTCGGTCATGGCAAATGCAGAGCGGATCTTTCCATCCAGCAGCGGTTGCAGCCAGCGCTGCTGCTGCGCCGGCGAGCCGTACTGCGCAAGCACTTCCATATTGCCGGTGTCCGGCGCACTGCAGTTGAAGATTTCCGACGCAAACAGGACGCGCCCCATTTCTTCCGCCAGCGGCGCATACTCCAGATTGGTCAGCCCCGCGCCAAACTCACTGCCGGGCATAAACAGGTTCCACAGGCCCTGCTCCCGGGCACGGGCTTTCAGCTCTTCCATAATTGCAGGCTCGCCCCAGCGATCTTCCTGCAGCTGTTCAAAGTACAGGTCTTCCACCGGGTACACATACGCCGCCATAAACTCCTGCAGGCGCGCTCGCAGAGTCTGTACTTTTTCCGAATACTCAAAATTCATGTTCAATGTCTCGCTCTGTTTTCGTTGAAGCGGATCAGCTGTAGGTAATACATTCACGCCGCTCGCGGTGCTCCAGGTGCGGCACGTGATTGAAGCTGTGCAGGCTGACGCCGCTGCTTCCGGCAAAGAAATGACTGATCGCGGTATTTTTTATCTGCATGTTGAGCTGCGGCACGCTGGAAGCCGGCGCCCCGAGAATCTGGCGTACCATCATGGCGATGGCGCCACCGGAGCTGACCACCAGGGTGCGGCTGCCGCTGGCGGCCGCGGCAATCACACCGAGGATTTCTTCCACCCGCTGCTCGAACTGCTGCCAGGATTCTTTCGGCTGAATCTCGCCGGCCGACCAGGCGTGCATCGCCTGCTTCAGAAAGCGGTAGTAGTCGGCGCGCGAGGCGCCGTGTCCCGGCGAGGCCTGCGGGCTCTTTTCTGCGTAGGCCGCCATGACCCCCTGAAAGTCGAATTCATTCAGCTGCGGGAAGATTTCCACACGCCCGCGGTCAATTTCGAGCCCCTCGCAGATTCCTTGCGCGGTTTCCCGGTGGCGCTGCAGGTCGCCACACACGATGCGGTCAAATGTCTGCCCATCCGCGGCCCAGTGCTCTCCCAGCCAGCGCGCCTGCTGCCAGCCGAGCTCGGAGAGCTGGTCGTAGTTGTCGCTACCAAAGGACGCCTGCCCATGGCGTACCACATGAATTTCCGGCATTGCTCTCCCCCGCCCTACCCAGGCTTTTTCAGGATTCATTCCCGGCTAGTTGACCCACCGGGACGCTAAGAGAACAAAACTACCCAGTCCGCGTAGATCATCAAAGTTTATTATGTAAATATCCAAACATTCACAGTGGTGATAGGGGAGCCATAAGGTGCAGTTGCAGCAAATTGATATGAACCTCTTTCCGGTGCTGGATGCGATATATGCCACGCGCAATCTCACCCGCGCCGCGGAACGCCTGCATATCACCCAGCCCGCGGTCAGCAATGCCCTTGCCCGCCTGCGCCGCTCCCTGGATGACCCGCTGTTTATCCGCACCCCCAGCGGCATGAGCCCTACGCCACTCACCGAGAGCATCATGCCGCGGGTACAGCAGGCGCTGGCCCTGCTGGGCAGCAGCCTCGCCGAGCATCACACGTTTGATCCTGCCAGTGCGCAAAAGACCCTGCGCATGTCCATGAATGACATGGCGGAAACCCTGCTGCTGCCGCGGCTGCTGGAGCACCTGCAACAGGAGGCGCCCGGTATCGCAATCGAGTCCTACTATGTGCCCCGCGACCAACTGGTAAAGGAACTGGCCGCCAACAGCCTCGACTTCGGCCTCGATATCCCGATGGTGTCCGCCACCCAGCTGCACCAGCAGCGCCTGGTAGTGGATCGCTACCAGGTCATGCTGCGCCCTGATCATCCACTGGCAGGCGAAAGCAGCCTGACCCTCGAGCAGTACCTGGAACTGGAACATATTCATGTATCCAGCCGCCGCAGCGGTCCCGGCATTGCGGACATCGCCCTCAACAAACTGGGGCGCCGGCGCAAGGTCAAGCTGCGGGTGCAGCACTACCGCGTGGCCCCGCTGGTGGTACTGAAGACCGATCTGGCGCTGACCATTCCGGCCAGCCTGGCCCGTCAGTACCCGGCCAAACGGTTTGAACTGCCGTTCCAGATACCGCAGATGGACTGGCATCTGCTGTGGCATCGCAGCCAGGACGATGACGGTGCCAACCGCTGGCTGCGGGAACAGATCGTGGCGCTGTTTACCTGAAGCCTCTGATAAGCTCGTTTGGCTGGTTACTCTGGCCATGACTCTGACTAGTAAGCCAACACTGGTCACGCCACCCACACAACCGCCAGAAGAAACGGTCGAATCCGTCAGTGCCCACGGCGCGGCACCCTGTTATCCTCCGCTCAACCTATGCAACTTATTGCATATAACCTTTTGCACTGAGCAAACCAAACATCGATGCCGCAGCGCGCTAAAAAGAGAATGACCGACATGTCACAGACTTACCCGCACCTGCTTGCCCCCCTCGACCTGGGATTCACCACCCTGAAGAACCGCGTTCTCATGGGCTCCATGCACACCAACCTGGAAGAACACGCCGGCGGCTTTACCCGCCTCGCGACCTTCTATGCCGAGCGCGCCCGCGGCGGTGTGGGCCTGATCGTCACTGGCGGCATTGCCCCCAACGAAGAGGGCGGGGTTTTCCAGGGCTCCGCCAAGATGAGCACCCCGGAAGAAGCCCAGCACCACCGCGAGATTACCGACGCGGTACACGCCGAGGGCGGCAAGATCTGCATGCAGATTCTCCACGCGGGTCGCTACGCCTATAACCCCAGCCTGGTTGCGCCCTCCGCGATCCAGGCCCCGATCAATCCCTTCACGCCGAAGGAGCTGAGCGACGCCGAAGTCGAGCAGCAGATCGAAGACTATGTGCGCTGCGCCACCCTGGCCCGCGAAGCCGGCTACGACGGTGTCGAAGTGATGGGCTCCGAGGGTTATTTCATCAACCAGTTCATCGTCAAGCGCACCAACAAGCGCACCGACCGCTGGGGCGGCGACTTTGAAAACCGCACCCGCCTGCCACTGGAGATCGTGCGCCGCATCCGCGAAGCCGTCGGCGAAGACTTCATCATCATCTACCGCCTTTCCATGCTCGACCTGGTGGAAGATGGCAGTGATTTCGATGAAGTGGTCGCGCTCGGCCAGGCCATCGAAAAAGCCGGTGCCAACATCATTAACACCGGTATTGGCTGGCACGAAGCCCGCGTGCCGACGATTGCCACAAGTGTGCCCCGCGCGGCGTTCAGTGAAATCACCGCCAAGGTGAAACAGCACCTGAGCGTGCCGGTGGTGACCAGCAACCGCATCAACATGCCGCAGGTCGGTGAAGACGTACTCGCCGCAGGCCACGCAGACATGATTTCCATGGCGCGGCCGTTCCTCGCGGATGCAGATTTCGTCAACAAGGCTGCGGAAAACCGCGCGGATGAAATCAACACCTGTATCGGCTGTAACCAGGCCTGCCTGGATCACACCTTCGAGCTGAAGCTCACTTCCTGCCTGGTCAACCCGCGCGCCTGCCACGAGACCGAGCTGAACTACCTGCCGGTGGAAAGTGCGAAAAATATCGCCGTGGTCGGTGCCGGCCCCGCCGGCCTTGCCGCGGCCACTGTGGCGGCGGAACGCGGCCACAAGGTCACCCTGTTCGAAGCCAGTCACCGGGTGGGCGGCCAGTTCAATATCGCCAAGCAGATCCCGGGCAAGGCGGAATTTGAGGAAACCCTGCGCTACTTCAAGCGCAAGCTGGAACTGACCGGTGTGGAAGTGAAACTCAACACCCGCGCCACCGCAGAAGACCTGCAGGAATTTGATGACGTCATCATTGCCACCGGCATCGAACCGCGCACACCGCCGATTGAAGGGATCGAACACGCCAAGGTACTGAGCTACCTCGACGTGTTGCGAGACAAGAAACCTGTGGGTGAAAAGGTCGCCATCATTGGCGCCGGCGGTATCGGTTTCGACGTTGCCGAGTACCTGACCCACCATGAAGAGCCTGCCAGCGAACTGATCGCCAGCAGCAAGGAAGAGTTCTTCGACGAATGGGGCGTAGACATCGCGCTGGAAAACCGCGCGGGCCTGAAGCCCCAGTCGCCGGTGACCAGCCCGCGCCAGGTGTACCTGCTGCAGCGCAAGGCCTCCAAAGTCGGTGCCGGCCTCGGCAAGACAACCGGCTGGATCCACCGCACCAGCCTCAAGCACCGTCAGGTGCAGAACCTCGCGGGTGTCAGCTATGAAAAAGTCGACGACCAGGGCCTGCACATTCGCGTCGGTGAAGAAGCCCGGATCCTCGAAGTGGATAATGTCGTGGTCTGTGCGGGTCAGGAGCCCCTGCGCGCGCTGCACGATGAGCTGCAACAGCGCGGCGTTTCCAGCCACCTGATCGGCGGCGCTTTCGAAGCCGCCGAACTGGATGCCAAGCGGGCAATCAACCAGGGCTCCCGCCTCGCCGCGGAACTCTGATCAGCGCTGAAACCCGCTCTGCAAAAGGCGCCTGAGCCCCCCTCAGGCGCCTTTTTTATTTTTCCCTGCGACTACTCACTGCCACCACACCGGTCGCCTCAGTCGCGGCGGCTTCGATTTGCCCACCTATACTTACACCCACGGAGTTTAACGGCTGGAAACTGGAATTTCCGGGCGTCATGCGGTTTCCGTTACACCGGCGTCGCCAGAGGTGCGACCGGAGCGAAGCCCGGCAGGAAGCACACAATTACACCCGCCAGTGCGCTGTCTTGCGCTTCTGTTCGCACCGGAACGCCGAATATAAAACCCGGTTTTTTCTGAAGCATCATCATGTCCTTATCTGAGCTGTTGTCGCGCGCGCACCCGGTTGTCGAACAGGAACTGGCAAACCTGCCCCCGCCCTACACCCTGTTTCTTTCTGTCTGCGATGGCGTCGAGCGCGCGCGGGTCACGCATGCCCATGGCCCAGATCTTCCACGGCTGTGGCAGCAGCTGGCACGGCAGGCGCGAAAAATCCTGGGCAGTGCGCACCTGAACGCACGCTGGCTGCGCATCGACTGGGTCACCGAGACCAGCCCGATGACCTGGCTCCAGCTCCGGCAGCGCTTTAACAACACCAAGCGCGGTTATTTCCGTTACGGCATCGCCCTCGATACCGAGCACAAGGTCGCATTCCTCGAACAGGAACTGAATGCCAATGCGATGCTGTACGGTGGCAACCAGATCCCTCACGTCCTGGTCAACGAGTCGCGGTTTCGTGCCTATGCCCAGCAACGCTTCGGGAAAAAACTTGCGCTGGATTTCTCCGACAACAGTCCGGTATCCATGCTCAGTACCCGCGGCATTTACCTGGATCGCAACACCCAACCTCAGTTTCTCTACGGACCGGGCCGCAATGCCGGGCGGCGAGTCATCGACGAGCTGGATGAAACCACGGTTTACCAGTTGATCGACTCCAGCAGCCGCTACCTCTCCACTCAGGTCAAAGCCAACGGACGATTCGAATACGGCTGGCACTGCTGTTTTGACCGCGCCATCGGCACCTACAACACCCTGCGCCATGCCAGCTCCACCTACGCAATGCTCGAAGCCTGGGAGGTGACCGGGGACGCTGAGCTGCGCCAGTCCATCGAGCGTGCACTCAATCACCTGACCGGAACGCTGATCAAAACCGCGCAGCTTCCCTCCGGAGATGAGGCCGCATTTCTGGTTGAGCGCAACGGCGAAATCAAGCTGGGCGGCAACGCGGTCTGCCTGCTGGCACTGGTGAAATACAGCGAACTCACCGGCAGCCGGCAGTTCGATACGCTACTGGAAAAGCTGGCCCTGGGTATCCGCTTTATGCAGGAGCCCGATTCGGGGAAATTTGTACACGTATTGCAGTACCCGGAGCTTGAGGTCAAAGAGGCGTTCCGGATCATCTACTACGACGGCGAGGCCGCATTCGGACTGATGCGCCTTTACGGACTGACAAAGGATCCGCGCTGGCTACAGATTGTGGAAAACGCGTTCGAGTATTTCATTGCCAACGAACACTGGCGAGCCAACGACCACTGGCTGAGTTACTGCGTCAATGAACTGACACTCTACCGCCCGGAGGCGCGCTATTACCAGTTTGGTATCCAGAACGTAAATGGCCACCTGGACTTCATACTCGAACGCATAACCACCTTCCCCACCCTGCTGGAACTGATGATGGCCGCCGAGCGCATGGTGTGCCGCCTGCGCCAGGACGCGCAGTTTGCATCACTGCTGCAGCCGCTGGACCTGCACAAGTTTTACCGCGCACTGCACACCCGGGCCATGTATTTGCTGAACGGCTATTACTGGCCGGAGTACGCCATGTACTTCCAGAACCCGCGCAAGATTGTCGGCAGCTTTTTTATCCGTCACCACGCGTTCCGCGTGCGCATCGACGATGTGGAGCATTACCTCTCGGGCTTTGTCGCCTTCCGCAAATACCTGTTGCAGGGCGGCCGCCCCGCGGAGTTTTCACCGGCGACTCTGCCGGCCGTGCAGGCGCTGCCCAGCGAGGATTATTACCCCACCGTCGCCTGGGGTGGCGATGTCAATCTGGCCCGCCGGCAACACTACCGCACTGCAGAACTGGGCGAAGAAGAAGTTATCGGCCGCATCCCTGCGCTGAGTAACGCCGACCTCAGTGTGGTCAACCTGGAGTGTGTGGTCGCCACCAGCGGCGAACAGGGCGTGGATAAGGGAGAGAAGTCCCCCTACTACTACCGCGCGCGACCGGAAATGCTCAGGCTGCTGTGCCGCGCCGGTATCGATGTCGTCGCCACGGCCAACAACCACAGCGGGGATTACGGTGTCCAGGCACTACTCGAGCAGGGCTTCTGGCTCGACGGCCTGGGTATCGGGCACGCCGGCTCAGGCCCTAACCGGGAGGCAGCGCTGGCGCCGGTGGTGCGTGCGGCCGGCGAGCTGAACGTGGCCATTTTTTCCATCGACGCCACCCAGCCGCATTTTGCAGCTGGGGAAAGACAACCGGGCTGTGCCTACCTGCGGCTGCAGGAGCACGATGTCTGGACAGAAACCCTCGCACCCCGTATCCATGAGATCCGCCAGCGGGCCCACGTGGTATTGGTTGCGGTTCATTGGGGTGACAACCTGGAACCGCACCCGGGTGTGGATGAAATCGCTGTAGGCCATCGCATCATTGATGCCGGTGCCGATGCGGTGCTCGGTACCAGTGCGCATATTCTGCAGGGTATCGAAATCTACAAGGCGCGCCCGATCATCCACGACGCCGGCGACCTGCTGTTCGACAGTGTGCGCAAAACCCTCAAAGACAGCGGCATTTTCCGGCTTTCACTCAGCCACCGCGGGGTAGAACGGATACGTTTTTACCCGGTGGGCTCAGGCTTCGGATTCAGCCGCCAGCTCACCGGCCGCGCTGCCGCGGAAGCCAGCGCGCGCTTCGCCAGCCTCTGCAGCGACATGGGCACGCAACTGCAAGCGCTCGACGATGGCAGCGCCCTGCTCTCGCTGCAACCGCCGGCCCGTGAACTGCAGTACCTGCCCGCCGCGCGCAGTACGCGGTACAAGCAGGCACTGCTGCAGAATATCGAGCGCCCATTGCACCCCAACTGGTATGTCAGCGAAGTACCAGCGGATGCAAAGATACCGCCGCTGAAAAGGGGGCCGCTCACCTTGCTCGGCATACGGGTAACACCAACCCAGGTCAGCCAACGGCAAACACTTTGGGTGGAGTCCTTCTGGTGTCAGGATGAGCCCACTTCCGAAGACCTGCGTCTGAATATTCGTGCCGTACCGATCACCGAAACCCCCATGCCCCCCTGGGGGCAGGCCATGGATCACGATCCCTGCGACTGGCAGTTGCCTACGAGCCGCTGGCAACAGGGCATCATCTACCGGGATTTCTACGGTCTGCGCCCGCCCCCGCCCGGGCAACTGAAAAATATCGACCTGCAGCTGGAAGTCGGGCTCACCGGGGGAGACATCCCGGTTGCCCCGGTACCGGTACTGGACACACCGATTGTGGTCAGGATTCCGCGGCTCGCCAGTGCCGGGGCCAGTGATGAACGCCGCCCGCCGCAGTACCGCGCACACTTCCCCGCGATTGCCGCCCAGGATCACCCCGGGCAGACGTGGAATGCCGAACAACTGGAGGCCATCACCGGCGGCCAGTGGCTGGTGGCCCCGCCGCCCGGCTGGCTTGTCGCCAGTGTGGTTTCCGGACGCAGCTTCATCGAAGCCTCCCGCGCGCCGGTCCTGTTTGTGGCCCATGCCAGTAAAGATCGTGCCTACCACGAGCGCAGTGCCGAAAGTAAATACACCAACTGGAATCTGCACGACCGTCTGGCCCAGATAGTCGAAGAGTTTCCCGGCCGGCTGGCCGGAGTAATCGTTTCGAGCCCCGTGGACGGCCTGCCACCGGGCTTGCCGGTTTTGCAGGTACCGGATCCCATTCAGGTGATCATCGAGCTGGGGCTGGCCGCGCGTCAGCGCTACCGCGGTGACGTCATTGCGGTCACCGGTACCGCCGGCAAATCCTCCACCCTGAAGATGCTGAGCCATATGCTGGGAGGCCCGGAGAAAGTCCTCGCCAGCCTCGGCAATTACAACTCGCGGGTCGGCGCCCCATCCATGCTCGCCAGTCTCAACAACGAGCACGAAGCGGCGGTCGTGGAAGTGGCCCAGAGCGCACTGTGGATGAAGCAGGGACCGATAACCCGGCGCCTGCAACCCACCATTGCACTGATCACCGAAATTGGCGTATCGCAAACCACCAGCCGGGTGAAAACCACCCGCGACACCGCCGTGTGGAAATCGCGCATTTTTGACGGGCTCAGTGGGCGGGCCGTAGCGATCGTCGGCGAGCATTTACAGCATTTTGACTATGTCCTGAAGACAGCCCGGCGGCATGCACAGCGGGTGATCGTATTCGGATCCAGTGCCGCCGCCGAAGTGCAGATAGTGGCGGTTCAGGGCGACAGCACAGGCAGTATGGTGAGTGTGCGTGCCGGCGGGGAAGATATTCACTTCAGCGTGCCCGCGCCGAGTATCGGGATGGTACACAACGCCGTGGCGGCCCTCTGTGCCGCTTACGCGATGGGCAGGCCACTGGCAGAGGCTGCGCGCAGGATTGCGCATTTGCAACTGGATGAAGGCCACCTCGACCGTTTCAGCCTGCCTTTGCGCGACGGGGTAGCCACCGTCATCGACGACAGCTGGAACGCCACCGTAAGCTCGATGCTGAATGCGTTTTCCGTACTCGCGCAAACCCCCGTGGCCAATGGCGGGCGCAAAATCGCGGCGTTGGGGCGCATCGTGCAACTCGGTGACCAGGCGCCTCACCTGCATCGCGGCCTGGCCCAGCCGCTGTTGGCCAGCGGCGTGGATCAGGTGGTTACGCACGGGGACGAAATGCATCACCTGCGCGAAGCCTTACCCGATGCCCTGCTGGGCCCCCATTTCAGCACCGCGAAAAAAATGGCGGCTTACCTCGCAGGCGAAGTGCGCGAAGACGACCTGGTATTGATCAAGGGTTCGCGGCGGGATTCCGACTTCGGCAGGGTGGCGAAATTACTCGCGAAGCAGTTTAGCGATAGCGAAACCGTGTAGAGCACGCGACAAGGAGATAGCCGCAGTTTAACCTGCGGCCGCCACTCGCTCGAGCTCAGTCGTCGTCCAGCGATACCACCACGCTGGAAGAATGCGCACCGATCACCGGTGCGTCCACGCTAACCGGCGCAGCCTGCCCGAGCGGATACATGGTACCCGCCCGGCGCTTCACAGTGCGGGTTTCCAGCTTCACGTTGAACGCAATGCAGATGCGCAGCGAATCGTCCTCCACCGGATTGACGTAGTGAAGCAGCCAATTGGGGAAAATGACGAGGCGCCCGGCCTTGGGCACAACGCGTACCCGGCCGCCAACATTACAGCCGGGCAATTCCGTGGTAATACACTGCATTCTCGGATCGAGAAATTCGATATTGCCGCTGCTGACACTCCGCTCTTTCACCAGCTTCGACTTCACATAGTAAACACCGGACCAGGTGCAGGCTTCATGATTGTGAATCTTCCTGTAACTGTCAGCACGGGAAACATTCGCCCAGGCATGGGCCAGCATATCCTCTGGCTCGGGGTCCAGTTTGCCCTTGGTGGCTGTCTGGGTAATTTCCCTGATCCCCGCCACGACCCACTGCTTGAGCAGGGCAATCTCCGGTTGCGGCCAATTGAACAGATCCTTCTTCGAATCCCAGCTGCCAATATTGGAGCGTTTCATTGCCGGCTCACGCGCTTCCTTTTCGAGGATGATGGCCGTCAAGCGGCGATTCACCTCAGTAGCCTCATCCCAGTCACGAATTAAAATTGGCGTGCTGAATGCAGTTTTTACCGTGTGCATAAGTATCCCTCTGCTATTTTCGCCCCGTCCATGGTGCTAACGCCGTCGGCTAGAGAATGGTGAAATCTGTTCGGCCCACGGCTACCGACGACGCTTTCAGTACCGCGTCCACGCGCGCCCCGGTCGACCCGCGGGAGCACAGTGTCGTCAACGCCCGCAGTGCGCTTGGCGTTCCCTCGATGATTGCTTCCACCTGCCCGTCCGGGCGGTTTCTGACCCAGCCGGACACGGAGTGCCGGATAGCCATCAGTTTCAGCCAGCGCCGGAATCCCACGCCCTGCACCTGGCCACTGATCAGCAAACGTTCACAGACCCTGGCCACAGGTGGCACAGGTAACTCCGGAAACAGGGCCTGAACCAGCGCTCGCGATACATCGCGCCCCGGCCCCTGATCCGGAAAATGATGCAACCCGAGAATCGGGTTACACACCGCGTCATCCACACGCCAGAGCTGCTGCTGCATGTCCGTGGAAATGTTCTCGGCCAGCAAATCCACACCGGCAAGGCAGGGGTCGAAAATGGCCTCCAGTGTCGCCTGCAGAATCGGCAACACACTTTCGTGCACCAGGTCACTGACATCTTTGCGGCTTGTACCGTCACCCTGGGATTCGATTTCCAGGGCTGCGATCAGGCGGCCCCCAACCACCAGCAGCCGATAGTGCTTGAGGCGCGCCGCAGGGCTCGCCGCTGACTGCGGCGATGCACGGCTGACCATCGCCGGTGCACTCAGCTGGGAGCAGGCTGGCAATACCTCGGCCATCCACTCCCGGTTCCGTGTGATCTTACGTGAGACCATGGGTATTCCCTCTGGCATGCCACCGTGGAACATGCAGCGACGGGTTTCGCTGTGCAGGGAAAAAACGGATTCAGAAATGGTCTCAACCCTGAGGCCCAGGCCAAATGCGGCCTGCTGGATAAGATCCACCTGCCGCTGCACGCCGCGATAGAGCGCTTTGGGGTAGTGCTGGTAGCCATACAACGGCGCCAGAGCCAGCGAAAATGGCGCGCGCTGCACATGTGGCTGCTGCGAAAACACGTGACTGAGCAATTTTCCCGGGACATCAACCGGGCGTCCGTAGCACGGAAAAACGGCATCGCAAATCCCGGGATTCGAGTTCACCTCGATCACATAGGCCGGCGGCTCACCGTCTTCCAATGCCTTGCCCAGATACATCAGGTCAACCCCTACCTGAACCAGTCCCGGAAAACAGCGCGCAGCACGCTCTGCTATCTCCAGCGCGTCGCGATCCAGATGATCCAGTATCTGTACTGTTTCACCACCGGCAGATGCATTGGCCACAGACGTCAACTGGATTTTCTCCCCGGCCTTCGGCACATAGCTCAGCGATATACCGTCGCGCTCCAGAAGGTCGAAGCGCTTCAGCATGTCGTAGCGCATTCCAGGATTCTTAACCCGCTGGCGGTTTTTATCGTCAACCAGTTCGCGGATCGAGTGTTTGCCATCGCCAATCACATGGGCTGGTTCGCGGACATAGGCAGCCTCCGCCTGTCCGCCGATCACGATGACGCGAACATCCTGGCCGACAATATTTTGCTCAACGATAATCTTGCGACTTTCCTGCGTCGCGCATTGCCAGGCGGTTTCGAATTCACGCTCGCTGGTTACACCACTGGTCACACCATGGCCCGATGACCCATCGCAGGGTTTGACGGTCACCGTGTGGTTACTTGCGCGAAAATATCCCAGCGCCGCCGCGTAATCTTCAAAGATCTCACCGGAGGGAACCGGAACCCCATGGCGTGCGAGGATCGCCTTGGCGATATGTTTCTGCCGTGCGCAGTAGGTGTATACGGCTGAGTTTTGCGGGGAATTCTGCCGGAACACCACCCGTCGGCCGCCGTCAGAGACCTCGTAAATCAGGCCCCGGTGATACTTCACCTCCAGCTTTTTGTCTGCCGCGGCACTGCACACCAGCATGGTGCCTATGTCTTCCCGGCGTTTCAGAAATGGCGAGTCGGAATAATCATTTCCGCCACTCGACTGAATGATCGCATCAACGGGCAGGGTGTCCGCCATCGTTTCCCTCCTCTGTCACCTCTATGTGCCACTGCATACCCACATCTACCGTTCCCTGCCGCTGGCTGACACCTCGCGGCCAAAGGTTGGACCAGACCCAGGCGCCATTGCGATTGAGCACCACCTTCGCATTGCGGCCGGAACCAAAGCCGTAACCCAGATCCGGCTCCAGCGCCAGATTGGCATCCACCGGGATCCAGGTTTGGTTCAGATAAACTTCCGCGGCGTGGTGATTGGGCTGAGCAAAGTCACGGCTTTTGACGAACAGGAATTCAGACGTGAGGCGCGCGGGGTAACCCATGGCGCGTGCGATAGCGACAAACAGGGCCGCGTATTCGGAGCAGTCACCCCGGCGCGTGTTCAGGGCATACAGGGCTCCACGGGTTTTCTGCCGCTGATACTTGATATGCCGCTGCGGGAAACGGAAGGCCGCCCGAAGCTGCGCTTCAGGATCCGGATACTTCTCTTGAATGTCACGTGCAACGCGAACAATGCCTGCCGCGTCCGATTCGATAAATTCTGCAGGCGCGAGGAAGGGGGAAAACCTGTGCTGAATGTCATCGCTGGAGGAAGTGGTCACCGTCTTGTCTAGTGGCCGCAGGGACTGCCCTTTTACCACCGCGGAATCCCCTTCCATATCAAATGCGGAAACCACCAGGTCGAAGTGCAGCAACTTTTTCGATACCGAGTGCGCAGGAATATCCCACTCCATTTCTGCATACTGGTCGGCGGGTTCCCCGCTGTTGCCATCGACGTGATGGCGATAGAACCTGCGCTCGAAACGGTCAAACCGGTCGTGCCGAATACCGATCAATTGCTGCTGCATATGCCCGGCAACCGGAATCGCCACACGATGCACATAGCCGAAAATCTCCTCACCGGTACCATTGTGCACCGTAATTTCCGCGGTCAATGTCAAGCTGGTCAATGGACGGCTGTCGGACACGGCGAATTCCGCCCTGGCTGCAACTGAGCAGGCGAGCAGTGTCAGTGTAATCCGCACACCCGTCGCCAGATATTTTTTCACAAGGCGGGTAATGGCCGGAGATTCGAGCGCAAGCATGGCCTGAATCATCGCTCCCGCAAGGCTTCACCGGCCTGGTTGAACGGCTTGACCAGGTAATCGAAGATTGTTTTCGAACCTGTCTTCACGTCAACCGTGGCCACCATCCCCGGTACGATAGGAAACTGCTTACCGGCCCGGTTAATCAGTGCGTCACTGTCGGTCAGTATCAGCACATGGTAATAGTATTCGTTTGGCTGGATTTCATCCTGGATGGTATCCGGCGATATGGTCGTGACCTTGCCATTCAGCCCGCCATAGATCGAGTAGTCGTAAGCGGTGATCTTCACCTTGGCATCCTGCCCCGGATGAATAAACGCGATATCCCGCGGAGATATCTTGGCTTCAATCAGCAGGCGATCATCCAGAGGGACTATCTCCATCAGGCGGCCGTTGGGCGGAATCACACCGCCGATCGTCGTGACTTCAATGTCTTTTACAATGCCGCGTACCGGTGATTTCAAGGTCAGGCGAGTCAGTGAATCCGCACGGCCTTCAATAACGGAGGTCAATGCCTCCACTTCTGCACTGGTGGTCGCCAGTTCTTCGCGCGCCCGCACCATATACTCCGAGCGCATCTCTTTGAGCTTCAGCTCAAGCTCCGATTTCTGCCGGCTCAAGCGCAACACCTCAACGTTACTCGCCGCACCAGAAGCCACCAGAGAGCGTGTAATGGACAGTTCACTCTCCACCAGTTTCAACGATTCCCGTACGCTGTCCATGGCATCCCGCAGGCTGCGTTGGCGCGTGTGGTAGAGTTTGCGTTCCTTGGCAATCAGATCCTCGTGCTGTTGCAACTCCTTCGGAAATTCCAGTTCGGATCCGTTCACCTCCGCATTCAGGCGCGCGGCCCTCGCCAGTACGGCGCGATAACGCGCCTCGCTTTCCTCGACATTCGAACGGATCTTGGTGGGATCCAGTTGCGCCAGCACCTGCCCCAGTTCAACAATATCGCCCTCGGAAACATGCAGTTCCTCGAGAATGCCCCCCTCTAGCGACTGGATGACCTGGGCCCGTGACGTTGGCACTACTTTGCCGCTTCCCTTGGAAACTTCATCCACTTTCGCGAAATAGGACCAAGTGACGAAACATCCCAGCAGCAGGAAAAAAATCCAGATCACCCGGGTCGACTTTGACAGTCGGGCATCGTCGGCATCTTCGCTATAGTGAGACCCCGCGTTGTGAAAATCGGCTTCCAGCAACGCGACATTGGCCAGTTTTGCAGCACCGTCACCGGGACGGCTGATGGCGGTTGCTTCGCTCTGTACCAGTCCGGACTCCTGTACTTTTTCCTTACTGGCCGCAGTTCTTGCTGGCAGTTTCTTTGCACTCATTCTGCAACCCTCTCCCGCGCATGGCCTTCACGCCCTGCCGCCTGCGCCAACTGGGCGAGCGCCTGGGCCTTGGGTGCATCCAGGATCACCTGGCCGTTCTCGACGACCAGGATGCGGTCGACCAGTTGCAGGGTACTGCTGCGATGGGTGGCAAGAACAAGCGTGCGATGGCTCGCCCATCGCTGGAGCTTGGCGATAAAGCGTTTCTCGGTCACATCGTCGAGGGATGCGGTGGGCTCATCCAGCAGGACTACATTGGGGTTGCGGATGAACAACCGCGCCAATAGCAGGGATTGTCTCTGGCCTCCGGAGAGACCCAGTCCGCCCTCGAGGATTTTGTGATCCAGCCCGCGGGGTAATTTGCGAATAAATTCCAGGGCACCGGACATATCCAGTGCGGCAATAATTTCACGATCGCTCGCATCCGGTGCGCCAAGGGTGACATTGTCTCTCAGCGTGCCGTGAAACAGGTTGGCATTCTGGGTCAGGAAGCCCACGTCCCGGCGCACATCGGCCGGATCAATGTGCTCCATGCTGACTCCCTCGAGGGTGATTTCCCCACCGCTGGCTTCGAGCACGCCGGAAAGCCCCTGCAACAACGTGGACTTGCCCGCACCATTGCGCCCCAGTATGCCGATTTTTTCTCCCGCACGAATGTCCAGGCGCGGCACCGTCAATGCGGGTACGCCCCCCTCTTCGCCATAGCGGAACACGGCCTGCTTTAACGCATAGTTACCATTGATATCCGGCAGGTGCACACGCTTGCTGCCCTCCGGGTGATCCACTGGCAGCTGCATGATCTGATCCAGCCCCTTGAGTGCATACTTGGCCTGTTGCCAGCGGCTCAAGACCTGGGTCACCTGAGACATCGGTGCCATCATGCGCGAGCCCAGAATCGAAGCGGCGACCAGCGCACCTGTGGTCATATCCCCGCTCATGACCATAGGCGCTCCCAACAGGACGATCACGGCGAACACTGACGACTGAACGTTATGGGTCCAGGTGACCAGCCTGCCCACAAGGCTGCGCAGCCGCAGGTTGGCTTCTGCGGTCACTGCGTTGTAGTGATTCCATTGCTGCTGGAAACGCTGCTCTGCCTGCAGCGCCTTAATGTCTTCCATGCCCTGTACAGTTTCCACCAGCATGGCGTTGCGCAGGGATGACTCGCGAATGGACTCCCCGGCCAGCCGGCCCAGCTCGCGCTGCGCCAGCAGGCCCGGCACGATCAACAGGAGTAGCGCGCCGAGCGGCACCAGTGCCAGGGGCCCGGCGACGTACCACATGAAAAACAGAAACAGGAAGAAAAATGGCATATCCGCCATGGCCAGGATGGTGGTGGACGTCACCATTTCCCGTACCCGCTCAAGCTCGCGGATCTGCGAAATAAAGGCACCGGTAGACTTTGGTTTGGCGCTGTTGCGCAGGCGCACCGCGTGCCCGAACACCAGGTCCGAAACACGAATGTCCGCGCGTTTCCCGAGCAGGTCGGTGATGCGGATACGCGACACTCGCATCACGAAATCAAACAGCACTGCGATCATCACGCCACTGAACAACACATAGAGTGTCGGCGTGGATTCCGCGGGAATTACCCGGTCATAAACCTGCTTGGAAAACAGGATGCCCGCCAGCGCCAGCACGTTGGCAACGGTGGTGGCAATCATGACATGGGCATAAGGCTTGAGGTCGCGCAGGATAATGGCGCGGAACCAGTGTTGTTGTGGTGGCTTGATGTAGTCATCCACCCGCACATCGTGCACATTGTTTGCCGGGCGCAGTACCACAACTGTGGCGATCTGCTGCGCCAAAGCACTGGCGCTCACTGACGAAGTGGCGCCTTCATCGCCACTGAATGCGACCGCCAGGCGTCCCTGGCCATCCATGGACTCGATGACGCCCACCTGACCGCCCTGCAGCTGCACGACGAGGGGAAGGCGCCAGGGGCTCAGCATCGACGAATCAAAGGTAGAAAACCGGGCGACCAGTCCCGCCTGTCGCGCCATGCCTCGCACGATAGTTTCGAAAGGTTCATCCTGTCGCCAGCGAGACGCTATGCGTATGTTCTCCGCCGAATAGTCCAGCCGATAGTGCTTGGCGACCCTCAATATGGGAGCAAGCCAGGGTTCAAAATCCTTTTTTTGACCAGAAGAGTCATCCATACCGCTACCTCTTGCTACCCCTGTGAAAGCACCCGAACCTGATCAATAAAAAACAACGGAGCCGATGATTAATTTTTCGGTGCCGGTCATGGCAGCACTTCCACACCCTGAATTGCCCGTCCCTCCAGGTCGAAAGCACGACGGATTTCGCCGATCGTATACATGCAGTCGACCTGCAATCGATACAGATCGTACCGGGTGTTATTTTTTTCCACCCTGGCCTGATGCACTTCCTCTTCAGAATTGAGGAGATCCACCAGTGTCCGGGTCCCCAGGGAGGAGTACTGTTTCCGGTACAGATCCCGGGTTTCCGCGATGGCATCCAGTCGCGTATCAAGGATGGAAAGGCTCCGGCTCAACCCTGTACTCTGGCTCTGTGCGATACGCAGATCCCGTTCGACCGACAAGCGGGCGTTGTCTTTCGCAGCCTCGGCGGATCGCATTGCCGAGTCAGCGGCATCTTTGCTCGCAGAAATTCGCCCGCCTTGATAGATGGGCATGGAAAGATTAAAAAAGATCGCGCTTTCGTGATCGTCGAGCGCGCGGCTATCGACATAGTCCGGATCGAGGTAACGATTGACGCTGCCGTCCAGCGACAGGGTCGGCCAGGCACTTGCACGCGCCTCTTTCAAAGACGCCACCGCGGCCGCCCGCTCAGCCTCGGCGATTAATACCGCCGGTGCGAACCGCGCCTGTGCGGGCTCCACTGAACATCCGTGAATAACCGGTTCTGGCACAGCCATGGAAACGGTGACAGGATCCGCGGATCCGATCAGGTTCTGCAGCACGCTACGCCAGCGTTCCAGCTGCGCCTGGGTTTGCTGCTTGTTGGCTCTGGCAGATTCCATCCGCGCCTGCGCCTGTAGGAAATCTGAACGGGAACTCGCACCCCGGTCACTGCGCATTTTTACCAGGCGTGAAATGGCCGACACGCCAGCTATCTGCTGCTCGGCGGATTCCAGCAGCGCCTGGTAGCGCTGCACTTCTATCGCCGCCTGTGCCGTTTCCCTCGCCACAGTATCGATACTCTGCAGCACTCGTGCCTGTGACGCTCTCGCTTCAGCGGTTGCCGTGTCCACACTGCTGGAAACTTTTCCAAAATCATAGATAACCTGCGAGACGTACAGCTGCACGGCATGCCCGTCGCCGTCGCCATCGTCTTCACTGTCGTAGCCACCAACGACGCCAACACTCAACTGGGGAAAATAGCCGGCGCGCGCGGCGCGAATGTTCTGCTGCCGCTGCTGCAGGGCACCGACCGACTCGCCGATCACCGGATGCCAGGCCACCGCACGCTGGACGGCATCCGACATATCAATTTGTCGAGTTTCACCGCTGGCGGTAGCCGACACGGGCTGGGCACTGAAGAGCGGACGGGCGCTGGTCTCGCCCTCAAGCTCCATCGGGCTGATCGTTTCCAGAGTGTCACTGTCTGCCTGCGCGATTAACGGCGATATCAAGGCGCTGGCGACAAATATGATCAACCGGGAATGGCTGGCTGCGTTACGCGCAGCCGTCCCTAGCTTGTGATCCGCGTAATATTGGCGCACTGTATTTCACTTTATTGAGGCCCGCCTGACGACACCAAAGCCCGGAGTCACAAACGGTCGGTTATTCCTATTGCCGCCACAAGTTTAGATCAATAAAAAAGCACCGAGCCTTTCGGCTCGGTGCTTCTCGCGCCCTAAACAGCGGGCGTTAAGTGAGGTAACTACCTCTAGACATCATGGTTTCCACTTTGCGACCAAAGGTCTCGCGTCGGATCTTCCATGTCCTGAGGCAGCATTTCCATGCCATCTCCCGGATCATCCAGGGCAACCAGATGAGTATCCATCGCATCGCCCAATCCCATACCCGAGAGAAGATCGCTGCTGCAGTCGTCATCCAGTAGTTCCTGCAGGGAGACCATCGGCGCTCCGCCACCATCATGGTCCGCTCCGGGGGAACCATAACCCGTAGCCTCGTCTCCGCCAGGATCCAGCATATTTGCCAGTTCGATGGTTTCCTCGAGCATCTGTGGTTCCATTGGTCCGGCACCGGGTTCTGACAGGTAGACGCCATCACCTTCCAGGCCGGACATGGCCATCGGCATCGACATCCATCCTCCACCGGAACCGGCATCCACCATCTGGTATCCGCCGTCGTCATCGCAATCAAACTTCGGATACGGATCGCAGGAGATATCAATGTCGATATCTATATCGACGTTAATCTCACAACCCTTTCCACAGTGATCAGATGGCGGTTTAACCTTGTCGATATCCACATCGATGTCTACATCAACGTCAATGCCGTGGAAGCTGTATTCATAACTGTATTGACCATCTCGGTCGTAGTCATGATCTGAATCCGCATCGGCATCGCCGTCGTGCTTGCAGTCGAAATCAATATCGATGTCTATATCGACGTTGATATCGCAATCGGCGTCAGCATCGGCATCTGCGTCGGCATCGGCGTCGGCATCGGCGTCGGCATCGGCATCCGCGTCGGCATCCGCATCTGCGTCGCAATCGGCATCAGCGTCCGCATCGGCGTCGGCGTCGGCGTCGGCGTCGGCGTCCGCATCGGCATCCGCATCCGCATCCGCATCCGCATCCGCATCAGCGTCCGCATCGGCGTCGGCATCGGCGTCGGCATCGGCATCGGCGTCGGCGTCGGCGTCGGCGTCCGCATCGGCATCCGCATCGGCATCCGCATCGGCATCCGCATCGGCGTCCGCATCCGCATCCGCATCCGCATCCGCATCCGCATCAGCATCAGCATCGGCGTCGGCGTCGGCGTCGGCATCAGCGTCCGCGTCGGCGTCCGCATCGGCGTCGGCGTCGGCATCGGCATCCGCATCCGCATCGGCATCCGCATCCGCATCCGCATCGGCGTCGGCGTCGGCGTCGGCGTCGGCGTCAGCATCCGCATCGGCATCCGCATCGGCATCCGCATCGGCATCCGCATCGGCATCCGCATCGGCGTCGGCGTCGGCGTCGGCGTCAGCATCCGTATCGGCATCGGCATCGGCATCGGCATCGGCGTCCGCATCAGCGTCGGCATCAGCATCCGCATCCGCATCCGCATCCGCATCAGCGTCGGCGTCGGCATCCGCGTCCGCATCCGCATCGGTATCTGCGTCAGCATCTGCATCCGCATCGGTATCGGCATCTGCGTCTGCATCGGTATCAGAGTCCGCATCGGCATCCGCATCGGTATCGGCGTCCGCATCCGCATCGGAGTCGGCATCCGCATCACCATCAGGCGGAGTAGGCCCACCGCCCGGGGGAGGAGTAGGCCCACCGCCCGGGGGAGGAGTAGGACCACCACCCGGGGGAGGAGTAGGTCCACCACCGGGCGGTTCCGGCTCTTCCGGCTCCGGCGGCGTCGGCCGGATTCCGCTGGGATTGTCATCGTCGTCATCGACCGCTTCTGCGATCGCGATGATTCCGAGGGCCGCGAGGCCCGCCCAGACCCAGGGACATACCGTGGGATTTGGCGGCACGACGCCCGCAAGATCCGCACTGCTACTTACCGGCTCCGTAGAGACAAAAAAACCATCGCCACCAAAGTGTGCTAACTGCACTTCGCCCGTTTCCGGATCCTGCAGAAACAGGTCACTCTGGCCCTCGCTACCATCAGCGAGAAAGAAGTTTTCGATGGTGATCACTTCGCCGGATGCCAGCCGCACGATCAGGTCTTCCCCTGACCGTGTTATCGACTCCACATCCTCTTCCGCCAAAGATAGTTTTACGAGCCCTGGCGCATCCAACCTCACCAGTGAAGAGTCGAATGCCGTCAAGGCTCCGCTGGACTTATCTACAACTTGGGTTTGCATCCTGCGTACCTACTGCTTGTACTCTGAAAAACACCACGAACACGAATTCTGTGACGCTCAAACCAACCTTCCAAACAGATCAAAAATAGCTCGATCCGGTTATTTTTTAACCTGTCACTATTCGGTATGGCTGAGTTATTCTTTTTTTTCAAGCAGCAGCCACTTTTTCAAACAAAAAGCGAGGTAACGAAGACATTTTTGCGTCCGCGATATTTGAGGCGACACATATGCGCTATCAACAGATCTATCGAAGCACCCGGCTCCGAGGGAAAAGACTTCGCGGCGATCCCGGTCCCGCAGGAGGATTTCTATCCGGATTTAACTGCAGGGGAGCAAGCAAAAAAACGGCCCTCATGGTGAGAGCCGTGAAAAGAAGGGTGAAATTCATGCCGTTACTTGTGGCTTTTCCCCAGGCAACGGCCATTCGGGCCTTGGCAGGCCATTGCTGTAACGATACATAAGCAGTGCAACGCCACAGAGCCCAAACATCATCCAGTACAACGCTTGCCCACTCCAGTATTGAATTAACAGGCCTCCAACGAATGGTGCGCTCGACCACCCAAGGGAATAAAACGATGCCGCGCCGAAGTAACTACCACGCAAATGGTCAGGAGCCATTCGGTCAACCTGGACGCTCATGGTTGGGAAGAGAATCGCTTCTGCAACACTGACCACGAACGTTGCCCCCAGCCACCCCGTGTACCAGTCCAGCGGATTGACCGCAAACCAGACCTGCCCTGCCGCCAGAATCAGGATCCCGAAAGTAACCCGCTGATTAATGGTCATGTGTTTCATGGCACCCAGCAGCGGGAACTGCAGGAATACGATGGTAGAGGCATTGACCAAAATCATACTCGAGATCAGTTTCACCAGATCGGGCGCATTTGCTCGCGTCAGATACTGGATCAAGCTCGAATCTATATGGGCGTAGATAAACAGCGTGAGGATATTTGCCAGGATAACCACCAGAAAAACCTGGTCAGCCTTCAATACACGCAGCGCATCCCGCAGCCGACTGGCTGAATTTCTCTTCAGGTGAGCAAGCCGCCCACTGGCAGTAAAACGGAATCCCCAGATAAACCCCAGGAACAACAGGACATAACTTAAGGCCGTAAGACCAAAGGTAGACTGCTGCGCACTGAGCCCGGCCCAAACGCCGACGATGGGCCCAAGTGCCGCGCCAACATTGACCAGAAAATAGCGAAACTGCAGCGCGAGTTCGCGGGTACTGATATTGCTGATCAAATCGCCAAACAGGGCTCCCGCCGGCGGCTCCCATATCGCGCGGCCAACAGAGCACAGAACGATAGCCACTACAAAATATGGCAGTGTCTCTGCAAATGCCATCAAGGCAAAGGCGCAACTATTGATACCCGTGCCGAGCAACAGGACATTGCGTCGTCCGAACCGATCTGACAGCGCCCCCACATAAAAGCCCAACAGCGCAGCTCCTACAGCAGAAAGGCTGAGTACAACACCGATCTCCGAGGCACTGAGGCCAAATTTTTCATACAGCAGAATGGAAAGAAACGGCCAAACCATAAAATAGGTTCCGCGGCCGAAAAAACTGCCAACCAGGATTATCCATATTAAAGGCGGTAAGCCATAAAGCCTCTGCCACCACTGCCTGTCCATTGCATAGCACTCCATCTTCAATTTCTTCAGGTAAAAAAAAACCCGGAAGGCGGACCTTCCGGGTTTTTTTCTGGAAGGTCTTCTACACCTTCCAGCACAAATGTGTTTCGGGTGTCAGGTGATCAGCTTCAGGCGCACTACGGCCGGACGGACTGCCGCGCCGTGCTGAATCGGGGATTTCACGCCACACCAGGTAACTGAAATCAACGCACACGCGCGGACAGCCAACATGGCTGCAATACCCTGTACCCAAGCAATGGAGTCTGCAGGCTTTTCCTGTAGCCACAGCGCAATACGCGGCAAGCAGCAGTGAGCGCTGCGCCACGAGAGGCAATGGTTACGATTGAAAATCTGCTTCACGAAAATTGCTCAACCCAAAATTAAAATTCAGAAAAGGGCGCCGCAGCCATTCGGCGTTGAGTAGCCCAAACATCCATTACCCCGATCATTAACCAGTCCATCACTACGACCGTCTGATGACTGAGAGTCGACGCAGGTAGCGCGTCCACAGCAGGAAAAGCTCAAACAAGATAAGGGATCAAGGCATTGTTAACCACCCATGCAATTATTTGCAACCACCCTTTTTGAAAAATTTCAAATTTATTGCAGAGCATCCGCTGAACAACAGAATTGTTACGACAACTATACTGACCGAAACAATTTTCATGACCTGTTTGGAACTGAACGAAAAATGGAATTTACGGGCAAGTCAGGCAAGTACCGGGTAGGCAATTCGGATCCCATTGTTGCGGCGCCTCAGGGGTCAATCATCGGCCGCACAGATAACGCCGCCGGGGTGAACCAGTTCCTTGGCATCCCCTACGCGCTGCCGCCGGTTGGAGAACGGCGCTGGACGCCACCGCAGCCCATCCCGCCCTGGAGCTCGCCATTCCATGCACACCGCTACGGAATGCCTGCGGCCCAAAACCCTTCGCCGCTTTTCAATATACAGGGACCAAACGGGGAGCCTCCGCACACCGAGGATTGCCTTTTCCTGAATATCTTCACGCCAGTAAACCCAGCTCACGAAAAACTGCCTGTAATGTTGTGGATTCACGGCGGCGCCTTTTATCTGGGCTCTGGCAGCCAGTCGCTGTACTGCGGCAACCGACTGGCAGGCAGCGGGCGTGCCATTGTCGTTACCATCAATTACCGTCTTGGCGCCCTGGGTTTCTTGCGTCTGTGCGACATTTCAGACATACCGGCATCCGGCAATGAGGGCCTTCTCGACCAGATTGCGGCCCTGACCTGGATACACACGAATATTGCGTCATTTGGCGGAGATCCGGATAACATCACCCTCTTCGGGGAATCCGCCGGGGCCATGAGCATTGCGGCGCTGTTCTCCGCCGAAGAGAAGCTCAGCGCGGAATTTGGCCGCCAGTTGTTTCACAAGGCCATAGTGCAAAGTGGCAATCCCGCGGTATTCCACACGCCGGCCCGTGCGTCCGACATGGCGGAAGCCTTTCTCGGGCATCTGCACAAAATCAGTGGGGGCCGCCCACCCGCCAGCGCCACTACCAGAGAACTGCTTTGCGCCCAGGAAGCCGTGCTATCCGAGCCGGGCATGGATAAACGCTGGGGGCACCTGCCGTTTAAACCCGTAATTGATGGCTTGCTGATCAACCGTAAACCCGTACATGCCCTGCGCGATGGGGCCGCGGCAAAAGTGCCGATGATGGTGGGCAGCAATCTTGACGAGTGGAATCTGTTCAGCGCCGCGCGGCCGGAAAGCTACACGCTGGATGACCAGCAGATCCGGGCACACCTGCAGCACCTTATACCCGACCAACTGCTTACAACCCTGCTGGAGCACTACCGAGTGCGCGCGGAATCTCTGCGCGACAACCCATGGCCGCTATGGAGTCGCGCCTGGAACCTGTTGCTCACAGATATGGTCTTTACACTCCCCGGGGTACGGCTGCTCCAGGCCCACCAGGGCCGGCGCTATCATTATCACTTTGCGCAACCACTGGCGGCACAGCCACTCCTCGGTGCCTGCCATGCCGCCGAACTGGGCTATGTGTTCGGCACTCACGGCGACGAGTCACTGCTCCACCTGTATGGCGGGGAAACTGAACCCCAGCATCTGAGCGATGCCATGCGCCACGCCTGGCTTAATTTTGCGGCCCATGGTGATCCCGGGAGTGACTGGCCCACGTTCGATGCCGGCGGCAGTCGGCGGTTTGGCAACCATCCGGATGGCCGCTACCTGGACCCTCAGGAAGTGATGTCCGTCTGGGGCGCCCTGGATGACGACATGTTGCACGGCTATCTGTAACGCTGTGCCCAAACACCGAACCGACATTGCCCTATTCCCCACGTTGCAGCCGCCGCTGTCATTCGCCGCAAGAGCGCGTAAAATTACCGGAAATTAACGATATTTAGAGCCGGGCGAAGCAGCAGTACGCTGGGGGAACATGGAATCAATATGGAAGGAAATGCACACAGAATTATCCTGATCAGGCACGGCGAGGCGGATAAGTCACCTGAAGATGCGGATCCCGGTCTGACAGCCACCGGCCACCAGCAGGCCCAAAGCCTCAGTAAACAGCTCAGCCAACTTTTTCCCGAACCGGAACGCGTCGGTCTCGTCAGTAGCCCCAAGACGCGAGCATTACAGACGGCGATTCCCACGGCTTCTGCCTGGCAAAAGAAAATTGTGGAAGAACCTGCCGTGATTGAAATTCCCTCGCCCCAGGGTTTGCCACTGGCAGAACGAGGCAAGTGGATACAGGCGCTGCTTCACAGCAGCTGGAGTACGATCACTCCGGCGCAACAGGTCTGGCGGGAACGGACTATCGCGTTTCTACGGCAACTGGGCAGTACCTGTACCGGCGCAGATACCATGGCAACCACGCTGGTGTTCTGTCACTTTATGGTGATCAACTCGGTTGTTGCAGCTATCCGCGGTGACGACCGCGTTGCGCAGTTTCACCCGGATTACACTTCCTGCACCGAGCTGAGCCTGGTATCAGGAGACCTCTGGCTGGTGGAACTGGGTAGAGAAAAAAACAGCGGCAACCGTATCCGGTAGCCGCCGTGTTCACTCGAAGAAACGCAGCAAAAAGCCTTAGCGCGTACTGAGGCTTTTACTGACCACTTCAAAAAGATCCCGGGACAGTTCACCAGACTCCATCACCCGCTGCACCGCAGCGCGCATTTTCTGCCCTTCTTCCTCCCGGTATTTCTGCCATCGCGTGAGGGGCGTCACCAGCCGTGATGCAATCTGCGGATTGACTTTATCCAGTGCGATCACCTGATCGGCGAGGAATTCGAAACCCGAACCATCTTCGCGATGGAACTGGGTAAAGTTACGCGCGGAGAATCCGGCAATCACCGCACGCACCTTGTTCGGGTTGGTGAACTCAAACGCCGGGTGCTCCATCAGTTGCTTGATTCGCGCCAGGGTTCCGTAATTGGCGCTGCTGCTCTGCAGGCCAAACCAGGTCTCCACCACCTGGGTATCCTGCTGCCAGCGATCGTAAAATGCCTGCAGGTGCGTCGTCGCTTCACTTTCGGGGGCGAATTCAACCAGCGCCGCCAGCGCTGCAGCACTGTCGGTCATATTTTCCGCGCGATCCAATTGTGCCCGGGCGAGATCCAGGGCCTGTGCAGTACCGTTCGCACACAGATACGCCAGGCAGGTATTTTTCAGGCTGCGCTCGGCAATGTCGCCCGCATTCGGTGCATAGGGCTTGCGGATATCCAGCTGCTTGAAGCGCGCCATAAACTCATCGTGCAACGCGTCGGCAAGCGCGTCGCGGGTAAACGCCCGCGCCGCGATAATGGCGGCCGCATCAATCTCCCCTTCCTGCTCCGCCAGCTCCTGTGCCGAGGGCAGCGACAGCATTTTTGCCACCAGCGCAGGGTCGAGCGCGGTATCGCTGATCACACTGCGGAAGCCGGCAATCAGTTGCTCCGGGGTCTGCAAGGGTACACCCGTGCGGTATTGTGCCTGCAGCTCAGACAGCGCATTCAGCGCCAGTCGCTGGCTGGCGTCCCAGCGGTTAAACGCATCGCTGTCGTGCTGCATGAGGAACTGCAGCTGTGCATCGGAATAGCCATAGCGGAGTTTGACAGGCGCCGAGAACCGTCTCAGCAAAGAGGGCAACGGGCGCGTGGCGACCTGGTTGAACTCAAAGGTCTGCTCGGCCTCGGTCAAATGCAGGATCACAGTGCCGGAACCATCCTCAGCGATTGGCAAGTCCTGCCCCTTGTCGTCGAGAAGACCAATCGCCACCGGTATGTGCAGCGGCAGCTTCTCTTCCTGCCCCGGCGTTGCCGGTGTGAACTGCCTGATCGTCAGGCGATAGGTGCCGCTGGCGGCATCGTGTGCATCTGTAACCTCCAGCACCGGCGTGCCGGCCTGGCTGTACCAGCGGCGGAACTGCTGGAGGTCTGCGCCATTGGCATCTTCCATTGCGCGCACGAAATCCTCACAGGTTACGGCACAGCCATCGTGCCGCTCAAAATACAGGTCGCTGCCACGACGGAAGGCCTCGGCGCCGAGCAGGGTGTGAATCATGCGGACTACTTCCGCGCCCTTTTCGTAGATGGTTAGGGTGTAGAAATTGGAAATTTCCATGTAGGAATCCGGCCTTACCGGATGTGACATGGGGCCGGCGTCCTCGGCAAATTGTGAGGTGCGCAACAGCGTGACATCCTCAATGCGTTTTACCGCGCGTGAGTTCATGTCCGCGGAAAATTCGGCGTCGCGGAAGACAGTAAAGCCCTCCTTAAGGCTCAGCTGGAACCAGTCCCGGCACGTCACCCGGTTACCGGACCAGTTGTGGAAATACTCGTGCGCGACAATGGACTCAATCCGCTGGAACGCCGCATCGGTCGCCGTCTCGGGGCTGGCGAGCACGCATGCGGAGTTGAAAATATTGAGGCCCTTGTTCTCCATCGCACCCATGTTGAAATGGTCGACCGCGACGATCATGAAGATATCCAGGTCGTACTCTCGCCCGTAGACCTCTTCATCCCAACGCATGGAATGCTTCAGGGACGTGATTGCATGGGCGCATTTACCGATGTTTTTCGCCTCGGTAAACAGCTGCAGTTTCACATCGCGGCCACTGGCGGTCGTAAAGCGGTCTTCCACCCACTGCAGGTCACCCCCGACCAACGCAAACAGGTACGCCGGCTTGGCAAATGGATCCTCCCAGGTGACGGTGAGTCTTCCGTCGTCCGTGGTGCCGCTGGCCACCTTGTTGCCATTGGACAGCAATACCGGATAAGTCGGCGGCGCCACGATCGTGGTGGTGAACAGCGACATGACATCCGGTCGATCCGGGTAATAGGTGATCTTGCGAAACCCTTCCGCCTCACACTGGGTGCAATACATGCCGTTGGACAGGTAGAGCCCTTCGAGCGAAGTGTTGGCCTGCGGGTTGATGCGGGTACAGATCTCCAGCTCGAAGTTTTCCCCCGGCACATCGATTTCAAGTCCGCCGGGCAGTTCCCGGTATCGCTGCGCCGGAACCAGCTCGCCGTTGATAGCAACGGACAACAGCTCCAGGTCAACGCCATCGAGCCACAGGGGGGGCAGTGCGCCGGAGCTCTCCGCCGCCGGATTACGCCGCACGCCAAGTGTCGACTTGACCAGTGTTGCCTGCGGCTCCAGCTCGAAGTGCAGCTGCGTGTGATCGATCAGGTAATCCGGTGCACGATAGTCTTTCAGGTAAACAGTGCGTGGTTGTGCTTCTTTCATACTTCGGTCTGTTATTTGAATGGGTTGGGGTTCTGCCCGCCTACAGCGGGGTAATACGCCTTAATAGCCGGCTGCCTGACCGTCCTTGCGACTTTCCGAGGCACCGTGATACACACCCTGCCCGTCGCGCATAATTGCCTGATAACCGCCATAAGGGCCGCTCTCAAAACGGATCTGATGGCCCATCTGTACCAGTTTACGCCGGGTTTCCATCGGGAACCCGTCTTCCAGGCTGAGGTAGCCGCCGTCTTCCATCAGTTCGTCCGTGGGCTGGCTGGAGCCACTGTGCAATATCCGCGGGGCGTCCCCGGCTTCCTGCACATTGAGACCAAAATCCACCATATTGATGATGATCTGCGCGTGCATCTGCGGCTGCGTAGCGCCGCCCATGACCCCGAAACTCAACCAGGGTTTGCCATCTTTCGTGGCAAATGCGGGGATAATGGTGTGGAACGGGCGCTTGCCGGGCTGGTACTGGTTAAAATGGCCCTCTTGCAGGCTGAACATCTCGCCGCGATCCTGGAGGATGAAACCCAGTTCCCCCGGTGTCATACCCGAGCCCATGCCCCGATAGTTGCTCTGGATCAGGGACACCATGTTGCCTTCTTTGTCCGCCGTGGTCAGGTAGATCGTATCCCCGTGGCGCAGCGCCACGGTACCGGCGTCGTAGCGCTTGGCGGCGCGTTCCGGATTGATCAGCTTGCGGCGCTCGTTGGCGTACTTTTTGGAAATCAGCTGCTTGACCGGCAACTCGTTGAAGGCAGGATCCGCGTAATAACGGGCACGATCCTCAAAGGCCAGCTTCTTCGCTTCGGCAAACAGGTGCACGTACTCCGGGCTGGTGCGGCCGAGTGCCGCAAGGTCGTAGCCTTCGAGTATGTTGAGAATCTGCAGTGCGGCGATACCCTGCCCGTTCGGCGGCAGCTCCCACACATCTACGCCGCGGTAGTTGGTCGAAACCGGCTCCACCCATTCAGACTTGTGGCTGGCGAGATCCTCGTAGGAAAGAAAGCCGTCATTCGCCTTCATATAGGCATCAATCTCCCGCGCGATATCGCCCTTATAAAACGCGTCCCGACCGCCTTCGGCAATTTTGTGCAGCGTTTTCGCCAGGCGGGGATTATGGAATATCTCGCCTTCTTTCGGCGCGCGGCCATCGGGCATATAGGTGTCGCGGAACCCCGGATATTTACTCAGAACGGGCACCGAGCGATTCCAGTAGTAGGCCACCAGCTGGGTCACCGGGAAGCCGTCGTTGGCGTACCGAATCGCCGGCTCAAGCAGATTTTTCATTGGCAGGCGGCCAAACTTTTTGTGCAGTTCAAACCAGCCATCCACGGCACCCGGCACGGAAACCGGCAAAGGCCCATGGGAGGGAATCTTGTCCAGACCATTGTTGGCAAAATACTCAAACGGCAGCGACTTGGGCGAGCGACCACTGGCGTTCAGCCCGTAGAGACGCTTGTCCTTCGCGCTCCAGACAATAGCGAACAGATCGCCGCCTATGCCGTTCCCGGTGGGTTCCATCAGTCCCTGTACTGCGTTGGCGGCGATTGCCGCATCCACCGCACTGCCGCCCTGCTTGAGGACGTCGAGTGCCACCTGGGTGGCCAGCGGCTGGCTTGTTGCCGCCATCCCCTGAGTGGCCAACACTGGCGAACGGCTGGCGAACCCTTCACCGTTTACCCTGTCATAGGCCTGGGCACTGGCAATACTGCCCAGAGCAACGGCCGCGCCGAGCGCCAGACGGCTGCAACCACGTAAAACTGTCATGGTGAATTTCACAAATACTTCCCCCGTCGTTATGCTCTGAACAAGTCTCTACGTTTCGCCCTTGAATCACAAGTCAATCACCTGTGGCCTTGCCGAGGTATCAGTGCCCAAGTTTTCCCCCAACCTAACCACAACCAGAGTCATTGCCATTGGCCTGCTGCTCGCCCTGGTCTTCGGTGGAGTATATGGGTGGCAAAGCCGGCATCAGTGGCTACCGGCACTGGCCAATAACTGGCTGGGTCCGGTGGAAATTCGCAAGGTGGAGCAATTTGAGCTAACGGATTGGGGAAAAAGCATCACGATTGCGCGCCTGCGTATTGCCTTTCCCGGTGGCCGGGAGCTGGAACTCCGGAACCTCAGGCTTACTGACTGGTTTGCCCTGGCAGGCAACTCTGGGGTTAAGGAAAGTAAGCGCGGGGCAAAACTGGTAATCGACCAGGCGAACGTTTCCGCGCAGGCCCGCACTTCCGGCAACACTTCCTCCCCGCGCGATAACAGCGAACGGCGGCAGGAACCCGGCACCAGTGCCGGCCAGGGCGCGAATCCGACGAACCGACGGGTTAAAACAAAAAACGAAGAACAGCAGCCACTATTGCTCAGCCAAACCCTGCAACGGCTTAAGTCACTGGGGCTTCAGCAAATCGACGTACAATCCATAGAGTGGCCGGATATGGCTCCCGGTGCCTTCACCCTGAACCTCACCAGGCGAGGCAATGAATTTGACGGTCAACTAAGCCATAGCCAATGCAGCGGCTGTCGCCTGTCTGCAGCACTGGCAAGTACGCAAGATCAGACGAAATTACACATTCGGGCAACCGACGATAACCAGCAGGCGTTCGCGGCCGAACTCAGGTTTACACCGCCCGGTCCCGACGATTCACAAAACCAGAAATACTGGCAAATGGCCGGTAACCTGCGTGCGGCCCTGGAAAATACGGAAAAAATGGCCAGAAAGATCGGCCTGAATGCGCTCGCGGCGCTGCCCGAGTCGCCTGCCAGCGGCAATTTGCTGCTGCAGTTACAGGGTGAACTTCCAGATTCCGTGTTGACCCTGGATGGCTACCGCAAGTTCGTTGCCAACCTCGAAGCGGACCATTTGCAGTGGGCCCTTCCGCCCATCAACCCCTATATCGCTGTACCACTGAAAATAACTGCAAACAGCACGCTTCCCCTAACAATGGAACTGGCGAGCGTGACGCCTCTCCAGTTCGCGTCGGCGACAGGGAAGCTCGCGGTTACGGTGGACACCGTGGTGCAGGGAACGGAAACCGACTGGATCACGGCAGATATTGCACTGGGTAGCACCGGAAATCAGGACATTGCGGTAAATGGTGCCGTCAATCTGAGCCGTATCAACCAGTTGGTTTCCCGGGATTGGATGCAGACTTTACTGGCGGGCTATCAGCTGGAGAAGTTCACTGGTGAGTTAAAGCTCACCGGAACTGCAAAACTGCCGCCGCTGGAAAATCTCAGCAACCTGCAAGATCTCGTTCTCAATGATATCCGACTCCAAATACAGCCCGGCAGTACGCTCGCCACGCACGTTTCCCCTCCAGGAGCCGACAATCCCCTGACCAGAATCGGATGGCCAAATGCCGCCATACAACTGACACTGAATGAGATAGCCACGTTAACCGCGCCCAGCTGGCCTGCTCCGTTAAAGCTGGAACTCACAAGCCTTGCGGTTCATTCCCAACCTTCCGCCCCAGCGGGAAAGAAGGCATCCGACAACACGCTGCCAAAATTGGCCGGCACGATAAAAGAATTGACCTGCAGCGACCTTGTGCAATCAAAGTGCAGCCTGCAGTTTGTTGCCAACCTTTCGACCCTGAAGATCAAGGAGGCCGATTTCGAGGCTCGAGAAATCACCCTCGAATCGAGCATCAGCAACCTGACAGATAAAGACGGCAAGCAAAATAACGCAAGCAACATCCAGTTATCCACATTCAACGCAGCAGCCGACTTCCTGAAGATTGGCGAGGTTGCCATTGAAAAGCCGGAAATTTTCTCACAGTCAGTCAACTGCAGCCTGGACAAAACTGATCCGGTCTGTCGATCTGACCAGATCGCCCTGAGCCTGGCGCCGCTAGCAGTGCCGGATGCCACGATCGCTGGGGCAGTTTTTTTTGAAAAAATCGCAGTCAGCAAGCAGGCAAAAGGCATTCATGCCAAAGCCAATTACCGCTCAGACAGCCTTACAGTGAGCGGGCTCGGGCCATACCGGGCAACCCTTGATACGACGGGCAGCCTGCAGTTGGGGGAGAACCAGGTCCGGGGCACCAGCCACGTCAGTAGCGGAGGCATGAAGATTGAGACCACCTGGGAGCACAACCTTGAAAGGTCCGCTGGCGAGCTCAGGTTCAAAGTTCCGGAAGCCTCATTTAATCCACAGTCGCCCCTCAGCCAGTCCGTCCAGGGATTGCCTGTGGATATCGTGGATGGGAAGCTCACAGCTACTGGCACGATCTACTGGCCAAATGAAAACACCAAAACGGGAAGAGCCAACCGGATTTATGCTGCTCTGGATTCCGTGGGCATCAGTTTCGGGGATATCTTTGCGGTCGGGATCGACAGCGAAATCTCCCTTACCCAATCCGGGGAGTACTGGGTCACGCCCGAGAGCAAGCGGGTAAAGATCCAGAAACTGGATGCGGGGCTTCCGCTGGAAAACCTGAACTTCAGGCTCAGACTCACTGAAAGCGGGGATCTGACGTTGACGGAATTCTCTGGTGAAATGTTGCAAGGGGCACTTACTTCAGAAGTACTGACCTGGAACCTGAACGGTGCCCAAAGGCATTCCCTGGTTTCATTTACAGGGCTATCTCTCGCGGCGTTAGCGAAGGAAATGGACGCGGAAAACTTTGTCGCCACCGGCCTGCTGGACGCAAAAATGCCAATCACCGTCGATAAACAGGGCGTAACCATAGAAAATGGCACACTGAGCGCCCGGCCACCGGGCGGGCGCCTGCGGTACTACGGTGCGTTTTCACCCAGTATGCTCACCAGTAATCCACAGCTGAAGCTGATCGCGGGGGCTCTGGAGGACTACAACTATCGGGACATGCGCGGAACCATTACCTACCCCCTCAGCGGCGACCTGAAACTGAACCTGAAGCTGACCGGACGCAGCAGCGCGGTCGATGCGAATCGCGACCTGATTATCAACCTGAATCTGGAAAACAATGTCCCGAGCATGCTGAAGTCCCTGCAGGCGAGCCGGGATTTGACGGACGTGCTGGAAAAATCCATGCAGTAGCCGGGGGCTCACCCCCGCGAAACAGGAAAGGGGCGTGTATTCGCACCGGTTTGCAGGCTGTTCAGGAAGCGTTAATCTGGCACTATCTATAGTGAACAACAAAGGTAGGGAACGTTTCATCCCCCCTAATCATGTAAGGAGCGTTATGTGACCAAAGCAGGATTTATCAAGCTGCCGGCAATAACAGCTGCGCTCGCGTGCAGCGCAACCCTGTTATCAGCCTGCACCCCGACGGTCGCGGTACAGGCGCCCAGTGAACCGATTACCGTTAACCTCAATGTGAAGATAGAACATGAGATCCGGGTCAAAGTCGACAAAGAGCTGGATGATCTGTTCGAGAACAAAGAAGGCATATTCTGAGGCTGAATCGCTACCCGATCCTCAGCGTCTTCCGGGGAAATGGAGAATACTCTTTAGGACATATCTATGAAAAAACTAATTGCGACACTGTTTTCACTCTGCGTAATGGTTTCCCTGCCCGCCAGCGCAGTCACGCTGAAAGAGGCCCAGACACAGGGAATCGTCGGCGAAGCCAACAGTGGCTATGTGGCCGTAGTGCAGCAGGGAACGCCGGAAGTGGAGCGCCTGGTGGCTGAAGTCAACGCCAAGCGTCAAAAGGAATATGCTGCGATCGCCAAGCGCAACAATATTGATATTTCCCAAGTGGCCGCTCGCGCCGCGGAAAAACTCGAGGCCCGGCTGCCCAAAGGGGAGTACTACCAGGATAACCTGGGCCGCTGGAAGCAGAAGTAAGATCCCTTGGTGCCATTCAAATAAGCATAAAAAAACCCGCACAATGTGCGGGTTTTTTGTTGCAGTTTCTTCCGTTGCTATTTACAGGTTGGCAAACAACGACATGCCGTCCAGCCCCTGTGTTTCCATCACTTCCCGCAGGCGCTTCAGGGCATCAACCTGAATCTGGCGTACACGTTCACGGGTAAGTCCGATTTCACGCCCGACCTCTTCCAGGGTGCTGGGCTCAAAGCCTCGCAAGCCGAAGCGGCGGGAAACTACCTCACACTGCTTATCCGGGAGTTCGCTTAACCAGCGGTCAATACTCTCGTAGAGATCCTGATCCTGGAGCAGTTCAGCGGGATCGGACTCCTGCTGATCCGGAATCGTATCAACCAGTGTTTTTTCCGATGAGGGGCCAATTGGCGTGTCCACGGAGGTTACGCGCTCGTTGAGCCCGAGCATTCGCTCCACATCCTCTACCGGTTTTTCCAACAGATTGGCGATTTCTTCTGCGGAGGGCTCATGATCGAGCTTTTGCGCCAATTCGCGTGAAGCGCGCAGGTAAACGTTGAGTTCTTTGACCACATGAATCGGCAGCCGGATGGTACGGGTCTGGTTCATTATGGCCCGTTCGATCGTCTGGCGAATCCACCAGGTCGCGTAGGTTGAAAAGCGGAAGCCTCGCTCGGGGTCGAATTTTTCCACCGCGCGGATCAGTCCCAGGTTGCCTTCTTCAATAAGGTCGAGCAACGCCAGGCCACGACTGACGTAGCGCCGCGCAATTTTTACAACCAGTCGGAGGTTGCTTTCGATCATACGCTTGCGAGCTGCGGCGTCACCGCGTAACGCTTTGCGTGCGTAGTACACTTCCTCTTCCGCTGTCAGCAGCGGAGAAAAACCGATTTCGTTGAGATAAAGCTGGGTTGCGTCCAGGTTCTTTTGCCCGTGGGTATCATCGAGCCTACGAATGGATGTCTTCTGGGCAGGAACTTTTTGAGATGAAGTTTCGGAGTTTTTTTTTGCCGCCTTGCTCCGGACGCGGCCTAGTTTCGAGATTGTTTCTGTACTGGAGGATGCCTCGTTATCCAATGCCTCACTAGTAAGATCTGCTCTGGCGTTGAAGTCCAGCTGATCGTGACGTTGTGCTTCCATTTCCCCAACTCCTTGTACTTTGCCTGTGTCAGCCGCATAGACAGTTCGCGGTTACTGAACTGGTCACTGTCTTTGCGACAGCCTCCGTTCCCGGCACCTCACCGTTGCGCTGGTATGATCGCGTGGTGAGTAAGGTCACTGCAGGGCAGTTACAGCCGTTCCCGGTGACTACCTCAAGTGGTGTTAATAAAAATCCATTTTTATTGCACAACAGCGTTAGACAGGCAGATCTTCGCTCCGGTCAAGGCAGGTAAGACAAGGGATCCACAGGTTGACCATCTTTACGGATCTCAAAGTGAAGCATATTGCGGTCGGTACCACTCGAACCCAGTTCCGCTATCCGTTGCCCCGCTTTGACCGCCGTACCCTCTCCCACGAGTAACTTGTGGTTGTGGGCGTAAGCACTGAGGAATTCCTCGCTGTGCTTGATGATCAAAAGCTTACCGTAACCTCTCAGTGCGCTTCCGGCGTAAATCACTGTGCCATCCGCCGCTGCCTGAACAGATTCCCCCTTTTCACCTCCGATATCAACACCCTTTCGCAGGGGGTTGTTGGGCTGGTATCGGGAGATCAGCGGACCCCGTACCGGCCACTGCCATTTGATGCTGGATCTCACCTTGGCCGGAATTGACGTTTTTTTGACAGGTTTGCTCGCCGGCTTTGCCGCCACTTTTACCGGCTTGCGGGCAGGCCGACTGACGGCCGATGACGTTTTCGTGACAGTCGTCCGCTTCACTGGAACCGCTTGACCGGCGAGGCTCAGGCGCTGGCCGGGATAAATCTGGTATGGCGAACGGATCCCGTTTATCGCCGCTAACTCTTTGAAATCCTTGCCGTATCGCCAGGCAATGGAATACAGGGTTTCACCTTTACTGACCAGGTGATGACGAATTTTCTGGCTCGGAGGCTGGTTGAGCGAGCTGGTAGGTGCCAGGTTACTGGAACACGAAATGACGAAAAAACAGCAGAGGGTCACCAAAACCAGGCGACAGTAAAAAGCGGCCAAAAGGCGCGCTTTGCACCCCAGATTGGCGTCAGGATTGGCCGTAAAATGTAGAAAAAAACGCCGTTTCATTATTCTCTTTTTACATCAAGGGGGGGCATTTATGGAAAAAGTGTCTAAAGAAATCTGCTGTTTTATCGACCCCAACCGGTAAAAAAAACTGCGCAAAGATTCTTTCACAGCAGGAAACCAGAATGAGAATAATAATTATCAAAAACCCCTGCGGCTATCGGCAAAAAAAGGTTAAGCGATCAGCACCTTCTGTGTCTGAAAACGCTCATGACTCTTGTACGACATTGCCTACATAGCGCCAGTGCACCCATTCAACAGCCAGCACCAACACCAGGGCCAGCAGGGCTGCCGTGATTGCCCCCAACCATTGCGAAGGCTCACCGGTGACATCACTAAATGTACCGGGCAGCGTGTTGGACAACGCCGGAGCCAATTTATCACTCTCCAGGTCACCGGGCAGTTTCCACGGCCAGACGATCTTCAGGCTGCCCAGTAATATGCCGACCAGAAACGACAGCGTTATCGCCGGAAATCGGTGCATCAGCCAGGAAAGCAGCCGGCTGAACAACAAGAGGCCGCACGCGGCGCCGACGCTGAACCAGCCGAGGGCCACCAGGTTGAACTGGTGCACCGCAGTAATCACCTGCGGGTAAATCCCGATCATCAGCAAAATAAAGGAGCCGGAAATACCGGGCAGGATCATTGCGCAAATCGCCACCGCTCCGGAGAGAAACAGCGAGACTGGCGTCGCGGCAATTTGTGTCGGCCGCATTTCACTGACAAGAATCGCCGCCGCAACCCCCAGCAGGAGCGCCAGTCCGGTTTGCCAGGTCCAGCGGGGCACTCGCCTGGCTATCGGTACCGTCGATGCCAGGATCAGTCCAAAGAAGAATGACCAGACAATAATGGGGTAACTCGCCAGCAAATAGCTGATCAGTTTGGCCAGGCTGAAAATACTGGTAAGAATGCCGGCGAATAACGCCAGGAGAAATCCGCCGTTCACCTGCTGCCAGGTCGCGGCTATCCCCTGAGAGAACAGGGTTCGTACGGTTTTCGGGCCGATGCGACTGATGGAGTCCAGCAACTCCTGGTAGATCCCGGTAATAAAGGCGATCGTGCCTCCGGACACCCCCGGCACAACATCTGCGGCGCCCATGGCCAGTCCCCGTGCCGCAACGCCCCAATAGCGATTTCTTATCAACCCCTTTGCCATTAACGCACGACCCCGCTCAGCAGGGGTACAAAGCGCACCGGTTCAGCCTTTTCCACATCGAAACGGCTGCCATCCTCGCTGCGGGTCACAATGGTCAGAAATTGGTAGTCACTGCCAACCGGTATCACCAACACGCCGCCAGGTGCCAGCTGTTCACGCAGTTCGTCCGGAATGCTTGCTGGGGCAGCCGCGCACAGAATGGCATCGTAAGGCCCCTGCTCCGGCCAACCGAATCCCCCGTTACTGAGGCGCATCTCGACGTTGAATATGCCCAGTTCGCGCATACGCTCGCGCGCCTTGTCCAGCAGGGGTGCGATGCGCTCCACCGAGTAAAGCTTGTCGACGAGACGGGCGAGGATTGCGGTCTGGTACCCGGAACCGGCGCCGACTTCCAGTACCCGCGCACGGGACTTGGCGCGGCTCAGCAGCAGCTCGGTCATTCGGGCAACGATGTAGGGCTGGGAGATGGTTTGTCCGTAACCAATGGGCAGGGCAGTGTCTTCATAAGCGCGGATGGCCAGCGCCTCGTCCAGGAACAGGTGCCGCGGCGTAGACGCCATGACATCCAACACCTCTTCGCTGCTGATACCCTCGTCCCGCAGCCGCTGTATCAGGCGGTTGCGGGTGCGCTGGGACGTCATGCCCAGCCCTTCGTGTCTCAATCGATCCATATGGACGAATTGTCTCCCTGCAAGCGGTTCGCCGGCGCTCACAGTCACCTAGCCGGCACCAAACCGAAGACACGTCTGCGTCATCGGTCACAATTGTTGTCGTTTATTTTATTGTGCGATCGGCCAGGTTGGCCAGCTCCGCCACTTCGCGTAACAGGGCGGTGGCAAAAGTACCCGGTGGCAACGCGAATGCGAGCTTCAGGTCGTCCCCGCACCACTCGAAGCGAAAGCCTTCGGGCACCAGCACCAGGTTCCGCCGCTCCTGGCTGAGACCGCAATGTTCGAGCCAGTCACGCCAATTGCGCCAGGGCGCCATGGCGTGTTCTTCCAGTGCGAGCTGCTCGGCGCTCGCCGCATTGCGCCCCCTTCCCCACAGCGGGCCGCTGGGCGCCGCCTCGGGCTCCCCTTCGAGCGGCTGCTGCCAGTTACCTGCCAGTACTCGGGCAGCGAGGACCTGGTTGAAAAGCCAGCTGCGGGCCGCAGACATGGCAAAACTCTTCTGGCTGCGGGGAAGGCGCTTGCGCTTTCCTGCCGCCTGCTCAGCGAGGATGCGTTCTACCAGATCGAGGTTACCGCCGTCGTGGCCAAAGCGCTGCTCACCAAAATAATTGGGGACGCCGGCAGACACGCGCGCGAGCACCGCTGCGGCGGCGTCGCGATCACCGGCGATATTGCGCAAGCGGATTTGAAAACGGTTGCCGCTGTGCTCCCCGCGACGGAGCTTTCGCTGGCCGCGATAGTGCTGCAGCAGGGTGACTTCGTCACTTTCAATTTGCGACCAGTCCGGTTCAGGCTTCTGCGCGAGCCATACGCTGAACCACTGGGTGGTTACCGCATGCCGATCCTTCAGCCCGTAAAAGCCCACATCGTTGTTCTGCACACCCGCCAGCTGTGCCAGCTGCTGGGCCACATAACCGGTGTTGGCCCCGCGCTTGCGGATCTGCAGGTAGACGTGCTCGCCCTCACCCGCCAGCGGCGCGGCGATCTCATCGACAATGAAGTCTTCCGGCTCGGTGCGGAAATCGCCCTGTATGGCGGCACCGCCGAGTGCCCGCGGCCAGTCCAGATCCCAGTGACGCTCTGTATTCTCAACCATGAATGGATTCCAGCAGGACAACCGCCTGCGCGGCGATGCCTTCTTTGCGGCCGGTAAAGCCCAGTTTTTCACTGGTGGTGGCTTTGACGCTGACCGCGCCGGCTTCAACCTGGCAGTCAGCGGCAATGTTGGCACGCATTTGATCAATATGTGGCGCCATCTTCGGTGACTGTGCAATCAGGGTGGCATCGGCGTTCACCAGCCGGTAACCGTGCTGGTGAATCAAGCCGATCACATGGCGCAGCAGCGCCCGACTGTCTGCGCCGGCATAGGCGTCATCGGTGTCGGGGAAGTGTTTGCCGATATCACCCAGGGCGAGCGCGCCGAGCAGCGCATCAGCGAGGGCGTGCAGCAGCACATCGCCATCGGAATGGGCAACCAGGCCCTGGTCGTGCGGAATGGTTACACCGCCGAGGATGACGTGATCCCCGGGGCCAAATGCGTGGACATCGATCCCTTGACCGATTCGGATATTCATGACGGTTCGCCTTGTTGCGTTCGCTGCTGTGTCAGTAGCGCTTCCGCCAGCAGCAGGTCTGCCGGCTGGGTAATTTTAAAATTGGTTCGGCACGCGGCGATGAGCTGCGGGCGGTAACCGGCGAGTTCCAAGGCGCTGGCTTCGTCGGTTATGGCGGCCGGGTTTTCCCGCAGGCCGGCTTGCAGGCTGTCTTTGAGTATCTGCAGCGGTGCTTTTTGCGGGGTTTGCGCGAGCCAGATTTGATCCCGGGGCAGTGTTTCCGCAACGACCGCTGTGCCATTTTCGGCACTGGCGCGTTTTACCGTGTCGCTTGCGGGCTGCGCGAGTAGTGCGATGGCGGCCGATGCGGGGCCGATGAGCGTTTCAATATCGTTGCTGGCGACGAGCGGGCGTGCGGCGTCGTGTACGAGGACGCTGGTGTCCGGCTCGGCAAGGGTGCTCAGGTATTCGAGGGCGGCGAGGACGGAGTCTGCGCGCTCGGCGCCACCGGTGACGGTGTGGATGCGGGGATCCGAGGCTTCTGCGAGGTTTCCGAATTCGCTGTCATCGGCTGCAATGGCGACGATTACACCGGCCAGGCCGGGCCAGCGGAGTATGTTTTGCAGGGTATGGACGATCAGGGGTTTGCCGAGGAGTGGCAGGTATTGTTTGGGCTTGTCGGCGCCCATGCGTTTTCCGGAGCCGGCGGCAGGAACTACCACCCAGTAGGGCTCTACGGCACGCGCGTTAACGGCGGTCATTCTTTTTCTCGCGATGAGTTCTGCTTGTCTGGGTCGAGAAAAATAAACAGGGTTTCGCCTTCTTTAATCAGGCCGAGGTCGTAGCGGGCTTTGGCTTCGACGCCGTCAGTGCCTTCTTTGAGGCTGCGGACTTCCCGCAGGAGTTGGCGGTTTTCCCGCTCCAGCGCAGCGTTTTTCTGCTGCTGCTCGCTGAGCTGCCGCTCCAGCCGCGTCACTTCCGCAAAACTGCCCTCGCCCACCCAGATACGGTACTGGGTGACAAGTAGCATGACGGTAAGGATTGCCAGCAACCATTTCATTGTTTTTGCTTGTTCTCTCTGGCTTTAGTGGTACTGCGCACGGCACTAAGTCCGTGGCAGCTCTGCTACCGGTGGCCCTTCCCGGGACACGCCGTGAACCCATCCATGGGGGCTCGAATGCGGCCGTCCTGGCCGCATACGGTCCCGGGAAGGGCCACCGGTATCAGAGCTTTCGCTTTGGAGCACGAGCTACAAAGCGAGATTCAGCCAGTTTACCGGGCTTCAGTTCTTACTTGAACTCAGCAATGCCACGGTAAGGCGCTTTGCCTTCCAGCTCGGCTTCGATGCGCAGCAGACGGTTGTACTTGGCTACGCGGTCGGAGCGGCACAGGGAGCCGGTTTTGATCTGGCCAGCAGCGGTGGCAACCGCCAGGTCGGCGATGGTGGTGTCTTCGGTTTCACCGGAGCGGTGAGAGATAACCGCGGTGTAACCAGCATCCTTGGCCATTTTGATCGCGTCCAGGGTTTCGGACAGGGAGCCGATCTGGTTGAACTTGATCAGGATGGAGTTACCAACGCCCTTCTCGATACCTTCTTTCAGGATCTTGGTGTTGGTTACGAACAGGTCGTCACCCACCAGCTGTACTTTCTCGCCGATCTTGTCGGTGAGGATCTTCCAGCCGTCCCAGTCGCTCTCGTCCATGCCGTCTTCGATGGAGATGATCGGGTAGGTTTCAGACAGCTGCGCCAGGTAGTCGGCGAAGCCTTCGCTGTCGAATTCCTTGCCTTCGCCGGCGAGTACGTACTTACCACCTTTGTAGAATTCGGAAGACGCGCAGTCCAGGGCCAGGGTGATGTCGTCGCCCAGTTTGTAGCCAGCGGCTTCAACGGCTTCAGCGATCACTTTCAGGGCGCCTTCGTTGGACGGCAGGTTCGGTGCGAAGCCACCTTCGTCACCCACGGCGGTGTTCAGGCCCTGGGCAGACAGTACTTTTTTCAGGGAGTGGAAGATTTCCGCACCCTGGCGCAGGGCTTCGGCGAAGGTTTTCGCTTTTACCGGCTGAACCATGAATTCCTGGATGTCGACATTGTTGTCGGCGTGCTCACCACCGTTCAGGATGTTCATCATCGGTACCGGCAGGGTGTACTGACCCGGGGTGCCGTTCACTTCGGCGATGTGCTGGTACAGGGGGATGCCCTTGGAGATGGCGGCGGCTTTGGCGGCAGCCAGGGATACTGCCAGGATGGCGTTGGCACCCAGCTTGGATTTGTTCTCGGTGCCGTCGGCGTCGATCATCGCTTGGTCGAGGGCGCGCTGATCGGTTGCGTCCATGCCTTTCAGCAATTCGGCGATTTCACCGTTGATGTTCGCTACGGCTTTCAGTACGCCTTTGCCCAGGTAACGGCTCTTGTCGCCATCGCGCAGCTCGAGGGCTTCGCGGGAGCCGGTGGAAGCGCCGGAAGGTGCGCAGGCAGAACCTACCGCGCCGCATTCCAGAATTACATCAGCGTTAACGGTGGGGTTACCGCGACTATCCAATACTTCAAAAGCTTTTACAGCAACAATCTTGCTCATTGTTTTAACGGGCTCCTTGTTAATGGGTAAAGAGTCTGTGAGGTGAAATATCGGCGGCACACACTGCGCCGCTTCTTTTTGGTTATTTGCGTTTTGCCGGGTTACTTGGTGTCGAGCGGCTCAAAACCTTTGACCAGGTCATCCACGGCTTTCATCTGTGCCAGGAATGGCTCGAGCTTTTCCAGCGGCAGCGCACTGGGGCCGTCACACAGGGCCTTTTCCGGGTTCGGATGGGCTTCGAGGAACAGGCCGGCAATACCGATGGCGAGACCGGCGCGGCCGAGCTCGGTGACCTGGGCGCGACGGCCGCCGGAAGCGGCACCGCCCGGATCGCGCATCTGCAGCGAGTGGGTCACGTCAAAAATCAGTGGCGCGCCGCCGGACGCATCGATCATGGTGCGGAAGCCAAGCATGTCCACGACCAGGTTGTCGTAGCCGAAGCAGGCACCGCGCTCGCACAGGATGATGTTTTCGTTGCCGCCCTCGGCAAATTTCTCCACCACGTTTTTGACCTGTGGCGGGCTCATGAACTGGGGCTTCTTCACGTTGATCACTGCACCGGTTGCCGCCATCGCCGCAACCAGGTCGGTCTGGCGTGCGAGAAATGCGGGCAACTGGATGACGTCGACAATCTCGGCGACGGGTGCCGCCTGGTGCGGTTCGTGGACGTCGGTGATCAGCGGGACGCCAAACGTCTTTTTGATTTCTTCAAAAATCTTCAGCCCTTCTTCCATGCCGGGACCGCGGTAGGAGTGGATGGAAGAGCGGTTGGCTTTGTCGAAGGAGGCTTTGAAAACGTAGGGAATACCGAGCTTTTCGGTGACTTTCACGTAGTGCTCGGCCACCTGCATGGCGAGGTCGCGGGATTCCAGCACGTTCATGCCGCCAAACAGCGTGAACGGTTTGTCGTTGGCCACCTGCAGGTTGCCGACTTCGATTGTTTTCATAGCGCTCAACATCCTTTGCGCGCCACCTGTCTTCCGGTTGAAAGACGGGGGCGCGGGCTCGAAGATTTTCTAGAATTCGGGGCTTACTTGTTCGCTTGGCTATGCTTCAGCGCCGCGGTAACGAAGCTTTCAAACAGCGGGTGGCCGTCACGCGGGGTAGAAGTGAATTCCGGGTGGAACTGACAGGCCACAAACCACTCGTGTTCCGGCAATTCCACCATTTCCACCAGGGTGTCATCAGCGGACCAGCCGCCGATCTTCAGGCCGGCCTGCTGCAGGCGGTCAACGTAGTTGTTGTTCACTTCGTAGCGGTGACGGTGGCGCTCGACAATGATGTCTTTGCCATAGATTTCGCGCGCTTTACTGTCTTTGGCCAGACGGCACTCCTGACCACCAAGGCGCATGGTGCCGCCGAGGTCGGATTTTTCATCGCGCTTCTCAATGTTGCCTTCGCTGTCGATCCACTCGGTAATCAGGCCGATCACCGGGTGCGGTGACTTGGCGTTGAATTCAGTACTGTTGGCGCCTTCGAGGCCCAGCACGTTGCGGGCGTATTCGATGACGACAGACTGCAGGCCGAGGCAGATGCCAAGGAACGGAATGTTGTTTTCACGGGCGTAGCGCACGGATTCCAGCTTGCCTTCCAGGCCGCGCTCACCGAAGCCGCCCGGTACCAGGATGGCATCGGCGCCCTTGATCAGGTCGAGGCCATTCTCGCCTTCCACATCTTCGGCATTGATGTAGTCGATGTTGACCTTGGTGCGGGTCTTGATGCCGGCGTGAATCAGGGATTCGATCAGGGATTTGTACGCGTCGAGCAGCTCCATGTACTTGCCGACCATGGCAATCTTGATTTCGTGCTGCGGGTTCAGTTTGCCGTCGACCACCGCGTCCCACTCGGACAGGTCCGGGGCACCGCAATCCAGCTGCAGTTTTTCCACCACGATTTCATCCAGGCCATAGCCGTGCAGCATGCGCGGCACACCGTAAATGGTCTTGGCGTCGGGCAGCGGCACTACGGCACGCTCTTCCACGTTGGTGAACAGTGCGATCTTGCGGCGGGAATCGTCGTCGATGGCACGCTCGGAGCGGCACAGCAGAATGTCCGGCTGCAGGCCGATGGAGCGCAGCTCTTTCACGGAGTGCTGGGTCGGCTTGGTCTTGGTCTCACCGGCGGTGCCCAGGTAAGGCACGTAGCTCAGGTGAATCAGCAGGGCGCGATTGGTGCCCATCTCGACGCGCAGCTGGCGCACGGATTCCAGGAACGGCTGGGATTCGATATCCCCCACGGTTCCGCCGATTTCGACAATGGCTACGTCCACATCACGGCCGCCTTCAATCACGCGACGCTTGATCTCGTCAGTGATGTGCGGGATCACCTGTACGGTGCCGCCCAGGTAATCACCGCGGCGCTCTTTGCGCAGCACGGTTTCATACACACGGCCGGTGGTGAAGTTGTTGCGCTTGGACATACGGGTGCGGATGAAGCGCTCGTAGTGGCCCAGATCCAGGTCAGTCTCGGCGCCATCTTCGGTCACGTAGACCTCGCCGTGCTGGAAAGGGCTCATGGTGCCCGGGTCAACGTTGATATAAGGGTCAAGCTTCAGAATCGTGACCTTCAGGCCACGGGCTTCGAGGATTGCGGCCAGAGAAGCGGAGGCGATACCTTTCCCCAATGAGGAAACCACGCCGCCAGTGACAAATATATAGCGCGTCATGCAAAACCTTGGTCAGTTGAATGCCCGACGAAGACGGGCGTGCGGGACTGGCTCAGGGGCGCGAAGCCGCGCAACCTAGTGCCTTTGAGATGGGACGCCAGACTACCAGAAAGCAGTTTTCTGCTCAATCGAAAAACCGCCAATATGGTGGTTGGATTGGCCCCTCCGGGGTGACGAACAGGTCGCCAACGGCAACCAGCTGCCCATCGCGATAAATCAGTGGAACGCAATCCCTCAGCCAGGGCTCGAGGGCATATTCCTGCAGCAGCTTTTTCAAGGTCTGGGAATGCCGCCGCGCACGCGGCTGCGCCCGCTCGCCACCCGCGCGAAAGCAGACCCGATAGTCCGCTGCGGGCCATCCGGCGGACGGCGACAAAACAGCGCCGCCGGGTAATTTCAGATCGGAAGCACCATCCCATTGCCAGCTACTCCCGGGTTCAACGTCCACATCCTGAGGCTGTAATTGTGGTGTGAGATACAGGCGATTGCGAAATCTTCTCGCCACAAGGTTCGCGAGCTCGACCTGTGGCACCGCATCCTCTGCAGCATCCATCTGGCCCAGCACCTGGTCCAGCTGGGCCGACTCCGGCCCACGGCCACTGATCGATCGAATCCAGAACCTGAGCAGGTTTTTTTGTCGTGCCCGCGTCAGCCCGCGCAGCGACTCCAGGTCAATACTCTGCCCCACCCGCTCGATGCGGCGGTCGCAACGGGCACCGTCTTCCCCGGCGACCTCTTCAAGCAGCCCCGCGGATTCCTGCAGGTTTTCGGCCGCCCGCGCCAGCAGGGGAACCACGGGCCAGCGGGCGGCGAGCGCCGGCACCACCTGACTGCGCAGATAGTTTCGGTCGAATTTCAGGTCTGAATTGCTGTCGTCCTCGATCCACTGCAACCCTTGCTGAAGCGCATAGGATTCGAGCTGGGCCCGGGAACAGCCCAGCAGTGGTCGCAGCAGTGCGCGCTCCGGGGCAAACTGCCGAAACGCCCGCATCGACGACAACCCGTCCACACCGGCACCACGCAGCAGGCGCAACAGGAAGGTTTCCACCTGATCGTCGCCGTGATGCCCCAGCAGAATCGTGTCACTGGGCGCCATCACCTCAGCGAAGGCGCGGTAACGGGCATTGCGCGCGGCCTGTTCCACCCCACCGTCGCCCGCTGCCACTTCCACGGCGCACGCGGTGAACGGCACCCCCAACGCGCGCGCTTGCTCAGCGCAATGGGCTTGCCAGGCGTCAGCATGACGACTCAAGCCATGATGCACGTGAAGCGCTTGTACCGGGATTCCCTCCGCAGCCAGTAAATGCAGGAGAACCGTTGAATCCAGTCCGCCGGAATACCCAACCCACAGCTGTCCCTGTGCCGGATGGCGCGAGAGGGCCGACAGAAGAAATTCCAGAAGGTTGTTGGTTTCAGCGGGCAAGGTTCGAAATCCGGTTGGTTAACTGGGCGCACAGTATACCTGTGCCAGGGTGTCCAAATCCGCCCGGCCTGTGGACATCCTGCGCAGACCTTGTGTCCCACTATAAAACGGGACGCCGGGCAAAGTGAGACGACCGGCGTGTCCAACTTTACCTATTTTCGCAAAGTAGGACGCTTTCCCGGCGCCCGCGCGTCATCATCAATGGCCGTCCAGCAAGACGCCGAATTACCCAGCAAAACCGGGGCCCTGCACTGAGCCTGGTTTTGCCTTCGAGCACGACGATAACGAGCAAAACAATAAAAAGCAGGAAGAACCTTATGCAAGCGATTGAGAATTCCGTCGAGGGGAATCCGGGTATTGCCCAGATTCAGCAAGACGCCCCCCCACTCCTTTTTGTCATCCTGATTTGCAGTGTCGCCACCATCGGTGGTTTTTTGTTCGGTTTCGACAGCGGTGTGATTAATGGAACTGTGACCGGACTGCAGCAGGCGTTCAATTCCAATACCGCCGGCACCGGCTTCAATGTTGCCTCCATGCTGCTCGGCTGCGCGGTTGGTGCCTTCTTTGCCGGTCGCCTGGCCGACCGCTGGGGACGCAAACAGCTGCTGCTGATCTCCGCGGTGCTGTTCGTGGTCAGCGCCTGGGGTTCCGGCATAGCCGCCAGCTCCGCGGAGTTCGTGTTCTACCGGGTGCTCGGCGGGCTCGCGGTTGGCGCCGCCAGCGTCATGTCGCCCGCCTATATCAGTGAGGTGGCACCGGCCGCCATGCGCGGGCGCCTCACCACCGTCAACCAGATGGCCATCATTTCGGGCCTGTTTGTCGCCTTCATCAGCAACTACTGGCTCGCCAGGACTGCGGGTTCGGCGGTGAACGAATGGTGGATGGGCTTCAGCGCCTGGCGCTGGATGTTCTGGGTAGAAATCATCCCGGCCGCCCTGTTTTTTGTCGCATTGTTACTGATCCCGGAAAGTCCGCGCTACCTGGTGCTCTCCAGACAGCCTGAGAAAGCAACCGAAGTACTCCGCAAGCTCTACGGTGCATCCCGGGTGCAGGAAAAGCTGGATCAGATCCGCGCCTCCGTTGTCGCCGACCACCAGCCGAAACTGTCGGACCTGCTGGATAAAAACGCCAAAGGCCGCCTCATGGGGCTCGGCAAGATACGCAAGATCGTCTGGGTCGGCATCGGGCTCGCGGTCTTCCAGCAGCTGGTGGGCATCAATGTGGTGTTCTACTACGGCGCAGTACTCTGGCAGGCGGTGGGCTTCTCGGAAGCCGATGCCCTGCTGATCAACATTATTTCCGGCGGTGTCAGCATCGGCGCCTGCCTGATCACCATGGCGCTGGTCGACCGCATCGGCCGCAAACCGCTGCTGCTGGTCGGATCCATCGGCATGGCGATCACCCTTGGACTGGTGGCCTTCGCCTTTACCACCGCCAGCGTGGATGCCAGCGGCTCCCTGCAACTCTCCAACGAAATGGGGCTGCTGGCGCTGGTTGCCGCCAATGCCTACGTGTTCTTCTTCAACGGTTCCTGGGGACCGGCCATGTGGACCATGCTCGGGGAAATGTTCCCCAACCAGATTCGCGGATCGGGGCTGGCGGTTTCCGGGCTCGCCCAGTGGGGCGCCAACTTTGCCATCACCATGACCTTCCCCGTCATGCTGGTGGGAATCGGCCTCGCTGGGGCCTACGGCATCTACACCTTGTTTGCCGTGCTTTCCATCGCCTTTGTGATCTACCTGGTACACGAGACCAAAGGTGTGGAACTGGAAGATATGCGCGGCTGAATTGAATTCACCTTGTAGCACCCACCAGGAAGGTATCTGGGCCGCACGGAGGCCGCCTTTTTTTCACCCTCGAAACGTTCGCAAACGAACGCCTCTGGGGTAGCTGCTACACCACGAACCATTTTGCGGGCACCCCCTATTTTTGCCCTTTTAGAGGGGGGCGCCCATTTTTCGCCCCAGGGCGAATCACAGAAACGAAACGGACAACAACCGGAGCCAACATGAAGTCTTCAACCGGGATCATCGTCAAACGACTGGCCGCGAGCATTGCGCTGGCCACTGGCCTTGCCGGCTGCGGGGAACCCGCCGGCAACCAGGCCGCAGAGATCAATACCCATACCGATACCCAGCCCGGCGCCGAGGCGCGCTCGCTGGAGAACTGGCCCAAGTTGCAGCCGGCACTGCCCGCAGACCCGGCCCTGGAACAGCGTATCGCTGACCTGCTGTCGCGTATGAGTGTGGAGGAAAAAGTCGGCCAGTTGATCCAGGCGGAGATCCGCTTTGTCACCCCGGAAGACGTCAAGAAGTACCATCTGGGCTCCATCCTCAATGGCGGCGGCACCTTCCCCAACAACGACAAGTTCGCCACCCCGGACGACTGGCGCCAGCTGGCCGATGCCTACTTTGCCGCCTCCATGGACACCAGCGATGGCGGTGTGGCGATCCCGATCATCTGGGGCAGCGACGCCGTGCACGGCCACAACAATGTGATCGGCGCGACCCTGTTCCCGCACAATATTGGCCTCGGTGCCGCCCGCGACCCGGAGCTGATCCGCCGCATCGGCGAAGCCACCGCCCGTGAAGTGGCGGTGACCGGTATCGACTGGACCTTCGCCCCCACCATCGCCGTGGTGCGTGACGACCGCTGGGGCCGTACCTTCGAGAGCTACTCGGAAGATCCGGAAATCGTCGCCAGCTACGCCCGCGAAATGATCAAGGGCATCCAGGGCGAAAAGACAAGTGAGCAGTTCCTGGACGGCCGCCACCTGGTGTCTGCCGCCAAGCACTTTGTCGGCGATGGTGGCACCACGCGCGGTATCGACCGCGGTGATACCCAGGTCAGCGAGAAGGAACTGGCCGAAATCCACGCCGCCGGTTATTTCACCGCCCTCGAATCCGGCGTGCAGTCGGTCATGGCCTCGTTCAACAGCTGGAATGGCCTGCGCCTGCACGGCCACAAATACCTGCTGACTGACGTACTGAAGGGCCGCCTCGGCTTCGACGGTTTTGTGGTTGGCGACTGGAACGGCCACCGTTTTGTCGATGGCTGTACCGTAGAAAGCTGTGCCGCCGCGATCAACGCCGGTCTCGATATGTTCATGGTGCCGTCCGACTGGAAGGCCCTGTACCACAACACCGTGGCCCAGGCGCAAAGCGGCGAGATTCCCATGAGCCGGATCGACGATGCCGTGAGCCGTATCCTGCGGGTGAAAATCCGCGCGGGCCTGTTCGAGCGCGACCGCCCGCTGGCGGGCCAGACCGGCATTATGGGAAGCCCCGAGCACCGCGCTATCGCCCGCGAAGCCGTGCGCAAATCCCTGGTGCTGCTCAAGAACAACGATAACCTGTTGCCCCTTAAGCCACAGCAGAACATCCTGGTGGCCGGTGACGGTGCGGACAACATTTCCAAGCAGAGCGGTGGCTGGACCATTTCCTGGCAGGGCACCGGCAATACCGCGGAAGACTTCCCCGGCGCTACCTCCATTTACCAGGGCATCGAGCAGGCGGTACAGGGTGCCGGCGGCGATGTGGTACTGAGCGAGAACGGTGACTTCAGTGCGGACAGCTTCCGCAATGGCCAGAAGCCCGATGTCGCCGTCGTGGTATTCGGTGAAGAACCCTACGCCGAATGGCACGGCGACCTCGCCAGCATCGAGTACCAGCTGGGCAGCAAGGACGACCAGGAGCTGCTGCAGAAGCTGCAGGCGCAGAACATTCCCGTGGTCAGTATCTTCCTGTCCGGTCGCCCGCTGTGGGTGAACAAGGAGCTCAACCTGTCTGACGCATTTGTGGCCGCGTGGCTGCCGGGCTCGGAAGGCGCCGGCGTTGCCGATGTGATCCTCACCGATGCCGACGGCAACAAGCAGTACGATTTCACCGGTCGCCTGTCCTTCAGCTGGCCGGACCTGGTGCACCAGACCGTGATCAACCGCGATGACGCCGAATACGCCCCGCTGTTCAGCTACGGCTACGGCCTCACCTATACGGACAACCGCAACATCGCCAGCAACCTGAATGAAAACGGCGAATCCTATGCGGATGGCAAACTGGAAGACGCCTGGTTGATGGTGTCCCGCCCGCGTGCACCGTGGAAGCTGTTCATTGAGGAAGCGCAGGAAGCCCCGCTGTGGGTGAGCGGCAATCAGGCCAGCACCGCAGACGACAATATCACCGTGGCCTCCATCGACATGCTGTCCCAGGAAGATGCGCGCCAGATCACCTGGAAAGGCCTGCGTGGCGGCAGCGTGGTTCTGCAAACCAAGAAGCCGCAAAACCTGAGCCGCTACCTGGATGAGCACGCCGCGCTGACCATGGATGTGCGCCTCGACAGCGCGGCAAGTGCACCGGTGTTTGCCGGTATGCGCTGCACCACAGAAGCCTGCTCGGGCGAACTGCCACTGCAGGCACCCCTGGCTGAATTGAAGCCGGGCGAGTGGTCCGAACTGTCGATCGACCTGCAGTGTTTTGCCAAGGCCGGTGCCGACTTCAGCCAGGTGTCCAGCGGTCTGTTCCTGCGCAGTGAAGGCGCGCTTGGCCTGTCCGTGGCGAATATCAAGTTTGTGCCCGGCGCTGCCGCAGAGGCGGCCGTGCGCTGCGACAGCTGATCAGGTCAACAACCATGAAACAGTGCCACAAGCTGCTGTTGTCCACCCTGCTGAGCGCCGCTGCGGCGCTCAGCAGCACCTCACATGGTGAAGAGGTTACCCGGCTGCAGAAAGGCGATTTCACGATCGCCCTGGATCCGCAACACGGTGGGCGCGTTACCGAAATGCGCCTCGCCGATACCGACCTGCTGGCGCTGGAAAACCGGCACCCCAACAACTTCGGCTCGACTTTCTGGCTTTCCCCGCAATCCCTGTGGAACTGGCCGCCGGTTGCCGAACACGACTCGGCCCCTTACCAGGTGCGCAAATCCGGTGAGCATTTCCTGCACCTGGAAAGCACTGCCGGCGCGGGAACCCGGATTGCCAAAGCCGTCACCTTAGAGGGAGAGGGCGAAGGCGAGGGGCGCGCACGTCTCGACTACCGCATCCTCGCCGAGCAACCGTTCCGCGAAATTGCGGCCTGGGAAATTACCCGGGTCGCCAACCGCGGGCTGGCCTTTGCGCCGGTCAATACGGAGACGGTAGCCACCGTGCGTGGACAGATGGATTACGAACTGGATAGCGGCGGCACACTGTGGCTGCCGATGTCTGGCAGCGAAGTACTCACCGAAGGCAAGGTGATCGCCAATGGCAGTGAAGGCTGGCTCGCCTATGCCGTGGATGGCCTGCTCTACCTGAAGGTTTACCCACAGGTAGCGGCGGAAAAAATGGCCACCGGTGAAGGGGATATCGAGTTGTACCTGAGTGGGGAAAAGCCCTATCTGGAACTGGAAGTGCAAAGCGCTGCGCAGGCACTGGCAGCGGGCGACAGCCTGGACTGGACCGTCACGTGGCTGTTACTCCCTATTCCCGCAACCGTGGATATTGCCCCGGGCTCTGCATCGCTACTGGCGTTCGCCCGCCGACAGGTAGCGCGCCTGCCGGCAGTTGAACCCCACTGAATCCTTCCTTTAATTACCGTTTTCGCTTGTTGAGCAAGCCTCGGCCGCCCGGTCGACGCCGGCGGCCATTTTTTCGCTGCGCTCTACTCCAGCCCCACCCGCTTTGCACCTTGGATACGTCGCTCGGATACGTCGCTCGAAACTGTCCCGCGCCGTTACAAAATGGTACATTTGTACGCCTTACACTCCCGACAGTGAGCCACATATAAAAAGAGGTACCCATGGTTCAGTTAGTCGTCGATTCCGGTTGCGACCTTCCCGATGAATTCCTGCGTAAATACGCCATTCCGGTGCTGCCTCACAGCGTGAGCATGGGCAATGACGCCTTTGCCGATCAGCGCAACCCCGCGCAAATGGCCCATTTCTATACGCTGTCCCTGATAGACCGCTCCCGCCAGGTGGCCACCGGCCCCGCCAGCGAGCAGGACATCGAGCAGATCCTGAAGCGCCAACTGCAGCTGGGGCAAAAGGACATCGTGATCCAGACCATCAATGCCGCCAACAGCCCGACCTTTGCCAACGCAGTCAATGTGGCGCGCAAGCTCAGCAACGGTGACGTGCAGATCCATCCGATCGACTCCCACACCCTGTTCTCCGGCCAGGGACTGCTCGCGTTGTTCACCCTGTCGCTGATCCAGCGCGGTATGACCGGCGCCCAGATAAAAGCGCGTACCGAGGAGTTTGGCCGCAAGATTACCGGCTACGCCGCCATCCGGGATGTGTATTACCTGCGCGAACGCGGCCGCCAGAAAAACGAAAAAAGTGTGAGCTGGCTGAAAGCCTTTATGGCGAGATCGCTGAACCTGCACCCGATCATCAAGATGACTCACGAAGGGTCATCCGTGGCAGATACGGTGAAGGAATACGATAACTGCAACCGGCAGCTGTTCGATATCGCCGCGGAAAAAATCCGCGCCGGTGAACTTCTGATGCCGGCTGTCGTGGTCAGTATCGCGGGCCCACTGAAAGACCTCGAGAAAGTCCCCGGCTTCCGCGCATTCGAACAGCTGGCGCAAGAACACAAGGTAAAGGTATATCGCTCGGTGATGAGCCTGTCTGGCGGCATCAACCTCGGCCCGGGCACAGTGGCACTGGCATTCGCCGGTAAGTAATCCAGTAAGTCTCCACCTGCCCCCCAAAAAAGGCGACGCCGGAAAAGCGTCGCCTTTTTTATTTTTGTGTTCTTTCCCAGCGCACGACATCTTATTCCAAAGTCGAAAAACGCCGCCAGAAGACTGCCCTTGCGGCAAAGTTTTTACCTGCTTACCGTATTATTCGAACTGCGTGTCGTCCGGGGCGACACCAACACACATTGCATGCCCCTTTCGTCCTAGACTGAAGAAAGTCGTTTCACCTGTATTCTTCAATTGGTGCGCAAGATGTTTCGAAAATTATCTGTGGTTTTTTTATCTGTAGTTTTCAGTGCCCACCTTTACGCGGACAGCGACCTCGCAAAACAGCTGAGCAATCCGGTTTCGGATCTGATCAGCGTGCCGTTCCAATTCAACTGGGACAATCGCGTGGGACCACTGGAAGACGGCCGCCGTTTCACCCTGAATATCCAGCCGGTGATCCCGATTGACCTCAATGAAGATCTGAATCTTATCAGCCGCACCATTCTTCCGGTGGTCAGCCAGGAAGATATCTTCCCTGGCAGTGGCGACCAGACCGGAATGGGCGACACCGTGCAAAGCCTGTTTTTCTCACCGAAAAAGCCTACCGCTGGCGGCATTATCTGGGGCGCGGGACCGGTGTTCCTGTTGCCCACCGCAACCGAGCCGCTACTGGGCACAGAAAAATGGGGGATAGGCCCAACCGGTGTCGTGCTGAAGCAGACCGGCCCCTGGACCATGGGCGCGCTCGCCAACCATATCTGGTCCTTTACCGGCAGCAGCGATCGCGATGATGTGAACAGCACGTTTATCCAGCCGTTCCTCGCCTACAACACGCCCACGTCCTGGACGTTCACCCTGCAGACGGAATCTACTTACGATTGGGAGACCGAACAGTGGAATGTCCCGGTTCACTTCCTGGTCGCGAAGCTTTTCAAGGTCGGAAAGCAGACCTACCAGATCCAGGCCGGTCCCCGCTATTACGCCGAGAGCCCGGACGGCGGCGCCCAGGACTGGGGCTTCCGCATGAGCTGGATCATGCTGTTCCCGAAATAGCGCGCACCACAAGTGAAATGTATCCACTTCCCCGCAATCTCCATGCACCGCCACCCAAAAGCCCACTGAAACGTGGGCTTTTTTCTAGTGCACGGAAAAGCTCCAGCTCCCCAATCCGCGGAAACCGCACTATGAATACGTTTTTCCGGCCAACTTTACGCCCCGCTCCCCTGGTCTTGTGTCTTTTACTCCACGGTTGCCTGGGCTTACTGTTGCCGGCAACAGCGCCGGCACAGGTGTTAGCGCCTCACGCGGCGCCGCCAGAAACCAAAGAAAAGTCCGCCGCCGCAATCGAAGCGCTGGAGCGGATGGGCAAGGCACTCGACAGCCACCGATCACTCGCCTTTGAGGCAACACTTATCACCGAAGCAGTGCTCGCCAACGGACAGAAAGTACTGATCAGTGGCAAATCCAGCCTGGAATTCCGGCGCCCGGACAAGCTGCGCCTCGAACTGAAAACCGATAGTTCCAACCGCCACCTGTTTCACGACGGCGAAAAACTGACACTGGTGGTACCGGAAAAAGGCTATGCCGGCGAGCTGGAAATGAAAACCGATACGCACACCGCGATGGCAATCATCGCAAGAGAGTACGGGCTGGAATTTCCGCTGATGGAATTACTGGTGTGGGGCACCAAAGACGCCGATGGCCACCAGATTGAGGAAGCCTTCCTGGTTGGCAACACCGAAATCGATGGCAAAGAAGTTCAGCACTGGGCGATTCGCGGGCCAGGCCTCGACTGGGAGATCTGGCTTGCCGAAGGCGAACACGCCCTGCCACTGCGCATATCCACCGTGAACCGCAAGGATCCCCATGCGCCGCGTTTTTTCGCCGACCTGCATTGGCAGCATGCCGACAGCCTGCCAATCAGTCGCTTCCGCCCCAGGCTGCCCGATGACGTTCAATGGATACCCTTCGAGAAGCTGCGGCCGAAAGCGGTGAAAGGTGATTGATCCGCTGTTTGCCGTGCGGATACCGCACATAGTGCTTGCAGGAACCGTCAAATCTGCGATTCGATCGGCAGCCACGAGAGCGCCCAGGCGAGAAAGCGGTGCCACCAGCTGGTATCCGGATCCCGCGTTTCCACTAGCGGTTGCCCCTGCTCGTCCTCGGCGTGCCAGGCAATACTGCCGCTTTCATCGAGTTTCAGTTGCCAGGCGGCATCCGGCGAAATCCAGGATTCGAACAGCTGGTTGAGCTCGCGATTGATCTCGGCACTCTCAATCAACATGCCGATTTCCGTATTCTGGATGATCGAGCGGCTGTCGAGGTTGATGGAGCCGACAAACGCCCGATCATCATCCAGCACGAATGTCTTCGCATGCAGGCTCGCGCGGGAATCCCCCTTGAACCAGTGTTTACGCTGCTTCTGGTCAGCCGACGGGCGCAGTTCCCAGAGGCGTGCGCCAGACTGCAGCAGGGGTTTGCGATAGCGGGAATAGGCTCCATGAACAACGGCAACATCATTGGTAGCCAGCCCATTGGTGAGAATATCGACCTGTACGCGCGCGCCCTGCAGTGTGGAAAACAGGTCGACCCCGGGCACACCGGGCACCAGGTAGGCATTGGTAATGCGCAGTCGCTTGCTGCACTGCTGGAGGATTTTCTCCAGCTTATACCCTGGGTATTCGCTGACCGGAACACTCTCCCGATCGATCGCCTTGCGCGGTGGATCAGCGAAAATCGTCGCCTTGCCCCAGTGAAAATTCACTTGGCCAGCAGCCAGTTTTTCCGCGATCTCCGCCTTCTGCAGGGCTTTGCTGAATTCCGACTCGCGCTCACCGGCCAGGTATTTATCCACCCGCTCGCGCAGCCCATCGAGCGAGTAGCTGTCATCATCGGCAATAATCAGTTCCGATACGGGAACCGCAACCCCGCTGTTCCAGTACTCATCGAAAATGGCTGAGGCCTCGTTTATCACGGCACCGATGGCAACGATGTCCACATCCAGAAACTCGGTTTCCGACTTGGAAAAATAGCCATCGGCAATGTTGCGCCCGCCGGTAATAGCCACCAGCCCATCGCTGACCAGCAGCTTGTTGTGCATGCGGTGATTGATGCGGCCGAAATCCATGAGCTGCTCGATGCCCCGCCTCAGGCCAGAGCGCCCCTCCACAGGATTGAAGATCCGGATCTCGATCTTTGGGTGGTCTTCCAGCGCCGTCACCCACGGATTGGTCACTCTTGTACCCAGGTCATCCACCAGCAGCCGCACCCGCACACCGCGGTCTGCGGCCTGTAACAGCAGTGCGGTGAGAATTCTCCCGGAAGTGTCGTCGCTGTAGATGTAATACATCAGGTCCAGCGACACCTGCGCCTCTTCAATCACGGCGGCCCGCGCGACAAACGCCGACAGCCCGTCATGAATCAGGTAAAAGCCACTTTCAGCGCCATCGCGGCGATCGAGCGCGCGCGCAATGCCTTCGGCCAGGCGACTGTCTTGCGCGGGCGGCAGGGCTTTGGAAACGGAGTAAGAGGCGCTATTCATATCACCGTATGCATCACAGCCAGCGAGCAGTAGCAGGCAGAGAAGACTCTGCACCTTGAGCTGCGCTGCACCGGCGCGCAGGATGTTCACCCGGGAGGTGCCGCTCCACATTTCAATGGACTCCAGGAAACGGTCTTCGCTCAGTCTAGTCCCCTTGCCGCACCATTGCCGCAGCCAGTTGCCCTGTTGGCATTTCCCCTGTCCCCGGGCGTATTTATCCGCCAGGGATATTCGGCAGGCATAAAAAAAGCGCAGCCGGAGCTGCGCTTTCTGGATCGGATCCGGGTGGACACCGGCCTCAGGCTGGTTCCGCGCGCAGCTCCCTGCGCAGGATTTTACCCACGGTGGATTTCGGCAACTCCTTGTGAATCACGATCTGCTTCGGCACTTTGTACGCGGTCAGCTGAGTGCGGCAGAACTCGATCAGTTCCTGCTCTTCAACGGCACCGTCTACAACCAGATGGGCGCACACAGCTTCGCCAGACTGCTCGCTGGGAACGCCAACCACTGCCGCCTCAACCACTTGCGGGTGGCGGCACAGTACGTCTTCCACTTCGTTGGGATACACATTGAAACCGGAGACGATGATCATGTCTTTCAGGCGGTCGACGATACGGATATTGCCGTTGTCCTGAATCAGGCCCACATCACCGGTGCGGAAAAAGCCGTTCTGCAAAACCTTGGCGGTTTCTTCCGGGCGGTTCCAGTAACCCAGCATCACCTGCGGACCGCGCACAACCAGCTCACCACTTTCACCTTGCGGCAATGCATTGCCCTCAGCATCCCAAACCTGCACCTCTGTATCTTTCAACACGGTGCCAACAGTACCGATTTCCTGCTTGCCGAACTCATTCAAACTGATCACCGGTGAGGTTTCCGACAGGCCAAAGCCTTCAGTAACTGGGCAACCGGTGACCTTGTTCCACAGTTCCGCGGCACTGCTGGTCAGGGCGGTGCCACCGGAGAAAGTCATTTTGAGCCCGCTGAAATCCAGTTTCTGGAATTCCGGGTGGCGACAAAGACCCACGAACAGGGTGTTGATGCCGGCAAAGCCGGTAAATTTGAATGGGGATATCATTTTCACGAAGCCGTCGAGATCGCGCGGGTTCGGGATCAGGATATTCATGCTGCCCATGCCAAACAGGGCGAGCATATTCACGGTAAACGCGTAAATGTGATACAGCGGCAGCGGGCAGACGAAAATTTCTTCGCCTTCTTTGCCCAGCCGGGTGATGCGCTCCAGCATCTGGTCAGTGTTCGCCAGCAGGTTCGCATGGCTCAGGCAGGCGCCTTTAGCCACGCCAGTGGTGCCGCCAGTGTACTGCAGCACAGCGATGTCTTCGCGCTTCGCCGTGTTCGGGCGCAATTCCTCACAAGCGGCGCCGCGCTCGATCGCCGACATGAAACTGTGGTAGCCCTCGGGCGCAGTCACTGCCTTGCCCAGCAGGTCGGCGGGGCCGGTCACCAGCACGTGTTCAATTTCGGTAGACGCTTTGATCTCTTCGTATTTGCCGAGGAAGTCCGCAAGGATTACCAGTGCCTTGGCACCGGAATCGGAAAACTGGTGCTGCATTTCCCGCGGTGTGTACAGCGGGTTGGTATTGACTACAACAAGCCCCGCGCGCAGTGCCGCGTAAGCCGCGATCGGGAACTGGATAATATTGGGCAACTGAATCGCGATGCGGTCGCCGGCCTCAAGGCCACATTCGTGCTGAAGCCATTGCGCGAGATGACGGGATTTCTCTTCGATCTCACCGAAGGTCAGTGTCTGACCCAGGCAGTGGTAAGCAGGCTTGTCTTGAAAACGGTTCAGACACTGGCCGATATACTCAGCAAGGTTTGCAGAACCCTGACTCATTTCGCATACGTTCATATTCTGTTCTCTCATCAGCACTCAGGAGATTATTGTTGTTGCTGTCCATTTAATCCTGCACCAAAAAGCGCAGAAAAGTAATCCTATTACTGTGACAAGCCTGACTTCAAGTCCATTCGTGACATCAAAGCCCTACACTGGTGTACGGTCACCATATTGCTTCAGTGCTTCGGCCACTTTTTTGTCTACTATCCAGCGGAACAATCCGGTGTGACTGCGCGCGAGGTAACGGGTCAGCTTCGCCTTGAATCCCGGGGTGATCATGAAGGTGCGCTTGCGCAGGCCATCAAGAATACCCTGCACCGCCACTTCTACCGGCAACACACCCGCGAATTCATTCACGATTTCGGTGACTTTGCTGCCGACGCGACGCTCTTCCTCGAGCATCGGCGTGTGGATTTCGCCGGGGCAGACAACCGACACATCGATGCCACGCGGTTTCAGCTCTGTGCGCAGTACTTCCGCCAGGCCCACAACGCCGAATTTCGATGTCGCGTAGGCGCCGTGAGTGAAGCTGCCACACATGCCCGCCAGTGAGGCAATCAGGGCCAGGTGACCGCCGCTACGCATATGTTTGAGTACGCCCGCGGCAAAGTTGCGGCTGCCATACAGGTTGACCCGGATGCTCTGGTCAAACATCGCGTAGGACATTTCGGTAAACACCGCCGTGCGCAGGATGCCGGCACAGTTGATCGCAAACTCCGGTGCGCCCAGGGTCGCGGCAGCCTCGTCCATTGCACGCTCGACGGCCTCCGGATCGGTGATGTCGACCACAAAGCGCTCAACGCGGGCGTCGCCCCGGCACAGTCCTCGCAATTCCTCCATCAGTGCGTCTTCCACCTTCAGGTCGAAGATCGCTACCGAGGCACCATCCGCGAGCAGGGCGCGGGTCAGGTTCAGACCGATACCGCTGCCACCGCCTGATACAAACGCCACCTTGGGCGTTCCATGTTTCCAGTTGCTCATATTTCTACGCTCTTACGCAGTCGCTGCCACAGCGGCCTGTGTTTTGTTGAAGTGCGATTGCAATTCATCCATCGCCTCGTCGAACGTCACCACGGGCTCGTACCCCAGCAGGCGACGGGCTTTTTCATTCGAGAATTCATTCGGGCCACCCATCAGCCGGTATGACTGCCGGGTAATCATCGGCCGCTGCTCCTGTCGCAACAGGTGGCCGAAAAATTCCAGCACCGGGGCCAGGCCGCGGGCCAGGAAGTTGGGGACAGACTTGGGCGCCGGGGCACCGGCGAGGTTTGCCAGGCGCTGCAGGTATTGCTGCCAGGTAACGCCATAGCCATCGGACGCGACAAAGATCTCGCCGCTGTCACAGTCCGAGCGCGCCGCCGCGATGAGCATGGCGACCAGGTTTTCCACATGAACGAGGCCCGCATCCCAGTCGCCCTTGCCCAGCAGGCAGGGCTGCCCACTGCGCAGCAGCTCCAGCATGGTGTTCACCCAGGGGCCACTGCCAACGCCGAACACATTGCCCGGGCGCACGATGGTCGCCTTGAGACCGCCGTGTTCCACGGCTTCCAGAGTGACCCGCTCCTGTTCCTGCTTGCAGAACTCGTAGGGAGAGCAGGGCTTGCCCACCGGGCTCTCCTCGTCCAGCCGGCCCTTGGCCAGTGCGCTGGCGTAGGCACATACACTGGTGGTAACCACAAAATGGGATCCCCAGCGCATGGCCAGGTCAATGGCCTGCTCGGTGCCGTGCACGGTGATATCCACATGGGACTGCAACGCCCCCCAGTCGCCGACCACGGCCGCCAGGTGGAAAATTGCATCCACCGGACCAATTTCATCGGCGAGGCCAGTGAGCGTGCGTACATCGCCGATAACCGTGCGCAGCTGGTCACCCCAGAGTGTCCACTCTTCGGGCGCCCGCTCACCGGGCATCATCAGGGCAACGACGTTTACTTTTTCAGTCAGCAGCTGGCGCACCAGGTGGCGGCCGATAAAGCCGCCAGCACCAGTTACAAAAGCGGAGTTCAGATGGCGCATGGCAACCTCGTCCAGTATCAGAGGCTTATTCGCCGACGACGATCATGTTCTCGCAGGTTTTGCCTTCCGCTTCACACAGTGCGCGATATACGGTCATCACCATTTTCGCGTCGAGTACGCTGGTGACATTGCCGTCGTCGTCAATGTTCACGTTGCTGCCGAAAACCGCAAACCAGACTTCCGCATCTTCTGTCGCGTCGTCCGCTACGGTCAGGGTGTGTACGGAGTGGGCGGGCTCGAACAGGTAGGAGCCGGCCTTGTTGACCTTGTCCGGGTACTCTTTGTAGAACCATTCGCCCTTGGTGGTCACGGCGAATACCGGGCCGGTGTGGTAATGGGTGTCGACGCAAAAGCCCGGTTTGAACTTGTTGCGGATAACCCACAGGTTCTGGTTCAGATCCACGTGCAGTACCTGCAACAGGGAGCCATCGGGCAGGGGAACCCAGGGCAGATCCGCTTCCTGAATCAGGATCGCCTCACGGGCGTGATCGCGGGATACTACGCCGCCGCTTTGCATTGCGGCCAGCATTTCCAGAATCGGGGTCTTTGTCTCACTCATCGCCATTCTCCAAAAGTTGCATAGGTAGGTTGTTATTCTGTTTCCCCCTGCCCTCTCAACCCTTGTACAGGTGTGAGGGAATTTGCCCAGTCTAGGGAAGATGGCACAAGCCAAACTTGACTTTTTACGAACGCAATTTGACTATTTGCGAACCCCTACCCCAGACAAAAGTCGAAGATCCCCATGTTCCTGATCCGAAGTGGCGCCATCGAAGGCTATGAACAACTGGTCACCCAGTACGGTCAGAACCCCACTACCCTGCTGCAACAGTTCGGATTCAGCAGCGCGCAGCTGCGCGACCCAAACACCTATGTGTCTTATACCCGGCTTGCGGACTTGCTGGATGCCACGGCCGTCGCCTGCGGAAACCCACTGCTCGGCCTGAACCTGGCCGCCGAACAGAGCGTGTTGGCACTTGGCGAGATCGGCCTGTCCATCCGCCAGCAACCCACACTGGCGGACGCGTTCAATTATTCAAACCAGCACATCAGCCTGCATGCCTACGGCGTGCACGTGCAGCAAAAACCCCGCGGAGATGTGCTGGAACTGCAGCTGGCGTTCGACTTTTCCAACGCCAGCGGGCTCGCCCAACTGATGCAACTGAGCGCCGGGCAAGCGTTCAACCTGATTGCGCAAATGGTGGGCAATACCGGCAGCGCACTGAAACTGCACCTGCCCCAGTCTGCCCCCACGACCCGTGTGGATACGCCGTCACCGTACAAAGACCAGATCCACTACGGCAGTAGCTTTGGTGGAATCAGCTTTCCGCTCAGCTGGCTCACGCGGAAACCACAGTACGACGAACAACTGCTGCGGGCGCACTTCCAGCAGCGCATCCGCCTGCTGCAGTCTATTTATCCCGGCAACCTGCAGGCTCAGGTCTGCCATATCATCGGCAACCTGCTGCCCAGCGGCGAGTGCAGCATCGAGCGCGTTGCCGCGGCACTGAATCTCCACCCGCGGGTACTGCAGAAAAAACTGCAGCAGGACGGCACCAGCTTTCGCGCCTTGCTGCAGAAAACCCGCATGGAAGTGGCTGAACGCAACCTGCAGCACGGCCAGCTCAGTGTCACGGATCTGGCGCTGAACCTGGGCTACGCCGATGTGGCGATATTCAGCCGCAATTTCAAACGCTGGACCGGAAACTCCCCGAGCGAATGGAAAACACGGAACAAGAATTCATGAGATCAGCGCGACCGTGCGATCGATCAACCACCAGCTCGCAGTGCCTCCGATAACATAGACCAGCAACGACATCACCATTGCGCGGCTTGCGTGCAGGCGTTTGCCTGTTATCACGCCGGTTTCAAGTCCCGTGCGCAGTAGTACATACACTGCGGCAACTGCGGCGATAAACAATAACTGCCCCGCCTCTACACCGAGATTGAACGCCAGCAGGGATCCCGCGATGGCTTCCGCAGGCACACCGATGTCTGCGAGGGCACCCGCAAACCCGAGGCCGTGCAATAACCCGAACCCCATTGCCACCAGCCACGGGCGCCGAATCGACAGTGTCGACAATCCCCGTTGCTTCAGCAGGATCTCACTGGCAACGAAGACAATACTCAAGGCAATAACCGCCTCTACCGGCGCCTGCGGTACTGACAGCACCCCCAAAACAGACAGCGCCAGAGTCACACTGTGCGCGAGGGTAAATGCGGAGATCGTGATCGCCAGGGAGTGCCAGCCACTCACCAGCAGCAACAGCACGAGTACGAACAAGAGGTGATCGATACCCAGCAGAATATGCTCCACCCCCAGTACAAAATACGTCGGCAGCCAATGGTCAGCCCGGGCGTTTCCAGAAAACACATAGCGGGGATTTTCCGGTACCAGGCGGACTACCTGTTCGCGGCCGTCGAGCCATTCCACGCGCATCAGCACGTCGGTCATGGTCTGCTCCAGTCCGTTCACCACCACCGCGGTTCCGGTTAACCCGGTTGCACTGTTGATGTGCCAGCGTTCACTGTACATACCATTCGCCAGCCGGCCAGCCGCACTATCGAGCTGGGTCACCTCACCATCAAAGGCAACCGAGAGAGAGAGTTTCATCTGCCCCCGTGCGGGCACCCGCCAGAGCACACTGAATTCTTCTGGCGCTTTCTGGGTAATCTGCAGGTATGCGGGACGCAATTCATGGGCCAACACATCACTGACAAATACGCTGCCGCAGAAGGCAATGAGTAACGTCAACGCCCGCATAAGCTTCCCGGTCATCGGCCAGCAACCTCGCGTACCAGTGCAGAGCCACCAGCAACCTGATCCCTTACCTCGGGATCCATCTGTACGCGATACCCTTCACGCAGCAGCTGATACTGCTGCTCCAAAACCTCCGCGTGGGCCTGCGCCTGCCAGTCGCGTACGACCTGCGTCTTTACACTGGCCAATTCTGCCGCAGCTTCCGCCTCATACGTTTCAATAAATACCAGGTGTTCGCCGTAGGCAGATTGGACCGGGCCCAGCCACTGTCCCCGCGGCTGACCAGCCAATTGCTCAGCAAACCCCGGGCCCAGCTGCTTATTCACCGCCTCCGCCGAAGCCTGCGCAATACGGTCGGGTAACAGGGTGCTGTCACCACTCTCATCCGTGCCCGCTGTGGTGCTGTCACTGTGCCTTAAACGGGCAAGCAGCGCTTTGGCATCCCGGGCTGGCGCCGTGCGGGAATCACTGCTGAAATAGATCTGGCGGAAAGTCATGCGTGCCGGCACGCGGTAACGCTCGGCGTTGTCACGGAAAAACTGCGCGAGTACTTCAGGCTCAGGCTCGATCGTATCCACAAGATCCCGAGCGAGAAATTCCATCTTCAGCCGCAGGCGCCGCCGGATGACAGTGTCATCCGACTCCAGCCCGAGCTTCAGTGCCTCACGGTAAAGCACTTCCTCACGCACAAAGTTATCCACCAGCTTCTGCATTTCCTCAGCGTTCGGCGGGCGCTGCCAGCTGCGCTCAAATACCGCCGCCAGATGCTCCACCCGGTTTGGGGTAATCACAATGTCCTCGACCGTATTTGAGTCGGTATTCACCAGCGCATCGACCGCAAACAGCAGCCCGCCGATCAGCGCGAAGTGCAGCAGGGGATCCCGCAGCAGCGGGATTTTATTCAAGTGCATGACAACCACTCACTGTTCAAAGGCATTCACTTCAGCGAAGTACTTTGCTTCCGGCGTGTACCAGATCGGCGAACTCCAGGCCCGCTCCTGAATCGAAACCGGCAGATCCGCACGGGGTTTACGACCGAGCGCGCTGGCATCATGGGTAGACCAGCGCGGTGTCGGAATTTCCAGAACGCGTACGTAGTAAAACGCGTGCTGATCCGGTTTGAAGCTGTCGTCGCGCCATACTGTCGACAACTGGCTGTCACCGATGTCGTTGGTGTAGGTCGCAGTTTCAGGGTCTACGGTATTGCCCACCGGCGGTACCCTGCCGTCATCACCGACGGTGCGTCCATCGGACAGGGCCACATCGAAAATGGCTTCGCGCTGCTCGCCATTTTCAATCCAGCCCTTGACCACCTGGATGCGATCCAGGTTGGCACCAGCGCTGTCTTTCAGCGCGCTGATCAGGAATACCGGTGCTTTCCCGCCCTCCGATGCGGGCAGTTCCCCGCCCATCGGCACGCCGGTGCGGTAGGCCTGCTCAACCCAGTCACTGCTTTGCGGCGTGGTTTCATCGAAGTTCCATCCGCCGAAGAAACGCACTTTCATGCGCGTGCCGGTGGTTGCGTAGGTTTCCTTGCGCATCAGCGCGGCGTAAATCGCCTCACGGGTATTTTCCGGGGCCCACACGGCGGCGAGACCACCGGAGCTGAATTCACGCACGCGGCGGTTGTTGACTTCGTCTCCAGGCAGCGGGCCATCGAGACGTTTTTGCGCCGTGGCCTCAATACCGAACTTGCCGGTGTGATTGTCTTCTTCCACCGAAGCCGCCGCGTTGTGGGTGTCGGAATCCCCGATCAAACCAAATTTGTAGGGATTGGGCCGGCCATCCGCCGCCATCGACAGGCCGTCCAGATACGCCTGACGGGCATAACCGCCTTTTTTGTGCTCCGGCACCACGGCTGCACTGGCAGCCAGCAGGTAATCCCACAGTTCAAAACCGGCAAATTCATCATTCGGCGACAGGGAGGGATGGGTTTCCGAGGTGCCCTTGATCTGGGTGACCTCATACAGTGGCTCATTGGCGATGCGCGCTTCGATATATTCCGCCGACAGCGGTTCGCCATCGGCAGTGGCCGTGGGGAACATCAGCCCATCGCTGGCATTGCCGTTGTGGGTAATCGCCAGCAACGTCGCACCATTTTCGCGGGCACGATCCATGTACTTCCACAGATCCTGCGGGTCTTCGGATTCATTGGTGCTGAAGGGCAGCTCGGGTACGCCTTTGGAAGACTCGAACACCACCACCCGGTGCAGATTGCGCATGGCCGGGGTGGAGGTCCATTCGAATGCAGGGAAGGTAGTGAACCTGCCCGGCTCATAGTATTCATCGGCGGTGCGCACAACTTCCTGCCAGATTGGCTTCATGATTGCCGGGTCTGCCAGCGCAGGATCCGCCATGCCCGGCGACATGGTATCCAGCACCCGCGCGTAGGCATCAAACGCCACTTTCCTGTCCTTTGACAGAATTTCTTTGGCAATCGGCAACTTGCTCGCGGGGTTGTCCGGATCCTGCATTTTCTTGAACACACCGAGGTATTCGGAGTGGTCGGACACCGCGTAAAAATCCAGTGGCCGCTTGATCTGCATAACACCGGCAGCCGCTGCAGCCGGGATCGCCTCGCCCTTCGCCCAGCGGTAGGCATCGGCCGGGGTGGTGTTGGCACCGTTGGTCAGGGCATCAAAGGAATAACTGGTGTGTACGTGAAAATTCCCGAAGTAGACATTTTCAGCGAGTTTCGCTCTCCCCGCCGGCTCATTTGCAGTGGACGAATGACGGTCGTTAACACCCGGTGCCGATTGCTCAACAACCGACTCTGCCGCCGCTGCTTGCTGTGCTTCGTTTGCCACCTGTTCGCCGCACCCTACCAGGCCAAGGGCCAAAAGGCAGATACCAGAAATATGTCGCATCCGTTTTCTCTCGTTATTGCTTATCCGGTGAAGTGATTGCTTGTGTCGCCAGGGATAAAAAACTGCGACCGCCCCGGTAACGGGACAGGTCGCAATTTTTTGGGGGAGATTTAGAGAGGCCTTGGCATCACTCGTCTGAGTAGCCAGCGCCAGAGACCGGCTTGATATACCGCGGGACAATACCCTGTGCTTTCGCCGCTTCGCGGATCATCATTTCAATCCAGCCCGCGTCCATCACATTCATGAACTCGTCGTTTTCGTCAAAATTGATATTGGCTCCGGTCACCATCATGAATGTATCGGTCACTTCGCCATTGCTCTCCGGTACGTGCAGCTGGTGGACGGAACCGCCTGGTTCATATAAATAGCTGCCCGCGGTCTGCGGCTGATCCGGGTACTCAACGTAGTGCCAGCTGCCACTCATGGTGTACAGGTGTACCGCGCCGGTGTGGAAGTGCCTGGGCAGGGTAACGCCGGGCTCAAACAACACCCGCAGTACCCAGACGCCGTTCTCGGCATCCAGGAAGCAGGGGTAAACGTGTACCCCGGGCAGCACATCGCGGATCAGTGGCAGTTTGCTGGTGTCCAGGGTCAGCAGGGAGTCCTGCGAATGGAAGGGAATTGGCAGTACCATTTTTTTATCCTCTAACGCTCTGATTGTTTTTTTCTACGCTTGGTTTGTTTTTTTGCGAGTAAGCCTGGCGGATTTCCTGCATGGCTTCCTCCAGGGTTACAGATGGGTGGTAACCGAGTTTTTCCCGCGCCTTGGTCGCATCAAAAATGCTTTCCATACCGGTAAGGCGATAGGCAAGCAGGGTCACCGGCGGGGCTTCTTTCAGGCCTAACAGCGTGCCGAAAAACTCCAGCACCGGTGCCAGTACCCGAGCGATAACATTGGGAATACTCTTCGGCGCCGGCAGGGATAGCGTCTGCGACAGCGCGTTCAGGTACTGTTTCCAGGTCACCCCGTGGCCATCAGAGATCACAAAAATATCCCCGTTGTCGACCCCGTCACGAGTGCCCGCAAGCACCAGTGCCCGGACCAGGTTATGCACATGCACCAGCCCGGCATCCCAGTCACCGCTGCCCATCAGCGACGGCTTTTTCTCGGCCAGGAACTCTCGAAAACGGTTAACCCACACACTGCCAACGCCGTAGACATTGGCAGGCCGGATGATGACCGCGTGCAGGCCGTGCTCGCGCACCGCCAGCAGGGTCACATCTTCCTGCTGTTGCTTTGCGAATTCATAGCTGGAAGCGGGTATCCCGCGCGGCGTGGATTCATTCAACTTCCCGGCACCCATGGCACTGGCAAACGCGGCAATGCTGGTGGTTACCACGAAGCGGGCATCCCATCTCAGCGCCAGCAAAATGGCCTGCTCGGTTCCACGCACAGTGATGTCCACATGCTCCTGACGTGAGCCCCAGTCGCTGACCACGGCTGCCAGGTGGAAAATGGTATCCACCTCACCAATCTCTTCGAACAGACCTTCGAGTTGGCGCACATCACCGGTGACCACACGCACACGCCCGCCCCAGTTTTCCGGTACCGGTTCTCCCGGCAACATCAATGCGGTGACGTTACAGCCGTGTGCGAGCAACTGCGCCACCAGATGCCGGCCGATAAAACCGCCGGCACCGGTAACAAATACATTTTCCATGGTGAATCCCCTCGCCCTGTTACGCGTGCTCCAGCTCGCCCGAGCGCCACGGCTCCACGATCACCTTGATGTGTGCATTGGGTTGCATCAGGGTGTCGAACGCGGCCGGTACACCATCGATACCCACAGTGCCGGTCCACAGCGCTCTCCAGTTCACCAGCCCTTTGGCTATGCGATCGAGGCATTCGGCAAACTCTTCCGGTGCGTAGTAGTAGGTGAACTTGATGTCCATTTCCTTCACCAGCGCGAAGGCGAAGTTCACCGGGGTTTCCGCGGTATGAACCCCGGTAACCACCAGCAGGGATTTTTCCGGAGCACGCTTGATGAAACTGGTGAGCAATGTGTGGATACCCACACATTCAAATATCACCACACGCCCCTCCACGGCGAGGGTTGCGGCTTTCACCACCTCGTCTTCCTGAGTCGGATCCACGGCTTCGGTTGCGCCGAATTCCAGTGCCATCGCACGGCTTGAAGGTTGCGGATCGGAGGCGACGATATGACGCACACCGCGCAGGCGCAGTGCTGCAATCACTGCCAGACCGATGGGGCCACAACCGGCCACCAGCGCCACATCGTTCTCGCCGATTTCCGAGCGGTTGACGGAATGCAGGCCGACGGCCAGCGGTTCCGTGATCGCCGCCGCCTGTGGAGACACGCCCTCTGGCAGCGGCAGCATCAGCGCCTCATCCAGCAGGAAATACTCGGAGTAAGCCCCATTCACGCCCGGGGTGACACCGATGCCGGCACCATTCTGGGACATCAGGATTGGCACGCTGGTGACCTTGCTGCCCACCGGCAGTTCACCCTTGGTGCCGGGGCCGTAAGCCACTACTTCGGCGCTGTACTCGTGCCCCAGCATGATCTCGGGGTTGACCTCGAGTTCCGCCGGCATCAGGCCCATTTGTTTATACAGGCCAAACACTTCGTCGGAGTGGCGGGTAAGGTGCAGGTCGGATCCGCAGATACCGCAGGCGAGGGACTTAACCAGTACCTGCCCCGGACCCGGTTGCGGAACGTCAACGGTTTCCAGCTGGATGCTGCCATCGCGCAGCACGATTGATTGCATGGTTTGCATAATTTCTCTCGCTATTTTTATTCTTCCAGAGGACAAAAAAGTATCGCGCCACGCGGGGGGTTACCGCATAAATCCTGGCAATGACGCTTGGCTTCTGTGTTGGCAGCACTGCGCAAAGTCAGTGCCGCCGGGCCGTCATCAGTTGCCCAGTGTGTAGATGAACTTGACGTTCCACGAGCGTCCCGCAAGCGGCATATAGTTATGCGCACCGGCGAACAGCGGCACATCATTGATGTAGTTAAAGTGATCCCGGTCGGTAAGGTTCTTACCGGTCAGGGCCAGCTGCCAGGCACCATCGGTCGGCATGAAGATCAGGCCGGCATTTACAAACGCCTTGCCTTTTTCAAGCGCAATGGGATCAAGGTCGTCCACGCGATAGGTATCACTGTAGTAATTGACCGCCAGGTTCGACTTCAGCTCATAGCTACCCAGAGGCAGGAAATGGCTCGCCATCAGGGAGCCGGTGGTATCGGGTGCATTGGATGTGGTGCGTCCGGCCATGTCATTGATGCCGGCCGCGGCGCACAGTGCGTTGCTGTAACCCAGCGCCGCGCCCAGCTGACCGACGATATCCCCGGCGGCACCAGCGGCCTGGTACAGTGCTTCGCGCTCACTGAGGAACTGGTTACTGGTACAGGCCTGGTTGGGGAACTTGTCGTAAGTAAAATCAAGCAGGCCGATCGCCCCCGACAGCGTCAGGTTGTCGGTGGCGAGCCAGCGACCGTCAATCTCAATACCGCGGGAAGTAGCCTCTGCCGCGTTCTGCACTTCAAACGTGGTGTTGCCACTGAAGATCGCCGCCTGCAGGTCTTCAAAGCGAGTTTCGAACGCAGCCACATTCAGCTCTGCCGCACCGCCCAGCAACTTCGCCTTAAGGCCGAGCTCAAACGAAGTGGCTTTTTCTTCCTCGAAGCTCACATCCTCGGAGAAGGCTCCGTTGCCACGGGTCGGACTGCGCATGTAGAAGGAATTGAAACCGCCCGCCTTGAAACCAGTGGAGACGGTGGCGTAGGTCATGATGTCGTCGTTGAGGTCGTACTGTACATTCACGGACCAGGTCGGACTGTTTTCCTTGCGGGTCATCCCCGGGTCATTCGCAGTGAACTCATGGTTGGCAAATTCGCCCACCGCCTGAGCAACGCCGTTCACCCAGGCCTGCTGGGAGGGCGTGGTATTACGTTCAGCAAAATCGACTGCGTAAGTGGCCTTGGCTGCGGACTTCTCTTCGCTGGTGTAGCGCAGGCCGAGAGTGGTGCGGAAACTGTCGGTAATGTGCCAGGTGCCCTGGGCGAACGCTCCCAGGGTATCGGTCTGCTGATCGAGACGCGCATAGCGCCCAACCCCGTCGGGGAGACCGTCGAAGGCTGCTGCAGTACCACAGGCATTCACCACACCGGCGGGCGCGCCAAGGCCAATTACGCCGAGGCCAGTGGCCACCGCATTGCCACCCACATACAGCGCCGACAGGTCACCACCCATGGCACCGACGCCCGCGGCGCAGCCACCGTAAAGCACCTGCTGCAGAACCGGGATGTTGAACAGCGACAGGCCGTCGACCGTCATGTCCTGCTTCTGCCAGTAGAGACCGGTCATGTATTCGAAGTTGTCCCCTGCATTGGCGGTAAAGCGGACTTCCACGCTGTTCTGGGAAAAATCTTCGGTGTCGTCAAAGCGCAGACCGTCCAGCGGCGAATAGTCCGCATCCAGGTAGCGCTCGTAATCGTAGGCAGAGTGCCCGGCAACAATATTGAGCGTACCGGATTCCAGTTCGGTCTCACTCATGATGGTGAATTCGTTGTGGCTGCCGCTCATTTTCTGGGTGGAGCCGAAATCCAGTACAGGGTTGGTATTACCCATGCGGGTTACGTCGGTGCCCTCGATGGCGCCAAGGGCCGCCAGCGGACCGGCTTGCATGGTCGCGTGGGGGAAGGCACCAATATCAAAGTCGGCGCTCTCTGCGATCGCCGTAATCACGGTATTGTCAGACGCATCCCATTCGAGGGTCGCGCGGCCCATCAGCTCATCACTGCGCGGGTCGTGGGTATCGTAAAACTGGTTGTGCACCCAACCCTTGTCCATCTCGCGGGATAACACCACAAAGCGACCGCGCACCCCATCGGCCAGCTCGCCGGACACCATGCCTTCCAGTTCACTCTGCTCGAACTCAGGGGTATAGCCAGCACTCAGCCGCGCAGTAAAGTCTTCAGTCGGGCGAGCGGAAGTCACGTTCAGCGCACCGGCCACCGTATTTTTCCCAAACAGGATACTCTGGGGACCGCGCAACACCTCCACCCGCTCCACATCCACAAAAGCGAAGCGCGACTGCGTGGAACGGCCGCGATAGATGCCGTTCATGAACGTGCCCACAGACTGCTCGAAGCCAGCCTGCGCGCCGGACTGCATACCGCGAATGTTGAGCTGATCCGAAATCGAACTCTTGGTGACCGACATATTGGGGATATAGCTGGACATATCCTCGAAGCGTTCAATTCCTGCCTCTTGTATGGACTCTCCAGTCATTGCAGAAACCGACAGAGGTACATCCTGCAGGGATTGCTCGCGCTTTTGCGCGGTAACGGTAACGTTTTCCAGAACGCGACCGTTATTGTCACGTTCGTCACTGTCCGTACTGGATTGCGCCAACGCAGGCATATGAATCAGGGTGAAAATCAGACTACTGAGAATGGTACGCTTGAATTTAAGCTGTGACTGAATCATCGCTAGGTGTCCTCAATTAGCGTTATTTTTATATGTGGTGGGACTAGCCGGTCTGAACCATTGCTGCCCATATCTGCTACAGGAACGATGCCGAGGTTAATGGACGCGGAGCGAGTCGGTTTGATTTTTTGGGACAGGGGCTTTGCAAAATGGGACAGCGGGGATAAGCTCACAGACCGTGGCATCAGCGTCATCCAACTCGCTGTACCACGATATGGATAAAGCGGCGCCAGACCGCGACCATAGCCAGGGCATAGCGACTAATAAAAATAATGAAGCGACATGAGAGCCGAGCATGACTGAATTTGTCAGAGCCGGATCCCTCAATGGATATGATGAGCTCACGCGAAAAATGGGTGCCAACCCCGTGCAGCTTCAGAAATCCGCGGGGCTCCCCTCAAGCCAACTACGCGACCCCGACAACCTGATTCCCTACGAAAACCTCGGCAAGCTATTGGAGATCACGGCCCGGGAAACCGGTAGCGAAACCTTCGGCTTGCGCCTCGGCATCAGCCAGGGGCTGAGCGTACTGGGGCTATTTGGTGCCTATATGTCCCGACAGGACAGTGTTGCCAACGCGCTGGCCGTGGGCAGCAAACACACCCACCTGCATGCCCAGGGCGCCATACTCACCATGGAGCCCACCCATACCGGAGAAACGGAGCTCAAGCTGGATATCCTGATTGCCCAGACCGGCCGGTTCCCTCAACTGATGGCACTCAGCATCGGGCTTGTTTATCAAATGATCCGCGATATGGCCGGCCAACAGTGGCATTCGAGCCGGGTTTTCTTCCGCCACCCGCCACCGGAAAAAGGCAGGGATCTCTACACTCAGCTGTTTGCCTGCCCGGTGGAATTCAATGCGGAGCACGATGGTTTTTATATCGACCGCGAAACGCTGGCGAGAAAACCCCGCACGCTGGAAGGTCTGGTAAACGAGATCATTTTCAATCAGTTCGAGCAGTTGAAAACCAGCGCGGATAACGATCTTACCCCGCTGGTTAAACACGCCATCCTCGGCCTGCTGCCCACTGGAGACTGCAGCAAGACCAACGTCGCCCTCTGCCTTGGCATGCATCCGAAGAAATTGCAGCGTGCGCTGGAATCGTCCAACACAAGTTTTCGCGCATTGCTGGAGGAGACCCGCAAGGAAGTGGCTAAAACCGCCGTGTTCAAAAGCAGCATGTCGCTCACCAGTATCGCGCTCAACCTGGGTTATGCCGATCTGGCGGTTTTCAGTCGCAGTTTCCGACGCTGGTTTGGGCTGCCCCCGTCCATGGTTGCAGGGCGAAATCAGCAGGGCAGCGCCGGTTAACCGGCAACGTTTTCCTCTCTCGCAGGTAGAGCCTTAAGGGTTTACCAGAGACCGGCGGGCACTTACAGCATCACCGATCGCACAACCGACGCCGGCTCGGTTATTGCGTTTATTGCCACCTAAAATCAGCATTCATTCATAGTTGGAAACATCGCAATGCCCTCTTCCTGGGTTTGACCCAGATACGATAAAAATCCCAACTTCCATTCCAAATCAAAATATTAAATTCATCTCCCCTACGGGAAACCTGTTCTTGCCAGGTTCTTTTGTTGAGCCGTCTCTCGTCGCAAAAAACAATAACAAGAAATTACTTGGCTATGCTCAAACGTATTACCGTCATCGAAAATCCTTACCCAACAGAGGAGGATATCCTTTGGGCAACCTACGTAAACGGTTTGCTTCTGTCGCCCTGCTGATCGGCCTGGGTGCAGCGGCAGCAACACAGGCGGCAGAGAAACCCAACATTCTCGCCATCATGGTGGATGACGTGGCGTCGATCTCGCTGAGCGCTTACTCCCACGGCATGACCTACCCCACCCCCAATATCGACCGCATTGCCAACGAAGGTGCGCTGTTTACCGACCACTACGCGCAACCCAGTTGTACCGCAGGGCGCGCGGCATTCCTGATGGGACAATTGCCGGTGCGCACGGGTCTTACCACCGTGGGCCAGCCGGGCAACCCGCTGGGGATCAAGGAGGCCGACCCCACCCTCGCGGAATTCCTCAAGGCACAGGGCTACATGACCGCCCAGTACGGTAAGAACCACCTGGGGGACCTGGATGAACACCTGCCCACCAAACACGGATTCGACGAGTTTTACGGCAACCTCTACCACCTGAACGTGTCCGAGGAACCGGAGCAGGAGGACTACCCGAAAGACCCGAATTTCAAAAAGAAATTCGGCCCACGCGGGGTAATTGAATCCTATGCCGACGGCCGTATCAAAGACACCGGCCCGCTCACCCGCAAGCGTATGGAAACCTTTGACGAGGAAATCCTGTCACGCAGCCTGGATTTTATGGAGCGGGCAAAAAAAGCCGGCAAGCCATTTTTTATCTGGCACGCCACCAGCCGCATGCATGTGTATATCCACCTGAAGCCGGAAAGCCGCAACCTGGCTACCGACATCAGCTCTGAAGACGACCTTTTCGGCAGCGGCCTGCTCGAACACGACGGCCATGTAGGCAAGCTGCTCGACAAGCTGGATGAGCTGGGGATTGCCGATAACACCATCGTCATCTATACCACCGACAACGGTCCGGAACAGAGCTCATGGCCGGATGCCGGCACCACCGAGTTCCGCGGTGAGAAAATGACGACCTGGGAAGGCGGCGTGCGCGTGCCCTTCCTGGTGCGCTGGCCCGGCCGTATTCCCGCGGGCCTGAAGCTCAACGGCATTTCTTCGCACGAGGACGTGTTCCCCACCATTGCCGCGGCACTGGGAGAACCGAACCTGCGGGATAAGCTGAAGAAGTCCGACAAGGTGTATATCGACGGCGAAAACAACCTCGATTACTGGACGGGCAAAAGCAAAAAATCCGCGCGTAACAAGTTCTTCTACTACTACGAGTCGCAGCTGACTGCGTTGCGCGTGGGCCCGTGGAAAATGCACTTCGCCACCAAGCCTGATGGCCTGTATTTTGGCGACATGGTCACCCACACCATGCCCAAGCTGTTCAACCTGCGCAAAGATCCGCTGGAACACTATGACGGCATTACCGGGTTCCACCAGATCATGCGCAAGAGCTGGGTATTCCAGCCGGCCATTGCGATACTCAATGAGCACCTGGCCACGTTCAAGGAGTTCCCGCCCCGGCAGAAGGCCGCCTCGCTGAATATCAATGAGGCCATCAAACAGGCCACGCAAGTCACGGAAAACCGTTAACACGGCCTGCCTCTCACAAAAAAGCGCGGCTACCCGGCCGCGCTTTTTCTTTGCCCGCTTTTTCCTTACCCCACGCCGATCTTTTATTGCAGCAACTGTTGATACTTTTCGGCCGCGGCCATGTTGCCCTGCTCGTGATTGAGGGATGCCAGACCGGAAATTATCTGACGGTCTCCGGGGAAACGCGCCAAAGCCCGCTCAAGCTCACGAATGGCCTCGTCCGCTTTTCCCTGTGAATTCAGGCCAATGGCGTACACGTACACATAGTGCGGTGGCGCCGTATCACTGTGTGCGGCAGCGCGCAGGAACCCCAGCGCTTCCTGCATTTTTTTCTGGCGCACCAGGGACAGGCCCAGTGAGTGCTCAACCGGCGTCTTATCCATGACAGTCGCCAGCGCGTCGCGCAACACCCGTTCACTTTCCTGCTCCCTGCCGGTAGCCCGATAGAGATCCGCCAGGTTGATATACGCCGGGCTATAGCCCGGCTCCAGTGCAATGGCGTCGCGGAAATATTTCTCCGACTTCGCCGGCTGGCCCTGCTGGAAAAACAGGCCCGCCAGGTTCGCCAGCGACTCGGGCCGGTCGCCATTGAAAATTTCCGACCGCTGGTAGTTCGCCAGGCCGCGATTGAACTGCCGGCGAACCTCTTCCGGATACTGTTCCAGTGGCGCCCCGGCCATGGCATTGGCAGCCAGCGCCGTGATCACCTTTTCGTCCTCGTACAGCAGCGGAATCGCCACTGCCGGGCGTATGCGCTCGGGCACATTTTCCAGCGCCTGTGCCAACCCCAGGTGCAACAGCGCGTCGTCGCCCTGGGCAATCACCTGCAATACCTGTGCACTGGTCTGTGAGAGGAAATGCGGCAGCATGGAAACGGCGGTGGCGCGCACGATTTCAGGCTGGGCCTCATCCATCACCAGGTTGAGCAAACGTCCCTCGGCATCCGGTGCGCCGGTACGCCCGGCAAACAGTGCTTCACCGTAGTGGGGATCCGGCTTGCCAAACTTGCTTTCCAGAACCTCTGCCGCCCAACTGGCCGGCCTGTCGCTGTGGCAACCGGTACAGGCATTCGGCGATCCAATCGACATGGACAGGTCGGGGCGCGGCACACGGAAGCTGTGATCCCGCCGCGCGTCCACCTGCATATAGGTTTTCTCGGGCATGTGGCAGCTGACACACTGGGCGCCGTCGCTACCCGCCTGATGCAGGTGATGATCAGCGGTATCGAATTTTTGCGGCAGGTGGCACTGGGCACAGAGCGCATTACCCTCGGCGCGCACCTTTGTAGTGTGCGGGTTGTGGCAGTTACTGCAGGTCACCCCGGCACCGTGCATTTTGCTCTGCAGGAAGGAACCGTACACATAGACTTCGTCGTTGATCTGGCCGTCGGCGTGATAGAGGCCATCGCGCAACAGTGCCGGATTGAAATGGTCGAGGAACTTGCTCTGCGGATGCGCACCGGGAAACGCGGTACTGCGGCGGGAATGGCACTGGGCGCAGCCCTGTATCTCTTTCTGAATGTCCGCGCTGGCCGTATTTTTCACCAGCTGCGCGATGCCCGTTTCCCCATCCATTTGCCAGACGCCGGTGAGACGATCGCGATAGGAAATTTCCAGCCCCAGGTTGTCGCCATAGCCCGCCCGCTGATCCGCCGCTGCGTTCGCCCATTCCACATGTCGCGACGCCGGCCCGTGGCAGGCTTCGCAGCCCACGTTGATCTCCGACCATTCACTGGCAAAGGTTCTGGTGGCGGTATCGTAATTTTTCTGGAAGTTGGTGGAGTGGCAGTCGGCGCACATGAAATTCCAGTTCTGGTTCAACCCGGTCCAGTGCAGCGGGTCACCGGGTTTGATCTCTTCATCCGGGTACAGGTGAAACCAGCGCTGGCCACCGGCTTCCCGGCTACGGGAATCCCAGGCGACCGACAGCGCCTGCAACTTGCCACCGGGCAACTCAATCAGGTACTGCTGCAGCGGCTCAATGCCGAAGGTGTAGGCCACCGGGAAATCCTGCAGCTTTCCGTCCGGCCCATCGGTGCGTACAACATATTTGTCGCCTTGCCGGGAGAAGCGGGACACGGTGCCGAAATAATCAAATTCTGTATTGTCGAAATCCCCCACCACCGTCTCTGGCGTCGGGAGTTTCATTGCCATGTCGTGGTGGGAATTTTGCCAGGACTCGAATTCCGATGCGTGGCAGCTGGCGCAGGCTTCGGCGCCCACATAAGTGCGTTTGGCCTGGGCCAGTTTCTTTTCGTCGGCGGGTGGCGGCGCCTTCGATTCATTACGTTCAACCACAGCACGACTGTCGACGGGTGAACTCTGCTTGTCACAGCCAAGCAGCAACAGTGCGGGCAGCAGGAAACACAACAGGTTGCGCATAGAGCTTCCAGACATTGTTATTCATTTATCGTGGCGGGCCAGGTGCGCCCGCGTGTTCTGTAGCGGCCTTTCAGTATAGCTGTGTGTCGCCACAGTTTTCGCCAGCGGCCGACTGCGCGACGCGGTATTCAACCCAGACCATGTTCATCCGCAACTCTGCTAATTTTTATAGGTTCTACCTTAGGTTTCATTCATTCAGCGCCCAGGAAATTTTCATGTCAGCCCGCGAGCAAATTGCGCAACTGGAAGCCAGCGTCGGTCAGGCGATCATCGGCCAGCGGGACGTCATCCGGCGCCTGGTGATCGGCCTGCTGGCAAACGGCAACCTGCTGGTAGAAGGGTTGCCCGGGCTGGCCAAGACTCGCGCCATCAAGGCCATGGCAAAAAACCTGGAGGCGGACTTCAGCCGCATCCAGTTCACCCCGGATCTGTTGCCCGCGGATGTCACCGGTACCGATGTGCTGTTCAAGGAGGCATCCGGTTCAGAATTCCGCTTTCACCCCGGGCCGATATTCGCCAACCTGGTGCTCGCGGATGAAATCAACCGCGCGCCGGCAAAAGTGCAGTCCGCCTTGCTCGAAGCCATGGAAGAGCGGCAGGTCACCGTGGCCGGCAAGACCCACAAGTTGCCGCCGCTGTTTATGGTGATGGCGACCCAGAATCCCATCGAACAGGAGGGCACCTACCCCCTGCCCGAGGCGCAGATGGATCGTTTCCTGATGCATGTGCTGATCACCTATCCCCCGGTGACCGACGAAGTGGACGTCATCAACCTGGTGCGCAGCGAGGAAGTGCTGGCAGCAGCAAATGCCGCGCAGAGCGGAGCAGCGGCCGCCCCTGCAAGCGTGATCCCGCAGCAGTCGATCTTCGACGCCCGCCGGGAAATCGCCAGCATTCACGTATCCGATGCCATGGTGCGCTATATGGCTGATCTGGTGGACGCCACCCGCCGGCCGGCGGACATCTCCGACAATCTCGCGCGCTGGATCGATATCGGCGTCAGTCCCCGCGGCTCCATCGCGCTGGATAAATGCGGCCGCACCAACGCCTGGCTGGAAGGGCGCGACTACGTCGACCCGCAGGATGTCCAGGCCATCGCGCACGATGTATTGCGCCACCGGCTGGGACTCACCTTTGAAGCCCAGGGCGAAGGCATCAGTGCCAACGATGCCATCGACGAGTTGCTGCGCCACGTGGCCCTCCCCTGAACCTCTGGCAAAACCCCGATACCCGCGTTGTAACCAGTATGTTCCGCCTCTACGACCGCTTCCGCAATCGCGCCCGCGCCGATGTCCTGCCGAAACAGACGCAGGACACCGGGCAGGATCGGCGTATCTATGTGGATCTGGCCTACCTGCAATCCCTGGAAGCCCGCGCACGGCAACTGCAACTACTGCCGCGACAGAAAGCCCGCAGTGTACTGAGCGGGCGCCATGCTTCATCCCTGCGCGGCCGCGGGCTCAACTTTGAAGAGCTGCGGGAGTACTGGCCATCGGACGATGTGCGCACCATCGACTGGAAGGTAACCGCGCGCACCGGTGAGCCCCATGTGCGCGTGTATTCGGAAGAGCGCGACCGCCCCGCGCTGATCGTGGTGGACCAGCGCATGTCCATGTTCTTCGGTACCCGCCACGCGATGAAATCCGTCACCGCCGCAGAAGCGGCCGCACTGGCGGCGTTTGCCATTCTCGAACAGGACGACCGCGTGGGCGGCATTGTGGTGACCGACACCCAATTGCTGCGCCAGCGCCCACAGCGCAATCGCCGCGCCCTCACGCGCTTTCTCACCGAACTGGCCCGCGCCAATCAGGCATTACACGCCGATGCCCCGGTGGCCGAGCCCACGTCCCTCGACCAGGTGCTGCAGGCAGTGGCGAATATCGCCCGTCGCGATCACCTGGTACTGCTGATCAGCGATTTCGATGTGGTGGGCCCGGGCACCGAGCGGCTGCTGAGCGGTATCGCCCGCCACAACGACGTGATTCTGGTACCGGTGGTGGATCCCAGCGGTGAGTCGGTACCCAGGTCACTGGTGAGCGCCATTTCCGACGGCGATCAGCAGGCCACGCTGGATACCCGCAGCACCGACACCCAGAACGCGATGGATCAGTTCAACCGCCAGCGCCGCCAGATCATCCACGACTGGCACCTGCGCTACGGACTGCCGGTCGCACAACTGTCCACCGGCGAAGACACCCTGCCCCAGCTGCAGCGGCTGCTGGGGCTGATGCCCCGCTCGGCGCGAACCGCACAAGCCGGAAAGGATTGAATGCCGATGCAGGAGACCATCCCCAAATCCCCGCCACAGGAAACTGGTCCGGGAGAGAATCCAGCAAACACCAACCCTGCGGCCGCGGAAGAAACCCTGCCGGATATGCTCGCGCAGCTGGTACCGCCGCCGGAGCCACCGGCGGTTTCAATGTGGCCGGTAACGCCCGCCGCTAAAGGTCTCAGTGCGCTACTGCTACTACTGTTGCTGTTGCTTATCTGGCGGCAAATACAGATCTATCGCGCCAACGCCTATCGCCGCGCTGCCCTCGCTGAATTGCAGCAGGCCCAGGACGATCCAGCACAGGTCGCCGAAATACTGCGCCGCACTGCGCTGGCGGCCTACCCCCGCGAGCAAGTGGCTGGACTGACCGGCGACGACTGGCTCGCCTTTCTCAACCAGGGCTACCCGGGGGATGCGTTTACCGGCGAAGTGGGTCGCGCCCTGTTACAGGGCCCCTATCGCAAGGTCGCGCCGGCACAGTCCAGCGAGCTGGCAAGGGCCGCTCGGGACTGGATTCGCCGACACAGGGTTACCCGTCCGACGCTGTTCAGTTCGTTTTTTCCGAGAAAGGTCGTGGAGACTGCAGAGACGATGGAGAAAGCCCCGTGATCAGTTTTGCCGCGCCATGGGCCTTTCTATTGCTGCCGCTGCCGTTTCTGGTGTGGAAGTTCGCACCGGCCCACCGCGAGCGGGTGCGCGCCCTGCGGGTGCCGTTTTTCCGGCAGTTGGTCGCCGCCATCGGCATCCAGCCGGGTTCCGGTGCGGTGGTGCTCGACCGCAGCCGATGGCAGTGGCTGCTGGGCGCATTGATCTGGGCGCTGATCGTCACCGCGCTGGCGCGCCCCGAATACGAGGGGGATGCGGTGAGCCTGCAGAAACCGGCACGGGACCTGATCGTCGCCGTGGATATTTCCGGGTCTATGGAGCAGGAAGATTTCATTGCCAGTGATGGCAAAAAAATGCAGCGCCTCGACGGCGTCAAACAGGTGCTAAAGCCGTTTCTGGAAGGCCGCGAAGGCGAGCGTGTGGCACTGATTGTGTTCGGCACCAAGGCCTTCGTGCAGGCACCACTGACCACCGATCTGGATACCCTACTGGAACTGCTGCAGGAAACCGATGTGGGCATGGCCGGCCCGCACACCGCACTGGGCGACGCCATCGGCCTCGCCATACGCCAGTTTGAAAGCAGTGAAGTGGAACAGCGCCTGCTGATCCTGCTGAGCGACGGCAGCGATACCGCCAGTACCATGAGCCCGGTCAATGCCGCCGCCATTGCCGCCCAGCGCAAGGTGAAGATTCTCACCATCGGTGTGGGTGACCCAAACAGTGAAGAAAAAGAAAACCGTGTGGATGTGGACACCCTCAAGGCCATCGCCAAACGCACCGGTGGCCAGTTCTTTTTTGCCAACGACGAAAAAGCCCTGGCCGGGGTCTATAACCAGATCGACCAGCTGGCACCGAAAATGGTCGACAGCGAAACCTACCGTCCCCACCACTCCCTGGCGCACTGGCCCATGGGTCTCGCCCTGCTACTGAGCCTGCTCGGTCTGGCCAGCCGTCTGCTGCCACGCGCTGGCTGGCGCCCATCCGGACAGCGCAGGACGGCACCATGAGCAACCTGTTCGCGGGGCTTTCCGCATTCCACTTCCTGCGCCCGGCATGGCTGCTGCTGTTGCCACTGGTTCTGCTGCTGTGGTGGTACCTGCGCCGCGATCGTCGCCGTGGTGCCGAAACCAGCGGACAGATCGCCCCGCACCTGGCCAAAGCCCTCGCGGTGGGTGATCGAACCAGGCCCCATTTCAAGCCGGTGGACCTGATCGCCCTGCTGCTCGCGCTGCTGATCCTCGGCACCGCCGGCCCCAGCTGGACGCGCCTGCCCGACCCACTGATGGCAAAAACCACACCGCTGGTGGTGGTGCTTAAAGTCAGCGACAGCATGCTGGAAAAAGATGTTCCCCCTCAACGCCTCGCGCGCGCCAAACAGAAGGTACTCGACCTGCTGGAAACCCGCGACGGTGCACCCACCGCACTGGTGGCCTACGCCGGTAGCGCCCACCGCGTTGTACCCCTCACTGACGACCCGGAACTGTTGCGCCCCTACCTCGACGGGCTGAGTCCCGAGGTGATGCCAGTAAAGGGAGAAAACGCCGCAGCGGCACTCAAGCTTGCCGAGCAGATACTCGCCAAGGACGAGACGCCCGGCGGCATCCTGTTTTTGCTCGACACCCTCAGCGATGGCGATGCCAGCGCCATGTCTCAGCGCGACGGCAACAATGGCCTGGGCTTCCTGCTGGTGGCGCCCGGTAATGTGGATGGCGGTGCGGTTTCCAAAGTGCGCGGAGCCAGGGTGGAAAGAGTGACGCCCAACCAAAGCGACCTGTCTGCTCTCAACCGCTTTTTCGACAGCGCCTTCCGCCAGGCGCTGGCGTCGGACAAGAACCTGCAGTGGGAAGACCGCGGCTGGTGGCTGGCGTGGCCAGCGGCGTTACTGGCCCTGCTGTGGTTCCGCCGCGGCTGGGCCATGTCCAGAAGAGCCGCCCCTGTCAGCACCAGCCTGATTCTGATTATGCTGTGCCTGCAGTTTTCCCCCGACAGTGCCACTGCACAGACGAGTAACAGGGGCGGCGGGTTGCTCGGATGGCTGTTCACCCCGGATCAACAGGGCCAGTGGTTTACCTTCCGCAAAGACTATCGCCGCGCCGCCGCCAGTTTTCAGGATCCATATCGAAAGGGCTACGCGCTCTACCAGGCCGGGCAGTTTGAAGACGCAGCCAACGTGCTCGCCGAGCTGGATACGCCGGAAGCCGTATTTACCCGAGCCATGGCAATGAGCAAAACCGGCCAATACGAAGGCGCCATTGCCGCCTATCAGCATGTGTTGCAACTGGATCCGGAATTTCCCGGCGCACAGAAAAACCTGGAGTTGACGAAAAAAATCCTCGCCTATATGGAGAAAACCCGCGGGGAGGAAGACGAGGAACTGACCAAGTCTGACGAAGAAGGCGAGGAATCCGAGCTGGAGCAGCCCGAGCAGGAACAGCAGGAACAGGACAAGGGGAAAAAAGACAAACCGGTCAGCGCAGACCAGTGGATGTCCACCCTCGACACCGGTACCAGCGAATATCTCAAGCAGCGCTTTGCCGCCGAAGCCAGCACTGCGAACAGCAATGAAAGCAATAGCGGGGAGAACCGTCCGTGAAGCCATGGCTGCTTTCTATCGCACTCTGGCTGTTTACCAGCGTAATGGCCATGGCGGCGGACAGTCCCAAGATCGAGTTCAAGCTGTCCAATGAGAAAGCCGTTCCCGGCGAGTCCATCTCGCTGTTCGTCACCATTCTGGTGCCCACCTGGATGACCCAGCCTCCGGACTTCCCGGAGTTTGACCAACCGAATCTCTCCGTCACCCTGCCCGCCCGCTCATCCCTCGCGGTGAGCCAGGTGATCGACGGCCAAACCTGGTCCGGGGTCACCCGCGAATACCTGATCATACCGCTGGCACCGGGCAGCTACCGCCTTCCCGCCGGACAGATAAAAGTTGCCTACAAAAACCCCGACGGAGGCGACGACCTGCAAGCCACGCTGGATCTTGCGCCGCCGCCCATCAGCGTGGGCACACCGAAAGGCGCCGAAGGGCTAAATCCGTTTATCGCCGCCCGTGACCTGACTCTCACGCAGGAAATTGAAGGAGAACCGGAAAAACTGCGCGCCGGTGACGCCTTTTCCCGCACCGTTACCGCCACCATCGAGGGTTCGACGGTAATGTTCATTCCACAGCTGTTGAATACCCGCAGTCCGGAAGGACTGGCCGCCTACGCCGATGCCCACAAGGCCCGGGACGCAACCGATCCCCGCACGGATGAAACCACCGGCACCCGCAGCGAGCGCGTGACCTATGTGGCAGAGAGCGGCGTGCGCGGCACACTGCCCGCGGTAACCCTGCGCTGGTACGACCTGGACGACGGAACCATCAAAACCAGCAGCGTGGACGCCATCAAAGTGCACGCCCGCGGATCCGGGCCATTAACCGGCACCAGCCTGTGGGAAAAACTTCTCATACTTGTGGCCACAGCACTCGGCATCTGGCTACTGTTTCAATGGGCACGACCAAAAGTCCTTGCCCTGCAAAAGCAGCGTGAACAGCGCGCCAGAACCTCCGGCAAACTCGCCTGGCAACAACTGCAAACAGCATGTGTCGCGCGCGATTACCCGGCAGTGCTACAGGCCCTGTCTGAGTACAAAGTACGCCAGCCGGCTTCCGCGAAAACTCTGCAGCCAGCCCTGCTCACACTGGGCGCGTCGCAGTATGGCCTGGCATCTCCGGGGGCGAACCCAGACGCTGCCTGGCAGCAGCTGGCACAGGCCATCGACGCGCTGAAGCCCGCTGCAACCGGCCAGCCTCAGGCCGCGCTGCCTCCACTGAACCCCTGAAAAATTCTTGCCCCCGAGATTCCTTGCGCAACTTTACATACGCAAGTGGAAAATTCCGTCTAGGGTAAATAGAAGCAAGGCTATATCCGCCAAATCCTCATGCTGTGTAGAGGAACCTTCATGCTCGATCGACTAAAGATTCACTCATGGCTCGCCGCCAGCCTGTTTTTCCTGTGCCTGGCCAACGTCGCTGCAGTCCAGGCTGCAGATCCGCTGCCCTCCTGGAATGCGGGGCCAACCAAAGACGCGATTGTCGAATTTGTGGAAAAAGTGACGAAGGATGGTTCCCCGGACTTCGTGCCGGAAAATCAGCGTATCGCCACTTTCGATAACGACGGCACCCTGTGGGCAGAACAGCCGCTCTATTTCCAGTTCATCTATGGCCGGGATCAGGTCAGGAAAATGGCTGCTCAGCACCCGGAGTGGAAAACCGAGGAGCCCTTCGCCTCTATTCTCAAGGGCGACACCAAAAAGGTGCTGGCGAGCGGCGAGGCAGGCCTGATGAAAGTCATCGCCGCCACCCACGCCAACATGACCGCAGAGGAATTTCGGGCGAACGCAGCCGATTGGCTCAAGACCGCGCGTCACCCGAAAACCAACCGGCCATACACTGAAATGATCTACCAGCCCATGCTTGAGCTGCTGGACTACCTGCGCGCGAATGGCTTCAAGACATTTATCGTCTCCGGTGGTGGGGCGGATTTTATCCGCGTATTCGCAGAGCAGGCGTACGGCATTCCCCCGGACCAGGTGGTGGGTACCAGCCTCAGGGCCAAATACGAAGTGCGCGACGGCAAGCCGGTGATCGTCAAGCTGCCGGAGATCAATCTGGTGGATGACAAGGAAGGTAAGCCCGTCGGTATTCACCAGTACATAGGCCAGCGCCCCATATTTGTGGCCGGTAATTCCGATGGCGATTACCAGATGCTGGAATGGGCAACCGCCGGTGATGGCCCACGCTTTGGCATCATCCTGCACCATACCGATGGCAAACGGGAATGGGCTTACGACCGCGACTCTCACATCGGCCAACTAGACAAAGGGCTCGATGACGCCAGCAAAAAAGGCTGGACCGTCATCGACATGCAAAAAGACTGGAAAACTGTCTTCCCGCCAACCAAGCAGTAACCCTGTCACTGAAAACCTTTTGATGTATTCCTCCCGGAGGAGAAAATGGTTCGTTCATACCTTAAACGAATGTTACGATTGCCGATAGCGGCTACCTCCATAGCCCTGATGTGCCTCGGCCATAGTGCCGCCCAGGCACAGGACAAACCCAACATCCTGGTGATCTGGGGCGATGACATCGGTGTGTGGAATATCAGCTTCAATAGCCGGGGCATGATGGGATACAAGACACCGAATATCGACCGCATTGCCAAAGAAGGCTTGTCGTTCACCGATTACTACGGCCAGCAATCCTGCACCGCGGGGCGCGCTGCATTTGTGGGGGGTAACGTTCCCATACGCACAGGCATGACCAAAGTTGGCTTGCCCGGCGCCAAAGAGGGTTGGCAAGAGACCGACGTCACCATCGCTACCGTGATGAAAAGCCAGGGGTACGCCACTGGCCAGTTCGGCAAGAACCACTTTGGTGACCGCGATGAACACCTGCCGACCAATCATGGCTTTGATGTTTTCTTCGGCAACCTCTACCACCTCAATGCGGAGCAGGAGCCGGAAAACCGGGACTACCCGAAAGACCCCAATTTCCGCAAAAAATTCGGCCCGCGCGGCGTGATCAAAGCCAGCGCGGACGGCAAGATTGAAGACACCGGGCCGCTAACCATGAAGCGCATGGAAACCGTCGACGAAGAAACCCTCGCCGCGGCCATGGACTTTATCAAACAGCAGGTCAATGCCGGCAAACCCTTCTTCGTATGGTGGAATGCCACCCGCATGCACTTCCCCACCTATGTGAAGGAAGACCACAAAAATCTCGCCGGCCCGCAAAGTAACATGTATGCCGACGGCATGGTCGAGCACGACCAGCATGTTGGGAAACTGCTGGATCTACTCGACGAACTGAAGATCGCCGACAACACCATCGTTTTCTACTCCACCGACAATGGCCCGCACTTCAATACCTGGCCGGATGCGGGTACCACGATCTTCCGCAGCGAGAAAAACTCCAACTGGGAGGGCGCTTATCGTGTTCCAGCCTTCGTGCGCTGGCCGGGCAAGTTCCCTGCGGGCACAACCCTGAACGGTATCGTGGGTCATGAAGACTGGCTGCCAACCTTTGCGGCTGTGGCCGGCAACACCAAAATCAAGGAACAGCTGCTCAAAGGTGTGAACCTGAATGGCCGCAAGTACCGCAACTATATCGACGGTACCAATATGCTGGACTATTTCATGGGCAAAACTGAAGAATCACCGCGCAAACAGTTCATCTACGTCAATGATGACGGCCATATTGTGGCCATGCGCTACGATGCCTGGAAAGCCGTGTTTCTGGAGAACCGCGGTAAAGCCTTTGGTGTATGGATGGAACCCTTTACCGAGCTGCGCGTGCCGCTCATATTCAACCTGCGCCGGGATCCCATGGAGCGCGCCCAGCACAACGCCAACGGCTACTACAATTGGCTGATGGATCGCGCCTTTGTGCTGGTGCCTCTGCAACAGATGGCCGGCCAGTTCCTGCAAACCATGAAAGACTATCCACCGAGCCAGACGCCCGGGTCCTTTAACCTGAAAAAAATTGAGGAGCAGCTAAAGGCGGGCACGGAAGGTGTGACCCATTAACAACGGTGCATCCGCCCACACCATAAAAAGGCCCCGGAATACGGGGCCTTTTTTATCAACATATCCGTCAGTTTCCGGTGGGAAGAGGTATCTTCACGCCTTCCTTCTCCAGCTGCTCGCGCACCCACTGGAACCGCTGGTAGCCACTGATCGTAATGGGGCCGGAATAGCTTTCACTCTGCAGTTTCCGCGGCGGATACTTGACGTAGGTTTTCACCAGATCTTCAATCTCCTTACTGATCGACACCATGGTCCAGGTGCGCTCGGTAAAGTTATTCATAAACAGGTCGTAGCGCTCCTGGGGGTCCTGCCAGAGATCAAACACCTGCGGTACTGTGGCGACATATTTTGACTCGCCTTTCCAGCCGAGATTGCTGTCTACCGCGAGGCCACCGGTATGCGCACCGTCATCCCCACGCAGGTTGAATACCGCCTTGTAGTTACCCACCCGCGCGGCACCGGGTGAAAGCTCGTCTTCGGTGAAATAGAACCAGGCTGTGCGCGCACTCTTGCCGCTTCCGGTGAGTAGCGGGGTCATATCGAAGCTATCGAAAACAATCGGCTGGCCTTCGCGATCTTCGGTCGGCAATGTCACGCCGGCCACCGAGGCAAAGGTGGCCATCAGGTCGAGTCCACCGGCGATATCGTGGTTGCGCACGTTGGGCTTGATTTTACCGGGCCAGACTGCGATTGCCGGTACCCGATTCCCGCCCTCGCGTACCGTGCCCTTGGTACCGCGGAAAGGCGTATAGCCCGCATCAGGGAACACATCCTGCCAGGCACCATTGTCCACGGTGTAAAAGACCAGGGTATTTTTATCCAGCCCCAGTTCCCGCAGCTTGTCCAATACATTGCCAATACGCGTATCCAGCTCAACCACCGCGTCGGCGTACTTGGACTTCGACATGGAGGTATGCTTGAACTCCGGCGCCGGCATGTTGGGCTGGTGGTTCTTCATAAAGTTGATGTTGATGAAGAACGGTGTACCGGGGTTTTTCGCCGCGTCCTCAAGAAATTCGATCCCAGACTTCTCTACATAGCTGTCCACGAACGGCAGACCGACCACGCCCTTGCCGGGGGTGTTGTCGTACTGGCCGTTTACCTTCCAGTCTTCCTTCGCTGTTTCTCCCGCATTACCGGAAAGAGATCCCTTGGTGACCTTCTTGAACATGTCCCGCAGTTTCGGATCCATATCCGGGAACCAAGTGGGATCCGCATAGGTATAAGCATTGGCATGGTAGAGGAAGGCGTGCTTCATCACGTCGTAGCCCTGGGCGTTGGGCAGTGCGTAATCCGACTCCCCCAGGTGCCACTTGCCGGTAAAGTAGGTTTTGTAGCCCGCAGTTTTCAGAACGGATGCCAGGGTCCACTCGGCTTTTGGCAGGCCGCCGCCCTGCCCCTGGAACGCCACCGTCGTCATGCCACTGCGGTTGGGAATCCGCCCCGTCTGGATGGCCGCGCGTCCCGGCGTGCAGCTGGGCTGGGCTGGGCGTAAAATGAAAAGAAGGTCATGCCTTCCGCCGCCATGCGATCAATATTCGGAGTCGGCATCCCGCGCCCTTCGCCACCACCGTATGGGCCCAGATCCCCGTAGCCGGTGTCGTCGGATACGATCAGCAGGATATTCGGTTTTCCGCTGGCGCTGGTGGTCGTGGTTTCGACGGCGACCGGCTCTGTCTGGTCCGACGCCGCCTCGTCCAGTTGCGGTGCGGCTTCCGCAGTGGCCACTCCGGGCAACCGGGCACTGATTTCTGAATCCAGATTGTCATCGCCACATCCGGCCATAGCCAGTGGAATGATTAAGAGGGAAAGCAAAAGACGCACAGGAAAATCCTTTTTTCTAACGGGTGCAAACTCTGTGGGAAGTTACTTCATCTCCACCACGACTTTTTCAATCTCGCCGGTAAATGCATTCGGCGGCTCGTATTCGTGGGTCACCGGCTGCCCGGTGTCTTCGCCGATACCGAAGGTATCAATGCCGAAGCGGCCGGCAATGGTCTGTTTCAGTTCGCCGGTGGCCACAGATTCGCCATTGACCTTCAGTGTCAGCTTCGCTGCGCCGCCGGGCTTGTCGCCCTGGTAGTCGAAGTCCACTTCAATGGTGGCGTCACCGGAGACCGCCTTGCTGCCCTTGAGCGTGGTGTGTTCTTCAAAGAAGTTGTAATCGAACACCGGCACACCTTTGTCGAGATACAGCACCAGTCCGACGGCCACGCCGCCCACTGCAAGGATCACACCTTGGCTCTTGGCACCCTCGGCTTTTACGTTGGCGGTGAGAGTCCAGAAAGCATTTTTCATGGAGGGCCCGGCCACTTTCGGGATGCAGGTGGCGCCGCCTCACGGGAGCAACCAACCGTTGCCAGGGAAAGCACGAGAGCCGTTATGGCCGCAACTTTAACCTTCGCCATCTGCTTCCGTTCCTTGAACACGCTGTTCTGTACGTAAAATTCAGCTCGTCGCACTCAATCACTGCATCAGCATTGAACTGCAGTGCGCGGGAATATTTCCCGCGTGTACCAGTCCGATTCAGGGCGTATACCAGATCGGTGAAGACCAGGCGCGCTCGCGTACGGTTTTGGGCAAGTCCTTGGGATGCTCCACACCCGCTTTTTTCGCGTCGTACATGCTCCAGCGGCACACCGGGTTTTCCAGCACACGGGCGTAGTAGAAGGCGTGTTCGGCAGGGTCAAAATCCGGATCGGTCCAGGTGGCCGCCAGTTGCGCGTCGCCCTTGTCGGTGCTGATGGAACAGTCTTCCAGATTGACGGTAGCGCCGTTGTCCGGGCACCGGTGGGTTTTTGGATCGGGCGCGGCGCCGTCGGAACAGGCCACGTCGTAGGTCATTTCTTCCAACTTGTCGTCGGCGGTGCGCCAGCCCTTGATGACCTGCAGGCGCGCCAGCGGCGCACTGTTCGGATCGCGCTGCGCCCACACCATCAGGGTCGGCGCCTTGCCTTCTGGCGCCTTACCCAGATCACTGCCCTGGGGCACACCGGTCTGGTAGCCCACTTCCACCCAGTTGTTCTGGGTGGCCAGATCAGCGGGAAAGTCGTAGCCGGCAAACAGCCGGATCTTAGTGCGCGTGCCGCTGGTGCCGAAGGTTTCCTTGCGATGCAGCGCATCCCAGATGCCTTCACGGGTATTGCTCTCCGCCCAGACCCCGGCAATGCCACCGGGGTTGTAGCGTTTGGTGGGATCGTCCTCCGCACTGAGCCCCATGGCCTGGGCGGTAGGGTTCAGCTCCATGCCCAGGCGCACTTTCGGCGTGGCGTCGTTATTTGCGTAGTGGCCCTCGAAATCGCTCTCAGTGGTATCACTGGGCGTGCCATTGTGATTATCCGTCGAGCCGATGATGCCCTGCTTGAACGGGTTTACACCCAGTGCCTCCTGGTGGCGCAGGCCGAATTTGAGACCATTGCGCACGAGCCCGTAGTCATTTGTACAGCTCACTGAGCTGTCGCCAGTACACTTCTGAAACACCATTTCAAAATTGCAGGCCTCATCCGAGGTCATGATGCCATCCTGGCATTCGGAATTGCCCTTGACCTGCATCACTTCTACCAGCCGATCCATACGCTCGCGCAGCTCGACGATATCCTGGGTCCATTCGGTTCCATCCGAATTTTTGCCCCAGTAGAGGCGCCCCCAATAGAAATTCGGGTTGTGCGGAATGGTGAGTACCTGGCAATCACCGGTGCAACTGCTATCGAGCCAGCGCAACAGGTCTTCGGGTTTACCCTCAAAAGCGGAGAACACCGTCTCCGGCACTTTGTCTGTGCGAAAAATCACATTGCGGTGCATCATGCCACCGCCGCCTTCCGGCGCACCGGCCGAGTATTCGAACGCGACAAACGACGTAAATTTTCCAGGCTCATAATTTTCAGCGGCCGCCTGCTGGATACGAGACCATGGATTGGACACTGCTTCCACACAGGTTTTTCCATCGTCACCACAGATCTCCACCAGCCGCTTTGCAGGGACTTTTGACACCCCGGCGAAAACCTCCTGGAAGATTTTCATTTCATTGGCGCGTATGCCTTTACAGACTTCAGTGTCGTAACCCTTCATCTCCGGATTGGTGCAGATTTCATACTCTCCCAGCGCTTCCGCATGGTCGGTAACGGCGACAAAATCCAGCGGCGCTACGATTTTCTTCTCTACGCCAGTAGGCAGCTTCACCGTCTCGCCTTTGGCAAACCGATAGGCGGAAAAGGGATCGTTCAGGGCATTGCCGAAGATATACGCATCCAGGGAATAGGCGGTATGAATATGCAGCTCGCCAAAGTAGGCGTCCCGCAGCGGATTTTTCCGAACATCATCACCGCTTGTATCACCTGTAGTATCGGCTGCCGTGCCGGCTGATGCCGAAGCGCTGTCTTTCGGCCCGGTGGCTTCTGGCTCATCAATCTCAGAGGTGACATCCAGCCCGAGATTTTTATCGGCTGCGGTTTTTTCCGGTTCAGATTTACTACCACAGGCAGCCATCAGAGCTGCCAGTATCAGTGAAAGAAAAATACGCATGGGGAGTCCTCAATCCTTAATTTATGATCCAGGTGCCCTTATGGCGTGTACCAGATGGGACTGGAAAAGGCGCGTTCCTGCTGCACCATGGGTACCTTCTTGTCCATTTCGATTTTGTTGCGCACTTTGTCGTACAAAGTCCAGCGCGGTGTGGGGATCTGCAGCACGCGCAGGTAATACACTGCTTTGTGCGCAGGATTGAAATCCACATCCTCGAAATAACCCAGTAGCTGGGCGTCGCCGATATCGTTTTTATACGTCGCGTTTTCGAGATCAACGGAGTCCCCCACAGGCGGGATGTGCCCCTGCCCGTCCAGCTTGCGGTCGCCGGACCACTTGACGTTGTAGATTTTTTCATGGGTTTCGCCGTCGTCATCGACCCAGCCCTTGACGATCTGCACCCGATCCAGGTTGGCACCTTCAGGGTCTTTCATCGCCGCGACCAGAAACCTGATTTTCTGACCGGCTTTACCGCCGCTCAGTTTGGCGCCCATGGGTACACCTTTGGCGTAACCTGCTTCGGCCAGATCCCCTTCTGCGTCAGCCTGTTCGAAATCAAATCCGCCGAAGAAACGCACTGTCATGCGCGGGCCGGTGGTGGCGAAGGTCTCCTTGCGCATCATCGCGTCCCAGATGGCCTCGCGGGTATTCTCCCTGGCCCACACGCCCATCGTGCCTGACGCCGCCATTTCCCAGCCCATGTAGCTGTCGGTGGGCCCGCTCAACAGCGGAAAGTCCCAGCGGGTCTTGTTACTGGGTTCCAGGGTTTTGAATTTTCCGAAGAAGTTATCGTCATCCGGCGTGGAGAGGCCTGTGTGCGTATCGGTTGCACCATTTGCCCCGTACTGGAATGGATTGGTGCCGAGTTCCTTTTCGAGACGCATCCCGGCCTTGAGCGCGGGGCGCCAGTATTCGTACGGGAAGGAACCGGGCGGCTTGGGCTTCAGGATCAGATTGCCGCGATCCCACAGATCCCAGTTGGCAAACTCATCTTCCGGCGACAGGCTCGGGTGGGATTCACTCTGGCCCTTGATCTGGGTAACTTCGTACAGCGGTTCGTAGCGGGCACGCATTTCCGCCCACTCCCTGGTCATGGGCGAGCCGTCGAAGCGTTTTTCCTCGAACATGCGGCCATTGGACATATTGCCGTTGTGCGGGATCGCCAGCACCCGGCCGCCGGTCTTGTCTTCGTAGGCTTTCATCCACGCCCAGAGTTTTTCCGGATCCTGCGTCTCGAATGTGGTGAGAGGCAACAGGCTGCGGGTCTTGCTGGCATCGTCGCGGAAGATCACATTGCGATGGAGGTTGTCACCGCCATCCGCATTCACCGTCCACTCGTAGGCAATGAATGTGGAAAACTCGCCGGGTTTGTAGAACTTCTCCGCGGCGTCCACGGTTTTCTCCCATGCGGACTTCATCCACTTGGGATCCATCACTTCCTTGGGCAGCTTGCCCTCGGACTGCATCACGATGAGTTCGCTCTTGGCATCCGCCGCTTTTTTTTCATCGCCTGAATTGAGCGCTTCATTCCAGCGCTTCAGCATCGGATCCGACATCATTTCCGGATTGCCGGCGATGAGTTCATTGATCACGCCCATGCCATCGGAATGGTCGGTAATCATGAACCAGTCGTATGGGCGCGCGAGCTTGGCCTTGAGCCCGCTGTTGGAAGTCACCTCTTCACCAAGGGCAAATCGATAGGCATCCTCTGGCGTAAGAATGGCGCCGTCCATACCCGCATCGGCCGACCAGCCAGTGTGCACATGGGTATCGCCGAAGTAAGCCTGGGTTGGATAGCTGGAACGTTCAGTATCGGAACCGAGTTCTTCACTGATGATTTTCTCGTTTTTCGTCGAATCATCGGTCGTAGACTGTGTGCCGGTCTCTATTTGAGGCTTCCCTTCTGCCCGTGTCGTCTCTTTTGTAATTTCGACTTCGGTTGCTGGCTTCCCCTGTTTCTCTCCACTACAGGCAGACAACGCAATAACCGCAGCGAGAACCGAAAAACCCCATCCTTGCTTATTCATACCGGCCTTCGAATTTTCATGTGTTTAATGAAGTTTGCCCCGCACCATGGGCAACGCCAGAGTCAGTGGCGATCGCGTATAGTGACGGGGCAAAAACTACGCCTTTAGTACGTTATCAACCTACATGCTGCTACCGTTGCTGGCCCGCAAGTGAATTGATCAGCGTGCTGACCTCCCCAACCTGCGCAGAAAAGCTCTTCTGCACGGGCGGAAATTCCTGGAAGCTTTTAACGAACTGTTGGATCTGTGCACCGGCCGGGCCGAGCGTCCAGCTGCGGTTTTCCGCCCACTCATCGTAACCGCGGGCGTCGATAAAGCGTTCAAACGGATCCAGTTTCAGGTTGACGATATATGGGGTAGTCAGGGGTATCTGACTTCCCCGGAACCATTCTTCCTGATCGATGAACAGGAACTTCCAGTCGCCATGGCGCATGCCGTGGAAGGTGGTTTCGGTGAAGTAGTAGAATTCCTTGCGCTTGGTTTTTCCCTGCTTTAGCAGCAAGTCTGTCTGGTCGTAACCATCGAGATGCACCTTGAAGCTCTTGTCGCCGATCTTGGTTCCCGAAAGCAGCTTTTCCTTGATGTCTTTTTCACCGACGATGGCCATGATGGTCGGCACCCAATCCTCCATGGTCATAAATTCACCGGTGGAAACACCTGCGGGAATACGGCCTTTCCATTTCACGAGCATCGGTACGCGAAAACCGCCTTCCCAGCCGCCGACACCTTTTTCCCCATGGAACGGCTGGTTGCCACCATCGGGCCAGGAGTTCGACGCCGCACCGTTGTCGGTGGAGAACATGACCAGCGTATTGTCGGCCACCCCGAGTTTGTCGAGCAGATCCAGTAGCTCACCGACGTCATCATCCAGTTCCATCATGCCGTCGGCGTAGATGCCATAGCCACTTTTTCCCGCATATTCCTTACTCAGGTTGGTGCGGTAATGCATACGTGTCGTGTTGTGCCAGACGAAGAATGGTTTTTTGGCTTTCACCGCATCGGTAATAAAGCGCTTGGATTGCTCCAGTACTTCCTGATCGATATTGCGCTGCCGTTCTTTTCCCCAGGCGCCCATGTCCTCGATTTTCTGCTTGCCATCGGCCATTGCCTTCGAGTGGATAATGCCGCGCATTTTCAGCCCGAATTGTTTCTGGACTGCGGGGTCTTTGGGATAGTCGTATTGCTCTGGGTATTCACCGGCATTCAGGTGGTAGAGGATGCCAAAAAATTCATCAAAACCGTGAGCAGTTGGCAGATGCTCATCCCGGTCGCCCAGATGGTTCTTGCCAAACTGGCCGGTAACATAACCATGAGGTTTGAGCATTTCTGCCAGGGTTGGCGTCTCTGCTTTCAAACCCTGCTCAGCGCCAGGCAAACCCACCGTACTGAGGCCAATACGTATGGGATACTGGCCGGTAATAAAGGCTGCCCGCCCCGCAGTACAGGATGCCTGGGCATAATGATCCATGAAAATCATGCCTTCTTTGGCGATGCGATCAATATTGGGGGTTGAACCACCCATCATACCGCGGTGATAGGCGCTGACATTCCACATGCCAATGTCATCCCCCCAGATGATGAGGATATTGGGCTTATCTGCGGCGCTTGCAGACATCGAGGCAAAAAGCGCTATCGCCATCAACCATAAGTGAAACGTGTTTTTCATATTCTCCCTCTGAAAAAACAGCCGCGACAAAAATCAAATTACAAATCCGAGGGAAGTATAGGCAGAGGAAATCATCTCAATCGCTTAATGACGTTCCATACATTCCTTAATCAAACGTAATTTTCACAGTATTTTTCCTATACTTTTGGATCATCGCGCGACAGCGATCCTCGTTGGCGCTACAACATTCAATCCGCAACCACAGCGCACCTGCATCCGGCGATTGGGGGAAACCATGGCGCAAGGCTCAAAGAAAGCTGTCCTTTACGCGATTTGTGTCAATGCAATCATTACGGTGCTCAAAACCATCGCGGCACTGGTGACCCACTCTGCGGCAATGATGAATGAGGCGGTTCACAGCCTCATGGATACGCTGAATCAGATCTTCCTGCTGATTGGACTCAAGCGCGGCGGGCTTCCGGCAGACCAGGAGTATGCATTCGGCCACGGGCAGAAAAAGTACCTGTGGAACCTGTGGAGTGCGATCGGGCTTTTTTCCATCGGCTGTGGTCTCGGCCTGGCACACGCCTGGCACTCCTGGCACAAACTCGGACACTCCCAGGCACCGGAGTCGGTTTCTTTTCTGGGACTGGAGATTGCGCCGGTGTGGATATCGGCGGTGGTTCTGGTCATCGCCTTTTTACTCGAGGGCTACGTGCTGCTGGTGGCGGGCAAGGAATTTTTCTCACGCATGCGCGCGGCTGGTCGACGCAATCCCTTTGCTTACCTGATGTCGGCAGACGATCCAACCCTGCTCGCGGTGCTGTTGGAAGACTCCATCGCGGTGACCGGTGTGATTCTGGCGGCTACCGGTATCGCCATGACTTACACCACCGGTAACCCAAAGTGGGATATCGGCTTTTCCGTGTTGATCGCTTTGATGCTGGGGCTCACCGCAATCTTTCTCGGCAAGATCAATATGCGTTACCTTACCAGCGTGCGCGACCAGGGCGCCGAACGGGCGTTTCACGATATTGTGAAACACCACCGTGAGATCGAGCGCTACCACGACCTGCGCTCAGTGATCGTGGACGACACCCACACCGTAGTGGTGGCAGAAATAGAGTTGCGTGAGGAAGTGCTGATGCGCAATATGCGTGAGCGTATCGCTACCCATGAGCGGGAATTACTGGAGCGCGTACCGGAACATCGCCGCACCGATGCGGTGATTGAATACGCCGAAACCCGGGCCACGATTCAGGCGACGCTGGAAGCGACAGAACAGGTCATCGACTCTCTGGAAGCCGCACTGAAACAGCGGTGTCCGCAAGTGTTTCACCTGACTATTGAAATTGACGGTATTGCCGCGCCATCCAAGCTGGATGACCCGCAACAGCTGGAACGCGGACTCTGAGCCGGCAGCGTGGGGGATTATCCAATGCCAATGCGCCGAAGCACTCCTGCGTCGGCGCAATCAAGATACCGCTCGCCGCCGCGCGACTTACTTTGGCGGCAGGTTACCGGCAAACTCGACGCCCTTGTTAACCCAGGCATCAAGATCCTCGGCAATCGCATCTTCTTCTACATAAACCATGCCCTTGAGGGGCCGGCCCGTGTAGTCCATGGGGCGGGTATAGCGCTCACTGAGGGCGTCGTCGTAATTCTCGGGGCCGACCCGCACCATCAACTCCTCACCAACCACGCCACACGCCATATTGCCGTTCAACATGAACGCGAGACCGCCAAACATCTGCTTTTCGCTCAGGCCGTCATTCGGCTTCAGCAAGTCGCGCACCTTTTCCGCCAGCAGTTTGTTATATCCCATTGCCGTCTCCTTATGGGTCACCAATCCTTGCTACAGATCCTGCACTCGCCGCGGCGTGCCTGCCTTTGCTGAACGCAGAGGCCGACACCGGACGTAATTCCTGTTTAGTGATGAGGTCGCTATCGCGAAAGTTGTGGCAGCCTGTGCCACCTTTCGTGGCTGAGGGGCATCCAGAGATAGCTGAATACGCCGCCGCTCGCCGGTATACAGTGACACATAGTGCGCTAGGTTGCCGCTGGCGGCCCAGCCATTGCCCTGTTCACAGGTAGGCATCTGGTACTTCTGGGGAAGCCGCGCCAGGGGGAAATGCGCGACACTCATTCGTTGCACGGCGGCAATTCGCTCACGACGCTCGCGAGGAAGTGCTGAAATATACTCGGCAAGTAATTGCGGAAGTTTCACCATGCGTAAAAAGTTATTGCCGTTATTGTTTTAAGTGTAGACGAGAATATGAAATTTGCCCGCCACGCTGCGCATGGCGTCCCGGAGCAAATGGCATCACACCAGTACGCAGCGCTCCAAATTCGACGTCAGGGGCCCTGCCCGCCCCTGACTCATTTACTGCGCTACTCGCTTGCCCCGTTTAACCCACCTACCCGACGCTACGCGACCTGCGCATTTTCTGCACAGCCCTGAGTGGGTGAAGTAACTGGCCAATAAATGAACGCGGCAGACGCACGGTGGTTCCATACTCCGCTGGCCAGTGTTGCCCGGGCATATGGTAGGTATTGAAAAGGCGATCAAACAGTACTGTGTGCGCCGAATAGTTGGTGTCGATCGCCGGCTTTTCCGAGCTGTGGTGCCAGTGGTGAAATTGCGGCGTCACAAAAATGTATCTGAGGAATCCAAACGAAAAACGGACGTTGCAGTGAATCAGGATCGCCTGCAAGGCCGCAAAAGCCACATAGATATCCAGCGCGGTCTTGTCGGCCCCCAGTAGATACAGCGGTATCATCACCAGCGCGCGCTCGGAAAACACCTGGAAAAAATGCCCACGGGAACCCGCGAGCCAGTCCATTTGCTCCACCGAATGATGCACCGCATGCACAGGCCACAGCCAGCGTACCTCGTGGTAGAGACGGTGCTCCCAATACAGTACAAAGTCCGCGCACAGTACGATCAACACTACCTGCAGCCAGATGGGTACGCCCTGTACCACATCGTGTACCGCCGGGCTTAGGGCCCAGTCAAAATGGCTGGCGTGGTAGTTGCCATAAATGAGAATGGCGGAAATCGCCAGGTGGTTGAAACAGAAGTAGAAAAGATCCAGATCCCATTCCCGCCGCAGGATGACCTGGTTGCGATATTTCGGGAACAGCTTTTCCAGGGTCATGAACACGCCGACGGATCCGAGAAAGGCGAGGATCAGCCAGTCGACGCCCAGTGAGAGTCGCACCGGCTCCACCGGACCAACCGGGATGTTATATCCACCCAGGGCAAATCCCAGCAACGTGAGGCTGATTCCTGCCGTGCCCATACGGCGGTGACGACCAAATATAAAAGTGAGAACGCCAAACAGCAGCGAAAAGTACATACCGTACTTCAGTATCTGCTGCAGGAATTCCGCATCGTATACCTGGCGAAGTTCAATGGTAGTGAGGTACGCCGGATAGCGATAAGCAAGAACAGCGAGCAGGCTCAAAGCACCCAGGAATACTGAGGCATAGCCGCTGATTTTCCCTTCGCCAAAACGGAATTCGTTTTTCCGATCCAGAGTTACGCGCCGTTTGCGGTACTGATATTGCAGATCCATTGTCATCCTGCCCTGTTACATCCTTGAATTCGAGGCCGGCAATATTACCGTTTTATTTCCAACCAATATATATACAGTCGCTGATCCAAGTTTCTCTTAACAGACCAAGAAAGATCCGCTAACTTGCCGCCCCGGTCAGATCGACCAATCCACTGGCCACGACTGCCGGTGATCGGATTGTAAGAGTTTTTGAGTTATGGATTTACCCCGCACATGGATGACTGGGCTGGTGTTCGGCCTTTATGCATCCCTCTCCTCCGCAAATTATCAGCCCCTGGACAGCAACTGTGACGGCCTACCGCAACTGGCGGTGGGCACAATGGAGAATACCTGCCTCGGCCTGGTTGCAAATGCTGCCCGCGGTGCGGCCTTTATCAAACCACGCAAGGCCCTGGAAGTTTCACCGCAAAGGCAATTACTGGTTACCGATATGGGGGGCTGGGGCGCGAAACGCGGAATGCTCTGGTCGCTGGAATTTTCCGATGATCAGTACAGCCAGTTGCTCAGCGCACGCAAGTTATCCACAGGCCTGAACTTACCCCACGACATCAAGTTTGGCCCCGGTGGATACATCTACCTCGGTGAGGCCGACCGGATCACCCGCTTTCGCCTGCAAGGCGGCGAACTGACGCCGCCAGAAACCATCGTCGACAACCTGCCCTTTGCAGCGGGCAAACACCTGCACCCGCTGACCAGTTTTGTATTCCTTGCAAATGGTGACCTGCTTGTGAATGCGGGCTCCAGGACTGACGACTGCGGTTTGGCAGCCGGCCAGCAGCGCTGTGACGAAATTGCGGCTGTCGGACTGCGAAGATACCGTTACCTGCCCGAGACCGGTCGCTGGGACGCAAACTTCGAGCTCTACGCCAGTGGATTGCGCAATTCCGTCGCACTACTGGTACACCCAAGTGGAACCATACTACAGGCGGAGAACAGTACAGATCTCAAGGATGCGGAGGAGCCCCACGAAGAAATCAACATAATTCGCCGCGGTGGATTTTACGGTTGGCCCTATTGCGTCAACAGGAAGCTGGACACAGGCTACATTGCAGACGGCTGTAATCAACCGGATTACGTGGAGCCCTACAGCCTGATGCCGCCCCATGTAGCACCCCTGGATATGATCTATTACCGCGGTGACCGCATTCCCGCGCTGAAAAACCAGTTGCTCGTCAGCTGGCACGGCTATCGGGTTATCGGTAATCGCCTGGTGAGCTACCCCGTTAATGCGGAAGGATTGCCGCTACTGCGTGATCGCGTGACCTACCAGCGGGATCCTATCCCGCCGGAGCAAGCATTCACTTCGCACACCCTCGCGCCGCGCGATGGTAGCGGCGCAGATGCCCAGCACACGGAAGTAATCGGCCAGTGGAATCAGCAACAAGGCGTAAGGCCGGAAGGTGCCCCGGTGGGCCTGCTAGAGCTGCAGGATGGTTCAATACTAATTGTGGATGACAAGAACAAGGCGCTGCTGCGCCTATCCAATGGCCAACCCTACGTTGGCAAACAGCCTCGGATTCAGCAAGCAGCTATCGACGGCATCAACTTTGACGGCCCGGTAAAACACCTTCTGCTGGAAAATTGCGCCGGTTGCCACAATGAACTCCAGGGAAACCCCGGGCAACTGCTGAACCGAGAGGACGGATGGTTGCAACAAGCCGATGGCGTGACGTTACTGGAACGAAAGCTCACCAGCGAATCTGGCTTTATGCCGCCAACGGGTAAGCTGCAAAACAGTTCGATAGCCAAGATTCTTGCTTCGCTGAATACGCCCAAATGATTTTTTAAAAATCACGCAGTATATGGTCGTAAAAATAGCTAACCCACAAAAAAATCCGCTGAATTTAGTGGGCTTTACCGTGGGTTAGCAGATTTATAGCTGCACAAGCATCGTTTTCGGCAATCAGCCGCTACGGCTTCATCCATTATGTTTCTCTACTTCAACCCCTGAGATATCACAGGATAACTCGCCAGCGGGTAAGTCAACGTTAAATCCTTTCGCTATTATTGTTCGTCTTCGTTATCGATATCATCCACAATCTTTTTCGTGTTTTTACCAATGGCTTTAGCGGTATCCCGACTGGCGTGACCTATCGCCTTGGCAACATCTCTTGTGCCATGCCCAATTGTTCTTCCGGTATCTTTTAGCTCTGCGCATGCAGGCAGCAAACCGACAAAGGACAGACATAACGCCAATGTTGCAACCCTACTCTTCATAATGTCTCCGCTTTTATTTGGCCAGCATTAACGCATCCTGCCCAAGAGACTTTGCGTCTTCGATCAGGTTTTTGGCCATTCGACTTTTTATAAATTTTATTATTCGGCGAGTTTGCTTCCTCGGGAAAAGCAGATCTGACGGACACTGCTGCCGACTGTAATTAACGGGATAAGCCCCTCAAGAGGGTAAACGGAAAGTGTATTCGGAACAATAAAAAAGCCCGCTCGATTGAGCGGGCTTTTTGTTCCTCTGCAAGCGGACTCGCGAATATTGCCTTAGTCGACAAATACCCGCGCGTTGCGGAACAGGCGCATCCAGCCGGAGTCCTCCTGCCAGTCGTCCGGGTGCCAGCTGTTGCTGACGGCACGGGCAACACGCTCCGGGTGCGGCATCATGATGGTCACGCGGCCGTCTTCGGAACACAGAGAGGTAATACCGTTTACCGAGCCATTCGGGTTGGCCGGGTAGGTTTCGGTAATCTGCTGGTTGTTGTTCAGGAAACGCATGGCGATGGTGCCGGACTGCTCACAGGCTTCCAGTGCCTGCTGGCTGGCGAACTCCACGCGGCCTTCGCCGTGAGCAACCGCTACCGGCATGTAGGATCCGGCCATGCCCTTGAACAGCACCGACGGGGAGTCCTCCACGCCCACCAGCGCGAAGCGCGCTTCGTACTGTTCGGACAGGTTGCGCACAAAGCGCGGCCAGTGATCCGCACCCGGGATCAGCTCCTTGATCACGGAGAACATCTGACAGCCGTTACATACGCCGAGACCGAAGGTGTCCTTGCGGTTGAAGAAGGCTTCGAACTGGTCGCGGGCACGGTCGTTGAACAGGATGGTCTTGGCCCAGCCTTCACCGGCGCCAAGTACGTCACCGTAAGAGAAGCCACCACAGCCTACCAGGCCCTTGAACTGATCCAGTTCAACGCGGCCGGCGAGGATATCGCTCATGTGCACGTCGACGGCGTTGAAGCCAGCGCGGTGGAAGGAATGCGCCATTTCCACCTGGCTGTTCACGCCCTGCTCGCGCAGGATCGCGACTTTCGGGCGCACGCCCTTCTTGATGTAAGGCGCAGCGATATCTTCATTGATGTCGTACGTCAGGTTCACGGACAGGCCCGGATCCTGCTCGGCCGTCTTGGCGATGGCATCGAATTCCTGCTTGGCGCAGTCGGCGTTGTCGCGCAGGGCCTGGATACGGTAGCTGGTTTCGCTCCAGATCTGCTCCAGGTCGGCGCGCTTGCGGTTGAAGATCACCTTGCCGTTGCGGGTAATGCGCAGCTCTTCCTTGTCGTTGAGCTGGCCGATCTGGTGCGCGGGCACGCCCACCGCAGCAAAGCGCATCACCAGCATTTCCGCTTCGGAAGCCGGCACCTGCAGTACCGCACCCAGTTCTTCACTGAACAGCGCAGCAACCGGGTCTTCGCCCAGATCGTATACTTCTGCGTCGATACCCACGCGGCCGGCAAAGCTCATTTCCGCCAGGGTGGCGAACAGGCCGCCGTCGGCGCGGTCGTGGTAGGCGATGACTTTGTCTTCCTCGAGCAGCTCCTGCATCACTTCGAAGAAGCCCTTGAGACGCTTGGCGTCGTCCAGGTCGGCCGGCTTGTCGCCCAGCTCGTTGTAGACCTGTGCCAGACAGGAACCACCGAGGCGGTTTTTACCGGCACCCAGGTCGATCAGCAGCAGTTCGCTCTCGCCTTTCTTGGTGCGGCGCAGCTGCGGGGTAACCACTTTGCGCACGTCGCTCACCGGCGAGAACGCGGAGATCACCAGCGACAGCGGCGCGGTAACGGCTTTTTCTACACCACCGTCGTTCCACGCGGTGCGCATGGACATGGAGTCCTTACCCACCGGGATGGTGATGCCGAGATCCGGGCACAGCTCCATACCCACCGCTTCCACGGTGCGGTACAGCTTCTCTTCCTCGCCCGGGTGGCCCGCAGCACACATCCAGTTGGCGGAGAGTTTGATGTCAGACAGCTGCTTGATCGGGGCACAGGCGATGTTGGTGATCGCTTCACCCACCGCCAGGCGGCCGGATGCGGGCGCATCCAACAGTGCTACCGGGGTGCGCTCGCCCATGGACATGGCTTCACCGGCGTAGCTGTCGTAGGCCACGGTGGTCACGGCGCAGTCGGCAACCGGTACCTGCCAGGGGCCAACCATCTGGTCGCGAGCGACCTGGCCGGTTACGGTGCGGTCGCCGATGGTGATCAGGAAGTTCTTGCTGGCAACGGTGGGCAGGCGCAGTACGCGCTCGGCCGCTTCGTTCAGGTCGATCTTGCTGGTATCGAATGCGGTGGTCTCAACTTCCACCTTTTCCGCCACGCGATGCATCTTCGGCGGCTTGCCGAACAGCACGGACATGGGCAGGTCTACCGGCTTGGCATCGAACTGCTTGTCGTTCAGGGTCAGGTGCTTCTCGCTGGTGGCCTCACCAACGACCGCAAACGGCGCGCGCTCGCGCTCACAGATCTTCTGGAAACGCTCGAGGTCTTGCGGCATCACCGCCATCACGTAGCGTTCCTGGGATTCGTTACACCAGATTTCCAGCGGGCTCATGCCCGGCTCGTCGGACGGTACATTGCGCAGTTCGAACTTGCCGCCAGTGCCGCCGTCTTTGACCAGCTCCGGGAAGGCGTTGGACAGGCCGCCGGCACCCACGTCGTGGATAAAGGCGATGGGGTTCTTGTCGCCCAGCTGCCAGCACTGGTCGATCACTTCCTGGCAGCGGCGCTCGATTTCCGGGTTCTGGCGCTGCACGGAGGCAAAGTCCAGATCCGCGGAGCTGGTGCCGCTGGCCATACTGGAGGCCGCACCACCACCGAGGCCGATCAGCATCGCCGGGCCGCCGAGGACGATCAGCTTGGCACCAGGCTGGAACGGCGGCTTGTCTACGTGTTCTTCACGGATATTGCCGTAACCACCAGCCAGCATGATGGGCTTGTGGTAACCGCGGCGCTCACCGCCGAAGTCTTCTTCAAAGGTACGGAAGTAGCCGCAGATGTTCGGACGGCCAAATTCATTGTTGAACGCGGCACCGCCGATGGGGCCTTCGATCATGATGTCGAGTGCGGTCACAATGCGCTCGGGCTTGCCGTAGTTCACTTCCCACGGCTGCAGGTGACCCGGGATCTGCAGGTTGGACACGGTGAAACCGGTCAGGCCCACTTTCGGCTTGGAGCCGCGGCCTACCGCACCTTCGTCGCGGATTTCACCGCCGGCACCGGTACCCGCACCCGAGAAAGGTGCAATGGCGGTCGGGTGGTTGTGGGTTTCCACCTTCATCAGCAGGTGGATGGCTTCCTGGCTGAAGCCGTATTCCTTGGTCTCCGGATCCGGGTAGAAGCGGCCCGCTTCATGGCCCACAACTACCGCAGCGTTATCCGCGTAGGCCGACAGGACGTTCTCGCCGCCCTTCTGGTAGGTGTTCTTGATCATGCCGAACAGGGAGTGCGGCATCTCTTCGCCATCGATGGTCCAGCTGGCGTTGAAGATCTTGTGGCGGCAGTGCTCAGAGTTCGCCTGGGCGAACATCATCAGCTCCACATCAGTGGGGTTGCGCTCCAGCTCTTCGAAGCTGGTCAGCAGGTAATCGATCTCGTCTTCCGCCAGTGCCAGGCCCAGGCTTACGTTGGCTTCGGCCAGCGCCTTGCGGCCGCCCTTCAGCACGTCGACACTGCCCATGGGGCGGGCTTTTTCCACCTGGAACAGCTGCTCGGCCTGCGTCAGCTCAAAATATACGCTCTCAACCATGCGGTCGTGCAGCTCGGCCGCCAGCTCGGCTCGTTCAGCCTCGGTTAATTTGACTCCACTAATGTAGTAGGCAAGACCCCGCTCCAGACGGTGAATCTGGGTCAAGCCGGCATTGTGGGCAATGTCCGTCGCCTTGGAAGACCAGGGCGAGATGGTGCCGGGGCGCGGTACAACCAACAGCAGTTCGCCCTCTGGCTGATGCTTTTCCTCGGTGGGACCGTACTGCAGCAGGCGCTCCAGCAGCGCCTGGTCTTTCTTGCTCAGCTTCTTGCTGTCGGCGAAGTGGACAAACTCGGCATAGACGTCGGCAATGGCTGGCTGCAACGCACGGAGTTGGTTGAGAAGTTTTTGATGGCGAAATTTCGACAGTGCGGGAGCACCACGCAGAACTAGCATCGCGGGAGTTGGCCTCTTGTCTGGATTTTGAGCACCTGCGGGACTGGGAACAGTGGCTTATAAGGCCCCACAGAGGCACCGGGAATCGGAGCGCGCGCATTGTACCTGAAGCTCAGCGTCTCCAACACTGCTCTGCCAGTAAAGATGAGCATATATAGACAAGCTAGTTCGTCGGCCGGCATAAGGAGTAATTCCTGGCGCATCGGACAACCCCGACTGCCCCGGTACAAACTTCACACCGGCGCGACCTACTACACTTAACGGGGCAAAACAAGCCGACTGTTCACAAAGCAATAAACGCCATATCTTTGGGATTGGTCTTTCGGATTGGGTTTAGGGTAAAATTGCCGCGCTTTTGACCCGAGCCAGACCAAATTATGTACAGCCGGGTACCGAACGCGGGTAGCAAAGGATAGCTGACCGCGAGACGGACGCGCCCCGGGAGCCCCCGGTGCTAGGTGCGACGTCACTGAAAATAAAGCAAAGAACGGACTCGAGGGAACTGCCTATGATCATGAAAAGCCGACTGCTGCGCTACAGCCGCCGCCTCCTCAAAGGGGCTGCTCTGGCCTGTTGTGCCTCGCTATTGGTGGCCAGCAAGGCGCCGAGCACGCTTGAGAAGGTCAAGGCGTCAGGCACCCTGGTGGTTCTCTCCCAAAACGGCCCCACCACCTATTACGAAGATGCCAACGGTCATTACACCGGCTTCGAGTACGACATGCTCAAGGCGTTTGCCCGCGAGCTCGGGGTCAAGCTCGAAATCCGCGATGTGCACGACCTGCCGCACCTGTTCCGCGAACTCAGCAGCCCGGACTCCGATGCCCATCTGGCCGCCGCCGCGCTGACCGTCACCCCGGAGCGCCGCGAGCAGGTACGCTTTGCCCCCTCCTATTTCGAGATCCGCCAGCAGGTGATTTACCGCCTCGGTGAGACCCGCCCCCGCAGCATCGCTGACCTGGAAGGTAAAACGGTGGCCACCATCGCCGGCAGTGCCCACGCCGAGCAGCTCCGCAAGCTGTCCGAGCGCTATCCGGGCCTGCAGTGGGAAGAAGTCTCCGATGCCGACGCCATGGAGCTGGTGGATATGGTCAATTCAGGCAAGTTCCACTACGCCGTGGTTGACTCCAACGCCTACGCGGTACACCGCGGTCTCTACCCCAACACCTACGTGGCCTTCAACCTGACCCAATACCAGCCGGTATCCTGGGCCTTCCCGCAAAGTGACGACGACACCCTGTACCGCGCCGCGCGCAACTTCATGCTGCGGGCGAACACCGGCGGCCTGGTTGCGGAGTTGCGGGAGCTGCACTTTGGCCACGTGAGCAAAATGAACGTAGGCGGCGCCCAGACGTTCGCCCAGCTGACCCGTGAACGCCTGCCCCGCTGGCGGGATGAGCTGCAGAAGGCCGCGGAGAAATACGAGCTCGACTGGGAACTGCTGGCCGCACTGAGCTACCAGGAATCCCACTGGAACCCCCGCGCCAAGTCGCCTACCGGCGTGCGCGGCCTGATGATGCTGACCCGCGCCACAGCGAAGGAAATGGGTGTGAACCGCCTCGACCCGCTCGAAAGCATCGATGGCGGTACCCGCTATTTCCTGCAGGTGCGCGACAAGATCCCCGAGCGTATCCGCGAGCCGGATCGCACCTGGATGGCACTGGCCGCATACAACGTCGGCTATGGCCACCTGGAAGATGCACGGATCCTCACCGAAAAGCTGGGCGGCAACCCGGATCGCTGGCCCGATGTGCGCGATCACCTGCCCCTGCTTGCCAAGCGCCAGTACTACAAACACCTGAAACACGGCTACGCCCGTGGCTGGGAGCCGGTCACCTACGTGCAGAACATCCGCCATTACCAGGCACTCCTGACCTGGAACAGCCGTATCGAAGAGCAGCGCCTGGCGGCCGCGGCAGCGAATGACGAAGGACCCGCACTGGTGGATGCCGCCGGCGCTGAGGCGGCAGGCGCGGCATCCGCACTGTAAGCGCTTCCCTATCCAGCAAAAAAAATCCCGGAAACTTCCGGGATTTTTTTTGCGTCGCGCCCAGCGCCGGGAGCTGACCATCGAAACCCGGCGGCCAATCGCCCGGCCGATCCGTTGCCTAGCCCAGAGAAGGCGCTTCGGTACTTTCCACCACGTCCGCGGTTTCCGACTGCCGACTTTTCGAGCGCCCCATCGACCGACTCAACAAAATCACTGGCAGCAGCCCCACCAGCACGATCATCAGTGACCCCAGCGCCGAGCGCTCGAGCATTTCATCCGACGCAAACTGGTACACGTACGTAGCCAGGGTTTCGAACCCAAATGGCCGCAGCAGCAGGGTCGCCGGCAACTCCTTCATGCAGTCCACGAACACCACCAGTGCACCGCTCAGCACACCGGCGCGGATCAAGGGCAGGTGTACCTGCCACAGCGTCTGCCAGCTGTTGCGCCCCAGTGAGCGCGACGCGCGATCCATGGACGGCGTGACCTTTTCCAGGCTCGTTTCGATGGCTCCGGCCGCCACCGCGAGGAATCGCACCGTGTAGGCAAACAGCACCGCGAACAGGCTGCCACTGAGCAGCAGCCCGATGGATACGTCGAAATGTGTGCGCAGGAAAGCATCCAGGGCATTGTCGAACGCCGCCAGCGGGATCAGCACACCGATCGCCAGTACCGCCCCGGGCATCGCATATCCGAGCTTGGACAGTCCCACTAGAGCCGAGATCGAGCGGCCGGGCTGCAGGCGCCGTCCATAGGCCAGCAGCAACCCCAGAAAGGCGGTTGCCGCAGCGGCTGCGACCGACAATAACAGGCTGTTACCGGCGATTTCGATAAAGCGGGAATCCCAGTAGCTGGCGAAGTTCTGCAGGACATAATTGCCCAGTACCAGCAGCGGGATACCGAAGCCACCGGTGACCAGCAGGGAACAGAAGGCGGCTGCCGCCAGCGCCCGGCTGCCGCGCAAGGTGTAGCTGTCGTCGCGGCGCGAGCTCGCGCTGGTGAAATGCCGCTGGCGCCGGCGCCCCAGCCGCTCCAGTGCTACCAGCAGCACCACAAACACCAGTGTGCTGCAGGCTATCTGCGCGGCGCCACTCAGGTTGCCGCGGCTGAGCCAGGTATCGTAGATACCCACGCTCAGGGTGCGCACTGCGAAGAAATCCACCGTGCCGAAATCGTTCAGGGTTTCCATCAACACCAGCGAGAGGCCCACCGCGATCGCCGGCCGCGCCATGGGCAGGGAGACACGCAGGAAGCTGTGCCACGGCGAACAACCGAGCACCCGGCTGGCCGCGCGAATGGTGCCGCACTGTTCGAGGAAGGCGGCGCGCGCGAGCATATACACATAGGGATAGAGCACCAGCGACAGCATGGCGATGGCGCCGCCCATGCTGCGGATTTCCGGGAACCAGTATTCGCGGCTGCTCTGCCAGCCAAACCAGCCGCGCAGCGCGCGCTGTACCGGCCCGGCGTACTCGAGCAGGTCGGTGTACACGTAGGCGATCACGTAAGCGGGCACCGCAAATGGCAGTAACAGCGCCCACTGGAAGAAACCCCGCCCCGGAAAGCGGCACATGGTCACCAGCCAGGCCGCGCCTACCCCCGCAACCAGTGTCAGCAGACCGACCCCGGCAGCGAGCACCAGCGTGGCACCTACGTAGTGGAACAGCACTGTCTCATAGAGGTGCGGCCAGATGTTCTCCTCCGGGGAGAACGCCAGCCAGAAAATGGACAGCACTGGCAGCGCAACCACGCCAGCGATCAGGGCGACCGTCAGTCCCCATCGGGTTTTGAACAGATTCAGCACGGGAATATCACATCTCGCAAACAAAAAAATGCCGGGCATTGACCCGGCATTCTAAAGGCGTTTATCCACAACGTCAGAAATCGAAGCCCACTTCATCCACAAGCCTGGACGCTTCCGGTACATGCGCCCCGATTTCCGTCAGGCTCATGCTGTCTTCCTTGAAGTCACCAATGTACTGATTGATCAGCGCAGAGCGCGGCGTGCCGGGGCGTACCGGGAATTCAAAATTCATTTCCGCATACAGGTGCTGAGCGCCCGGTCCGCTCAGGAACTCCAGCAGTTTTACCGCGTTGTCGCGGTTCGGCGCGTGCTTGGTCACCGCCGCACCGGAAATGAACATGTGGGTTCCGCGATCCTGCTGGTTGGGGAATACCAGATTGACGGACTTGGCCCACTCGATCTGTTCCGGCTGCTCGGTGTTGGTAATCATATTGCCGAAGTAATAGCTGTTGCCCAGCGACAGGTCACACACGCCCTCGCTGATCGCTTTGACCTGGGCACGGTCATTGCCCTGCGGCTTGCGCGCCAAATTCGCCTTGACGCCTTCGAGCCAGGTGCGGGTTTCCTCGACGCCGTGGTTGGCAATCATCGAAGCGAACAGCGAGAGGTTATACGGGTGCTTGCCGCTGCGGGTGCAGATGCGCCCCTTCCACTTGGGATCGGCCAGGTCTTCATAGCGGGTGATTTCACCGGGCTTTACCCGGTCTTTAGACGCGTAGATCAGGCGCGCCCGGGTTGTCAGGCCAAACCATTCGCCTTTCGGGTCGCGGAACTGCGCCGGGATATTTTTCTCCAGGATCTCACTCTCGACGGGCTGTGCCAGGCCTTTGCTCACCAGCTCGGTCAGGTTGCTGGTATTGGAAGTCAGCACCACATCTGCGGGGCTGTTGCGCCCTTCCCGCTGCAACCGCTCATTCAGCCCCTTGCTGGCAAATACCACCCGGGTCTCGATACCGGTCTCTTCGGTAAATTTGTCCAGCACCGGTTGAATCAGAAACGGCTGGCGGTAGGAGTAGATGTTCACCTGTTCTGCGGCGTGCACCGAAGCCACCGGCCCGGACATCGCGCCCAGGGCACAAACCAACGCAGCAATTCTCGACCGAATATCCATTTTTGATCCTTAGCATGTCTCAATTTGAGAAGGATTCTCATTTAAAAGCCACAGTAAAGTCAATCATCTGCCGCACAAAGGCCTGTCGCGCGGCCAGGTGCCCGCGATGCCCGGGGACACTGAAAATGCGATTTAGCAAGTCGCAAATTTCAACCTATGCTTACTAGCGAACCGGATAACCGCAATGCCTATGGAGTATCCATGAAGAGAGCATCGATGAAGAGAGTATCCGCGGGATCCAACCTTTGGATCATTGCCCTGCTGTCCACTCTCGCCCTCGCTGGCTGTGGCAGGCAAACGGAAACCCACGATCCCGACGTAGCCCCCGCCGCCCAGCCGACCAGCCCCGGTCAGGAAGACAATGATGCCGCATCACAGAGCGACAGCAGTGCGGGCACTGAAAGCTCAGCTGACGACTCATCTGTCGACAGCCAGAACTCTGGCCCGAACTCAATGGGACAGCTCATCTGCACGGATCCGTGGTTTGAGTGGGTCAACCAGCAGGTGCTCAGTATCCACAGCCAGGACGTCGCCAACCAGTATCCATCCGGACTGCCGGCGGTCGGCAGTGACGAGTGGTTTGCTGCGGTCGACAAGCTCACCGGCGGCGATGGCGCGCACGGGCCTGACGGCGGCAGCGATGAGTGGTGTTTCATGATGCAACAGCGACTTTCACCAACCGGCTCCGACCAAGAGTGAATTGCACCGACAACCCAGATCTGAGACATTCAACGACATGGTGATCAGATGAAAAAACTCCGCACGACGCTGGCCGGGATGGCCCTCGGCACTCTGGCATTCGCGCAACCGCTGCTCGCAGATGAAAAACCACCTCCCGGCGCCATGGCGCTGTCGGTGGTGCTCACCAAGCTGGAGCAGCAGGGTTTTACCCCGATCATTGAGGTGTCCCTGGAGAAGGAGCGCTGGGAGATTGAGGCGTTCAAAGAAGGGGAAAAGTACGAACTCCTCGTCGATCCCAACAGTGGCGAGATCCTGGAGTCCAAAACAGATACAGAGTGAGTGTGCACATGGCGCTTGCCGTGCACTCATAAACGCTCGCCACGGCCGGCACGGAACAGCCAGACTTTATGCACACACTGATAGACCAACTGCAGGACATCCTGGATACCAGGGACATACTCACGGATCCCGTGCGCACCGAGCACTACCGCAAGGGGTTCCGCTCCGGAGAGGGCGACGCGCTTGCGGTTCTGTTCCCGCGACGGCTGGTGGATCTGTGGCGCGCACTGCAATGCTGTGTCGATGCCGGAGCCATTATTATCCTGCAGGCGGCCAATACCGGGCTCACCGAAGGGTCGACGCCCAGCGGTAGCGATTACGATCGCCCGGTGGTGATTATCAGCACGCTAAAAATGGACGCAATTCACCTGCTGGACGACGGCCGCCAGGTGGTCGCCCTGCCCGGCGCCACCCTGCACAAGCTGCAAAAAATGCTCGGGCCAATCGGGCGCGCGCCCCACTCGGAGATCGGCTCGTCCTGTATCGGTGCGTCGATTGTTGGCGGTATTGCCAATAACTCCGGCGGCGCCCTGTGCCAGCGGGGCCCGGCCTACACCGAGCTGGCGATGTATGCGCAGGTCAACGCAGACGGCCAGCTGGAACTCGTCAATCACCTGGGCATCGACCTCGGCAAAACGCCGGAAGAAATGCTGCACAATCTTGAGCGCGGCAAATTCCAGGCAGTAGGCGACCTCCCCCGATCCACAACCGACCCCACCCCCCGCATGGCCTCAGACCGGGAATATCTGCAGCGCATCCGCGAAGTGCATGCCGACACCCCTTCCCGCTTTAACGGCGACGCGCGGCGGCTGTTCGAAGCCAGTGGCTGCGCCGGCAAGGTCGCGGTGTTTGCCGTGCGCCTGGATACCTATCCCACGCCACAGGCCACCCAGACGTTCTACATCGGCAGCAATGATCCCGCGGTATTTGCCCGCCTGCGGCGCGGTTTGCTCTCGGAACTGCCGACGCTGCCGGTACTCGGCGAGTACCTGCACCGAAACATGTTTGATCTGGCGGCGAAGTACGGCAAAGACAACTTCTTTGTAATCGAAAAACTGGGTACTGAAAATATGCCGCAGTTTTTCAGCACCAAGGGAAGACTGGATGCGTGGCTGGAAAAGCGCCGTTTCCTGCCCACGTTTTTAACCGAACGGCTGCTGCAGGCGTTCAGCAAGCTACTGCCGCAGCACCTGCCGGCAAGGATGCTTGAATACCGCAAAGCCTATGAACACCACCTGATCCTGAAAGTGGCCGACGACGGCATAGAGCCCACACGGCAGTGGCTGAACAGGTTCTTCAGCAATGGGGAAAACAGCGGGGATTATTTTGAATGCACGGAGCAGGAAGCGGCCAAGGCCATGCTGCACCGTTTCGTTTCCGCCGGCGCGGCCATGCGTTACCAGAACGTGCACCACCGGGAAGTGGGCGAGCTGCTGGCGCTGGACATTGCCCTGCGCCGCAACGACCTCAACTGGGAGGAACAGCTGCCGCCGGAGATCGACAGCCAGATAGAACACCGGCTGTACTACGGGCACTTCCTGTGCAATGTGTTCCACCAGGATTACATCCTGAAAAAAGGTGCCGATACCAAGGCGGTCAAAAACGCCATGCTGGCACTGCTCGAACAGCGCGGTGCGCGCTTCCCGGCAGAACATAACGTCGGGCACCTGTACCAGGCATCAGACGCGCAGCGGCAGTTCTTTGAACAACTGGATCCTACCAATACCTTCAACCCGGGCATTGGCAAAACCGACAAGACCCGGCGCTGCTGCAGCTGCGGCTGACGTCCCTTAGCGACTGCCAGTTACAGGCTGATCGCGACCTCACTGGCGCCCGGCTTCAGGGTAAAGCTCTCGGTTTTGCCCGCGCGGGTGAGGTTGACCGTATTGACCTGGTCGCGCTCAATTTCCATCAGCATGGACTGGCGCACCTGCAATGTCTTGCCCTGCACCGCAGCCAGTGGCAGTTCCTGGTAGACCCACACATCGTGTACATCCGACTCCACCCCCACCCACTTGGGCTTCAGGATTTCGCCGTCGGCGGTGCGGATCTGGAAGCGCTCATTCACGTAAGCCTCCATCGGCTGCTGCGCGTCCTTGATTTCCTTGCTGGCACTCAGTGACAGCGCGCGCTCCATATCGGCGACAAAAAAGCGGTGGGAAATTTCCAGGGACTGGGTGCGCTCATTCACCGCCAGCTCGGTAATACCGAAGTGGTAGCGGTGCGCCTGGGCCTGCGCCGCCAGCAGGAAAGTGGCCAGTGCAATAACACTGAAACTGAAGAAACGCGCGAATGCTTTATGCATGGCTGAAAACCTCTGGTTGCCGCAAAGAATCCGGACATGGTTCCCGGAATGCGGGCAAACGGTTATGGAAGTGTAAGGAAAAGGCGGGGCAGCCAGAACGGCCACCCCGGTAGATCAGGGCGTTGATCAGTCTTCCTTGAGCTCGGCTTCCCAATCCTTCATCAGGTTGCGGGACTCCTCGTCCTTGAACAGCTCCAGGCGGGACTTGATGATACGGCGCGGGAAGTAGTTGTTCTCCACGTCCACATCCGCCGTCTCCCAATGCGGATCCAGCACCACAGACTTCAGTACCTTGTCTTTGCCGCGCACCAGCATCTTGGAGGTCTTCTGGGCATTGCGCGCCCAGATCTCGGCCGGGATACGCAGTTCCTCACTGCTGCCGTCTTCGTAATCGAGCTTCAGGATCAGCGGCATAACCAGGCCACCAATGTTGCTGAAGTCGAGCACGTACACATTGCTCTCGACCTTAAGCAGGTCTTTTTCCCAGTCTTCCAGACCTTCCAGCATGCCGGTGTAGCTGTTGCGGTCCGCGTTGGAAACATCGAACTCGTCGTGTTCGTTGTAGAAGTCAGCCAGTTCCGGCTTGCCATCAACAATACGGGTCATCTTGTTCGCGCGGTTGATGCGCTCGGTCACCGTCTCCGGCTCCTGCTCGAACTTCTTGCGCTTCCAGGGATTCTCGATATCCGGGTTCTTGGTGCCCACGTTGTAGTGACGCACCTGGTCCAGGCTGATATCCACGTGGTCGGTGGTGTAGAACCAGCCGCGCCAGAACCAGTCCAGATCCATACCGGAAGCGTCTTCCATGGTGCGGAAGAAATCCGCCGGCATCGGGCGCTTGAACTTCCAGCGCTCGGCATATTCACGGAAGGCGAAGTCGAACAGTTCGCGGCCCATAATGGACTCGCGCAGGATGTTCAGTGCAGTGGCCGGCTTGCCGTAGGCGTTGTTGCCGAACTGCAGGATGGATTCCGAGTTGGTCATGATCGGAACCTGGTTCTCGCTCTTCATGTACTCGACAATCTTGCGCGCATCGCCGCGGCGCGACGGGTACTTCTCTTCCCACTCCTGCTCGGCGAGGAACTGAACGTAGGTGTTGAGGCCTTCGTCCATCCAGGTCCACTGGCGCTCATCGGAGTTGATGATCATCGGGTAGTAGTTGTGGCCTACCTCGTGGATGATCACAGAAATCAGTCCGTACTTGGTGCGACGGGAGTAGGTGCGCTTGCTGCGGTCTTCCTCGTCGATCTCCGGGCGCGGGCCGTTGAAGGTGATCATCGGGTATTCCATACCGCCGACCGGGCCATTCACGGAGATGGAGGTGGGGTACGGATAATCAAAGCTGTAGCGGTTGTACACATCCATGGTGTGGATGATGGACTCGGTGGAGTACTTGTCCCACAGCGGCGTACCCTCTTCCGGGTAGAAAGACATCGCCATGGTGTCGGTGCCGCCTTTCTTGTAGCCCTGCGCGTCCCACAGGAACTTGCGCGAGGACGCCCAGGCGAAGTCGCGCACATTGTCAGCTTCGAAGACCCAGGTCTTACGCTGCTTGCTGCGGCTCTTCTCGTTTTCCAGCGCTTCGTCCTTGGTGATGATCATCACCGGCTTCTTCGCCGTGCGGGCCTTCTTCAGGCGCTCGCGCTGCTCACGGGTCAGGACATCTTCCGGGTTCTGCAGCACACCGGTGGAAGCCACCACGTGATCCGCCGGCACATCGATGGCCACGCGGTAATTGCCGAACTCCAGGGCAAACTCGCCGCGGCCCAGGAACTGCTTGTTCTGCCAGCCGCTGACATCGTTGTACGCCGCCATGCGCGGGAACCACTGGGCAATCTCATACAGGTAGTTGCCATCGCGCTCGAAGAACTCATAGCCGGAACGGCCGCCGAGGGCCTTCTGCTCGATCACGTTGTAGGCCCAGTCCACTCGGAAGCTGACCTTGGCACCCGGCTTCAGCGGCTGCGGCAGATCGATGCGCATGCCGGTGTCGACGATGGTGTGGCGCAGGTCGCGGCCATTGGCGTCGGCCACCTTGGTGATCTGGTAACCGCCATCGAACTCCGCGGAAACCACTTCGCGGCGGAAGCTGCCGAAGGGAATGGTGTCCGGGGCGATGGATTCAACATCCACCGGCGCCGCCAGGTTGCCCGAGGAGTTGGGCTTGAAGCGGTTCTGGTCCAGCTGCAGCCACAGGTAGCGCAGGGTGTCCGGGGAGTTGTTGATATAGGTGATGGTTTCAGACGCGGTGATGCGCTGCTTCTCGTCGTCGAGGGAGACCTTGATGTCGTAGTCGGCCTGCTGCTGCCAGTAGGCGTGTCCCGGCGCTCCGGAGGCCGCGCGGTAGGTATTCGGGGTGGGCAGCAGCTCTTCCAGCTGGCGGAACTTGTCACCGGTTACATTGAGGGGGTCGGCGGCGATTGCCGCAGTACTGCCGGCAAATCCGAGCAACACCGTCCCCAGGCGACGGCAGAGGGTTTTTAGAGTCATAGTGGACGCCATTCTCATCGAAAATGATAAATAGCGCGCCATTCTAGCAGCGTTTCCGTGACCGGCCATTCTATAGGGCCTCGGCCAACGTGCCAGCGGCTCCACTGGTCGTATCCACAGCCTGCCGGTGCCATTCCTCCTCGCAGGGCAATATTCCCCTTGGATTCCTGGGTACCCCACCCTACCAATGTCCTGATAAAGGCAATTTGGGGAATTCCATGCAGTTTGCCGACGCCCTGCGACACCGGCTTCCGGCCTTCGCCGCCGCTGCTTTCCTGGCCCTGGGGCTGGGATCCGGTGCGGCCGCCCAGCAACCGGGCCCGTTCACCGCCAATGACTTCCAGTTTTCCGGCCCCTCGGGGCAGACCCAGATCCCGCCGCACCTGTATGGCCCCGACCTGGACGGCAACACGCCTTCAGAGGTGGCACTCAGTGCCGGCCTGGTGCGAACCCGCCTGCAGCGCCTCGGGTTCCACAGCTTCAGCAGCATCAGCTTCCGCAACGGCTACTGGAACGTGGTCGCCTATCACGGCAATAAAAAACGCCAGCTTACGGTACACCCGGAAACTGGCGTTATTCGGTCAGACCGGCCCTACTGCAACAATCGCTGCAACCAGTATTCACTCAGCGAAGAGTTCTGAAGCCGTCGCCCTCGGCAGCAATCGCCACCAGCAGTTCGCTGAAGGCACTGTTGGCGCTCATGGCTGCCGACTCTTCCATGGTGTGATAGCCGGTGGTGGGAATCTGCAGGGTGGTGCCCTGCACGTAGCCACTGGAGGCCGCCACGATCCGCCCCAGCTCGGTACTGCCCAGTGATTGCGGCTCCTGCCCCTGCGCCAGGGCGATACTGTTCTGCTCGTCGATATAGGCGTCCTTGAAGCTGTAGGCAATATCGTTCTGCAGACACAGTTTCTCCAGCCGCGTGGTAGTGTCGCGGTGAAACTCGGCGTTGGCATCCCGGCGCCGCAGCACCACTTGCTGCAGGTCCGCCGCGCGGCGATCCGGATAGGGACTGGTATCCACCACAATCAGATTGTCCGTACCGCCGTTGAACCGGCGGAACCATTCCAGCAGATAGCGCCAGCTACTGCCGGACTCTTCCTGAGCGGTAAAAAAGGCCGTGCCTTCAAATCCGAGCGAAAACAGGTGAACCAGGTGAGCAGCGGTCAGCACGTTGTCGAGCTGGGCACTGAGGATGCCATCGGCCATGCGCAGGCGATCGGTAAACGCCACCGGCGTCCCCGCCACCAGGTGTTCGAGGCCGGTCACTTCAAAGATCAGGTTATTGCGGTACTCACACACATAGGCGCGGCGGATCACGCCGGAGCCAAAATAAGAGCCGGACCAGGGTTCGTACGCGGTTACCGGGACGCCCCGGAAGCGGTCGACGATTTTCGTCATCAGCTTTTCGGAAACCGAGTTACCCAGCAGGTCGGAGCGACGCCCGGACACAAACGCCGCGTACTGGAACTCATTAGGGCCGGTACAGATGAGGCCATGGCGGTCGATGTGTGCGGAAAACATCGCGCTGTGGGGACGGCTGCCCTGTGCCACCAGCAGGCCCTCGTACCAGGTCACCTTCGCACCGCGCTCTTCCAGCTCCCGCTGCAGGACGCGGAGAAACGAGTGCTCTGCGCCCACAACACTGGGGCTGCGCACCAGTAACTTGAGCAAATCGATAAACTGGTCGGCCTGCTGCATGGGCCTGTCGCCTCCACAAGAAAGTAGGTAATGGGCAGCGAGTATATCCAGCAATCCTTCGCCACGGCGACAGTTATTTAGCGCGTTGCAGCCCGGCCATTTTGACCGTCAGTCAGCGGGAAAAATGCTGCTGCAGGAAGGCTTCGACGCGGGCGGCCGTCGGCGCAAACCAGGGCTCAAACAGCCAGAACGCATGGGGCGTTTGCGGGTGGGTCATCACCTCTGTGGCCACACCGGCCCGCTGCAGTTTTGCCCGATAGTCATCCCGCCCGGCGTGGAAGCGCGGCTGGCTGCTGTTAACAAACAACGTCGGCACCAGGTTTTCCCCAGCCTTTTCCAAACCCTCTCCGGCACCACCTTCGCCGCGGCCCGGGTTATCCACATAGACCAGCGGCGATGCCTGCCGCCACAGTTCCGGCACTTCTTCATAGGTTCCGCCAAACCAGGCGCCCGCCGCCGAAGGCTGCTTGCGCGGGTCGTTTTCATATTTAAGCGCCAGCGGCGTGGTAAAGCTGACCACCCCATCGAGGTTGACGATGGCTTTCACGGCTTCGGCCGCGGGATCACCGTCTCCGCCAAAGATTTCGACGCCCGGCGTAACCCCAACCAGATTGGCCAGCTGGCCGCCTGCCGAAGCGCCGAGTATCGCCAGATTGCCCGGATCAAAGCCGTAATCCCCGGCCCGCTGCCGCAGCCAGCGCAGCGCCGCCTTGATATCCACAACCGCAGCGGGATAGCGGGCTTCCGGTGACAGGCGGTACTCCAGCGTGGCCGCCACAAAACCCCGGTTGGCCAGGAAGGTGGCCATGGGCTCCTGCAGTGTGCGATTACCCGAGCGCCAGCCACCGCCATGGACTAACAGCACAGCACCATGGACTTCTGTCCCTGGCGCCGGCCGGAACAGATCCAGGTGCAACGGCCGTTTGCCGAGCTGGCGGTACACAAGGCCGCGCTCAACCGCAACGCCGGCGGCCGGCGCTACCCGGGCTATCTCAATGTGCGGGAAGTCCCTGCGGTACTTGGCAAAGGCCTTGTCCAGGGTAAAGCTGTTATCCACAGGGAATCCTTCGCCCACCGGCTTGCCCTCGGCCACAGCCGCAAACAAGAGCACACTGAACGCCAGCAGTACCCGGCCCCGGCTCATTCCAGTTCGCATCGACTTCCCTCCCCTGCATTAAACGCCCCATGAAACCAGCCGACCAAAAACATGCACAGCCACCTTTTGGCCTGACCAAAAATAACCGCTGCGATGCTAACACAGACTAGAAGCAAACTGCCGCGCCAAAAGTGCCCCGCCGAATGCCGCTGTCGCCACATCGTTGCTAGGCTGGTTGCGCGCAGCGTCTCTTCCCGAATGACTCGGCCAAAATAACGTGGCCCGGATGAACAGGCGGAATTCCCATGACCCTTGCCGATCGTCGCCTGCTGTTGGAGCTTGGCGCGGTGCTGATTATCAAATTGATCCTGATCGCCCTGCTCAAAATTTTCTTTTTCAGCCCTGATCCGGAAAAAGTCGAGCCGGTGCCTGCTCGCCTGCTGCATTCGGAAGCCAACACCCCACCTCGTGATCACGGTGACAAGGAGCGTTAAGTGATTGATGAAGCTGTTGTCGATTTATCCCGGCTGCAATTTGGACTGACGGCGCTCTACCACTTTCTATTCGTGCCGCTGACGCTGGGGCTCTCATTCATCCTCGCGATCATGGAGTCCTGCTATGTGATGTCCGGCAAGACGATTTACCGGGACATGACCAAGTTCTGGGGCAAGCTGTTCGGTATCAACTTCGCACTGGGCGTCACCACCGGCATCACCCTGGAGTTCCAGTTCGGCACTAACTGGAGTTACTACTCGCACTATGTGGGCGATATCTTCGGGGTGCCGCTGGCAATCGAGGGACTGATGGCCTTTTTCCTCGAGTCCACGTTCATCGGCCTGTTTTTTTTCGGCTGGGATCGCTTGGGCAAGGTACAGCACCTGATCTGTACCTGGCTGGTGGCCATCGGCTCCAACCTGTCTGCGCTCTGGATACTGATTGCCAACGGCTGGATGCAGTACCCCATTGGCGCAGAATTCAATTACGAGAGCATGCGCATGGAGCTGGCCAGCTTCTCCGATGTGCTGTTCAACCCGGTCGCCCAGGTCAAATTTGTGCACACCGTGGCAGCGGGTTATGTGACCGGGGCCATGTTCGTGCTCAGCGTGTCTTCCTACTACCTGCTGAAAAAGCGCGATGTTCCCTTTGCACGGCGCTCGTTCGCCATCGCCGCCAGCTTCGGCCTCGCATCGATTCTGTCGGTGATCGTGCTCGGGGATGAAAGCGGCTACACCGTCGGCGATGTGCAGAAGGTGAAACTCGCCGCCATCGAGGCGGAGTGGGAAACCCAGAAACCGCCCGCGTCTTTCACCCTGTTTGCGATACCGGATCAGGAGGAAAGGCGGAACCGCTTCGAAGTGAAAGTGCCCTGGGCCCTGGGACTGATTGCAACCCGCTCACTGGATGAAGAAGTGGTCGGCTTCGACCGCATTATCCCGGACAACGAAAAGCGTATCCGGCGCGGGATCGAAGCCTATACCCTGCTGGAAAAACTGCGCGCCGGCGACACCAGCCAGGAAACCAAAAATGCCTTTGCCGACATGCAGTTCGACCTCGGCTACGGGCTGCTGCTGAAGCGCTATACGGAAAATATTACCGATGCGACCGACGAGCAGATCAAACAGGCCGCGGAACATTCCATCCCCAGGGTCGCTCCCCTGTTCTGGACGTTCCGCATCATGGTGGGCGCCGGCTTTATCATGCTGTTTGTTTTTATCGCCGCATTTATCCAGTCCGCCCGTCACCGCAGTGCCGGCAGCCGCGCCATCCTGTATGCCAGCCTGTGGTCACTGCCGCTGCCATGGATTGCCGCAGAGTGCGGCTGGATCGTGGCGGAATACGGCCGCCAGCCCTGGTCCATCGCTGAAGTCCTGCCCACCTACATGTCGGCCTCTTCCATCAGCCGCGGTGAAGTGATTGGCAGCCTGACGGCGATCATCGCCTTCTACACGGCACTGGCGGTGGTGGAGGTATACCTGATGCTGCGTTTTACCCGCCTCGGGCCGTCGAGCCTGGGCACCGGCAAGTACCACTTTGAGCTGGCCGGCAAACCCGAACCCCAGGCTTAGGAATATCGGCAGGAGAGGCAATCCCCATGGACTACGAAACACTCAAGCTGATCTGGTGGGCGCTCATTGGGGTACTGCTGATCGGTTTTGCGATTACCGATGGTTTCGTTATGGGCGTGGGCATGCTGCTGCGGGTCATCGGCAAGACCGATATGGATCGGAGGGTGATGATCAATACCGTGGGCCCGCATTGGGAAGGCAACCAGGTGTGGCTCGTCACCGCCGGCGGTGCCATTTTCGCCGCCTGGCCGATGGTCTACGCGGCGGCGTTTTCCGGGTTGTATGCGGCGCTCATCATCGCCCTGTGCGCACTGTTTCTCCGCCCGGCGGGTTTCGATTACCGCTCGAAAATCGATGACCCGCGCTGGCGCAACCTGTGGGACTGGGGCCTGACCATCGGCAGCCTGGTACCGCCGCTGATATTTGGCGTGGCCTTCGGCAACCTGATGCTGGGGCTTCCGTTCGAGCTGGATCCGCTGCTGCGCCCCAGTTACCACGGTGCCTTCTGGCAGCTTCTCCACCCCTTCGCGCTGATCTGCGGACTGTTGGCGGTGGCCATGCTGGCCATGCAGGGCGGCGCCTGGCTGCAGTTGAAAACCCGCGGCTTGCTGCTGATGCGGGCCCAGTCCATGACCCAGCTCTGCGCAGCCGCGGTGGTCATTCTGTTTGTCCTCGCTGGTATCTGGCTGTTGCTGGGTATTGACGGCATGCAGGTCGTCGACAGCAAACCTGTGGGCGACAAAATCAATCCGCTGATGAAAACGGTGGCCTATGGCAATCCGGGCTGGCAGGCGAATTACCTGCAACACCCGCTGCTGTGGTCAATTCCATTGCTGGGGTTTGTGATGGCGGCGATCACCCTGCTGCTGAGCCGCGCGGAAAGGCCACTGGCATTTCTGTCCAGCTCGCTGTGTGTCGCCTGCGTGATTCTCACCGCTGGCGTGGCGCTGTTCCCGTTTGTGATGCCCTCTTCCCGCGACCCGAACATCAGCCTCACCATGTGGGATGCCACCTCGAGCCAGCTGACCCTGGGACTGATGTTTGCCGCTGCGGTAATTTTCGTGCCCCTCATCCTGCTCTACACCAGCTGGTGCTATCGCAAGATGTTCGGCCGGGTCACCAAGGAATATATCGAAGAGAACTCACACAGCAGCTACTGAAGGAACGGAACAGGAAGCGGAACTATGTGGTATTTCACCTGGATTCTCGGCGTACTTCTGGCGTGCGCCTTTGCCATCGTCAACGCCCTGTGGCTTGAGGTAACGGAAGATATGGATCGCCGCCAGACTGAATTCGACGAATGAGAGAAAACGCCGCAAGCGAATTTAATCGCCGGCAATCGCTGGACAGCCCATGAATGCTTTGAGAGTCACCACGTTCATTACATGCCTGATTGCGGCACTGATCGTCACATTCTGGCCGGTGCTGCTGTACCGCGGTGGACAGGCCCCCAGCCACACACAGGTTAGTCTGCTGTTGCTGGGGCTCTGTATCGGCGTGGTGTACGGCTCAGGGATTCTCGCCAAGGCGCCGCGTCCCTGGCAGCTGGCCTGCGCCGTCGCCGCCTGGGCCGCGTTACTGGGCATCGGCTGGCGGTCACTGCCCGCCTGAAAAAAAACCCGCCTGGCCCCGAGTACTCCCCCTGGGCCAGGCAACATCACACCGCTACTGGCGCGCGGCTAATGGCCCGCTGCTAATGTTCCGCATGCTCCAGCTCACCATTGCTGTCGGTAGACTCATCAACCGGTGCGCGGCGCAGTACCATAAAACCGGCAACCCCCGCGATCAGCGATGCCAGCAACACACCGGCCTTCGCCTGAATCAGCATTTCCTGTTCCCCGGTAAATGCCAGCTCGGCAATAAAGATCGACATGGTAAAGCCGATACCGCCCAGCAGTGCCACACCAATAATGTGGTGGAAAGTCCCATGATTGGGCAGTGAACCCCAGCCCAGTTTCCAGCCAATCCAGGTTGCGCCGGTGATACCGATCAGCTTGCCGAACACCAGGCCACAAATGACACCGAGTGTCAGCGGATTGAAGACCGCCGTTGGATTGGTAAAGCTGTCCACCGGGATACCGGCATTGGCCAGAGCAAAGATCGGCACCACGATAAAGGCCACCGGTGTATGCAAACGGGTCTCCATCCGCTGCAGCGGTGACTGCACCAGGTGAATGCCGTTATCCAGCGCGGACACACGGGCGCGCAGGGCGTCGTTGGCGATGATCTTGTCGCCGGGGCGGAAACAGCGGTCAAAGCTGCGAATGATGTCCTTGACGAAGGTGCTGAACGCCACCGGGTCGTATTTGGGACGCGCCGGAATCGCCATGGCAGTAATCACCCCGGCGAGGGTGGCGTGCACCCCGGTTTTGTAAAGCGCGTACCACAGGGCAATGCCCACGAAGATATACGACGGGGAACGACGCACTCCCGCAACATTCAACAGCCACAGCAGCACCACGAGGCCGAAAGCCGCGGCCAGCGCGGTCATGTTCACGCTTTCGGTATACCAGACGGCGATCACCAGAATCGCGCCCAGGTCGTCGACGATGGCCAGCGCAACCAGGAAGGTCACCACCGCGCGAGGCACCCGGTTTCCGAGAAGCGCGATACAGCCAACCGCGAAGGCGATATCCGTAGCCATGGGGATACCCCAGCCGCGCTCAGACGGGGTGCCGCCGTTCAGGGCCGCAAAGATCAGTGCCGGCACCACCATACCGCCAATCGCCGCCATTACCGGCAATACCGCGTGTTTGAGTTCCGACAGCTCGCCGACGAGAAACTCGCGCTTGAGCTCCAGCCCCACCAAAAGGAAGAAGATGGCCATCAGGCCGTCGTTGATCCAGTGATGGAAACTCATCGACAGTGACCAGTCACCGAAGTTGTAACCGACCGGTAAGTGCAGGATATGCTCGTAGGCCACCTGCCAGGGGGAATTGGCAACCACCAGCGCAATGACAGCGCACAGCATCAGCAACAGGCCACTGCTGCTCTGGCGGTGGATAAACTCTTCAAACGGCGTAACCAGCCGGTCAAGTGCATTTTCCAGCGGTGCCTGAAACACCTCGCCCTTGCGTATCTGGAATTTGCTCAAAACATTTTTCGCCATCGAGTGCCGACTCCTTCTTATCCTTAAATCGTGGTTGCCCGAGCGCTGGAATCTTTCCGGCGCTTCTCAGAGCGAAGAACAGAAGTTAGCATGGCAGCCGCTCCCACCTCCAATCTGTTAGAACTATAGTGCCGTTCATGACCCGTCTGGATCTCTTATTGGTACAGCGCCAGCTGGCCAACTCCCGTACCCACGCCAAGAAACTGGTCGATGCCGGGCGCGTGTTGCTTGCGGAGGGCCAAAACTGGCGGCCCGCACAGAAGGCCAGCCAGTCACTCCCGGACGACATCCAGATCCGGGTAGAGCCGCTGCCCGAAGACCGCTATGTATCCCGCGCCGGCCTGAAGCTGGCGGGTATCCTCGATCATACCGGTCTCGACCCCGCGGGCTGGCACGCCCTGGATGTCGGCTGCTCCACTGGCGGTTTCAGTGACTGCCTGCTGCAACGGGGCGCGGCACTGGTGGTCGGGGTGGACGTAGGACGCGACCAGCTGGCCGACAAACTGCGCCAGGATCCCCGCATGCACCTGTTCGAGGGGGTCAACGCCCGCCATCTCACGGCGGATCAGGTAGCCCCGTTTGGCGACGATGGCTTCGACGCGGTGGTTATGGACGTATCTTTCATTTCCCAGACCCTGATATTCCCGCAGCTGCCACCACTCCTGAAAAATGGCGGCCACCTGTTGAGCCTGGTCAAACCCCAGTTTGAAGTGGGGCCGGAAAACATCGGCAAGGGCGGCCTGGTGCGCGACGAGCGCCTGTATCGGGATGTGCAGGAAGCCATTTGTGACCTGTGCACAACACTCGGCCTGACGGTACACAGCTATATCGACAGCCCCATCAAGGGCGGAGACGGCAACCGGGAGTTTTTGCTCTGGGCACAGAAAAGTGCCTGATCAGGGCAGGATTTTCTCGAGCTTGGCCTTGAAGCCGGACTTGGCCACCTGGGTCGGGGATGAGCGGCGGCTGGGGCGAAGTACCAGGTCGCCCTGGCAATTGGGACACACCTGCCGGAACTGCTCTGCGCAATCCGCGCAAAAGGTGTTCTCGAAAGAGCAGATAAAAGCTTGGCCAGTGAGACTGAGCGGCACGTTACAACATTCACAGGCTGCTTTCATTTTCAGCATGGAAATTTCCTGACTGTTTCCTGATCGAACTGACAACAGAACTTTCGACAGCAACAGGCAGTTGATTTATCTGCCGCCACCCGATACCAGCAGTGGCGGCAGAGCAATCAGGACAGCCGCGTTATTCCGCGTCTACCTGCTTGTCCGTACGCGCAGCCATGATGAAATCGTTCTTGTGCAGACCGCCGGCCTCGTGGCTCCACCAGGTCACGGTGACCTTGCCCCACTCAGTGAGCAGTGCCGGGTGGTGGCCGACTTCTTCGGCAATCTCGCCCACGCGATTGGTAAACGCCAGTGCCTGCTTGAAGTTGCGGAACTTGAATACCCGCTCGAGCTGCATGACGCCATCCCGGGCAACTGGGGTCCAATCCGGAATTTCGCGGATCAGCTCCGCCAACTCTTCATCACTGACCAGGGGCGCATCTGCCCGACAGGCTTCACAAGCCTGTGCTGCTAGTTCTGTCATACCCAGACTCCTTATACATAATTGGAATTATGGAATCGTGGCACTCGACCACAAATTCGCGTTTTGCCACTTTAACCAGCCCCACAATGTGAAACAAGGCGACCTGGGTCACACAAAATAAAAGCCGGAGTTTGTGTGGACTCTGAGTCAAGTGTGCTAATTTTTGCCCTGTTCACATGATAATTCAGAGTCTAGACATGAAACATTTAGCGGCCGCCCTGTTCACCGCAACCCTGATCAGCGGATGCGGACAAAAATCCGACACCACCGATGCCCAGACGTTGGCAGCGCCCCCCGCTGCCGAGGATAGTGGCGCGCAACAGGCCGATAGCCAGGTCACCGCCTCCCTTGATCAAAAGGCGTTTTACAAACTGAGCGACCAGATGATCGAGCGCATGTGGCAGCTGTTCCCGACATGGGCAATCAGCAATGGCTATTATGATGTCGCCGGTCAACTGGAAGTCCCCAATGTGGATTTCCGCCGCAAAGTGCTGGTGTTTGCCCGCAGCTACCTGAATGACTTTTCCAAATTCAATCCGGAAAAACTGGACGCAAACGCGCGCACCGACCTGGCGCTGATCCAAAACTTCCTCAACAAAACCATCTGGGACATCACCGAATTCAAGTCTCACGAATGGAACCCCGCCGACTACAACGTGTCCCACGGTTTTGCCCTGATCCTCAATACGGAATACGCGCCCCTGGATGAGCGCCTGCGCACGTTCAGTGAGCGCCTGAAATCGGTGCCGGCCTACTACGCGGCCGCGAGACAGGCACTGCACAACCCCGCCTCCCCGCAACTTGTACTGGCAATTCAGCAGAATGAAGGCGCCAAATCCGTATTCGGCGAAGACCTGACAAAGAAAGTTGCCGACAGCGGATTGTCGACCGCAGAAAAGGAAAGCTTCAACCAGAGAATAAAAGCCGCACAGGCAGCGATTGAAGATTTCATTACCTACCTGCAAACGACCCACGCCAGTCTGGAGCAGAGCGGCGACTTCCATTCGTTTCGAATCGGCAACAAACTGTACGAACAGAAATTTCAATACGACATCCAGATCGGCATGACCGGCGAAGCCCTCTATCAGCTTGCCCTGAAAGAAAAGGATCGCCTGCACAAGAAGATGTCGGAACTGGCTGACGAACTCTGGCCGGAATACTTCAACAGCGAGCAGCCACCCGCCGACCCGCTGGAAAAAATCTCCCGGGTACTGGAAAAGCTGTCGCTACAACACGCCACCAAGGAAACCTTCAAGGCCGACGTTGAGAAGCAGATCCCGGAGCTTGCCGCCTTCGTCACCAAGCACGACCTGCTCACCCTGGATCCGGAAAAGCCGTTGGTCGTACGCACGACACCGCCGTACATGCGCGGTTTCTCCGTGGCGTCGATCAACGCACCGGGGCCCTATGACAAAGGCGCCAACACCTACTACAACGTGATGCCCATCGAAAGCATGGACGATGCTGCCGCAGAGAGCTTCCTGCGCGAGTACAACACTTACCTCATGCAGATCCTCAATATCCACGAGGCGATCCCCGGCCACTACACCCAGCTGGTATACGCCAATCAGTCCCCGAGCCTGGTCAAGAACATCCTCGGCAACGGTGCCATGATCGAGGGGTGGGCGGTATATACCGAGCGCATGATGCTGGAAGCCGGTTACGGCGACTTCAAGCCAGAACTGTGGATGATGTATTACAAGTGGAACCTGCGCACGGTGGTGAACACCATCCTCGACTACTCCATTCAGGTCAAAGACATGCAGGAGCAGGAAGCCCTGGACCTGATGATGAAGCAGGCATTCCAGCAGCGTGCTGAAGCCATGGGCAAATGGCGCCGCGCCACCCTGAGTCAGGTACAGCTCACCAGCTACTTTGCCGGCTATATGGCGATCATGGAGCTTCGGGATGAAATGAAGCAGCGACTGGGGGACAAGTTCAACCTCAAGCAGTTTCACGAGAAGTTCCTGAGCTACGGCAATGCGCCGGTACCGGTGATTCGTGAATTAATGTTGAGTGAACTGAATACTCAGTAATCGATAACTTACTGTTGAGCGCGACGTCGCGTCTGCGCCCCCGGTAAGCGACGGGTAACACCGTCGCTTACCCCCAAACCCGTCTCGCGATTGACTGCACAGGCCGTGCAGCCAGTGACCCAAAGCGCATCGAGCCGCGCTTACTTACCTGTTCCGCCCGCATGTGGAATTTCATGCCGAATCCGCCGGATTCCACCCTGCCAGGCAGCTTCTGTGCATACTCGCCTGAAACCAGCCCTTGCCTTCGCCCACCCAAAACCATGATACTAAAAACAGTCAATCCTGCTTTTATATTCTCATGAAAATAACAGCCACCTGACGACTGCCGGGAAACATGTCGGCAATGTGGAAAGAGCGAGACAAGCCATGAACAGCAATGACCAGGGAATGCCCTTCACCCCCGAAATCGATGCCGATTCTCCCCTTCCGGATATTGGCCGAGAGCGCATTATTGCCAGCGAGCGCTTCGACAGCCCGGCTTTCAGGGATAAAGAATGGTCGAGGGTGTTTCGTCGTGTCTGGAACATGGGCCCGCGAGAAGAAGAAATAAGATCACCGGGCGACTTTGTCACCCATGAGCTGGGGCGCGAATCATTCATTTTCATACGTGACCAGAATGAAAAGCTGCGCTGCTTTTTCAACGTCTGCCAGCACCGGGGCAACCAGCTGATACCGGACGCGAAATGCGGCAACCGCCGGTTTCTCAAGTGCCAGTTTCACGCCTGGGCCTGGAATATCGACGGCACCATCAAGGCCGTGCCCGATGCGCACACCTTTCCGGGATTGAAAAATGGCCTTCCCTGCGGTGAGCTCGATCTGACCGAAGTCAGAATCGACACCTGGGGAGGCTGGATCTGGTTTAACATCGACGGCGAGGCTCCACCCCTGCTGGAGTTCCTCGGGGTCATCCCCGAGCACCTGAACCCCTACAAGATGCAGGATATGCGGCTTTACGAATACAAAAGCTTTCAGTGGGAGTGCAACTGGAAAGCCGGTGCCGATGCGTTCAACGAGTCCTACCACTTTCGTGGTATTCACCCGCAAATGCTCAAATGGTCCGAAGCCCGAGCATCCATTGAACTGCTGGGTGAGCACAGCCGGATGATCAACCGCTATGGGACGACCAGCCCGCCGCACATGAATGAGAAAGAGCTTTTCCCCGAACTCAAACAGTGGCTCTCTTTCTACGGCATGGATCCTGAAGCCTACGAGGGACGGCCGGAGGATGTGCGGCTAGCGAAGCAGAAGTATGCCCGTGAAATGCAGCACGACACCCACTACCCCTATGTGCACCTGCGGGACGACCAGCTGTCTGATGTCTACCACTACTTTGTCTTCCCCAATGTCGTGTTCAATACCTTTGCTGAAGGCATCAATGTGTTCCGCCATCGCCCCCACGAAACCGACCCCAACAAGATGTATTACGACCTGTTGTTGCTGGCCCACATCCCGCCGGACCATGACGTGCAGTTTGAATATAAGAAGTTCACCACCCCGGTGAAATACGGAGAAATCTTCGACAACCCACAACCGAAAATCATCACTGAGGTCATGCAGCAGGACGCCGACAACCTGCAGTATGTCCAGGCGGGGATAAGATCCGAAGGGTTCAAGGGAATGTATCTCGGCGACCAGGAGCTGAGGGTACGCCACTTCCACAACATGATTGATAAATACATGGGTGGATAGCGGCGCAATCATTGGCTCCCTCAAGATTCCAGTCCCTTGGCACATCACAACCGGTAGAACCGTACCGGCACCTGCATGGCTTTCATACAACGCCGTGCGAAGCGGTGATTTTTCAGAAATACCGGAGCATCTTCGGTTAGCTGGAAACCAAACTTCTCCGGCAGGCTCGAGTAAAGAGACCTGGGAGGTTGGCTCCCCCTAATTCCCTTGAGCACTGCTCCAGTTTCCGCCGAGTGACAATAGATCGCCAGATCTCCCAACTCCTTCCAGATAAACTCGAGCGCTGCAGCCAGTGATGCCTCAGCCCAAACCGCCCGATATGACTTAAGGACATCCCTCGCATAACGGATAAACTCCCGGTAGTGCCCCATAAACTGGGGATAGTAATCCTCCAATTTTTCCTCCTTGTTTTCCGTCAGATATTTCTCGAACTCCTTCGCCTGCCATTCACTGTTGCGCAACCAGTCATTCTGAACTTCCTCGATCAGGCATTCACCGCTATCGAGATCCAGGTCAAGGCGAACCCATGCCATGGTAAAGCCCCGTGAAAAATTCACCGGATGCCCACTGTACCCATCGATCCCCGCCTTTACGTTAAAGCTTTGGTAGCCGTCATTTCGCAATACAGCCTGATTCAATAACTGCTGGTAGGTACGGTTGTGGCGCCGATCAAAATTTATCTGCAATACTAGGCTCGGCTGCCTGCGAGCACTCTGCTGACAACAGCGGCACCCACTATCCCACCGCCCGAAGGAAATATTGAATACATATTCATCGGGTTTCCACTCAGTGCGCAGTTGCTCGCGATGCAAGAGGCCGTCCCCACAGTCCGCAATGACGGCTTTTAATGCCGGGCGATGCAACAACTTTGCCCAGCGCCCTTCACGCAATTCGCGCAGTGTCATTGCCTCACCCGGTACACGCGCAAGCTCGCGGCCAAGCAAATCAAAGCAGTACTTGTCTTTGAAATATCGGAAGGTACGCCGGTGATCGCCCACGCAATCCAGCACCATATCCAGTTCACTGTTTTCCATAACATCTGCGGGTTGCGCCGCTGTCTGTCGTGCACGCAGTAACGTCAGGCCCAGCGAAAACGCGCATGCCTGGCCCGCGGCCACGAAAATTTATGCAATCGGAGAAGATCCAGAAAACTGGATCAATGTCAGACTATTGCCGCAACGGCTGGATCAGACAGGAATTCAGTGGACAACAAGGCCGCAACTGTGAAGACCCAGCGCAACAGCAACATCGATATGTCTGAACATTTGAGCCTCCACCTGTTGGGTTAATAAGAAGAGTGCGCACTATACGCCGCACATTCTTGAATTCAAGACGATGAAATAAACTAAGGTGAACTAATGTGCCAGTTTTTTTTACCTCAATAGAGAACGTGATTCAGGTTGCCCGGCGCCGAGCCGCCAGATTTCAGCCAGCTGCGCAGCGGGAACAATGGTGTGGTGACCAAACGAGGAGTAGTTCGGAATCTGGCGCACCGGATCCGCGATTACCTGAGCCATCTCCCCACGTGCGTAACCGATGTTGACGCACTAAAGCCCTCCGAGCTTATCGTTTTCCGTCTCTAACCTTCAGTCATCTGCCTACTTGGAAACATGCGCCACGATTCTTAACGGCCCGCCAGACCCGCCTTCGATTTTCATCGGCAAGGCAATAATTGTCGCACCCGTTGGAGGAAGTTCGCTCATGTCAGCAACATTTTCGAATGCCGGAATACCGTTCGTCATCAATTCGACATGCGTTGCAAAGTCCTTGGACTGTCCATAGTCGATCGAGGGCGTATCCAGACCCACGGCACTGATACCACGGGAAACCAATAACTTCGCGCCCTCGAGGCCGAGCCCTGGAAAATGCAGCTTTTTGATCGCCTCTTCACCCCGTTCCAGCGTGCCCATATATGCCTTTCTGTCCGCATAGAGCGCGGCTCGACCGGTATTGAATAGCACGATCGCCCCTTTCGGAATAGGGCCGTGCTTGCGCTCGAACGCTAAGATATCGGATGCGCTGATCTGGTAATCGATATTCTTTGATGCTTGGGCAGTAACATCAATAACGATACCAGTACCTATAAGCTGACTGACGGGCACTTTATCGGCTGTGTTGCCACCCTCCGCAAAATGAATGGGCGCATCCATGTGCGTACCGCCATGCTCCGCTGCCGAAAAATTATAGGCCGTGTAGTAGTACCCAGTATCGGTATGCCCGTGGAAAACCTCTGTTTTCTTAAACATTTCCGCTGTTGGCCAATATACGGATTGCTTATTAAATGGGTGGGTCAAGTCTATCAGGTGTCCCGATGTCAAGTCCCGAGCCTCAACAGAGAATGCGATAAACAATATTGCAACTGATATGCGAGAGAACATAATGAATCTCCTTTTCGTTCAAGTTCTCGGCATTTGTGATTGCGGGCATATCCTCTCTTAGGGTTAGCCAATAACCAACAAACGGACCACCAATTCTGAATATTTTAACTTTCAAAACTGGGAATGTAGCGATCAAAAAAACAGCGCCTATCAAGCTTAGCTTATATGCGTTTTGTAAAACATGGGAGAACAGCGACCTACGTACAAAGTATACAAAGCAGGCTATCTGGTGGATGCGGCAAGCGCGGGGACGAACTCCCTCGCTGTATTATGAGTATTTTCCCCTATAACCTGGAGCAAACTTTAAAAGATAGCTATGTGGAGCATCATAATCTGCATAGAAAACCAACAACTCGTGATCTTCAAGCATTTTTAGAAGCTCGGAATACCAATTTAAATAACAATTGGCATAGCTTTTCTTGTCATCATCGCTTAATCCGTAGTAATTAACGAAATTCCTAGCAAGAATTTCAGAGGATGAACAATCTTCCGACCACTCAACTTCTCCTTCATTCTTCACACTACCGTAGACTAGATGATCTTGCTGTGGCCAGATTCCTGCCTTCATTCTTCCAATACTAAACCTCCAATTCATACCACTTGGTGACATTCCTGGATATATATAAATATTCTTATATCCGTATTCGTGAAGAACCTTCACCATTCCCAGTATACGTTTTGGTAGAGAATCCATGTTTATCTACTCACAGCGCCACAACAGGGGTAAACAATCCCGCGCACTTTTTGGCTTTAATTTTTGGAATCTAATCGTGTTTTCCCAGAGCTCCCGCCTTTCCTTTGTCGCATCAATATCCAGGTACTCTTTTGTGAGTACTCGACTATAAGTTTGACACCAGCTTTGAGCGTGCTTCTCAGCTATAGCCTCATCATCTCTAAATTTCGCATCACGTATTTCCATATACTTTGTACTTTTTCCTACTCTCGCCAACACGACATTTTAGGCTAGCCGGCCCGCATAAAACTCGAAAGTCAATGTAAATCATTAAGCGCAGAGTGGGAAAAGGGAATAGCAACCCGCACCCAGCGCGTCACCAGAATACACGCTCCGCCAAAAGTAGCGCCAAGCGAGCAATCAGACAAATAACCTACACTGACAAAGCCAGGCAAATCCCACTCAAGAAAGTGGCGGGCAAATTACTATAAAAAAAATACCCTGTATTTCATGTTTTTTGGGTAAGTCTTAATGCTAACGCCGCAAGCAGGGGCGCGCGTTAGCGCGTTCGTTCCTGCCTTGCCTTGTTAGTGACCTCATTACTTAAACTCTCTAATTAGTGGCGGCTCTTGTGAAAGAACACTCAAACAACCATTAGAAGTACAAATAAAGTACTCTTTATGGCGAACTTCCGAACCTGAAATTGCCAGCATGCCATTGAACGTAAGCTCATGATCTAGCCAACCGCCACTCACTACTTCATACAAATGGTGGCCGGCTTGAAATGGCTCACAATCCCAATAACCGAAAATGTCGCCCTCATCCAAAAATCGAAACCCTCTATGATAAGGAAAAACATACTCTAGTTTATGCCGTACATTTACGTCATGTGGCGCTGTATCTATTAATATTCTGAGCCCTACATCTACCATTGAAAAATGATAAATATCACTTTCCAATTTAGTAGTATATTTATCGCCTATTGGGTTTACTTTCAGTTCGAGCATCTATTTTCCTTACCCACTAACGCCGTGCGCAGCGACGGCTTGCTTTGTGTGTTTTTTACGCGAAAATAGGAGCGTAGCGACTGCGCAAAAAGTGCACAAAGTAAGACGTCGGCCTGCCGCTCCTTGATATTTTTTCGCGCTTACTCATATGACCTCTAGTGTACCGTCACTACGAGTGATATTAATGCTCTCGTATTGCGATACTTCTGTATGTATGTAAAGCACTACACCGCCAGTTAATGAAATTTTAAGCACAAGATCATTTTCATTATTGATGCCAGTTACCTCCTTACTCGGGACGTGGATGACATCTTTTGTACTTACCCATTCACCATCGAACCAAAGTGATTTCTTTCCATTTAGCTCACCTTCTAGTTTGTGGAGAGCTTGAATCACTAGGCCTTTTTCAAAGGCAACTTGAGCATCATAGGGACCAACCGACACAAGGTTTACCTCTTGGCCGACAAGCTCTTTCAGGTATATTTCATTCGGTAATGTGTACATATTTCAAGAAACATAACACCGCCGGCAGGGGCAGCTTACCTTGCGCACGTTTTGCGCGAAAATGGGAGCGCAGCGACCCGCGCAAAATGTGCACAAGGTAAGCTTTCCCGCGGAGGGCCGCAGGCCCGGAGGTGACTTAACCCGGTTTTGTTAAGTGCTTGAAGCACTGAACTCTGCATACTGGGAACTTTGTTTGCTTAAGCCGCCACCCACCACAATTGCTGCGCTCAAAATGACCATATTTTTAATTATATACTGCCCCTCTAAAGATAATGCATATGGAAATGTGGTAAAGCAAATCTCAGGAACCACTATCAATGGCAGCACAGTACCAAATAACTGTAAAAATAGGAGCGTCAGAGCAACTCGGAGCAAAGGCCGGAACATCAAACAAATTCCAATAGCAACTTCCCAGAACCCCAAAAACGGAACAAAAACATCCGATGGAAACCAAAATACGGTATTGGTAATTAATGTATTAACCGGGCTTAGTCCCAGCGGCTTAAGCGCTCCCAGCCAGATGAATACAATACCTAGGGAGTAACGAAGAAAAACTTGGCCGTGCCTATGCATCCATTCTGCGGTTCTTTCATCACAACGGCCTAATTCGAAGCTTCCTACTTTAAATTTTGTCATTTCTACCTTGGACACTTAACGCCGCCGGCAGGGGCAGCTTACCTTATGCGCGTTTTGCGCGAAAATGGGAGCGAAGCGACCCGAGAAAAATGTGCAAAAGGTAAGCTGTCCCGCGGAAGGCCGAAAGCCTGCAACAAACTACCCGGCTTTGTTACGTGTGGTATGCGTAGAAATACCACGAACTTTTACTGAGGCCCATTGAATCATATAGCTTCTGTGCGGCTTCATTATCAGGGGCCGTTACCCACTGCAACCTTACCGCGCCATGACTTTTGGCAAACTCTCGGCAGTGCTCAATTAATTTCCGTCCTATTCCTTCGGCACGACTCTCTGGTTGAGAGTAAAGATCATTCAATATTGCAACTTTTGATGTAATAGTTGAAGTGAACGTGAAATAAACTGACGCGAATCCAACTACCTCGCCATTTTTACGAAAGAGAAATTGGCTACCAAGTTCCGGTGAGTCACAGAATTGTGAAAGAAAAACGCGATTTCTCTCATCACATATATCCTGAACTTTGTAGAACTCCTGGTACGCTCTAAACAGAGGTAAAACCTCCTTCAAATTTCCGTTTGAAACTCGCTCGATCACTTGGATTCCTTGTGACACTTAACGCCGCGCTCAGGGGCGGCTAACTTTGCGTATTTTATGCGCGGGCTCCGAAGGCCACAATATCTCTCCGAGTTTTTTCAAAATATTCCATCAAAGTATCATTATCATTCGTAAGCTTGATCTCATACCCTTCTTTACACAGCGGAATAGCGAGGTGAAAACGCACTATCTCACCAGTTATATCAGCACTATTTGGAAGATCACTCGTAAGTACCGCTGGCGTAGTAATTAGATAGGCAACCCATCCAGCTTTCTCCATGTATTGACTGTTTGTCTTGACCGTATGGGTGCTACACAGGTGAGCAGTGCTTTCGTTGTACTCCTGCAGGCCTGACATTTCCTTGCATAGCTCATATGGATCTCCATCCGTGGCCATTAAATAGCAATCTATATCATTTTTTGGAAATGAAAATACCAGGTCAATAGGGTCACGTTCATCACCCACCTGGAAGTAACCTGCACGAAATCCGCCCTCGAATTCATATGCACATAAGGTCTCTTCCGAACCCATCGACTCGGCCAAAAACAGGTAAATCTGTGTTTCAAATTTCGAGAAATTCATACTTTAGGGAAACGCATAACGCCCGGCTTTGGGGCGGAATTGGAGCTGCGAAGCAGCGGAAAGGCCGTCCCAGCCCCGAAGGGGCGACAACAGCCGCTTGTTAAGTGTTTGCCGCGCACACATTAAATACATTGAAACAGACTACACAAACTGCAACTACCGAAACTGAGCAAAAAAATGGGAACCGCCACTTTGCAGCTTTATCTGTTAAGTACTTTGCTGTAAACAGAGGATGTAATGGACCCAGAAACTCAATAACTATAGCGCCTTTTTTATCTGTGGCTTTTTCGCCTGTGAAAAGTAGCAAACCAGAAAATATTGCCACTAGTATAGATATACCCATAACCCAGACAACTGCGTGTTCATAAACCCCCTGACAATCTGAAAATTGGATGGTCATATTTCCACACTTAACAGTTTACTCAATAGCCCTAACTATATATATCAACGCCATATATCCAAGTATCTAACACAAAAATTTTGGGGAAAAATTGTGAATTACAACAGGTTACAGCGCCTTGCCTAAAAGACATAGAAACATATATGGCACTAGTGCCATATATCCCTTGATATGCCTGCACGGACTTTTATCCCGCCACTACTGATCTAGAGTCCATCTTGCGCAGTCTAGCAACCACGGATTAGCACCCAAGCTTTGAGCCATAGTACAGGCACAAAAAAAGCCGGCTCCTATTTTGGAGCCGGCTTTTCGCTTTCAGATGAAGAACGCGGGGTTAGTTACACCTCGCCCTCTTCAATCTTGTGCTTCCAGATCACCGGGCCGGTGTTGTGCACGGATTCACCCTTGCTGTCCACCGCTACGGTTACCGGCATATCCTGCACGTCGAACTCGTAGATGGCTTCCATACCGAGTTCCGGGAAGGCGATGACTTTCGCATCTTTGATGGCCTGGGCCACCAGGTAAGCTGCACCGCCTACTGCCATCAGGTACACCGCTTTGTTGTCGCGGATCGCTTCGATGGCAGTGGGGCCGCGCTCGGCCTTGCCGATCATCCCCAGCAGGCCGGTTTCTTCCAGCATGGTGCGGGTGAACTTGTCCATACGGGTGGCGGTGGTGGGGCCAGCCGGGCCAACCACTTCGTCGCGCACCGGGTCAACCGGGCCCACGTAGTAGATAAAGCGGCCGGTCAGGTCCACCGGCAGCTTTTCACCGGAAGCCAGGATGTCTACCATTTTCTTGTGCGCGGCATCGCGGCCGGTCAGCATCTTGCCGTTCAGCAGCAGGGTTTCGCCCGGCTGCCAGCTCAGCACGTCTTCTGCGGTCACTTCATCCAGGTTCACGCGGCGGGTGTTGGCACCGGCTTCGCGGGTGATTTCCGGCCAGTCTTCCAGCTTCGGCGGGGTCTGGCGCGCGGCGCCGGAACCGTCGAGGGTGAAGTGGGTATGACGGGTGGCGGCACAGTTGGGGATGATTGCCACGGCCTTGTTGGCGGCGTGGGTCGGGTAGTCCTTCACCTTCACGTCCAGCACGGTGGTGAGGCCGCCGAGGCCCTGGGCGCCGATGCCGAGCTTGTTGACCTTGTCGTACAGTTCCAGGCGCAGCTCTTCGGCACGGTTGGACGCACCGCGTTCCTGCAGTTCCTGGATGTCGATCGGGTCGAGCAGAGATTCTTTGGCCAGCAGCATGGCCTTCTCCGCAGTACCGCCAACGCCGATACCCAGCATGCCGGGCGGACACCAGCCGGCGCCCATTTTCGGCACCATTTCCAGCACCCAGTCGACCACGGAGTCGGACGGGTTCAGCATGGCGAACTTGCTCTTGGCTTCACTGCCGCCGCCCTTGGCCGCGACGTAGACCTCTACGGTGTCGCCGGGAACGATTTCGTAGTGGATAACCGCCGGGGTGTTGTCGCCGGTGTTCTTACGGGCACCGTCCGGATCCGCGAGGATGGAGGCACGCAGGACGTTGTCCGGGTTGTTATAGGCGCGGCGTACGCCTTCATTGACCATGTCGGAGACGCTCATGTCGGCGTCCCACTGCACGTTCATACCCACTTTCAGTTTCACGGTCACGATGCCGGTGTCCTGACAGATGGGGCGGTGGCCCTGGGCACACATGCGGGAGTTGATCAGGATCTGGGCCATGGCGTCTTTTGCCGCCGGGTTGGCCTCTTTCTCATAGGCGGTGTTGAGTGCCTTGATGAAGTCCTGGGGATGGTAATAAGAGATGAACTGCAGCGCGTCGGCCACGCTGTCGATCAGGTCGTCCTGGCGGATAATGGTCATTGCCGGCTCCGGTTGTCGTCTCGAAGGCGGCGATTTTACACGATTTGGGGGAAGGTGTTGGATTCTACGAAGAGAAGCTTGATTAGGTGCAAATGAGAATTGGTTGCAGGGTCTGCTGCCGGTAGCGTCACCGCCACGCCAGGCTGAAAGAACAGCTGCAACCAACTCGGGGAGCCATCCGCACTATTGCAGAAACAGTGCGGATTTTTACCAATTACTTCAACCCGAGCACTTCACGGCCCTGGATAAAGGTCACGTCCACCGGAATGTCGGCGTCCTTGAGGCGATCGAGATCCGCCTGCAGCGCAGCGCCTACCACACCTTTGCCGTCCAGCAGTTCAACGGCCTGTTTGTAGTCGCCGTTGCCCTGAACGGTGAGGATCAGGTTCGACAGCTTGGTCATCGCTTCCTGCATCTTCTCGAAGTCCACGCTGTACTGGCCGGTGGCTTCGTCGCGGGTGAAGGCGCCGTTTTCCTGGAAGAAGTTGAAGCGCATCATGTTGGCCTTGCCGTGGGCGCTGGCCGCACCGAAGCGCACGCTGCGGAAGATACCGGCGAGGAAGGTGACGTAGTTGTCCATCAGCTCGCCCTCTGCAATCTCACCCTTCTCGTGGAGCTTGGTGATCATGTACAAGCCGAGGATGTCTGCCTTGCCCTCTTCCAGCGCGGAGGAGGTTTCCTTCAGGGCCTGGCGCACATTACTGCCGTCGGTCACGGTCTTCTTGATGCCGAGGCCGTGGGCCACTTCGTGGAACATGGTGTTGGCAAAGAAGGCGTCGAAGGTGATGTGCTTGCGCTGGTCTTCCGCGATCAGCACACCGCTGATCGGCACCAGGATCTGGTCGAACTTGGCACGCATGGCGTTCTTCAGCTGCAGGCGACGGGTGCCCTTGGCCAGCTGCACTTCTTCATCGTTCGGCAGGTTGATGGCGATGGTCTTGGAGCCGGCATTGCTGTGGCCCGCGTAGTACAGCACGTCGTAGGCGTTCAGGTCGGAATCGGTTCCGGGGGTTTCCGCCTTGTACTTGTCATCCACCGGCAGGCCGCGCTGCAGTTCCGGCAGGAAGGCGGCAAACTTGGCCAGCTTCTCGCTCCACGCCATGTCTTTCAGCAGTACGTAGGACTCGTACGCGGTGCGGTAGGCGAACAGCTGGTCTTCGTAGTTTTCGATCGGGCCGATCACCACGTCAATGCGGTTGTTCTTCATGTCCATCCACGCCATGTCACTGGTGCGGAAGTCATCGGTCAGCAGGGCATCAGCGCGCAGCTGCAGGTAGCTGGCGAACTCCTGGTCTTCTGCCAGCGCAGAAGCCTGGCGCAGCAGTTCCGCGGCCTTGGTCAGCTCGGTCTTGTACGCTTCGTGGTAAGGCACCAGCTTCAGTTTGCCGTTGCTGTCGCGGCGAACCAGGGAATAGAGTCCGGCTTTGCCGGGCTGGTGCCAGGCTTCGAACTCTTTCTTGGTCATGTCTTCGGGGTAGTACTCAGCGCCCAGGGGTTTATCACCGTAGCCTTCAATAAACGGCTTGTTGTCGTTCAGGCGATCCCAGGGGCCGTAATTGATCTTGGCAAAATTGCGCGCACCACTGTCTTCGATTCCGCTCAGCAGTTCCTGTGCCGGACCGTAGGACTGCAGCCAGAACAACTGGTCCATGATCTTGCTGGCATCAATCAGCAGGCCGATCAGCTGGCGCTGGTTGTCGGTCAGAGAAGAGAGGTCTGCGTTCAGCTCGACCGGTGCATAAATATTGAACCGCGAAGGATCCACGCCCTTGGCAATGCTGCCAGCCTTGGCGTCGGCAGAAGGCTGGACGGCCTCGGTTTTGGCCGCCTTGGTTTCAGTCGCAAGGTCAGCTTTTGGGGTGGTTTTCTCGTCAGCGGCACATCCGCCGAGCACGGCAAGCGCCAGTGCGGAAGCAGCAAAAATTGCAGATTTCATTCAGATTCTCGCCTGATGATTTATTGAAGTGCGCTGCAGGTAAGGCCGCAGCATGCGAGCCACATTAAATGTGCCCCCGGGAGATGTCCAGCAATCGCGCTCCACCGGATAATCCTCTGCGATTGATCGCGTGCGGAGCGGATTACATCAGCCAACTGGCGACACAGGATACATTTTGCGCCTTGTATGGCTGACTTTGGTCAGGGTGACAGTGATATCGAGTCGATACTGCGCTCCCGCTGCTGCATCCGCCACAGCGACGCATAGTGGCCATCGGCACTGATCAGGCCACTGTGGCTGCCCTGCTCCACCACCTGTCCCTGATCCAGCACCAGAATCAGGTCGGCATCCACAATGGTCGACAGGCGGTGTGCAATCACCAGCGTGGTCTGCTCCCGGGAGATCTCCGCCAGCGCCTTCAGGATGCCCTGTTCCGAGTGGCTGTCGAGGGAAGACGTCGCCTCGTCAAATACCATGATCGGCGGGCGCTTGAGCAGCGCGCGGGCAATGGCCACACGCTGTTTCTCCCCACCGGAAAGCTTCAGGCCGCGCTCCCCCACCATGGTGTCGACGCCTTCCGGCAGCTGCGCGATAAACTCGTCAAGCTGCGCGTGGCGAATGGCTTCCATCACCTCATCGTCGCTGGCATCCACGCGCCCGTAGCGCACGTTTTCCAGGATCGACTGGTTGAACAGCACCGTATCCTGCGGCACCACACCGATCGCACGGCGCAGGGAATCCTGGCTGACTTCGCGAATATCCTGGCCGTCGATCAGGATGCGGCCGCCGGTCACGTCGTAAAAGCGGAACAGCAGCTTGAACAGGGTGGACTTGCCGGCGCCACTGGCGCCTACGATGGCGACCTTCTGCTTTGGCGCCACGGTAAAACTCACGCCCTTGAGGATTTCCCGGTCCGGGCGGTAACCAAAGCGCACATTTTCAAACGCGATATGGCCATCGCGAATCGCCAGCTCCGCCGCGTCCGCGTGATCTTCAATGGCCGGCTTTACATCGAGGATCGAAAACATTTTTTCGATATTGGCCAGCGAGCCTTTCATTTCCCGGTACACAAAGCCGAGAAAATTCAGCGGGATAAAAATCTGCATCATGAAGGCGTTGATCAGCACAAAGTCGCCAATGGTCATGTTGCCTCGGGTGACGTGCACCGCGGCCAGAATCATGGCGCCGCACATGGCAGCGGCGATGATCAGTGCCTGGCCGGCATTCAGGCCGAACAGCGACAGGCGATTCTTGCGCCGCGCGGCTTCCCACTCGGCCAGCTCGGAATCGTAGTGGCGCGCTTCGTGGCGTTCATTGCCAAAGTATTTGACCGTCTCGTAGTTGAGCAGGCTGTCCACCGCACGGCTGCTGCTCTGGGACTCTGCCTGGTTCAGTTCGCGTACAAAGCGGGTGCGCCATTCCGTCGCCACCACGGAAAACACGATATAGGTCACCACCGCGCCCGCCACCAGCAGTGCGAAACCCGCGCTGTAGTTCCACCACAGCAGGCCCACCACCATGGCAATTTCCACCAGGGTCGGCACTATGTTGAACACCATGAAACGCATCAGGAAACCGATACCGCTGTTACCGCGTTCAATATCCCGCGACAGGCCGCCGGTACGGCGATTGAGGTGGTAATCCAGGTCGAGCCGGTGCAGGTGCTGGAATACCGCGAGACCGATGCGGCGCTGCGCGCGCTCGGTTACGCGGCCGAAGATGGTGTCCCGCAGCTCGCCAAACAGCACCGACGAAAATCGCACAAAGCCGTAGGCCAGCAGCAACCCGAGCGGCAGTGCGATGGCGGCCGCAGCCCCTCCGGCTGCGTCGAGGTCATCGACGATGTGCTTGAGCAGAAATGGCAGGCCAACACTGGCGACCTTGGCGCCCACAAGGCACAGCAGGGCCAGCATTACCTGGCGCTTGAATTCCAGCAGGTAGGGAAACAGGGATTTGAGGGCGCTCCAATGCACGTCCTCCAGAGCCACGGCAGATTTGGGTCTCGGCATGAAAATTTTGTCAGGCAGGAAATGAAGGCGGCGATTATAGCCGCCCGGCACACATCAGTTCAGGGCGCGCATGGGAACATCGTCGCGACGACCGATAGGCGCATCCAGGATGCGCACCAGAAACTCCGTGAGTACGCCAGCGGTAAAGCCCCAGATTTCGTAGCCCTCGTATTCGTAGGCGGGCAGGTAGATCCGGCGCTGGTCGATGGTGATACGGTCGGTGCGGATGCGCGGATCACCGAAAAAGTACGACAGCGGCACGCGGAAAATCGCGTCCAGCTCGCCGGGGTTCGGCTTCAACTGGGCATCCGCCGGCACCACCCCCAGCCAGGGGGTGACTTCTACCTGCCAGCGGGTGCTGCGGGTCCACAGTGGACCGAGGATACGCACCTCGTCCGCCGGCAGGCCGATTTCTTCGTGGGTTTCCCGCAGTGCGGTGTACTTGAGCGAGGGATCCGTCTCGTCCCAGCGCCCGCCGGGCAGGGATACCTCCCCGGAATGGCTGGAAAGCTGCTGGGAGCGCAGGGTAAGAATGACCTGGGGGTCAGGCTCATCGGTCAGGGCAAGCAATACCGCCGCGTGACCGTGAAGATCGGGTCCCCGAGGCACCTTCGCTTCAAGTTCGCTCTTTACTTCCGAAAATTTACGCTCGATGAGTTCCAGCATTGTCTGCAACGATTTTCACTACCGAATCTTTGTTAACTATACCCGTGTGAACAGGATTGACCACTTTTGCAGCCACAGTTGTGACCGCTGCACCCCAGGGTGAGTTCTATGCCGCCTCAGGGTCACTATCGGCCGACTTGCCCCTGCCCTTGACCTTTTCCCGCAGCGACTGCACCAGCGCATAGTAAATAGGCACCAGGAAGGTGGAAAAAAGACTTGCAGCAAGCATGCCACCAAACACCGCAAGACCGAGGGACACGCGGCTGGCTGCGCCAGCACCGGTAGCGATCACCAGCGGAAAAATCCCCAGTACAAACGCGAGCGAGGTCATCAACACGGCGCGCAGGCGCAGCCGCGTGGCCTGCAGTGCGGCTTCCTCGATCGACACGCCCTGCGCGCGCTGCACCATCGCAAACTCCACCATCAGGATGGCGGTCTTGGCGGCAATACCAATCAGCAATACCAGCCCGATCTGGGTGTAGAGATTGCTCTCGTGGCCGACAACCCAGCAGGCAAACAGCCCGCCGGCAATGGCGATGGGTATCGCCAGCAGCACCGCAATCGGGATCGTCCAGCTCTCGTACTGGGCGACGAGGAACAGGTAGGCAAACAGCACCGCCAGGCCAAACAGGATCGGCGCCATATTGCCGGCACTGATTTCCTCAAGGCTGGCCCCGGTCCACTCGTAGCTGTATCCCTCCGGCAGCTGGGCGCCGAGTTCCTCCATGGCGCGCATGGCTTCGCCACTGGAGTAACCCGGAGCAGCGGCGCCATTCACATTGATGCTGTTGTACAGGTTGTAGCGCTGGACTGTCTGCGGCCCGACGATGGGCAGCACTTCGGCCACCGAATTAACCGGCACCAGGCCGCCGCTGCTGGCGCGCACAAAGAAGCCGGCGAGATCCTCCTCGCTGTCGCGATAAGGGGCATCGGCCTGGGCGAGCACCTGGAAGACCTTGCCGTAGCGATTGAAGTCGTTGATGTAATAACCGCCGAGATACGTCTGCAGCGTGAGGTACACATCGGCGAGGTTCAACCCCAGGATGTGGGCCTTGTCTTTGTCGAGGTTCAGCCGCAGCTGCGGGGTTGCGGCCTGGTAGGTGGTAAACGCCTGAGCAATTTCCGGGCGCTGGTTGGCTTCACCCAGCAGTGCATACAGCACGCCGGCCAGTTCCTGCACACTCCGTCCCTGCAGGTCTTCCAGCACGTATTCAAAACCGCCGATGGAGCCAAGCCCAGGCAGCGCCGGCACCGGGAACGCCTGCACCCGCGCCTCCTGCACCGTCGACCCGATCTGCTGGGCTTTCTGCAAAATGGCAAACTGATTCAGTTCCCGCGTGGGCCGCTCTTCCCACGGATGCAGGATGACGATCATAAACGCTGCATTGGGCACCAGCCCACCGGCGAGCAGGCTGAACCCAGGCACCGCCATCACATGGGCCACGCCGTCAATCTGGCGCAGCTGTTCTCCCAGGCGGTTCACCACCGGTGCCGTGCGCTCGAGCGTGGCGCCATCGGGCAACTGCACATTCATCATGAAAAAGCCCTGATCCTCATTGGGAATAAATCCCGAGGGCACGGCGGAAAACAGCCAGATGCACAGCGCCATGACACCCGCAATGCTCGCAAGGCCAAGCAGCGGCAGCCTCACGCAGACGCGCACGATACTGGTGTACAGGTTGGTGGCGCCCTGCAGAAAGCGATTGAAGAATCCGAATACCCCGGAGAGCAGCCCTCGCCTCTGGCTCTGTTCGCCCGCGCTCTGCGGGCGCAGCAGGCTCGCACTGAGCGACGGGCTCAGGGTCAGGGCGTTGACACTGGAAATCGCCACGGAAATGGAGATGGTCATGGCAAACTGCTGGTACATCTTGCCGGTCAGTCCAGGCATCAGCATGACCGGAACAAACACCGCAAACAGCACCGCGGTGGTGGCAATCACCGGGCCGGTCACTTCGCGCATGGATTCGATCGCCGCCTCCTTCGGCGACATGCCTTCCGTCAGCAGGCGCTGGGTGTTTTCCACCACGATGATGGCGTCATCCACCACAATACCGATGGCGAGAATCAGCGCGAATAAAGTGACGGTATTGATCGTCATGCCCAAAGCAAACATCACCGCAAAGGTGCCGATCAGTGACACGGGAATGGCGATCGCCGGTATCAATGTCGCGCGCCAGTCCTGCAGAAATACGAAGACCACCAGGATCACCAGTGCCAGCGCCACCAGCAGCGTCTCCACCACTTCATCGATGGAGGCCTGCACGAAGTCGGTGGTGTCGTAGAGGGGCTCTGCCTCCAGGCCGTCTGGAAAGCGCTTGGCAAGCTCTGCCACTTTCTCACGGACTTTCGTCGCCACTTCCAGCGCATTGGCATCGGGCAGCTGGTAAACCGCGATCACTGCCGCCGGTTTGCCATCCAGCTGGCCATAGGCGCTGTAACTCTGGCTGCCCAATTCGACGCGCGCGATATCGCGCATGCGCACTATGCCGCCGTCGGGCTTGGAGCGAATGCTGATATTGGCGAATTCCTCGGCATTTTCGAGCCGCCCCCGCGCGATCAGGCTGTATTGGAACTGCTGCTCTTTCTTGATTGGCGGCGCACCGATCTTGCCCGCCGCCACCTGCAGGTTCTGTGCCTGTACAGCGGCAATCACGTCACCTGCGGTCACATCCAGCGCCGCCATTTTGTCGGGATTCAGCCACAGTCGCATGGCGTAATTCTGCGCGCCGAGGATTTGTACATCGCTGACACCATCCACGCGCGCCAGCTCGTCGGCAATAAAAATCTCGCCGTAGTTGGCGAGGAACAGGGTGTCGAATTTGTCTTCCGGAGAAAACAGGTTCACCGTCATCAGGATGGTACTGCTTCTTTTCTCCACGGTGACGCCACTGCGGGTCACTTCCGACGGCAGGCTCGGTGTGGCCTGTTGCACGCGGTTCTGCACGTTGACCTGGGCGATGTCACCGTCGTAGCCACTCTCAAAGGTGACGGTGAGGCTGTAGGTTCCGTCATTGCTGCTGGTGGACGACATGTACTTCATGCCCTCGACACCATTCACCTGGGACTCGATCGGCACCGCCACGCTGTCGCGCATCACCTCTGCACTGGCACCGGGATAGCTGGCACTGACGACAACCGTGGGCGGCGTGATATCCGGAAACTGGGCAATCGGCAGCAGCGGCAGGCACAGCACGCCCGCCAGGGTAATCAGGATGGAAATCACCAGCGCAAAGCGTGGCCGCCGGATAAACGTCTCGCTGATCATCAGGCACCTGCCCCGGTGCTGCTGCGCGGCAATTTATTTTCCATCGAAATACTCATCGGGCTCACCCACGCGCTCTCCGCTGTCCGGTTGCTGCCGTGGCCTTCGCTCGCCATCAGGTTCCGTATCCTCCAAACCGGATACATCGCCTTCCCGTATCTGCTGCAGCGGGCTCTGCTGCGCCGGTGGCTGGGACACCTTCAGGCCCTTGTAGGGGTCGAGCGCGGTATTCTGCGGCGCCACCGGTTTGCCCTCGGCCACCCGCTGCAGGCCGTTAACCACAATCCGCTCACCGGCCTTCAGTCCTTCATTCACCGCCCAGAGTTCGCCGTCCCGCTGCCCGAGCTCGAGGTAGCGCTTTTTAGCGATGTCGTTTTCCTCCACCACATACACAAACCGCCCCTGCATGTCTTCCAGCACCGCGGACTGCGGCACCAGGGGCTTTACGCCCTCCTTGCCGGAAAACACGCGAATAACGATGCGCGCAAACTGGCCCTGCACCAGTAGCTGATCCGGGTTGGGAAAGCGCGCGCGTACCTTTGCCGAACCGGTTGTCGGGTCTATCTGGTTATCCACAAACACGATCAGTCCCGGGTACGGATACAGCTTGCCGTCCGGTTGCTTGATGCGCACTTCTCGGCGCTCTGGTGATCGCCCTGCCTGCTGGCGCCGTGTGGCCTCTTCCTGCACCGCGAACAGGCGGTTTTCCGGGACTTCAAACGATACGTAGATGGGATCCATGCGCACGATGGACGTCAGCGGATCCGTGCCCGGCCCCACCAGGGAACCTTCGGTGAACTCACTGCGCCCGATCAGGCCGGTCAGCGGCGCACGGATTTCGGTGTAATTGAGGTTGAGCGTGGCCGCCTCCACGTTGGCCTCCATGGCCTGCACGTTTGATCGCGCCTCTTCGAAGTTGCCGGTCAGCTCATCCATCTGCACCTGGCTGATGGCACCACTCTCCACCAGTTGCAGGCCGCGACGATAATTGCGCTCGGCAACGGAGAATGCGGAGCGGGCCTGGGAAAGGTTGGCGCGCTGGTTCTCCAGCGCGGCCATGAAGGGTTTGGGGTCGATGACGTAAAGCAGCTCGCCCTTCTGCACCATTTGCCCTTCGACAAAGTTGCGACTCTCGATATAGCCCTCGACCCGGGGGCGCACCTTGAACTCGTCGGTGGCCTCCACGCGGCCTACGTATTCAAAACGCGGGATCACCTGGTGTGTACGCACGGCGAGCACTTCAACCGGCGGGGCCTTCGGCGCGGGTGGCTCCGTTTTTTTTGCACAGCCGAAGATGGCGAGCGATAACATCAAAAATACCGGAAAACGCGCCATGGGCTATCAACCACTGCCTACTACCTGGAATGACCTCTTTCCACTATAGGCAAGGTGCTGTTATCGGGCTGGCACAGTCCGGTTCCCCGGGTATACTTGCGCCATGAAATTTTGCAGCCACTGTGGCAACTCCGTTGTTTTTGAAATCCCGGCCGGCGACGACCGTCCCCGCCACCTGTGCCGCGATTGCGGCGCCATTCACTATGTGAATCCCCGCGTGATCGTCGGCGTACTGCCCTATCTTGGCGATCAGGTGCTGCTGTGCAAACGCGCCATCGAGCCCCGCCACGGTCTGTGGACCCTGCCGGCAGGCTTTATGGAAAATGGGGAAAGCAGTGAACAGGGCGCTCTGCGGGAATCCTGGGAGGAAGCGCGGGCGCGCATTCGCGTAGACGATCTGTTTTCCGTCTACGACATCCCCCACATCAACCAGGTATACCTGCTCTACCGCGGTGAATTGACCGACACGGATTTCGGCCCGGGGCCGGAGTCACTGGAAGTTGAATTGTTCGACGAGAAAGATATTCCGTGGGATGAAATGGCGTTCCCGGTGATGACTCAGACACTGAAGCACTACTTCAGTGACCGTGAAAAAGGCGTTTTTGGATTACATCGCGGGGTGATTGAGCGGAAGCTCTAACCTTTTCCACTCCCCACCGTAAGCACGGTTCAGAACTAGTGGCGGCAAAGCACTGGGTATCCGTTTTCAAAACCGGCCTAGGCGTCCATTTGCCGCCACAGAGCAAGTTCAGAGCACTGTAAAACCTCTAACTATCAATCAGCCACAGCGTTCATCCAGCTTCCAGAGATCAAACGCCGGCTCTTCATAGGGATGCGCTGCGCGCATGGCGGCAAGTACATCATCCACCACGCTGTCTTCGCAGACCGTTTCCACCCGGTATTCAACCACCTGTTCAACCTGCCCCGTCTGGCCAATAAACGGCTGGCTGCCGTCCAGCGGGCGGAACTGGCCGGTGCCCTTTACCTGCCAGCAGCAACTGTCGTAATCGCCGATGCGGCCGGCACCGGCCGCAAACAGCGCCTGCTTGACCGGCTCCACATGGGACTCGGGAATGTAAACGCAGAGCTTGTACATACTCAGAACATCAGGGTCATCAGCTTGCGCTGGTACTGCGCCGCCAGCGGATCGCCCTTGCCCAGCGCCTTGACGATATCCAGGAACGCCTGCTTGGCCGCGCCGTCAGCGAAGCCCATATCCCGGCGCAGGATATTCAGCAGCAGCTCCAGAGCCTCTTCATGCCGCTCGGTCTGGCTGTACTGCACCGCCAGGTTGTAGGCAGATTCAAAGTCATCCGGGTTCGCCGCCAGCGCCTGCTGCAGGGCCTGGATTTCCGGAGAGTCCGCCGCCTGCTGTTTCAGCTCCAGCTGGGCCATCAGCTGCTGGTAGTCGCTGTCCTGATCGGCCATCAGGATTTTGCCCAGAATCTCTTGCGCGTCTTTCACGCGGTTTTTCTCCAGCAGCACCGCCGCGTACTGCTTGGCAATATCCGCGCGCTCGCCGGAATCCGCGTACGCCGCCCGCAGCAGAGGCTGCGCACCATCCACATCGCCCTCGGCGATCAGTTTCTGCGCTTCCTGCAGCTGAACGTCCCATGACTTGGGCAAATACTTGTCCAGCATTTCACGGATCTGCTTTTCCGGCTGTGCACCGGCAAAACCATCCACCGGCTGCCCGTCTTTCAGCACCATCACCGTCGGCAGGCTGCGCACACCCAGCTGGCCCGCCAGCGCCTGTTCGGTATCCGCGTTCAGTTTCGCCAGCAGGAACTGTCCCGCGTATTCATTGGCGAGTTTCTCCAGCACCGGCATCAACTGCTTGCAGGGCTCGCACCAGTCGGCCCATACATCCACCACTACCGGGCGCTTCATGGACTCTTCAATCAATACCTGCTGGGCGTTATGAACCGTAACGTCGACAATAAATTCTTCCACTTTCACTCCTGGTTCTGTATTTCGGCAGGCTGGCTTTCAGGCAGCATCCGTACCCGCCGCTGCTGATGCCTGCCACACAATGGGCCGAATGATACCTGATTCGTGGCCGCTCGCCTTCCGCTGTGGGCTGTTCTCCACAATGCGTTTGCCGCTAAAGTACCTCTTTTTTGCACTGAACTATCACGCCATGGATCATCCTATCCGCCGTATATCCCTGCTCTTCGCCATGCAGGACGAAGCCCGCCCGGTCATCGACCAGCTGGGCCTGGTTCCCGATGAAGAACTGCACGACAGCGACCTGCCATTTCAATCCTATTCCGGGTGCCACGGCAATATAGACGTGTCTGTGGCCGTCAGCGGCCACGACCACCGCTTTCAGGTCGACAATATCGGGCCGGTGGCGGCCACCCTGATGACCTACACCACCATAGACCGCTTCGCCCCCGATCTCGTGATCAGCGCAGGCACCGCCGGCGGCTTCGCGGCCCGGGGCGCGGAGATCGGCACCGTGTACCTGAGCGACGATCGCTTCGTGTTTCACGATCGCGTGGTGCCGCTGCCGGGGTTCGATGAGTCCGCGATTGGCCACTATCCGGCACTCAATGTACGCAGAATGGCCCGTGACCTGGGATTGCCCCTGGGCATAGTGTCGTCTGGGAGTTCATTGCAGAAACAGCCGCGGGATATCGATGTGATCGAGACCTTCGGCGCCGTCGCCAAGGAAATGGAAGCGGCGGCCGCAGCCTGGGTCTGTATGCTGAAGGGGACGCCGTTTGTGGCACTGAAGTCGATCACCAACCTGCTCGACGGGCCGGGCACTTCGGAAGAGCATTTTGTCAAAAACCTTGCCCATTCAAGCCAGAGCCCGCAAGTGCAGCTGGCACGCGTACTGGAATACCTGGAAGGAAAAAATATCGCAGGGCTGTCCGGTTAGCCCCACGATAGTGTTGATGCTTACGCGGAAAACTGCAGGGAGTGTTAGCGGTAAATCGCTTCCGGTGAGTAGGCTAGTTCCAGAGCCTCCCGCTGTACTTTTTTCAAGCCTTTTACCACCAGCCCGTAAGAGCGATCCATCATCCGCTCAATTTCATAATCGGGCACGCTGCCGTCCAGCAACACGGTATTCCAGTGCTTTTTGTTCATGTGATACCCGGGCAGAACGCCGCTGAAAATATCCCGCAGGGCTTGGGCCTCGTCCGGGTCACACTTGAGGTTGGTGCGCGCGATGCCCGCTTCCTCACCGAGGGTGGCGAACATCTTGCCTTTGATTTTGAACACCGCCACGCCCGGGCCAAAGGGATAATCCTCTTCGGCCTCGGGGCGATCCAGCAGGTAACGGCGGGCGCCAGCGTAATCCATGCGCGCTACCAGTCCAGGGATGACGGCAGGCGCGGTGACGACAGCAGTTTGGCAAATCGCTGCCAGCGCGCATCGTCGGAACCAGCGCCCTGCTCGACATACTCCTTCACCAGCTGTTTGCCCCAGTTGTAGTTGATGACATAAGCACCATATGCATCCACAAAACTGACCCGCTGCTTCGCCTTTTCCGGACTCATCACCGCGTACTGCTGGAACAGCTCCACGGCCTTGTCGCGGTCGATGTCGCCATTGATGTACTGTCGCGCCACGATATTTTCGGCAAAGCTGAGCTTGCTTTTCAGTGCAAGCACACGCTCGTATTTCTCCGCCTCTTGTGGGTCGAGCCCCGCCAGCGGATAGAGCACCTCTTTCTCGAACGCCAGCCGCTGCTCGCCCGGGAATGCGAGGTCGATGCCGTAATTCGCGCTGCCCTCTGCAATCAGGGACTGCGGGCTGAACAGCGGGTACACGCTGTATTCAACCCAGCCACGGTCTTTTACCAGGGTCTGCTCCAGCAGGGCGTTGTAGGTGTGGTGCCCGGGGTAGCCCTCATGGCAGCCGAGATCCACCGCGCGTTCAATATGGATGGGCAATTCGGTATTAATCTGGATCAGGCTCTGGGCGTTGCCCTGATACCAGTTGTATCCACTCCAGGGCTTGCCCTGCACGTATTCCAGTACAAAGTTTTCGTTGTCTGGCAGATTCACATGTTTTTTGGTGCGGTCGCGACAGCCCTTGATCGCGGCGTCAAATACTGCCGCCATGTTATCGGCCGGTATCTCAAACTGATCCTGGAAGGCTTTCACTCTCAGGTAGAGCGGATCACTGCCGTGCAGTTCTTTTTCCAACTCTGCCAGCACCGGCTCAAACTCACTGAAGGTCTGCACCGGCGGTGCGGTGTTGTACAGGGCCAGCGCTTCGCGGTCGAAGTCGCGGAAGCTGGCATCAGCCAGGTGGTGGGCGTGATAGACAACAGCGCGCAGCTGGGTCTTGAGATAGTGGGCACGCAGTACGTCCAGATCGGATGACGGTTCGATACGCTCTGGAAGCTGTGCCAACAGCTGCTCCGCGCGGCTGGCAAGCTCCGCCGCCGAAGCGCGATCACCTGCTGCAGCGGTTTTCCACTCTGCCGGCCCGTAATAGGCATCGACATAACTCTTGTCGTGATTGCCAAGGGTCAGCACCAGGCGGACATAGGATTCCGCAATCCCGTCCAGGTTGGCGAAACTCGGTTTACCCTCCGCTTTTTCGACCTGCTGTGCGGGTTCGACCTGAGGCTGTTCAACCTCTGGCGTCGTTTCCTTTTTTCCACATCCGGAAATAGCGATAAATACACTAAGCAACGGTGCAGTCAGAGTGAGCGGAATATGTCGCAACCCGTTCATGTAATCTCCCGGCTGTTATAGGGTTTGGGGATAAATGATGTTCAAGCGCTGCCGTACTATATCCGGCTTGCAGGTTGAGACCAATTCGCGCGGTCAAATATCCCACATGCCGGCCCCCTAACCAGTGAGTGGGATACGGCGAAAAGAATATGCCGGCGATTACTGAGCGTCTTCGTACTGCCGCCAATAGCGCTGCATTTTCAGGAACAGGAAGGACGCAGTCCAGGTGATGAGCACCAGGCCGGTGAGGGCTTCCAGACCAGCGGTAAAACGCAGTGCGCCGTGGGGCTCCACATCGCCGAAGCCGAGGGAGGTGTAGGTGGTAAAGGAAAAATAAGCGCAGTCGATGAGGGTGCCACTGAAATTCCCGGTCAGAGTGCCGAAATACGGCGAGTTGTACATGAAGTAATAACCGAATGCGAACATCCAGATTTCCACCACATGCCCGACCAGAGCGCCAAAAACCCCGATCAACACCCCCAGGTTCCTGCGAACCTTAAGCTTGTGCCCCAGGAAGAACAGGCTGTTCAGCACTTCGTGGTGGATCAGCACCGCGAAGGCCACGAGAAAGCCGTTGATGAGCACCGATAAGAGCATGTCAGCGCCGCTTTTGGAAAAATTCTTTTACCAGCTCCCCCGCCTGCTCCGCTAGCACACCACCTTCCACCAGGATTTTGTGGTTGAAAAACGGCTGTGACGGCAGTTGCAGCTGGCTCGCCACCACCCCTGCACGGGGCTCCGCCGCACCGTAAACCAGCCGCGCCACCCGTGCGTGGATCAAAGTGCCAAAGCACATGGTACAGGGTTCGATGGTGACATAGAGCGTCGTATCGGGCAGGCGGTAGTTTTTCTGGTGTGTCGCGGCGGCCCGCAGGGCGACGACTTCGGCGTGGGCGCTGGGATCCGAGGCGGTGATCGGCTGGTTGAAGCCCTCGCCAATGATTTCCCCGTCGAGCACCACAACCGCACCAACCGGCACCTCTCCCAGCTCGGCACCTTTGGCTGCGAGCTCCAGCGCCCGCTGCATAAACATAAAATCTCGCGGTGTCGCCACGATGTTATTTCCCGATCAGTTTGCGCAGCAGGAAGTCCGCTTCCAGCTGCAATTGTTCCTGTTGCTCCAGCTTCGCGCGCGCTTCGCTGTCGCCCTTCCAGGCGAAAGGGGTCATCGACAGGAAGTCCGCGATAACTTCGCGGCCTTTCAGGTTCAGGGTGAAAGCACAGCGCATTTCCGCCGCCAGCTCAAACCCCTCCAGCACTGCCGGTGCCTGATGTGCTCGCGGTTCTCGATACAGCGCCCGCTTCAGGCTCCAGAGATGTTCCGGGCCCGGCGACACATCCAGCAACACGCCATCGGGTTCCAGTACCCGATGCAACTCCGATGCCGGGCCCGGTGCGAAGACTCTCAATATACCGCTGACGCTGCTGTCTGCCAGGGGAATATCAAAACTACTCGCCACGGCAAATTGCGCGCGGGGCTGTCGTTTTGCCGCCAGGCGCACACCGGCCTTGGCGATGTCCACGCCGGCAATCCTGTCTTCCGGCCAGCCCGACGCTGCCAGTGCGCGGCTGTAGTAACCTTCGCCACAGCCAATATCGAGCAAGTGGCGGTCTCGCTGCTGCACATCCCCGGCACCGAGCATCGCGCATATCGCCTCCGCCAACGGCTGGTAATGGCCGCTGTCCAGAAAGCGCCGTCGCGCCTGCAGCATTTCGCCAGAGTCTCCCGGCTCGCGGCTGCGCTTTTTCTGCACCGGCAGCAGGTTCACATACCCCTCCCGGGCGCGGTCAAATGTGTGTCCGCTGGCGCAACGCCAGGCGTCCTGCTGTGGCTCGAGGGGCTGTTTACAATTGGGGCAATGCCAGGTCATGCGTCTTCAGGTACTTCGCGGCGCTGTTTTACCGGGGATTTATTCAGGATCATTTCCGCGGCTTTTTCCGCGATGGCAATAACTGGTGCGTTGGTATTGCCGCTGATGAGGGTGGGCATTATGGAGGCATCCACTACCCGGAGTCCATCGACGCCGCGAACCCGCAACTCGTTGTCCACCACGGCCAGATCGTCGTTCCCCATCTTGCAGGTACCCACCGGGTGATAAATGGTTTCCGCGTGCTGGCGAATGAAGGCTTCTATATCCGCACGCTTGCTCAAGGCCCCTTCGGGGCGCCACCAGCGCTTCTGATAGCGCTGCAGATCGGGCTGTCCAAGAATTTCCCGCGCCATTTCAAAACCCTCCACCATGACCTGAAGATCTTCCGGCGCACTGAGATAGTTCGGCTGGATCAGGGGCAGTGCTCGCGGATCCCGCGAAGCCAGTTCGATCGACCCACGGCTTTGCGGGCGCAGTGCACAGGCATGCAGGGAATATCCATAGCCCTCCGGTTTCTGCAGCCCGTGGTTGAACAGTGGCGCTGATGTCAGGTGAAATTGGATATCCGGATTGCCGGCAGCCAGGCTGGAGCTGGCAAAGCCGCCGGCTTCCGTGCCATTGCTCGTCAGCTTGCCGCGGTTCAACAGCCAGTAGTCCACGATCTTGAGTGCCGAACCTAGCAGCGCCCATGGCGCATTGTTGAAGCTGATGGCCTGATTGGCCTCGATGACCTGGGTGATATCCAGGTGATCCTGCAAATTCTGCCCAACACCGGGCAGATGTGCCTGGGGCACTATGCCAAGTTTTTTCAGCGGCGCTTCCGGACCAATCCCCGACAGCAGCAATAACTGCGGTGACTGGATCGCGCCCGCACACAGAATCACCTCTTTGTTGGCGATGATTTTTTTCCCGTTGACCAGCTCCACCGCGCACACCCGACTGCCTTTGAATTTAAGCGCGGCCACCTGAGCGCGGGTAAAGATGGAGAGGTTTGGCCGGTTTTTTACCGGGTAGACATACGCCGTCGCCGCCGAACAGCGGCGCCCGTGTTTCTGGGTCACCTGGTAAAAGCCAACGCCGTTCTGCTGGTGACCATTGAAATCATTATTCAGGCGATGCCCCGCCGCCTGTGCAGCGCGTACAAATGCATGGCTGGCCTCGGAAGCCCACTTCAGATCGGATACGGCCAGTGGCCCGAAGCCACTGTGGTATGCATCACTGCCCCGCTGGTTGCCTTCTGAGAGCAGGAAATATGGCAGCATGCCATCCCACCCCCAACCGGGATTACCCGCCGCTTCCCAGCTGTCGTAGTCCGAAGGATTACCCCGGACATAGATCATCGCATTGATGGCGCTGCTGCCGCCGAGAACCCGGCCACGCGGCCAGAACAACTTGCGCCCGTTCAGGTGTTGCTGGGGCTCGGTGTAGTGATGAAGGTTGAAGCGCTTGCCCGGCACCAGGTAGCTGATACCGGCTGGCAACTGCAGCAGCAGATTGTGATCGGAGGGCCCCGCTTCCAGCAGGCAGACGCGATTTTGCTCATCGGCACTCAGGCGATTGGCCAGCACACAGCCAGCTGAACCCGCGCCCACAATCACATAGTCGTACACCAATTTTCGCGCCATGGTTCTTTCTCGGATCTTATTCTTGAGTCAAAACTGACCTGTGCCACGAAAGCTGTCAATCGAAATGGCAATGCCGCAATTGTAGACCTGCCACCGGCTAGCCCGGACACCAGGCAGAGGCTCTTGGCGTGAAGCTCAACCGTGAAACGTAAAGTTTCGGAGAATGAGAAGAAGAGAAAAGAGAAGAGATATCGCAACCCGCTACCTGCGGCGGGCTGGGCAACCGGTATCACGGGACTGTGATACCGGTTGCCACGCTACGCAAGCGATCAGCGGGCGCTGACGCTCTCAGTGGGCTTCAGTGAAACTGCGCGGCCGGCGCGCTCACCATCGGCGCTGCGCGCGCGCAAAGCAACCGCGGACGCAGGGGCAGTACCCTCTTTCACCGCATGCCAGCGTTCGCCATCGAAGTACTCAAGCGAAAGCCCCGGGTAAGGCATTGCTGTCTGTAGCTGGTCGCCACTGACCACCGCGCCCGGCACCGGTATACGATACCCCACACCGGAACGATCCAGCTTGAGCAGCTCTTTCTGGCCGAGGGCAGCCGAGAACGCCTGCCAGTTGGCAGCCAGCGCCTGCTTGTCCACATAGCTGGTTTCTGCAGAGAAGGTCTGCCCTTCCTGAATCGGCAGTTCCCAGCTGGCCTGATGCCATGCACGCTCGGCCAGTGCCAGTACACGCGGGAACATCTGGTATTCAACTACGGCGTCCGTGCGTACAACTTCGCTCCACAGCTGCCCCTGGATCCCGCGCACGCTATCGGCGAATGAGGCATCAGGAGAGGTTGCGGAATACCAGTTGCCGTCGCGATCCGGATAAACTTCCGCGAGCTGCGCAGTATTCAGCGGTGCGAAGCTGAAGGTCTTGCGCACGTCGATGTAACGGGAAGCCCAGTAGTAACCCGGCTCTTTCGGGTCCACTTCCTGGGGCATGTCGAAATAGAGATAGTCGGAGTTGGACTGCACCACATCAAACCCGGTTTCGGCGAAGTGGACACTCTCGTTGCCGCCGCCCCACATCAGCGGCCCCCAGGAATTCACGTAGTTGTTCTCGGTTGCCAGCTCCTCACCGGCGTCAGCAATACGCTTCACGCCGTCATTCCAGGCACCCATGGTGGGTATGCCAGCATCGGCGACCAGTTTGCTCACCCGCTTGGCGTAGAGCTCACCCAGCTCATCTAGGGACTTCACCTCACCGCTGGCAATCAGGTTCTTGCACTGGGGCGAATTGCTCCAGGGTTTCTGGCGCTGCTCAGCGGTAACGTCGCCCTTCTCTGGGTTGGAGCCAGGGCCGACTTCAAACGAGTCTGCGGCGAGAATGTTGACCGCCTCATCACCGCCAAAGTGCCAGCTCTGCAGCGGCTGCCCGGCCTCTTTATGCATCGCCTGGACTTCGCCGATCAGCTTGCCCACGAAGTTGTAGGTGGAATCAATGCAAGGGTTGATATAGCTGTCATTGTAGAACTGCACTGACAGGTACTGCGTGCCGTCTTCCGGGTCGATCAGGCGGTATTTGGCGGCCTGCTCGGGAGACTCATCTTTCAGGTTGTTATAGCGGGCTTCCATCGCCACCACGGCAGATCGCGCGTGGGCGGGCATATCGAACTCCGGAATCACCTCGATCTGGCGCTCGGCTGCGTAGCGCACAATCTCGACATAGTCGTCGCGGCTGAAAAAGCCGCTGCCGTTGTTATCCGAATTCGGGCCAGAACCCAGCTGCGGCAACAGGCAGCGTTTTTCTTCCAGGTCGAAACAGCGCTTGCCGCCGATTTCGGTCAGCTCCGGCAACCCGGGGATTTCCAGGCGCCAGCCTTCGTCGTCAGACAGGTGGAAGTGGAAGCGGTTAAGCTTGTACGCCGCCATCTGGTCGAGCAACTTGAGTACGACTTCCTTGCTGTGGAAGTTGCGGCCGGTGTCCAGGAACAGCCCCCGGTGCGGGAAGCGGGGAGCATCTTCCACCAGTGCCTGCGGCAGGCTGCGGCTGTTCAGATCGACCAGAGCCAACAGCGACTGCACGCCATAAAAAGCGCCGGCTTCTTCCGCCGCGCGGACTTCAGCGCCGTCCGCCGTCACTGTGAGGGTGTAAGCGCCAGCCGGTTTACCCGCGAAAGACTTGGCATCCAGCGCCACCACCACCGGGAAATCACCGGCGCCCGCAGAGGCCAGTCCCAGCTGGGAAAGGCGGTGATTAATAGCGTTCAGGCTGCCTTCGGCGATATCGCCGCTGATCGCGATTCCGCCCTCGAGGATAACTGGCTCGGCTGTGGGCAACTGCACGGACACTGGCTGAGGAATGATACGTGCGCGCCACTCGGCATCGCTGGTGACGGCGATGTCGTCACCGCTATAACGCTCAAAGCGGCTGGCGGCAGTTGCCAGGGTATTGAGGTCTGACGCAGTGCGCTTCCAGTTGTTCGGATCATTCTTGTTGATCGGCAACACCAGACCGTCGAGATCGTCGGTGTCGGTGGCGGCAATCACGTGCGCCTCACCTTCGGCGTCGACAACGAACAGGCGCGGCTGGAAGTCAGATTCGAACTGGTACCAGTTCTCTGCGAGGAAATCGAGCTCGAGGGTCTCCCCGGCGGCTATCCCCTGAAATTTTTCGGTAGGAATCAGCCGGTGCAGGTCGCCGTTGACCCGCTCCAGGGTAAACGCATCGCTGTTCAGGAGCGCAAAAGTACGGCGCACACTGTGGAAGTAAAGTGTCCAGTCGCGCTCTTCCGCCGCAACCGCCGGCCCTTGGTTAATCAGACTGATACGGTATGTCGAGCAGATGGCACCACTACCCCCAGCAGTTTTGCACTGGGCGCGCAGTTCAGCGTCTACCCCCTGAAAATTGGTCAGCACTTCCTGGGTAACTGCAAAGTGTTGGGCGATGCGCTCGGGTGCCGTTAGAGCAGCCGTTTCAGGTTGTTCGGTTTCGCTGGTCGGTTTGCCGCAAGACGCTATGACCGCAGAAAGCGCCAGGCTGGCAAACAGGGGGAGCCTATTCATGGTGTTTCTCTGGTTATGGAATCGTTATCTGAGTAGAGCTGGCTAGCGGGCGTCGCACCGACCGCCACACTAAACAACCACCATATCCTAAAAGACAGCGCTGTCAACCATTGTCGTAAGTCCCGCCCCGCGCGCAGGCGGCAATCCGGGCAGAGTCGTTGAGATGTACGCCAAGCTAAGGTCGACAACCGCTGACCTGTAGACATTTTTGTCATAATAACCAGTCAGTCACGCCCCCAACAAAATAATAAAACAATGGCGCCAGCCTCTCCTCAGTGCACCAGAATTGAGCCAGACTGAACGAGCCCAGTTGTGGCGGGGGCTGAAGAAGATGTGACTGATGCACAAGGAAAGTTCACAACCGAAATTGGATTAATTGCGAAATTTGTGAGATACATCAGTTCATAAAGGGTGAGCCATAATAAATTCAGCAGTCGTTCATTCACTGCCTGTACCACAGACAACACCCGGGGTGGATCATGGAAACGTGCAGTAATAGGTTTCTCTCCTGGAAGCAGCTTCCCGCTCTGCTTTGCTTTTGCATATTGCCACTTTCCACCCCAACCCTTGCCGATGACAACCTGTTTATCCCCGACTCCCACAGCGCCCTCAATCTCCAGGCTGACAACGCCTTTTTCATCGATAGCGCCTTCGGTATGGATAACCATGCCCTGATCGAGTCAGCGGAAAACCTGCGCAACAACTCCATGGGGATGGTACACCGTCGCCTGAACCACCAGTGGCTTGAATTTTATACACACCCTGATGAAGCGCAGACGGCCACTGGCGGTCGCGCCGTGAATGAAATTCTGCGCATGGGTTTCAGAACCTATATGGAGCAGCACAAGCGAAACAAACGCTACACCCTGCTCCGCTATACACAGGGGCACGGTAAGCTGAACAGCGCGCTGGATTACGACGTCCGCCTGACAGACGACAAGTTCAAGATCTCATTCGAGTATGAATTTTAACCAATCGATATTTTCCTGAAGCGGATTCATCCCCCTATTCCGGTCTTTTGCTAGAATCTCCGCCACTTTTTCCGGCGGAGATTCTCGTGCCCAAGCCAGTAAACACCCCGACTGAATTCAAACACTTACCTGTCGCCGGTCCCGCCCGCCGCCTGATGGCATTGCTGTACGATGCCCTGATCGTGGGCGGACTGTGGATGGTCTATGGGTTCCTGGCGCTGATGATCGCGTCTACCGTTGGCGGTCTCAACTGTAATCCCGAGGCACTGGACTACACCCCCTGTGTCGGCGGCCCACTCTACCGACTGGGATTACTGGCAGTGACTGGAGGTTATTTGTTCTGGTCCTGGCGGGTCGCAGGACAGACGGTCGGCATGCGCGCATGGCGGCTGATGGTGGCAAATAACAATGGTGTGCAGCTGAGCTGGCGGCAGTGCGTGGTTCGCGCCCTGGTCGCAAGCGCTTCACTGGCCTGTGTCGGGCTGGGCTTTATCTGGGGCTATTTCCGCAAGGATGGCGCCACCTGGCAGGATCTCGCCTCCGACAGCGAAGTCCGCATTTTACCGAAGCAGAAAAAGTCCTGAGCCCCCGCTGTATGGATTGAAAGGACGTAACGGGCGCTTAACGCGCCCGCTTCAACAGCAGCCAGCCCAGCAGGAAGCTCGCTACAATCGGCACGATTACCGCGATAAAAGGCGGAAACCCGAATACCACCGATGACGGCCCCAGCATATCCTGCACGGTCTGGAACACTATCCCTACGATCACCCCCATAAATACCCGCAGGCCAGTGGTAACTTCCCGCAGAGGGCCGAAGATGAACGAAATCGCCATCATCACCAGGCCGGCAATGGTCAGCGGTTGCAGAACCTTTTTCCAGAACGCCAGCCAGTAGCGCCCGGATTCCTCCCCTTTGCGATCCAGGAACTTGCCGTAGGACCACAGGTTACGCGGCGAAAGATCGGACGGCAGCGGTACCACCAAGGCGAACAGATCGGGGGAGATATCAGAGTCCCATACACTGCGCGCCTCTTCACTGCTGTCCGCGCGCTCGGGGGTCAGCGTCGTCTGGCGGCTGTTCTGCAGTTCCCAGTGACCACCGGTAAAGTGCCCGCGCTCAGAGAACACCACCCGCTCAAGTTGGTGGTTTTCATCAAAGCGATAGCGCGTGATGCCAAACAAGGTGCCGCCGGGAAGTGCCGCATTGAAGTGGACGAACTCGCCGCCGTCCTGCAACCAGAGCCCCTGCTCCAGCCCGACGGCCTCCAGTTCGCCCTTGGCAATCGCCTTGCGGCTATTGGCCTCCTGGTTTGTCATCGGTATTACCAGCTCTGCCAGCATCAAACCCAGCACAATCAGAACCAGCACCGGCTTCATCACCGCCCAGGCAATACGGCCGATCGAAATACCGGCTGCCCGCATCACGGTAAGCTCACTGGTGCTCGCCAGTGTGCCGAGCCCCACCATACAGCCGACCAGCGCCGAAAAGCCGAGCTGACTATAGATACGTTCTGGCAATGTCCACAGGACGTACTCCAGCATATTCGCAAACTGGTAACCGCCTTCCAGCTCGCCCAGCTGATCGACGATTGCGGAAATCACATCGAGTCCCAGAATCACCATCAGTACAGCGAGGATGGAAAGCATCACCGTACGGGCGATATATCCATCAAGCCGCGACATCTCTACCTCCCCGGCTACCATTTTTTCCCTGTCCTGGAGCGCGTTTGCGCGGTTTGCGCCAGTTGCGCCCGCCAAGGAGTAACAGGCCCAACAGCAGGAATGGTGGATGCACAAGCCAGATGGCCCAGGCCTGTTCGATTTTGCCGTCTTCGATCGCGCCGCGAACGCCCTGTAATGAAACCAGATAAATGATGTACAGCAGCACCGCCGGGATCATCTTGGCATAGCGGCCCTGGCGGGGATTGGTTCTGCTCAGCGGCACCGCAAGGATGGCCACCACCAGCACCAGTACCGGCAAGCTGAAGCGCCAATGCAGGTTCACACGCTCCCGCAGGTTGTCACTTTTCCACAGTTCTGCGGTAGACATAGACTCGATGCGCTCACTGGCCTTGGAGCGCACCTTGGGCGCCTCGAGCAGTACTTCATAGCTGGAAAACGCCATCTGACGGTAATCCCGCTGGCCGGGAACTCCCTCATAACGATAGCCGTCGCGCAGCACCAGATAACGCAGGCCGGTTTCCGGATCGATTTCCTGCACACCCTCACTGGCCACGGTGACAATCTGGTGGTCTGTTTCGGTATCACCACGGGAGGATCCCAACTCAGCCAGAAAGACGTTGTACATGGTCGAGCGATCACTGCTCAATCCCTCGGCGTAATACACCGCTCGGTTGCCCTCTGTACCGACAAATTTCTTCGGTACCAGATGATCGAATTCATTGCGGGTCTTGTCGGCGGTCAACACATGAGAAAAGCGCTGCAAGCCCGTGGGCGTCAGGTACAGGCTCATCGCAGCCACAAACAGCGCCACCAGCAACGCAGGCACCATGGTGTAGCGCAGCAGCTGGCGTTCGCTGAAACCACAGGCGTGCAATACGGTCATTTCACTTTCGATGTACAGGCGACCATAAGCCAACAGGATCCCCACGAAAAAGCCAAGAGGAATCACCAGGGAGAGAAACTCTGGAAGTCGATAGCCCATTAGGGAGAACAGGATGCTCGCGGAAAGATCACCTGCGGCAGCTTCGGCCAGGTACTTCACAAAGCGGCCACTCATGACCATCAAAAGCAACACCGAGCTCACGGCAAGTGTCGCCCCGAGCAATTCGCGACAGAGGTAGCGGAAAATAATCACGTAACGACCAGCTTCCCTGAAAGCTTTGAAATCAACAGCGAGTGGAGTTGGCGACCTCGAAACAGAAGTCCGAATGGACATTAGGACACCGCGACCAAGCAAACCGATCCGTATCGGGTTAAACTTGTGCGGCGCATTATCACCAAAAAGGTTCGCTGTGTCTCGGTTTGACGGGCTTCAATATGAAGACACACATGCAATGACCGCGCGCAGGGCCTTTGCCGGATGTCCATCCCGGAAGTAGCGATACCCGCAATACCACGAACAAATCACGGGGAGTTTGGCCGCTATTCGCCGGCCTTGCCAGTGAAGTCGCGCATCTTCACGCATACAGACAACCTCCCTATTACGCCACGAGAACCAAGGAAACGTACAACATGCAGTTCACCGCCAAGGTCACCGACATCAGCAAGCAGCGCACCGCTTGCGCCATCCTTGCCGTCGACGCCAAGAACAAGCTCACTGACAGCGGCAACGCCATCGACAAAGCGAGCAACGGCGCTCTCAGCAAGCTGTTGAAGCGCGGTGACCTCGGCAGCGCCACTGCAAGCACCCTGCTGATCCCCATGCTGGAAGGCAGTGTAGAACGCGTACTCCTGGTGCGGGCATCCAAAAATAGCGTGAACCAGGCCGAGTTCCGCAAACTGGCAAGTGCCAGTGCCAAAGCGGTCACAGGCTTTAAAGAGGCCACCAGCTACCTCACCGAACTGAGTGTGATCGAGGCCGACACCGACTGGCAGGCGCAGCAGCTTACCCTCAATGCGGGCCTGGCCAGCTACAAGTTCACCCGCTGCCTCAGCGATGCCAAGCCCAACCCGCTGGAAAAGTTCACCGTCCACGTTGCCGATAAAAAGCTGCTGAACACGGCACAGAAAGGCGTTGAGCTGGGCAATGCCCAGGCCCTCGGCAGTAACATCGCCCGCGAGCTGGGCAACCTGCCCGGCAATATCTGTACCCCCAGCTACCTGGCATCCGAAGCCAAGGCGCTGGCTAAAAAACACGCAAAACTGACCACCACCGTGCTCGACAACAAAAAGATGGAAAGCATGGGCATGGGCGCGTTTATGAGTGTGGCCAAGGGCAGCGACGAGCCCGCCGCCCTGATCGCCATGAATTACAAGGGCGGCAAGACCGGTGACAAGCCCATCGTGCTGGTGGGCAAAGGCATCACGTTCGACACCGGTGGCATCAGCCTCAAGCCCGGCATGGCGATGGATGAAATGAAATTCGACATGTGCGGCGCTGCCAGTGTCTTCGGCGTGATGCACGCGCTGGTAGAAATGCAGGCACCGGTGAACGTGGTCTGTATCGTCGCCGCGGCAGAGAACATGCCCAGCGGGCGCGCCAGTAAGCCGGGAGACATCGTCACCTCTATGGCGGGTAAGACCATCGAGATCCTCAACACCGACGCCGAAGGCCGCCTGGTGTTGTGCGACGCGCTTACCTACGCCGGCAAGTTCAAGCCCAGCGTTGTGATTGACGTAGCCACCCTCACCGGCGCCTGCGTGATTGCACTGGGCAACCACGCCACTGGCCTCTACGCCAACCAGGACAAGCTCGCCCAGGATCTGCTCGCCGCTGGCGAGACTACCGGTGACCGCGCCTGGCAGATGCCGTTGTGGGATGAATACCACACCGCACTGAAATCCAACTTCGCTGACCTGCAGAATATCGGCGGCCGCGAAGCCGGCTCCGTTACTGCGGCGTGCTTCCTGTCCCAGTTCGCCACCGAGTACAACTGGGCGCACCTGGATATCGCTGGCAGTGCCTGGAATTCCGGTGCAGCCAAGGGCGCAACCGGCCGTCCGGTACCTTTGCTGCTGCAGTACATCTTGAACAAAAAGTAAATTCAGCTAAAAACGAAGCCCAGAATTACGGGCTAAGGTCCTGATGCCGGTAACGGTCGCAGGACCTTCTAAAACATCCCTGTTTTAGAAGGTCTCGCAAAGCTGTACCCGGTATCGGCACCTTCGCACCAAATTTCAGCGCTCCTTTGCAATTAATATGACCCGAATAGATTTCTACGTCCTCCCGTCCGAAAACCCGGGAGAAATCGACCTCTTCGCCTGCCGCCTCGCAGAAAAGGCATTCCGCAGCGGATTGCGGGTTCTTATCGCCGTGGACGACAGCGAACGGGCACAAAAACTGGACGAACTGCTGTGGACCTTTCGGGAAGACAGCTTCCTGCCCCACGCACTGCAGAACGCCGACCAGCAGGCAGCGATCGAGATCAACAGCGGCGAAGATCCCGGCATGCACCACGGCCTGTTGATCAATCTCTGTGCAGACATTCCCGCCTGGTTCAGTCGCTTCGACCGCCTCGCGGAGATCGTCTGCCAACACCCGGAGTCTCTCGCGCTCTCAAGAACGCGTTATAGCCACTTCCGTGACAGGGGATATCCGTTACAATCCCATAAAATCCCTAACTGACAGCGAACCTGAATCCGCTTCCATGTCCGGTCGAAAAAAGAACAGAAAGCACCAGCGCGGCCAGCACCCGAGTGAACTGCTCAATGAGCTCAGCTCCCTGAGGGAGCTGCTCGGCAGTGATCAGGAAGCCGACATCCCTCTGCTCGACCAGGTTGCCGAACCGAGCCCCATCAGTCCCCCGCCGAAACCGCGCCCGACTTTCCAGCGCCCACTGGAAGAGGCCGACCTGCCGATACTGTTCAGCCCGATTGATGAAGAGCCAGTTGACGATTTTTCGCTCGAACTGAGCGATGCCGACCGCGAATTGCTGCGCCCGCTGCAAACCCTGCCGCGCGGAAGTGCGCTTGCGGTTGCGGGCGCAACCCAACCAGAACCAGTGAAGGCAGAAACCCGCCCGGTAGATGCCAACCAAGAACCTGCGGAAGAAAACGTGGAGCCAAGATCAGCGAAGCCGACCAGCCGGGAAGAGTTCCAGCCGGGCCTGTTTGATGCCCCGAAGAAAACCGAGAGCCACCCTGTGGAACCCAAGACAGTGGAAACAGAGCCAGAAAAGCCAGCGCCTGCCGTTATTGCGACCGGTGAAAACCCGTTCCTGCCTCCGCACATTCGCGCGCGCCTGACCGGCGGCAGGGTTCCCCGCTCTGAAGAACAGGTAAATCCGACGCCCGCCCCTCAAGAAGTGCAGCCAGAGCTGCCTGAACAACAACTCCAGGCGCCACAGGCATCGGCCGCGCCAGCATCCACCACCAGGGTGAGCAACCGCGAACGGCTGATTGAACAGTTAGTCGCAGAACAACTACACGAACTCGAACGCCAGTTGCGGGCCAACATCACCGCCATGGTGGACGAGATATACCCCGAAAAACCTTGAGGCGCCTGGCCCCACTGCTCGCAGCCAGTCACTGATCGCGGCCTTTTGCCAGCACTCTCCCGACGGTATAATTCCGCCCCTTTTACGTATTCATCGCCTCCCGGCAGCCGCAACAAGCGGGTTCCGGGAGGCCAAGCCAGACAAAGCAAGGCACTCCCCCGCGCATGGACAAGACATACCAGCCCAACGCCATCGAACAGCAGTGGTACAAAACCTGGGAAGAAAACGGCTACTTCAAGCCGTCCGGTGATACCGCCGCCGACCCCTACTGCATCATGATCCCGCCGCCGAACGTCACCGGCAGCCTGCACATGGGCCACGGATTCCAGGAATCCATCATGGATGCCCTGATCCGTTACCACCGCATGAAGGGCGACAACACCCTGTGGCAAGTGGGTACCGACCACGCCGGTATCGCCACCCAGATGGTGGTGGAGCGTTTACTGGCGGCAGAAGGCAAGTCCCGTCACGAGCTGGGCCGCGACAAGTTCATCGAAAAAGTGTGGGAGTGGAAGGAAGAGTCCGGCGGTAATATCACCCGCCAGCTGCGTCGCCTCGGCGCCAGCCCGGACTGGTCCCGCGAGCGCTTCACCATGGACGACGGTTTCTACAAGGCGGTGCAGGAAGTCTTCATCCGCCTGTACGAGGACGACCTGATCTACCGCGGCAAGCGCCTGGTGAACTGGGACCCGAAACTGCACACCGCGATTTCCGACCTGGAAGTACTGAACGAGGAAGAACAGGGTCATCTGTGGCACTTCCGCTACCCGCTGTCTGACGGCTCCGGCCACCTCGTGGTTGCCACCACCCGCCCGGAAACCATGCTCGGCGACACCGCCGTGGCCGTGCACCCGGAAGACGAGCGCTACAAGCACCTGATCGGCAAGACCATCAAGCTGCCGCTGGCGGATCGTGAAATCCCGATTATCGGCGACGACTACGTTGACCGCGAGTTCGGTACCGGCTGTGTGAAGATCACCCCGGCGCACGACTTCAACGACTACGAAATGGGCCAGCGCCACAACCTCGAGATGATCAACATCCTCGACGCCGACGCCAACCTGAACGACAACGTGCCGGAAAAATACCGCGGCATGGAGCGCTTCGCTGCGCGCCAGCAGATCGTCGACGACCTCGACGCGATCGGCTGCCTGGAAAAAATCGAACCGCACACCTTGAAAGTACCCCGCGGTGACCGCTCCGGCGTCGTCATCGAGCCGTGGCTCACCGACCAGTGGTACGTGAAAACCCAGCCGCTGGCGGAAGAAGCCATCAAGGTAGTGGAAGACGGCCGCGTCGAATTCGTGCCGAAAAACTACGAGAACATGTACTTCTCCTGGATGCGTGACATCCAGGACTGGTGTATCTCCCGCCAGCTGTGGTGGGGCCACCGCATCCCGGCATGGTATGACAACGACGGCAAGGTCTACGTCGGCCGCTCTGAAGAAGAAGTCCGCAAGAAGCACAACCTGGGCGATATCGAACTGCGCCAGGACGACGACGTGCTCGACACCTGGTTCTCCTCCGGCCTGTGGACCTTCGGCACCCTCGGCTGGCCGGAAGAAACCCCGGAGCTGGCGGCGTTCCACCCGACCAGCGTGCTGGTCACCGGTTTCGACATCATCTTCTTCTGGGTCGCGCGCATGATGATGCTGACCCTGTACTTCAAGAAGGAAGTACCGTTCCACACCGTGTATGTACACGGTCTGGTGCGCGACAGCCACGGCCAGAAAATGTCCAAGTCCAAGGGCAACGTGCTCGACCCCATCGACCTGATCGACGGTATCGACCTCGAGAGCCTGGTGGCCAAGCGCACCTCCGGCATGATGGTGCCGCACCTGCGTGAAAAGATCGAAAAGCAGACCCGCAAGGAGTTCCCGGAGGGCCTCGCCGCCTACGGTACCGATGCCCTGCGCTACACCTACTACTCGCTGGCCTCCACCGGCCGCGACATCAAGTTCGATGTGGGCCGTATCGAAGGCTTCCGCAATTTCTGTAACAAGATCTGGAACGCGTCCCGCTACGTGCTGCAGAACTGTGAAGGCCACGACTGCGGCCAGGATGGCAGTGAAGACTTCGAACTGTCCATTGCCGATCGCTGGATCATTTCCCAGCTGCAGCGCACCGAAATTGCAGTGAAGGAAGCCATCGACAGCTACCGTTTCGACCTGGCCTCCCAGGCGCTGTATGACTTTGTCTGGAGTGAGTACTGCAGCTGGTACCTGGAGCTGTCGAAGCCGGTACTGTGGGACGACAACGCGTCTGCCGCGATCAAGAAAGGCACCCGCCGCACCCTGATCCGCGTGCTGGAAACCACACTGCGCCTGGCGCACCCGCTGATGCCGTTTATCACTGAGGAAATCTGGCAGCGCGTGAAGGACCTCGCCGGTCAGTCCGGCGACACCATCATGCTGCAGAAGTATCCGGTGGCGAACGAGCACCGTATCGACGAGAACGCGGAAGCGGCGATTGCCTGGCTGAAGGGCGTGATCGAGGGTGTGCGTAACATTCGCGGTGAGATGAATATTTCCCCGGCGATCAATATTCCCCTGATCCTCCGCGGCGGTTCCGAGCGCGATGAAGATTTGCTGGAACAGACCCGCACACTGCTTACCAAGCTTGCAAAGCTCGAATCGATCAATTCACTGCCAGCCGGTGCCGAAGCGCCCGCCTCTTCTACCGCGCTGGTAGGCGAGCTGGAACTGCTGGTGCCGATGGCTGGCCTGATTGACGTGGAAGCGGAATCTGCGCGCGTCCTGAAGGAGCTGGACAAGCTCGACAAGGAACTCGCGCGCATCGCTGGCAAACTGCAGAATCCGAACTTTGTCGACAAGGCGCCGGAAGAAGTGGTTGCGAAGGAGAAGGCCCGACAGGCTGAGATGGAAAGTGCTCGGGCTCGCTTTGCTGAGCAGTTGGAGTCTCTTAAGAACCTTTGATGCCTTTTGCTGACCCCGGAGGGAGGTGCTCTGTTTTTACCTCCCGTGGCGGCAAAGCACCGGGGATCGGTTTTCAGAACCGCCGTGAATACGTCCCTGTAGGCTGCGTCGGCGCCGTCCATGGCGCCGACGCTTCTGAAAACCGATCCCCGGCACTTTACCTTCGCATCAAATCCTCAGCTTCGTAAGCCGAAAAAGGCGCCCAGTGATGGGCGCCTTTTTTGTTTTAGGGATCGTTAAAAAGTTCATCCCAAAATTCGAGATCAACATTCACCCCACTTTCTTACGAAGCACAACACTTCGAGCTGAAGGGAAAGTGCCGGGGATCCGTTTTTGAAAGCGTCGGCGCCATGGACGGCGCCGACGCAGCGTACAAGGATGTATTGAAGGGGGGCGCCTAGCCCGGTTCTGAAAACCTATACCCGGTGCTTTACCGCCAAGGATCCAGCTAAAGAAGGAAATCAACGAACTGTCGTGCCTCAGCCAAACTACACTAGGGAGATCAAAACAAACTCAAATTAACTCAGATGCCTCTACAAAGCGTGTCAAATTACTGGCCACTTCTGGTTTACGCCCTCGCGATTTTTGCACTGATCGCCCTGATGCTCGGCCTGTCTCACACGCTCGGCCAAAAGCGTCGCGATCCCGCCACCCACGAACCCTATGAATCCGGGATAGTCCCGGTTGGCGACGCCCATCTGCGCATCTCCGTCGGCTACTACCTCGTCGCCATTATGTTCGTCATATTCGACCTCGAAGCCGTGTATTTATTTGCCTGGGCCATATCTGTGCGCGAGGCCGGTTTGCCGGGTTTCATTGAGGCGTCTATTTTCATAGGGATTCTGCTCGTTGGGCTGATTTACGTATGGCGCCTTGGCGCCCTGGACTGGGGGCCGAACACAGCCACAGTCAAAACCGATAACAGCAATAACCGCTAGAAGACTTCCCGCGTCAACGCGCGGGATATTCGGCAAGGACGCACCATGCGCTGGCAACTGACGCGCGCCGGACAGCCACCCGCACACGACAACCTGATTGCCGCCGACAGCACGCAAAGCGACAGTGACGCCTTCTCCGAAGAAGTGCGCAGGAATGTGTTGCTCACCAAACTGGAAGATCTCGCCGCCTGGGGGCGTGCCAATTCCCTGTGGCCGTTCAACTTCGGCCTGTCGTGCTGCTATGTGGAAATGGCCACGGCGTTTACCAGCCGCCACGACCTCGCCCGCTTTGGCTCGGAAGTGATTCGGGCCACACCGCGACAGGCGGACCTGATCGTAATTTCCGGTACCGTGTTTATCAAAATGGCGCCGGTAATCCAGCGCCTGTACGAACAGATGGTGGAGCCGCGCTGGGTGATCTCCATGGGCTCCTGCGCCAACTCCGGCGGAATGTACGATATATACAGTGTGGTGCAGGGGGTGGATCGCTTCCTGCCAGTAGATGTGTATGTGCCAGGCTGCCCGCCGCGCCCGGAAGCACTGATGCAGGGGCTGACACTGTTGCAAAAATCGGTCGCCAGTGAACGCCGCGCACTCAGCTGGCTGGTGGACGACAAGGGTGTGCAGGAGATGCCGCGCAAACCGCCGGTCAACAGGCTCGGTAAACCCAGCCAAAAAGATGTGCATCGTGAAGCGCGTATGGCTGCGAAAATGCTGCGTTCGCCGGACAGCGTGTAATTCCCCATGGAAAGCGTGATTGCCCGCAGTGAATTCCCGCCCAGTGCCTATGCGTCCGCCGCTGCGGACTTTCTTCAGGACGCGGCCCGCGAAGGTCGCGGGCACCCGGAGTTTCACTACTGGCTGCAGCCAGATATTGCCGACCTGCCTACCCCCTTCCCTACCCTGTGGACCGGCACCGCCCAGCTGCTGCCACTGCTGCGGTGGCTGAAAAGCGGTATTTCCCGGCCTTTCGGCATGCTGTACGACCTGAGTGCCATCGACGAGCGCCAGCGGCAGCATCGCGGAGACGGTGCGGCCGAACAGCCGGCCAGTGACTTTACCCTGGTGTATCACCTGCTCTCGCTGGAGCGGGATCTGTTTATCGTTGTCAAAGTCGCGCTGGACATGCAGCGGCTGTCGGCGCCCTCCATCACGCCGGTATGGCCCTCGGCCAACTGGTACGAGCGCGAAGTCTGGGATCTGTTCGGGATCGATTTTGCCGGCCATCCGCACCTGACACGCATCCTGATGCCACACACCTGGCAGGGGCATCCGCTGCGCAAGGAGCATCACGCCCGCGCCACCGAAGTGGACCCATTCACCCTGTCGCCACACAAACAGAATGTAGAACAGGAAGCACTGCGCTTTCACCCGGAAGACTGGGGCATGTGCCGCGCCAGCGGCACCTCGGAATACATGTTCCTGAATCTCGGGCCCAACCACCCCAGCGTGCACGGCGTGTTTCGCGTGGTGCTGCAGCTCGATGGTGAGCGCATCGTCGATGCGGTGCCCGATATCGGCTACCACCACCGCGGCGCCGAAAAGATGGCGGAGCGCCAGGCCTGGCACAGCTACCTGCCGTACACGGATCGGGTGGATTACCTGGGCGGGGTGATGAACAACCTGCCCTACGTGCTGGCGCTTGAGCTGCTGGCGGGCATTCCCGTACCGGCGCGCGCCCAGGTGATCCGCGTCATGCTGTGCGAGCTGTTCCGCATCGCCAGCCACCTGGTGTTTTATGGGACTTTTGCCCAGGACGTCGGCCAGATGTCGCCGGTGTTCTACATGTTCGAGGATCGGGAAAAGCTGTTCGGCATCGTCGAGGCCATCACCGGTGGTCGCATGCATCCCGCCTGGTTCCGCATCGGCGGCGTGGCACAGGACCTGCCCCAGGGCTGGGACACGCTCATAAAACGGTTCCTCGACTATCTACCGGCACGCCTGCGCGAATACGACGGCATGGTGCTGAAAAACCGCATCCTGCAAAAGCGCACCCGCGGTATCGGCGCCTACGACACCAGAACGGCCATTGAGTGGGGCGTCAGCGGCCCGGGGCTGCGGGCCACCGGGCTCGAGTGGGATCTGCGCAAAAGGCGCCCCTATAGTGGCTACGAACAATTCGATTTCGAAATACCGGTATTCGACGGCGGCGACAGCTACGACCGCTGCCGGCTGCGGGTAGAGGAAATCCGGCAGAGCCTGCGGATCATCCGCCAGTGCGTGGACAACATGCCCGCAGGTCACTACAAGTCCGACCACCCTCTCACCACGCCGCCGCGCAAGGCGCGCACCATGGAGGATATCGAGACCCTGATCCAGCATTTCCTGAACAACAGCTGGGGCCCGGTGATGCCACCGGGTGAAACCTGCGTGCCCATTGAGGCCACCAAGGGACTGAACAGCTACCAGATCATCAGTGATGGCAGCACCAACGCCTACCGAAACCGCATTCGCACGCCATCATTCCCACACCTGCAGATGATTCCCAAACTGTGCCGGGGGCTGTTTGTACCGGACCTGATCGCCATCATTGCCAGTATCGACTTCGTGATGGCCGACGTGGACCGCTAGACCGATGCCAGAGCAAATCCAGATCCTGCAACTGAGCGCGGAGGAAATCGCTGAGATCGAACGCGAAGCCACCGCCTACCCCACCCGCCAGGCACTCGGGCTGGAGGCTCTGCGCATTGTGCAGGCGCACCGCGGCTGGGTATCCGATGGCGCACTGCAGGCGCTCGCCGATTACCTGAAAACGCCCATTGCGGAACTCGAAAGCCTCGCCACCTATTACCAGCTGATTTTTCGCCAACCGGTGGGGCGCGCGGTCATGCTCCTGTGCAACAGCGCCTCCTGCTGGGTGATGGGCTGCAGTCGCGTGCAACGGCACATTGAACGGCAACTCAAAATCCGCCCCGGGGAAACGTCCGCCGACGGCGTGTTCACGCTGCTGCAAACCCCTTGCCTGGGCCACTGCGACAAGGCACCGGTGATGCTGGTGGGCACGGAAATGTACCAGCAACTGGACACAGAAAAAGTTGATGAGCTGATCGCGACATGTCGGGAGTGCTACCACAGTGAAGATTGATTCCGGCCTGCGCACACCACTGACGAAAAACATCCGCCCGGAAATTTCCGACGCAGTCTCCCTCCACGACTACCGGCACAGCGGGGGTTACCAGGGGTTGCAAAAAGCGCTCGCCATGCCGCCGCGTGCAATAGCAAAACTGGTTGAGAGTGCAGGGCTGCGCGGGCGCGGCGGTGCCGGATTCAATACCGGGCTCAAGTGGAGCTTTGTGCCCCCAGAGGAGGATTATCCCGGGCAGCGCTACCTGGTGTGTAACGCCGACGAGATGGAACCCGCAACCTTCAAGGATCGCTACCTGATGGAACGGGATCCACATCTGTTGCTGGAGGGCATGGCCATTGCCGCGCGCGCGATCGGCGCAACCCAGGCGTATATCTTTCTGCGCGGGGAATATCATCTCGCCGCAGAACGGCTACGTGCAGCGATCGCACAAGCGGAATCCGCGTCCCTGTTTGACCGCGCCATCGCAGGCAGTGGATCCGGATTAAAGATCCACCTGCACCGCAGCGCCGGCAACTATATTTGCGGCGAGGAAACCGCGTTGCTGAACGCACTGGAAGGCAAGCGCGCCATCCCCAGGGCCAAGCCTCCTTTCCCGCAGGTCAGCGGGCTCTGGGGATGCCCCACGGTGGTCAATAACGTGGAGACCCTGTGTAACCTGCCCCATTTGTTATTGCTCGGCGAGCAATGGTACCGGTCACTGGGGCGCAGCAAGGACGCGGGCAGCAAGCTCTTCGGGGTCAGCGGGCGGGTAAAAGCACCCGGGCTGTGGGAGCTGCCGATGGGTACAGCGATACGCGAAATCATCGAACAGCACGGCGGCGGCATGCTGCCTGGCTATCAGCTAAAGGGATTTTTGCCCGGTGGTGGCTCCACGGATTTTCTGGGCCCACAGCATATGGATCTCGCCATGGACTACGATGTGATAGGCGAGGCAGGCAGTCGTATGGGTACCGGCACCATTCTCGTCCTGGATGATAAAACCTGCCCGGTGGGACTGGTGCTGAATTTACAGCGCTTTTTTGCCCGCGAATCCTGCGGCTGGTGCACCCCCTGCCGCGATGGCCTGCCCTGGGTGGTGGATATCCTCGAGCGCATCGAGCGGGGCCGCGGCAAACAAAAGGACCTGGATCTGCTGCGGGAACTGGCACAGCGCATGGGCCCAGGGAAAACCTTCTGCGCCCTCGCGCCCGGCGCCGCAGAGCCCCTGCAAAGCAGCCTGGCGCTGTTTGCAGCGGATTATGTCGCACATATCGAAGAGGGTGCCTGCCCTTATGCGCGGAGTGCCGCGCACAGGGCGGAAGTACTCTGAGTCCCCGGACAGCGGTCGCCGACACGGCCGCAATCCGTGGATAGCGGATAAACACAGACAACAGGACACCGGCAAGGAATGCCGGTATTCACGTCATGGCAACAATAACAATAGATGGTCGACTCTACGAAGTGGACACGGGGCAAAACCTGCTCAGTGCCTGCCTGAGCCTGAAGAAAAACCTGCCCTATTTCTGCTGGCACCCGGCAATGGGTTCCGTCGGTGCCTGCCGGCAGTGCGCCGTGGTGCAGTTCAAAGATAAAGATGACCACCGCGGCAGACTGGTGATGGCCTGCATGACACCGGTAAAGGATGGCGATCGCTATTCCATAGAGGCACCCGACGCGCGCGCGTTTCGCGCGGGCATCATCGAAAACCTGATGACAAACCACCCCCATGATTGCCCGGTCTGTGAAGAGGGTGGGGAGTGCCACCTGCAGGATATGACCCTGATGACGGCACACACCCAACGCAGATTTGAGGGGCGGAAACGCACGCACACAAACCAGTATCTCGGCCCATTTATCAATCACGAGATGAACCGCTGCATCACCTGTTATCGCTGTGTGCGTTTTTACCGGGATTACGCGGGAGGAACGGATCTGCACGCCTTTGGGCGAAACCACCAGATCTATTTCGGCCGGCAGGAGAATGGACAATTGAAGAATGGATTCAGCGGCAACCTTACAGAAGTATGCCCCACCGGCGTATTTACCGACAAAACCTTCAGCCGGCATTTCGTGCGCAAATGGGATCTGCAAACCGCGCCCTCGGTCTGTGAGCACTGCGGTGTGGGCTGCAATACCGCGCCGGGCGCCCGCGACGACGGCAAAGGCGATCCGCGAAAATTGCGTCGGGTAGTGAATCTCTACCATCGCGATATCAACGGCTATTTTCTCTGTGACCGCGGGCGTTTCGGTTACGAGTATGCCAACAGTCCACAGCGCCTATACCAAACGCTGTGCGCGACCAGCGAAGCGCTGATCTGTACCACGGGCAACAGCGCAGAAAAAATCCACCAGCCACTGCTGCCGGGCGATGCCGTCGCCCTGTGCGCAGACATGGTGCAGGAAGCACTGCATGGCAAGCGCAGGCTAATCGGCGTTGGCTCGCCCCGCACATCACTGGAAAACAATTTTGCCCTGCAGGTATTGGTCGGCCACGAAAATTTCTTTGCCGGCGTCAGTGCCCGGGAAATGACCCTGCTCAAGCTCAGCGATGAGATCCTCAGCGACCCGCGACTGTACAGCCCCACCACGCCGGAGATTGAGCGCGCAGATGCGGTGATCATTCTCGGCGAAGACATCAGCAACACTGCACCGCGGATTGCCCTCGCTGTACGCCAGTCCGCAAGACAATCGCAACGGCAGCGTGCGGATGCACTGGATATCCCCTTGTGGCAAGACACCTCGGTGCGGGAACTGGATTCATTACCTACACCCATATTTATCGCCGCGGTCGAGCAAACAGACCTCGACGATATTGCCTCCGATCTACTACGCACCACACCACAGGAAATTACCGGCTTCGCCAGTCGACTCACTGCCTGTTTGCAGAACTCGCAGGATGCGGCTGCAGGCGACGAGAGTACTGAAGCAGCCATTGCCCAAACGTTAAGCACGGCCAGGAATCCGCTTATCATCTGTGGATCCGGCCTGCTCTCGCCGGAGCTCCTCGTAGCCGCAGCCGGTCTGGCCCAGGCGGTTGCCAACCAGCGTGCGGAAAAACGCTGTGCGATTTACCTGGCCAGCCCCGAGGCGAACAGCCTCGGGCTGGCGCAGATCTGTCCTGCCAGCCAAAACCTGGATACGTTGCCGCAACGGCTTCACACGGACAATCTGCCCACGACCCTGATTGCGCTGGAAACAGATTTTTACCGGAAATTACCCAGCTCCACCGTCGACGAGCTGCTGGCTTCGGTACAGCTGGTGCACCTGGATGTATTGAATAATGCCACCGCGCGCCGCGCTGACCTGATATTTCCCGCTGCGGCGACGCCGGAATCGGAGGGCACCCTGGTCAATAGCGCGGGCCTGGCCCAACGCCACTACTGTGTGTACGAGGGCAGTGGTTATATTCAGGAAAGCTGGCGCTGGCTGGCCAACGTAGCAGCGGCATGTGCGGCCCGCGCCGGCGGTGCGGAAAAAATACCGCAATTCTCGGAGATCGCCGGCTGGGCCCATGTCACCCAGATCAGCGCTGCACTGGCGAAAGCCTATGGGACACTGGCACCACTGGCAGAACTGGGCCCCGACTGGAACACATTATTCGATGGTGAACGGGTAGCCCGCCAGCCACACCGTTACAGTGGTCGCACGGCGCTCTACGCGGAAACGGCCGTTGCCGAACAGCCACCCCCACAGGATGTCGATGCGCCGATGAACTTCTCGATGGAGGGCATTCCCTTCGCCGGCCGCAATCCGTTGCAAACCCATAACTGGGCTCCCGGCTGGAATTCCAATCAGGCTGTACACAAATTTCTCACGCAAACCAACGGCGAGTTAGCGGGAGGCAGCAGCGGCCTGCTGCTGCAACGTGAAGCGGTCGAATTTACCCGCCCAGATGGCGTGAACAATCAGGAGGAAGTCCAACCGGAAACAGAAACCCTGTTGCCTGTCCCACTCTATCGTCTGTTCGGATCCGGCGAACTCAGCAACAGTGCCGAGGCCATTACCACCGTACTCGGCGACCCCGTCGCACAATTTCATACGGATGATTCCCGGCGCCTGCAGCTGCGCGCCGGTGATCGTATCGGGATTCGCGGTGCAGAAGGAGGATACCGGGTCGATATTTCCGACACCGCGGCCCCTGGATGTATCGGCTTTATCGCGGGCCACACCGGACTCTTCCCGCAAAAACGGCTGCAACCGCAAGCGATAGAGCACATTGCCACAGACAGTGTCGGGGACTCGGGATAATGACTGAGGCCAGTACTGAAACCATCAATGTGTGGCTGAACATCTTTGGGATCCTGATCAGCGTGGTCGTCGCGGCGGCCGGCCTCACCTGGGTCGAGCGGCGCCTGCTCGGATTCTGGCAGGACAGGCCCGGCCCCAATCGCGTTGGTCCATTTGGAGTGCTACAGGTCGTGGCGGACATGGTGAAGCTGTTTTTCAAGGAAGATTTCATTCCACGCTTCGCCGATATCCCGGTGTTCGTACTGGCGCCGATCATCGTTATGGCGACCATGCTGCTCGGGTTTGCGGTTATTCCTTTCGCGCCCACGATCGGCATCATCGACCTGAATATCGGGCTGCTGTTTTTTTTCGCCATGAGCTCCATGGCCGTGTACAGCGTGGTGCTTGGCAGCTATGCCTCGAACAACAAATACGCCCTGCTCGGCGGGCTGAGGGCCGCCGCGCAGACCGTCAGTTATGAAGTATTTATGGGAATCAGCCTGATGGGCGTGGTGATGCTGGCGGGCAGTTTTGATCTCCGCAGTATCGTCCTCGCGCAACGGGAAGGCTGGTTCGTTCTGCCGCAGTTTGCCGGATTTGTCATTTTCCTTGTGGCGGGCATCGCGGAAAGCCACCGCCTGCCATTCGATCTCCCGGAGGCCGAGCACGAACTCACCGCCGGCTATCACACCGAATATTCCGGGATGAAGTTCGGTATGTTTTTTGTCGGCGAATACCTCTCCATCCTGCTGATTTCTGCCCTGGTGACGACACTTTTCCTGGGAGGCTGGCTCGGCCCCTGGTTGCCGCCGGTCCTGTGGTTTGCACTCAAGACTGCGCTGCTGGTCGGCCTGTTCATATTGCTGCGCGCGGCATTGCCGCGCCCGCGCTACGACCAGCTGATGGCCTTCGGCTGGAAGGTCATGCTGCCGCTGGCACTGCTGAACCTGTTGATTACCGGGGGAGTTCTGTTGTGGCGAGCCTGATGACACATGACCGCGGACTACACAAAAGAGTGAACCGATGATTACCAGTGCCCTGCGCAGCCTGTGGCTGGTATTCCGTCACCTGTTCCGTCGCAATGTCACGGTGCAGTACCCGGATGAACAGCCCTACCTGGCGCCGCGTTACCGCGGGCGCATCGTCCTTACCCGCGACCCCGACGGCGAGGAGCGCTGTGTGGCCTGCAACCTGTGCGCAGTGGCCTGCCCCCCGGACTGTATCTCCCTGCAAAAAACCGAAGATCCCGACGGCCGCTGGCGAGCAGAGTTTTTCCGCATCAATTTCAGCCGCTGCATCATGTGCGGTCTGTGCGAGGACGCCTGCCCGACCTATGCCATTCAGCTGACACCGGATTTTGAAATGTGCGAATACGACCGCCAAAACCTTGTATATGAAAAGGAAGACCTTCTGATTGAGGGGCCCGGAAAATACCACGAGTACAATTTTTATCGGGTCGCCGGCAAGGCGATCGCGGGCAAGGACAAGGGTGAGGCCCAAGGCGAAGCAGAGCCGGTGAACATACGCAGCCTCAACCTCTGACTTACAGGAGATACCCGCATCCACTATGGAACACAGCGCCTTTTATTTCACAGCGACGATTGCCGTGGTCGCCACCGCGATGGTGATCGTCACCCGCAATGCGGTTCACGGACTGCTCTATCTGGTTGTGTCTTTCCTCGCCTGTGCGGTGATTTTCTACCAGCTGGGCGCAGCCTTTGCTGCTGCCCTCGAGGTCATCGTCTACGCCGGTGCGATCCTGGTGCTGATGGTATTTGTGATCATGCTCCTCAATCAGCGCAAAGCGGCGGTGCAACAGGAAACCGACTGGCTGCGCGGGGAAAACTGGCTTGGTCCGGCCATCCTGTCCGCTCTGCTGCTGTCACAGCTGTTGTTTTTCATCTGGGGAGACATCACAGGTGTCTCCGCTTCCGATGTTTCCCCCGCGGTTGCCCCCAAGGCGGTGGGCCTCGCCCTGTTCGGAAAGTATCTGCTTGCCGTGGAACTGGCTTCGCTGCTTTTGCTTGCCGCGTTGGTGGGCGCCACGCATCTGGCCCGCCGCACGGGAAATTCCTCCAACCTGCGGGAGACCGCCGATGACACCTGAATTCGTCGCACCGATTTCCGTCAGTCAGGGGCTGGGGTTCGCCGCCATTCTATTCTGTCTTGGTCTCGCCGGGCTGCTACTGCGGCGCAATGTTCTGTTCATGTTGATGTGCCTGGAAATCTGTACCAACGCGGCGGCACTGGCGTTCGTCGTTGCCGGTGCACAGTGGTCGACACCGGACGGACAGGTCATGTTTGTCTTCATCGTCACGCTTGCCGCCGCGGAAGCGGCTCTGGCGCTGGCGCTGATCCTGCAGTTTTACCGCCACAAACACACGGTCGATATCGACCAGCTCAATGCCATGCGGGGCTGACATGGCGATGCTCCTGTGGTGGATTCCGCTCCTGCCACTGCTGGGCTTTGTGGCACTAAGCTGCGTACCGTTGTGGCTGCAGCGCGAACCTTCGGAAAAATTCTGCGCGGTAATCGGCGTCGGCAGTGTCGGTCTTGCAGCGCTATCAACCGCTGGTTTGTGTGTGCAGTTTCTCGCTGGCGAATCCCGTCCGATTCGGATCCGGCTATGGCGCTGGTTACAGATTTCCGATGGCGACTACCCGCTGCAACTGGATTTTGCCTTCCACGTAGATGCGCTGACCCTGGTAATGCTGAGTGTCATCACCGGCGTCGGTTTTTTAATTCACCTGTATTCCGCTGCATATATGCGCGGAGACGACAGCTACCGGCGATATTTCGCTTACCTGAACCTATTTGTGTTTTCGATGCTGATACTGGTTCTGGCGGATAACCTTGTACTGCTGTATCTCGGCTGGGAGGGTGTCGGGTTATGCAGTTACCTGCTGATTGGTTTCTGGTACCGCAACCCGGATAACGGGCGTGCCGCGCGCAAGGCGTTTATCGTGACGCGGGTGGGCGATACCGCCTTGCTGGTCGGACTATTCCTGCTGCTGAGGGAATTCCATACGCTCGCATTGCCACCGTTGATGAACGCTGTGCGCTCCCCCGGCGCGGATCCGCAGATCCTCACACTGGCGGCGCTGCTGCTGCTTGGCGGCGCGCTGGGGAAGTCGGCGCAGCTGCCCCTGCAGACCTGGCTGCCGGATGCCATGGCCGGTCCCACGCCGGTCAGCGCACTGATTCATGCCGCCACTATGGTCACTGCCGGCGTCTACCTGGTGGCGCGCTGCCACGAGCTGTTCCTGCGCTCTGAAGTTGCCATGCTGGCAACAGCGACCCTCGGCACCTTGACACTGCTGCTGGCCGGTCTCAGTGCTCTGGCACAAACCGACATCAAGCGGGTACTGGCCTACTCCACTATCAGCCAGCTGGGTTATATGTTCCTGGCCCTCGGCGCCGGCGCCTTTTCCGCAGCCATTTTCCACCTGGTGACCCACGCCTTTTTCAAGGCGCTACTGTTTCTCGCCGCGGGCGTAGTCATCCTGAGCCTGCATCACGAGCAGGATATGCGCACGATGGGCGGCCTCAGAAAAAAATTACCGCTGGTATTTGCGGTGTTTGTCGTCGGGTGCGCCGCACTGGCCGCCCTCCCGCTGACTTCCGGTTTTTTCAGCAAAGAGCAAATTCTGGCGCAGACCTGGGATATGTTCGGCGGCACAAATCCATTCTGGCTCGGCGGTGTCACCGGCGCGCTCGTAACCGGAATGTACAGCGCGCGCTTACTGACTCAGGTTTTTTTCGGTGCAGAGGGCAGCGCCAGCCGGCACTGTCGCAGTGCGATGGGGCCGGCGATGACGATCCCACTGGTAGTTCTGGCACTACTCGCGCTGGTGGGCGGTGCTCTCCCACTGCACCTCGACAGCGTGTTTGGCAGCGCCGGCGATCATCAGGTACCCGGCCCGGCGCAATGGGTTGCCGCAGCGGCCCCCGTGTGCGGCATCCTGGTTTGGCTCCTGATCCGGGTTGCGACCGCTCGTTCCCATCGGCGTGCAAAAGAACTGCAGGGTTTTCGCATCTCTCGCATGTTGCACGCATGGTCTAAAGCCGGTTGGGGATTTGATCGCCTCTACCAGATCCTGCTTGTTGAGCCCATTCACTGGGCGGCCAGAGCCAACCGAAACGATTTTGTGGATAAGTGTTATGCCGGTATCAGCCGCGCTTGCCTGACTATGCACGTTTGGTTGAGCGAATCGCAATCTGGCCTGTTGCGAAGCTATCTTACGGCGATTGCCGCCGGAGTAGTTGGGGCACTATGCCTTATCCTGCTGATCTCGGCGGTGTATGTATGACATTGCTTCTGATCATTGTGCTCTTGCTGGCAGCCGCGCTTCTGAGCTGTGCTGTGGAAAAAGTTCGTCCGGGGAGCAGCCGCGCACTCGCCATCCTGAGCCTGCTTCTCGCTGCCGCCCTGTTGTGCAGCTACTTGCCCGCAGCGCAGCTTTCCACTGCATCCGGTTTACTTTCCGAGGCCTGGTGGGATCAACTGGACTGGGCCTGGATTCCGCGCTTTGGTATCCGCTTTCACCTGGCCATCGATGGACTCGGTTTTCTGATGCTCGCGCTGACCCTCGGCACGGGCCTGTTCGGGTTGTGGATAACACCCGGGCAGATCAAGGTCCGCACGGGCTTTTTCCACTGCAATTACCTTTTGACCATTGCCGGCGTTGTCGGTGTTTTTGCCGCCGTGGATCTGTTCCTGTTTTTCTTTTTCTGGGAAGTCATGCTTATTCCCATGTTTCTGCTGATCGCTATCTGGGGTTATGAAGACAGAAGCCGGGCGGCCATCAAATTTTTTATATTTACCCAGGCCAGCAGCCTGTTGATGCTGGCCGCCATCGTCGCCCTGGTCTATGTCAATTTCCTTCAGCGGGGAGAAATCACTTTCTCCCTGCAGCAACTGCTGCTTGCCGAGATACCGCTGCAAATCCAATACTGGCTGATGCTCGGCTTCTTCATTGCGTTCGCGGTAAAGCTTCCCGCAGTACCACTGCATCCCTGGCTGCCCGACGCCCATACCCAGGCGCCCACAGCAGCGAGTATTCTGCTCGCGGCGGTGTTGCTCAAGACCGGCGCCTACGGCCTGCTGCGCTTTACACTCCCACTGTTCCCCGATGCCTGCAGAATTTACGCCCCGGCGGCTATCGCTATCGGCGTAGTAGGCGTCCTTTACGGCGCTTTGGGCGCTTACGCCCAGCGGGATGTCAAACGACTGGTGGCCTATTCCAGTGTCAGCCATATGGGTTTCGTTCTGCTGGGCCTCTTTGCTGGCAACACCACTGCAATCCTCGGCGCTGTCATACTGATGATGGCCCATGGTCTCAGTAGCGCCGCACTGTTCGGACTCGTCGGCAAGTTGCAGCAACGCTTTCACAGTAGAGACATTCGCGATATGAGCGGCTTGTGGGCAACACTGCCGCGACTCTCAGCGACGGCGCTGGTCTTTGTGATGGCCGCTATAGGACTGCCGGGGCTGGGCAACTTTGTCGCCGAGTTCCTGACTCTGGCCGGCAGTTTTCGATCCTATCCCTGGCTGACTCTGGTAGCCGCGTCGGGGATCCTTCTCGCTTCGCTGTATGGGCTCAGGCTCCTGCAGAAGGTATTTTTTGGCATCCCCCACTCGGATCAACTGACGGCAGGTATTACCGACCTGTCCCGCAAGGATCTCACGGTATTCGCCGGCGCTGGACTCCTGCTGTTGTGGATAGGGATTTATCCACAACCGCTCCTGTCGCAGGCCAGCGGTTGGGCCAAATTTATCCACAGTCGCTCAGCCGAGCAGGGAACTATTTATATGCCCGCGCAGGATAAGGAGCCGAATTTCGCAGCTGACGGGGCCGATCGCGGATGAGCATTCAGAATATCTCAGCCATTGCCCCACTGATGATATTGAGCGGTGGTATTGTTGCTTTAATGCTGCAGGTGGCCTTTTTTCGCAGCCATCGCGGTGCACTGGCGACCACACTCTGCACGCTAGGAGTAGCAGCCGCGAGTTGTATCTACCTGCTGCACAAGCTGCCGGAAACGGGGCACGCGGTAACCGGACTGCTGCTGGTCGATAGATTCAGCCTGTTCCTTTGCCTCCTCAACCTGTTTATCGCCGTGATCGTATCGGCGCTGGGACTCCATTACCTAAACGCCCGATTGGCAAGCGGCTCGCTAAACGTATCCGCCGGCGACAGCTACCCGGAAGAATTCTACATACTGCTATTACTTGCTGTATTAGGCGGCTGCACCCTGGTCAGTGCCAGTCATTTCGCCAGCTTTTTCCTTGCCCTTGAATTAATAAGTATTTCCTTTTACCCGCTGCTCGCCTTTTCTGTCCATGGCGATCAATCTCCTGAGCGGGATAAAGTCTTGTCTCTCGAATCTGGTCTCAAGTATCTGATGACTTCCGCACTGGCAACCGCGCTGGGCTTGTTTGGTATCGCCCTGGTGTTTTCAGCCAGCGGCTCCCTGGCCATGTTCTCTGTACCGTCTCACGACCACCTGTACCAAGCGGGTATCGTATTATTTTTTGTTGCCATTGCCTTCAAACTGTCGCTGGTGCCGTTTCACTTCTGGACTCCGGATGTTTACCAGGGCGCCCCTACTCCAGTCACTGCACTGCTGGCGACGCTGGGAAAAGGCGCCTTGATTGCGATACTGTTTAAAATTGTCCACAAGCAACAATTACTTGAGCTGCCTGCAATTTACTCTTTCATTGCCGTTATGGCAGCGGCCAGTATGATCATTGGCAATCTGCTGGCGTTGCGTCAGCAGAATCTGAAACGGTTGCTGGCTTACAGTTCGATCGCGCACCTCGGCTACCTGTTTGTGGCCCTGTTACTGACCGACAGCGGCTTCGGCAGCGAGTCGGTTTCCACCTATCTGGTTGCCTACGTAGTCACGACACTGAGTGCGTTCTCTGTAGTGAGCCTGGTTGCCGACTCCGCTTTCTCGCATACGCCGGGCGGCTCCAGGCCGTTGCAGGATCCCTCCAGAGATCCGTTTCAGCGCATGTATTACCGAGGCCTTCTCTGGCGCGCACCGGCGCTTGCACTGTGTTTCGGCATCGCCCTGCTCTCGCTCGCAGGGATACCACTGACGCTGGGTTTTATCGGCAAATTCTATCTGTTCTCGGCAGGTGTTCAGGGACAAAACTGGTGGCTGCTCAGCGCATTGATTCTCGGCAGTGCCCTGGGGCTCTACTATTACCTCGGATTGATTCTCGATCTGTTACAACGTCCCGGGCCTGCGGAGGCTGATGATACAGGCGAGCAGTCGGCTGACTTCACGATAAACGCTGCCGCATTTCCCCCGGCGGAATATCGAAAAGCCAGTGCAACCGGTCACCCGGCCGATATCGAAAAAACCGGCTGGCTGATTGTGCTGTTATTGACTTTTCTGCTATTGGGACTAGGGATTTATCCCTCGCCCTTGATCAACTGGATAAATGCACTATAACCATAGAGGGAAGTTACTTTCTTCGCCGGATCAATTTGCCGATAACTATAATGAGTTTGTGTAACAGGCAGGCACAGCAATGAAAACATTCAAACAAGCCCACGAAGTCCTTAAAGACGCGCAAAAATTCCATCTGGATATGGCCGGCATTTACCGGCAAATGCAGGAAAAGGCTGAGGATAATCGGACAAAGCTGCTGCTTGAGCATTTGCACGAGCACGAGCTTCGCATGGCAAACAACCTGAAAAATTACGGGGCGGTTGCCCAACACAAAGTGATGCAGACCTGGCTGCAGTACACGCAGGAAGAGTCCGCAAGCCAATTGGTAAAGAACCTTTACCTGAGCGACAAGCCCAGCCTCGAAGAGGTCAACAAACTGGGGCAGGAAGTAGACCGCTATTTTTCCGACCTGTATCACTCCGTTTATGAGTCCATTGAATCCGAGGAAGTCAAAGACGTTTTCGACAATCTCAAGCAGATTCAGGACAAAGAGCGCATCACGCTTTCCAAGGCGACAAACTCTCTGTGGGATATGTAGTACTTGCCCCGATAGACACGCTTCCGGATTCAGTCAGCAACGGGTGATGCCTGTCACCCGGATTTTCAATATCCCCCTCCAATGTAGATGAATATTGCGCCAGATTCCTGGTAAAAGTTCTTGTTGCGTGCGACGCCTACGCCATGCGTTCAGAGTGATGCGCGCCGCAGTTTGAAGGAATAACTAAAAAAATGGCGCATAATTTCTCCATTATTACAGTTTCGTGAAGTTTCTTGGTTGTTTTGATCACTAGCCGTTGCTACTTTTGACAGCGATGTCATTTCATTGGCACAGATGTTCAAGTGTCGTGATTCCAATAAAAATAAACTCCCGCAAGGTGAACAACTTATGCTCAACAACAAGCTAAAGCTTGGCTTTATTGCTGCCGCCATGCTCTCCGCTGGCCACAGCTACGCCGCTGTAGACTGCGATGGTCTTCCCGTGTGGAATGCATCCGGCTCTTACTCCGGTGGCACCCAAGTCCAGTACAACGACAACGCTTACAAAGCCAACTGGTGGACCCAGGGCCAGGATCCAGAATCTCACTCCGGCCAATACCAGGAGTGGAGTCTGGTAGACAGCTGTAGCGGCGGAGTCATTATTAACCCGGTTCCACCGACAGGTTCTATCACCTCACCCGTTGCCGGTTTTTCTGCAACAGAAAATGACAACGTTGTCATAAAGGCCACAGCCAATGACTCCGATGGCCAGGTAACCTCCGTAGCCTTCTACGTCGATGGCGCACTCATCGCCACGGATACCGCAGCGCCCTGGGAAGCTAACTGGACTGCCACTGTGGGCACCCCGGAAATTACCGCGGTAGTGACCGATAATGATGCCCTGACCACAACCACTGCACCGGTTTCCATTACTGTTGAAGCTGAGGTGATTGAAGGTCCGCAGCCACCCTCCGTATCCCTCACAGCGCCCGCGAATGGCTCCAGCCACATCACCGGCGACGCCGTAACCATTTCCGCCTCTGCCAGTGACAGCGACGGTACCGTGACGCAGGTCGAATTCTTTGTGGACGGCAGCCTGATCGCCACCGATACCAGCGCGCCCTACTCCACCAGCTGGACTGCCACGCTCGGCGACCATGTCATTACCGCCGTCGCCACCGACAGTGACGAGCTGACCGCAAGCGCCGAGCGCAATGTTTCCGTCAGCGATGCGACGGATCCCGTGGTCACCGAGTTCCCCTGCCGCCCGGATGGCCTCTACACATCCCCCGGCACTGCGCCCAATTACTGCGCCATTTACGACGCACAGGGCCGTGAAGATATGGGCGCGGATCATCCCCGCCGCATCATCGGTTACTTCACCAGCTGGCGTAACGGTGCCAACGGCCAGCCCAGCTACCTGGTGAAAGACATTCCCTGGGACAAGATCACCCACATCAACTACGCATTTGCCCATGTCGGCAGCGATTACAGCGTTTCCGTCGGCAACACCAGCAACCCGGATAACCCCGCCACCGGTATGGAATGGCCGGGCGTTGCCGGAGCGGAGACCGATCCGGATTACCCCTACAAAGGTCACTTCAACCAGCTGTCCAAGTTCAAGGAGCAGTACCCGGATGTGAAAACCCTGGTATCTGTCGGTGGCTGGGCTGAGACCGGTGGCCATTTCAACGATAACGGCGACCGCGTGGCCGACGGTGGTTTCTACACCATGACCACCAATGCTGACGGCAGCATCAACCACCAGGGTATCGAAGCTTTCGCCAATTCCTCGGTTGAATTCATCCGCAAATACGGCTTCGACGGTGTGGATATCGACTACGAATACCCCACCACCATGAACGATGCCGGCAACCCGCTGGACTTCGGCGTATCCAACCCGCTGCGCGGCTCCCTGATGAAGTCCTATGTCGAGCTGATGCGGGTACTGCGTGAAAAGCTGGATCAGGCAGGTGAAGAGGACGGCACCCACTACATGCTGACCATCGCTTCCCCGTCTTCCGGCTACCTGCTGCGCGGTATGGAAACCATGCAGATCACCCAGTACCTGGATTACGTCAACATCATGACCTACGACCTGCACGGTGCGTGGAACGAATATGTTGGCCACAACTCAGCACTGTTCGACAACGGCAACGACCCGGAACTGGCCGCAGCCAGCGTGTACAGCACTTCCCAGTACGGCGGTATCGGCTACCTGAACATCGACTGGGCGGTGAAGTACTTCCGCGGTTCCATGTCCGCAGGCCGGATCAATGTGGGCATCCCCTACTACACCCGCGGCTGGCAGGGCGTGACCGGTGGCACCAATGGCCTCGGCGGCTCTGCAGCACTGCCGAACCAGTCTGACTGCCCCACCGGCACCGGCGGCTCCGCCAAGTGCGGCTACGGCGCCATTGGCATCGACAACATGTGGCACGACCTGGACGAAAATGGCGTTGAAATGGGCGCGGGTTCCAACCCGATGTGGCACGCCAAGAACCTTGAAAATGGCATCCTCGGCAGCTACATCACCGACTACGGTCTCGACCCGGCCAATGATCCGGACGACGCTCTGGTTGGAACTTATGTGCGCAACTACGACAGCGTTTCCGAAGCCCCGTGGCTGTGGAATGCTGAAAAAGGTGTGTACATCTCCACCGAAGACGAAGAGTCCATGGCAGCCAAGGTTCAGTACGTGATCGACCAGGGTGTGGGCGGCATCATGTTCTGGGAGCTGGCCGGCGACTACGACTGGAACGCGGCCACTGGTGAGTACTACATGGGTGACACCCTGACGACTCTCGCCTATGACAAGTTCGCCAATGCCTCGAAGTACCGGGAACTGCGCACCGATCGTGTCGTACCGGAAGAAGCCTTGAACATCGACATCAAGGTCACCGATTTCAAACTGGGTGATCAGAACTACCCGCTGAACCCGAAGCTGTACATCACCAACAATACCGGTGGCACTCTGCCCGGTGGCACGGTGTTCGAGTTCGACATGCCGACCTCCACCTCCAATATCATCACCGATCAGAGTGGTGCTGGCCTGGAAGTGATTGAAGACGGAGCCAACGCCGGCGGCGGTAACGTGGGCGGCCTGGAAAATGAATTCCACCGCGTACGCTTCAGCCTCCCGGCGTGGCAGAACCTGGCAGACGGTGAAACCTGGGACATGACCCTGAATTACTACCTCCCGGTTTCCGGCCCTCAGGCATATACCGCAACCGTGAACGGCACCACTTATGCACTGGCCTTTGAATACCCGGATCTGCCGGTAGCACAGCTGGCAGATGGTGGAAGTTCAAGTGGCGGTAGCTCCAGCGGTGGCAGCAGTGGCGGAAGTGGCACAACCTGCACCGATGCCGGCGTTGATACTTCCGCACTGGTGACCTACCCGGAGTGGCCGCGCAGCAACCACGCGGCAAGCGGCGACCAGATCATCCACAACGGTTCTGTATTCAAGGCCAACTGGTGGACCCAGTCTGAACCCAGCACTACCGATGGCAGCTGGACGCTGGTCTGCTCACTCTAAACAGGATAAAAACTGAATCCATCGGCCGGTTAAACACCGGCCAACTCTCACAGGATGGATATTGAAGTTTCTCTCTGCGTTGTGACTGATAGGAAATGCTCCTATTTTTGCCCCGGTTTTTACCGGGGCTTTTTTCGTTTTAATCCGTTACTTTTCGGCCACCTCATCAGTAAGGAAATACCATGAAGTACCTTCGCCAACGGCTAATACTGTCAATTGCCGCTGCAGCCTGCACTAGCTTGCTCAGCGCCTGCGGAAATGAAACCGGGTCGCTGAAGGCAAGTTCCGGTAAAAACACATCCGTGCAATCAAAATCCGCAGTGCCTGCACAACCGACCAATATCTTTTTCGACGACTTCTCTTATGGTTCGTTTGCAGATATGCGAAATAACCAGTGGAAAGCCCGGACCGAAACCGGACACCCCGGTGTTCCTGGCGCACGCTGGTCGGATGAAGGAATAAGTTTTCTGGCAGACCAGGACAACCCCGGCAATACCCTGTTGCGCATGACGTCTTCTACCGATGGTACCGGTGAAAATACCAATCACACCCAGTTTTGCCACCAGCGCAAATATCTCTCCGGCACTTACGCCGCCCGGGTATTCTTCCGTGACGAGCCAACGTCCGGCCCGGACGGCGATCAGATTGTCGAGACTTTCTATACCATCAGCCCGCTAAACGCACCGATGGATCCCAATTACAGCGAAATGGATTTCGAATACCTGGCCAATGGCGGCTGGGGTGAACCCGACAACGCTCTTTTTGCCACCAGCTGGGAAACATTCAAGCTGGATCCATTTATCAAGGACAACGAGTTCACCACGAAACCGGGAAGCTTTGCCGGCTGGCACACACTGGTGTTGCAAGTTGCCGATGGCAAGGTTCGCTATTTTGTCGATGGCGAGCAGTTTGCCGAGCACAGCGAAAAGGTATATCCAGAAGAGCCCATGTCCATCAACTTTAATCTCTGGTTTACCGATGAGGGGCTCATCGACTCCAGTGAGTCCCGAACTTATCAACAGGACGTGGACTGGGTGTACCACAATGCAGAACATGTGCTGAGCCCGGCGGAAGTGGACAGCGCAATCGACGCCCTGCGTGCGGATAAGGTAGCATTCACCGACACTGTGCCGGCTTGGGAGCCGAAACTGGAATCTCCCTGCGGTCTTTGACTATCCGCATGAATCGCTCACTGCAGCGGCCGGGTACCCATTGCCCGGCCGCTGACAACTGACTGAATATTGAAGTAGTTATTATGGTCAATAAAAAACAACGCCTCGCATCAGTAGATGCTTTGCGCGGATTCGACATGTTCTGGATCATCGGCGGAGAAGCCCTTTTCCTGCCGCTATTCGCGCTCACGGGCTGGTCCATCTTCCAGTTCGGGCACGGCCAGATGCAGCACACCCAGTGGCATGGCTTCAGCTTCTACGACCTGATTTTCCCACTGTTCATTTTTCTTTCCGGTGTCACCCTGGGTCTGGCAAACAAGTCTCTGCGGGGTCTGCCCATTAGTGACCGCGCACCGGTATACCGCAAGGCTGTCAAACGCCTGGTGCTGCTCATAGCGCTCGGCGTGCTCTACAACCACGGCTGGGGCACGGGCATTCCCGCTGATCCCGGCGAGATCCGCTACGCCAGCGTGCTGGCTCGTATCGGCATTGCCTGGTTTGTAGCAGCAATGATCGTGTGGCACTGCGGGATCCGCACCCAATATGTCATCGCTGCCAGTATCTTGATTGGTTACTGGATCCTGCAGGTAAGTGTTGGCTCACTCACACCGGCCGGTTCGGTGAATGCCTGGGTAGACCAGCATATGCTGCCAGGCATTACCTATCAGCATCGCCCCTATGACCCCGAGGGGGTTCTGTCTACCATTCCCGCCATCCTCAACGCCCTGGGCGGCGTCTTTGCCGGCCGCTGGCTGGCGAGCCATAGCGGCGATCACAAAGCGATCCTCCGCGGGCTGTTTATCGCGGCGGCAGCCTGTCTGCTCGCGGGCTATCTCTGGCACTGGGTTTACCCGGTGAACAAGGAGTTGTGGACGAGCTCTTTTGTACTGGTCACCGTAGGCAGCTGCCTCCTGTTGCTGGGCCTCTTCTACCTGGTGGTGGATATGTGGCACTGGCAAGCGTTCACTTACTTTTTCTCGGTGATCGGCTGCAACGCCATTCTGGTTTACCTGGGCACCAGCCTAGTGAACTGGGTGTACACCAGCAAGAGCTTCTTCGGCGGAATCGCAGCGGCTTTGCCGGAGGCCGGTGGTGCGCTGGTGATCGCCTGCGGTGTCATCTTGTTCCAGTGGCTGGTACTGCGCTTCCTGTACAAGCGCAATATCTTTATTAGCCCCTAAAACTTTACAGGAGTGCCAGCGGGCCTGCCCGCTGGCAAAGTGAGGGGGCTGCGCCCGGCAGCCCCTGAGACCTAGCAGAACCGGGCTTGTACCGCCTCAACAATCGGCTGGTTCGCATCGGGAAAATGGTAAGCGGAAAGATCGGCCGCACTGACCCAGGCCAGTTCCTGCCCCTCGACTCCGCGGGCTTCGCCAATAAACTCGACAATACACCAGGTATCCAGAAACACCTGCTTCTCGCCGTAATCGTGGCGAACCTCAATCAGCTTTTCCAGCCTCAATACTTCAATGTCCAGCTCTTCAAGCAGTTCCCGTGTCATGGCCTGCTGAACCGTTTCCCCGGCTTCAACCTTGCCACCGGGAAACTCCCAGCGCCCGCCCATATGTAAATGGTCCGGGCGCTTAGCCAACAGGATGCGGCCGTCAGGAGCCAATATCACCCCAACAGCCACATGCACACTCTTCTTCTGTGAAGGCTCAGACATCAGGTGCGGTACTCCGCATTGATGGTCACGTATTCATGGGAAAAGTCACAGGTCCAGATATGTTCGCAGGCACTGCCCCGTTGCAGATCCACGGTAATAGTGAAATCTGCCTGCGCGAACACCTTCTTGCCAGCCTCTTCGGTATACCCTTCCGCACGGCCGCCATTTTCTACGATCTGTGTTTCATCGAGGAAGATACTTACCTTGCCAGTATCCAGGTCTTCGATGCCGGCATTTCCCACCGCCATCACCAGACGCCCCCAGTTGGGATCTGATGCGTACAGTGCGGTCTTCACCAGCGGAGACTCGCCGATTTCAAAAGCAACCGCCAGCGCCTCTTTGCTGCTCGCTGCGTTGTTCACCTGTACCGTCACAAATTTGGTCGCACCCTCACCATCGCGCACGATCGCCTGGGCCAGCTCGATATGAACCTCTTCCAGCGCCGCCTTCAGCCGCAGGAAGTCGTCGCTGGCCTCGTCATCAATCATTTTGCCAGTGGCGCCACTGGCAATCAGTACACAGGCATCGTTGGTCGACGTATCGCCATCGATGCTGATGCGATTAAACGACGCCGCAACCACCTCTTTTACCAGCCGATCCAGAAGTGGCTGCGCAACCGCCGCATCTGTTGCCACATAGGCCAGCATGGTTGCCATATTCGGCTGGATCATGCCGGCGCCCTTGGCGATACCTGCAATCACTACGCGCTCACCGCCGATCTCGACATGGCGCGACGCGGTTTTAGGACGGGTATCTGTGGTCATGATGGCCCGCGACGCCGCATCCCAACCGTCGGCCACGAGACTGGTTACCGCTGCAGGAATCGCATCCAGGATCTTTTGCACTGGTAAGTGCTCACCAATTACACCGGTACTGAATGGCAGCACCTGTTGCGGCTCCAGCTGCAATGCAGACGCCACGCCCGCACAACACTGGCGGGCGTTTTCCAGCCCTTTATCTCCGGTTGCCGCATTGGCGTTGCCCGCGTTGATGAGCAATGCGCGAATCCCGCCCCGGGCGATATGTTCCTTCGCCACGATTACGGGCGCCGCACAAAATGCATTCTGGGTAAATGTTGCGGCAACGCTCGCGCCTTCCGCTATTTCGATCAACAGCAGGTCATCCCGCTGCCATTTCTTGATGTGGGCCGGAACAGAAGCCAAACGAATTCCGGGAACCTGTGGCAGGGACTGCGCCATGAACATCGCCTTTTCAATATGTGGATGAAAAGCCGGATTATATAAACCGTACCCCGCAAACAAAAAGGCCCACTGACAACAGTGGGCCTTTTTGATGATTATGCGACCTGCATCCAGGCCCGCAGCGAGATCACGGCGCGGTAGACGATGTCAGTTTGCCGTGACACTGCTTGTACTTCTTCCCTGAGCCGCAAGGACAGGGATCATTGCGCCCCACTTTTGGCCCGCGGCGCATTGCGGCCTGGGGATCCCCCGCCTCGGCAGATTCAGCCTCTGGCATTGCCGACGCCTGCGCGTGTTGCAGCTCCAGCTGCTGGCGGCGCTGCGCTTCCAGGCGACGCTGCTCCATCTCTTCCATCTGCTCACGGGTCATCGGCTCTACGTGGGCCAGTACCCGAACCACCTCGTGTTTGAGATTGTCCAGCATGCTCTGGAACAGGTGGAAAGACTCGCGCTTGAATTCCTGCTTCGGATTCTTGTTCGCGTAAGCACGCAAGCCAATACCCGCACGCAGGTGATCCATGCTCGACAGGTGTTCTTTCCACAGCTGATCCAGTACCTGCAACATGACCTGGCGCTCGATCGTAGGCATCAGGTTTTCATCGCCGGTGGACTGAGCAATACGCTCCAGTTTCTGGCTGTAAGCCTCCTGGGCTGCCGTGACGATTTTCGCGCGCAGGCTTTCTTCGTGCAGGGTGCGGTCTTCATCCAGCCACTGCTGAATCGGCAGCTGCAGGCCCAGCTCGCCGGCGAGCTGCTTTTCAAGGCCCGGAACATCCCACTGCTCTTCAACGCTGTGCGGTGGAACAAAACCGGAAATCAGCTCATTTACCACATCGTCACGTATCGCGGCGATTGTGTCAGTGATGGTTTCCGCTTCCAGGAGTTCGTTGCGCTGCGCGTAAATAACCTGGCGCTGATCGTTGGCCACGTCATCGTATTCCAGCAGCTGCTTGCGGATGTCAAAGTTGCGGCCTTCCACACGGCGCTGCGCCTTTTCAATCGCATTGGACACCATGCGGTGCTCAATCGCCTCACCGCGCTCCATGCCCAGCATCTGCATAAAGTTCTTCACCCGGTCAGAGGCGAAGATACGCATCAGGTTGTCTTCCAGCGACAGGTAGAAGCGCGTCACACCCGGGTCGCCCTGGCGGCCGGCACGGCCACGCAACTGGTTATCGATACGGCGGGACTCGTGGCGTTCGGTACCAATGATGTGCAGGCCGCCGGCCTCAATCACGGTATCGTGGCGCTTCTGCCAGTCGGCCTTGATGGCCGCGATTTCTTCCGCTGTTGCCTCGCGCTCTTCGCGCTCCTGCAACTCCTCCAATTCAGCTTCCCAGTTACCACCGAGCACAATATCGGTACCCCGGCCCGCCATATTGGTGGCGATGGTTACCGTGCCCGGGCGGCCTGCCTGAGCAATGATTTGCGCTTCTCTTTCGTGGAACTTGGCGTTCAGTACCTGGTGGTCGATCTTCGCCTTCTGCAGCAGTCGCGACATTTCTTCAGAGGTCTCGATCGAGGCGGTTCCCACCAGAATCGGCGCTTTCTTGTCTCGACAGTACTTGATGTCCTCAATGATCGCTTCGAGCTTTTCTTCCTTGGTCAGGTAAACCAGGTCGTTGAGATCTTCCCGCTGTTTGGGCTTGTTGGTGGGAATCACCACTACATCCAGGCCGTAAATCTGACGGAACTCAAAGGCCTCAGTGTCCGCAGTACCGGTCATACCGGAAAGCTTGGGATAGAAGCGGAACAGGTTCTGGAAAGTGGTCGATGCCAGGGTCTGGCTCTCGCTCTGAATCTGCACATTCTCCTTCGCCTCCAGCGCCTGGTGCAGGCCCTCGGAAAGGCGACGCCCCGGCATGGTGCGGCCGGTATGCTCGTCGATCAGGACGACCTGGCCATTCTGCACGATGTAGTCCACATCTTTGTTGAACAGCACGTGTGCACGCAGTGCCGCATTGACGTGGTGCAACAGACCGAGATTACCCGGCGCATAGAGGGATTCGTCTTCTTTCAGCAGCCCCATGCGAACCAGGAGATCCTCGATCAGCTGGTGGCCTTCTTCTGACATTTCCACCTGGCGGGTCTTCTCGTCCACGGTGTAATGACCTTCACCACCTTCCTCGGCACGCTCCAGCTGGGGAACCAGCTTGTTCATGGCCATGTACAGGTGCGAGGAGTCTTCCGCGGCGCCGGAAATGATCAGGGGCGTACGCGCCTCGTCGATCAGGATCGAGTCCACTTCGTCGACGATGGCGAAATTCTGCGGGCGCTGCACACGATCTTCCTTGCGCAGCACCATGTTGTCGCGCAGGTAATCGAAGCCAAACTCGTTGTTGGTGCCGTAGGTAATGTCGGCCTGATAGGCCGCCTGCTTGTCATGCGGGTGCTGCTGGGAGATCACGACACCGACGCTCAGCCCCAGAAATTCGTAGACGGGACGCATCCAGTTGGCGTCACGGGCCGCCAGGTAGTCGTTGACCGTAACGATGTGCACGCCCTTGCCCTCCAGGGCATTCAGGTAGGCCGGCAGGGTCGCTACCAACGTCTTGCCCTCACCGGTACGCATCTCGGCAATGCGCCCTTCGTGCAATGTCATACCACCGATCATCTGCACATCAAAATGGCGCATGCCCAGCGTACGGGCACTGGCTTCACGCACAGCGGCAAATGCCTCTGGCAGCAGCTGATCCAGGGTCTCGCCATTCGCCAGACGCTGCTTGAAATCGTCAGTTTTGGCTTTCAGTGCGGCGTCATCCAGCGCCTTGTATTCCTCTTCCCACGCGTTGATCTTGGCGACCACTTTGCGCATGCGCTTGAGTTCGCGGTCATTTTTTGAACCGAAGACCGTTTTTATAAGTTTGCCAATCATTATTCAGAAACCACATTAATGCTGAGTATGCCCGCGGAGAGTCACCGCAGGGGCCCTGCGAAGGATGCAAGTAAACAGGAAGGCGCCAACGGCCGCAACTCCTGCGGAAACTTGAGCGCTCCCACAGAAGCAACGGGCGCCAAAGACGCCAGTCGCGCAATGATAGAGAATAGTTGTTATCTGCCAGTGCGGCGGATATAGGTGGCGGGGTCTACAGGACGGTTGTTCTTATAGACTTCGAAATGCACATGAGGGCCTGTGGAGCGGCCGCTTGAGCCCATGAGGGCGATTACCTGCCCCTTTTTGACCACATCCCCCAGCTTGACCTTGATCTCGCTGTTGTGGCCGTAACGGGTGGTATAGCCGTTACCGTGGTTGATTTCGACGAGCTGACCGTAACCGGAGCGGCTTTCCGCCCAGGTCACTACACCGGCGGCAACCGACACAACATCCGAGCCATTCTTTCCGGCAAAATCGACACCTTTGTGCCAGGAACGTCGGCCGCTGAACGGGTCAGTTCGGTAACCATAGCGGGAGGACATCCAACCGCGGGTAATCGGGCGCCCCGCGATAAACTGCTCATCCTGCAGCTGACGACGCGCCATCAGGGACTCCAATGTGGAGAGCTGCATCTGGCGGTCTTCAATCTGGTCAGACAGATCCCCGATGACGTCCAGGAACTCTGGCGGCTGGTATGGCAGCTCACTGGCACCGGAAATCCCCGGATCCTCAGGGCCCCCAACGGCGGGCATGGTACCAAACTGGAACTCACCCTCATCCAGCTTGGCAATGGTGGTAAGACGTTCACCAAGTGCGTCGAGACGGGTCAGGCGGGCCTGCATCTCTGCCAATTTGACGGTCAGCGCAGTCAACTGCTCGCGGGCCTCGCGATCAGCGTCGTCGATCTGATCCTGCTGCTTGCGCAGCGCCTTATTCCAGGCCTTAACCGCACGGGCGTCAAACAGGTCGGATTCGGCGACCGGCATGTTTGCGCCAAGCCACAAGGCACCCACCGGCAAGCCCAACAGGCAAAGGCCGAGCAATGCTTTGCTCAGCCCGCCAAAATTGAAGCTGCGTGAGACACCACTGCGCTCATTAACCAGAATTACTTTCATATCAGGCGTGCAAGACTTGCGACTATTCGTTGTTTTAATCGTTTTAGCACCGCACTGGTGCAGGGACTGTCGCTTCCTGCTTTGTCCCACGCCTTCCCGCTGGCTGAAGTGCCGCCAATGTATCATTCACCGGCGACGAAAAATCCTTACAAACGCACAGTTTCAGCGCCGCCTTCAATCCAGGCGGAGGCAGGGCTTCCAACCCCTGAATACTGCGTGCGTAAAAAAGCCGGCAATTTTCGTGCCGGCTTTTACTGTTGAGCGCTACCCCTTTTCCCTTACACCGCCAGAATCGGCTTGACGTAAGAGATGGGCGCCTCCTGCTCATCCTCGAAAGTCACCATTTCCCAGGCATCTTCCTGAGCCATGAGGGTACGCAGTGACTTATTGTTCAGCGCGTGGCCTGACTTGAAGGCCTTGAATTCACCGATAACACTGGTACCCAGCAGGTAGAGGTCACCGATGGCATCCAGAATCTTGTGCTTCACGAACTCGTCTTCGTAACGCAATCCGCCTTCATTCAGGATGCGGTACTGATCGATCACGATGGCGTTATCTACGCTACCGCCCTGAACCAGACCTTTGGAACGCAGGTATTCGATTTCGTGCATGAAACCGAAGGTACGCGCACGACTCACTTCTTTGACAAAAGAGGTGCTTGAGAAGTCCACCGAAGAACTCAGGTTGCGTCCCTGGAACACAGGGTGGTCAAAATCGATTGTGAAAGAGACTTTGAAACCATTAAACGGCAGGAAGCTGGCAACTTTATCACCCTCTTCAACCGTAACCGGCTTCTTGATACGCAGGAATTTCTTAGGTGCAGACTGCTCCTGGATACCTGCGGATTGAATCAGGAATACGAATGGGCCCGCGCTGCCATCCATGATCGGGACTTCCTGGGCAGAAAGCTCGATGATGGCATTATCGATACCCAGACCGGCCATCGCCGACAGCAGGTGCTCGACGGTGGCAATACGAACATCACCTTTGACCAGCGTAGTGGACAACAGGGTATCGCCAACATTCTCAGCACGCGCTTCAATCTCAACCACCGGATCCAGGTCGACGCGACGGAACACAATGCCACTGTTTACGGGGGCCGGCTTCAGGGTCAAAACGACCTTTTTACCGGTGTGCAGGCCTACGCCAGTAGCCCGAATAGCGTTTTTGAGAGTGCGCTGTTTGATCATCTATATCCAGGTTCCCATTCGGTGGGCTGCGTCCAAATCGCAGCGAGCCGGCGATACTAACAGAAAATGAGCGCCAAAACCATACACAACCATCCGGTCATGGGCACACTTCTGCTCCAGTCACCTTACCAGCATAGCCCAGCGCGAAGACTCGAGCGCCAGACCAGCACAGATCAGTGGTACAAATTGTACGCTGTTACCGACCAATTCGCGGTTAAATAATGTAAACCCTGTGAAATAATAACCTCCGGTCGCCCCGTGTTGGCTCGCCCGGCCTGAATTCCCCCAATTTTTCCCCAAAAACCACGACCTTCACGGCTCGTTGGCCGCCGGACAACCTGCGTGGCCGGTCATCCGAATTCCACTTGCTTCCACGTTACCGACCTTCCCTGGCGGAAGCACATCAATATACAGCTATTTCCCTGCTGTTACTGTCCTGGCGCCGAGACCTTCAAGCGATCCCGGAGCGGGCAGAGACCCGGCCGCAATAGCCGGGCATGGACATGAGCAGATTCTCCGCCCCACTCCGGGGGCGAGATCAGTCAGCCTGCCGGCGCAGGAAAGCAGGAATATCCAGGTACTCCATATCCTGGTCTGCCGGATTCAATCCAGCCATCACACGCTTGGTGCGGTCGCTTTCCCCGCGAGCACGCACTTCCTGAGTATCACGGGAAGTCTCTGCAGGTGCAGCAGCGCGAACGGATTCACGAGGTTCAGCGCGACGGGTGTTGTCGACCACTTTGGTAGGGCGTGCTACCTGGGCGCCGGCTTCACCGAGACCTGCAGCAACAACAGTCACGCGCATTTCATCACCCAGCTTGTCATCTACCGCCGTGCCGATAACTACCGTGGCTTCGTCGGAGGCGATTTCCTGAACAATCTGGCCTACCTCAGAGTATTCACCCAGCGTCAATTCCTGACAGCCGGCCTCTTCGCTACCGGTAATGATATTCACCAGAATACCGCGGGCGCCCTGGAGGTTGACGTTGTCGAGCAGCGGACTGCGGACCGCTTTTTCCGCGGCTTCGCGGGCACGGTTTTCGCCAACAGCGGCCCCTGAACCCATCATTGCCATGCCCATTTCGGACATGACCGTGCGAACATCCGCGAAGTCCACGTTCATGATCCCCGGGCGGATCATCAGATCGGCGATGCCCTGAACTGCGCCCAGCAGAACATTATCGGCCTCTTTGTAAGCCGCCTTCATGGTGATCTTGTTACCCAGCACTTCCAGCAGGCGGTCATTCGGGATCGTGATCAGGGAGTCAACCTTGTCGCGCAGCTCGAGGATTCCCTCTTCCGCGACCAGGGAGCGCTTGCGGCCTTCGATCATGAACGGGCGGGTTACCACAGCAACAGTCAGAATACCCAGATCCTTGGCGATTTCGGCCACAATCGGCGCGCCGCCGGTACCGGTGCCGCCACCCATTCCGGCGGTAATGAACACCATATCCGCCCCGCTCAGGACATCGGCAATACGGTCGCGATCCTCCAGTGCAGACTGGCGCCCGACGTCGGGGTTGGCACCCGCGCCGAGGCCGCGGGTAATGGTGTTACCCAGCTGGATAATGGTGTGCGCCTCAACATCTTTCAGCGCCTGCGCGTCTGTATTTGCGCAGATGAAATCCACTCCATCCACATCGCTGGCGATCATGTGCTTAACAGCGTTACCACCGCCGCCGCCGACACCGATCACTTTGATTACAGGCTTATCCTGTACGCTGTCTACGAGTTCGAACATTGCTGTTCCCCTTTTTTGCTCATGTCAATTTTTTGATTATCGATCCTGGAAACACTTCCTGGCTCAGAGGTTCCCTCTGAACCAGTGCTTTACCTTGTCCCACCAAGGGTTTTCATCCCGCTGTACCCTGGGCGGTCCACTTTTCCGTTCTTCAGACTTGATTGCGTACATCAGCAAGCCGACACCGGTTGAATAAATCGGGTTACTCACGATATCGGTCAACCCGGAAATACCTTGAGGTACTGCCAGTCGAACCGGCATATGGAAAATTTCCTCTGCCAACTCCACCGCGCCTTCCATCTTTGAGGAACCACCGGTTAGCACGATGCCCGCCGCGCAAAGATCTTCGAAACCACTCCGACGCAGCTCCGCCTGCACCAGGGTAAACAGCTCGTCATATCTCGGCTCAACGACTTCAGCCAGTGCCTGTCGGGAGAGATCCCGCGGCGCGCGGTCGCCTACGCTGGGCACCTTGATGGTTTCGCCTTCACGGGCCAGCTTGGCCAGTGCACAGGCATACTTGATCTTGAGCTCTTCCGCGTGGGGCGTAGGTGTCCGCAACGCCATCGCGATGTCATTGGTCACCTGGTCACCCGCAATCGGAATAACACCGGTGTGACGAATCGAGCCGCCGGTAAACACAGCGATATCCGTGGTTCCACCACCGATATCCACCATACAGACGCCCAGCTCTTTTTCATCGTCCGTGAGCACGGCGTAGCTGGATGCCAGCTGCTCCAGAATGATGTCTTCCACTTCCAGGCCACAGCGGCGAATACACTTTTCGATATTCTGTGCCGCATTCACCGCACCACTCACCAGGTGAACCTTGGCCTCAAGGCGCACACCTGACATGCCCAGGGGCTCTTTAACACCTTCCTGACTATCGATCAGGAATTCCTGCGGCAAGGTGTGCAGAATCTTCTGATCCGCCGGAATCGCTACGGCTCGCGCCGCGTCGATCACACGATCCAGATCCTGCTGGGTAACTTCGCGATCCTTGATCGCGACAATGCCGTGGGAGTTGAGGCTGCGTATATGACTGCCCGCGATGCCAGCGTACACGGAGTGAATTTCGCACCCCGCCATCAGCTCCGCCTCTTCCACCGCGCGCTGAATGGATTGCACCGTAGACTCGATATTCACGACCACGCCGCGCTTCATACCGGTAGAACGATGCGAGCCAATACCCACAATGGTAAGTGAACCATCCCCGGATACTTCTCCCACGATCGCCACCACCTTTGAAGTGCCGATATCAAGTCCGACGATCATGCGGGGATCTGTTGACTGTGTCATTTGATTTCAACCTCGCTGAGCGACTGCTCCGTCCCGCATTTACCATGCTGGGTCAGCGCAACACTCACCTTTTTTATCTGCTTAATTGTTGTCTGCTTTTAATTCTTTCCATTCCACCGCAACTGCGTTGTTATAACGGGTATCTACCCCCGCCACTTTTTGCAGGTGCGGTGCTAATACACCGCGGGTCAGGCTCAGGAAACGATCAACGCGTTCCAGTAACTCGTCATGCCCCAGCTGCAACCGGATGCCACTGACCAGCTCCAGTTGCCAGCCCGCCAGATCGTCAAATGACAGCCGGCGAACTTCCATATCTTTTGTGGTCAGCAAACCTGCAAGCGCCTGGTATTGCGCCATGATACGGCCTACCAACTCAGAATCCCCGGCCAGTTCCGGGAGCCGCAGCCCCTGCATTTGCTCAGGCCTTGGCAACAGCTCGCCACTGGCAATCAACAGTCGATCATCGCCCCAAATCGCCAGAGGCTGCGCTTCCTCAACCGTGACCTCCACACCGTTGGGCCAGTGGCGACTCACCGATGCATTCACGATCCAGGGATTCGCCATCAAGGCGCTGCGTATCCCTTCAATATCCAGCGAAAAGAACCCCCGCCGTAAAAAGGGCAGAAGGATATCTTCTACTTCACGCTCAGTCACCGCGCTGAAAGGTCCCTTTACCCGGACATTTTCCAGCGCATCCACCCGACTCAGTTCCTCAACCGGAGCCTTCTGCCACAACCAGCGTGCTCCGTATCCAAGGCCGGCAGCGACTATGAAGAGACCGAAAACCATCAACGCCGGGCGCAACACACCGCCAATCGAGTGTTCCGAATCTTGCCGCGGCAAGGCCCGAGCACCGCGCACGGTGTCTTTCCCCCCGCGAGCTCTACGTCGCTCTTTGTTTTCCTTCGTCTCCCTCACACCGGCACCACAGCTTATTTTTTCTGAGCTGAGTTATCACCCAGGCGCCAGTCTGCCAGCTGTTGCGCCAAGCCACCCACGTTACCGGCACCCTGGGTCAGGACGATATCGCCCGGCTCAATCAAATCCGCCAGCACCGGCGGCACCTGCTCTACTTTTTCAACGAAAATCGGGTCGACCTGCCCGCGGTTGCGAATGCTCCGTGCCAGGGTACGGCCATCGGCACCCGGAATTGGCGATTCACCCGCGCTATATACATCCAATAGAACCAACTTGTCGACTTGTGAAAGCACCTGCACAAAATCTTCAAACAAATCCCGCGTACGCGTATAGCGGTGGGGTTGATAAATCATCACCAGGCGACGCTCCGGCCAGCCGTCACGCACGGTCTTGATCGTCGCGGCAACTTCCCGCGGGTGGTGACCATAGTCATCGACCAGCATCACCTTTTCCGCTCCGGGGTCACCGGATACCGGATAATCTCCATAAATCTGGAAACGGCGACCCACGCCCTGGAAGCCTTTCAGTCCTTCACGAATTGCGTCGTCACTCACACCTTCTTCGCTTGCCACGGCAATCGCCGCCGTTGCATTCAACACATTGTGAATGCCCGGTACATTGACACACACGTCAAGCTGACTGCCATCTGGCCGCGCGACGGTGAAGAAACTGCGCAGTGGCTCCTGCCGAACCTGGCTGATTCGGAAATCATTTTCCTCATCGAACCCGTAGGTCGCGACCGGGCGGGCCAGCTTCGGGATGACCGCCTGCACGTTGCTATCGTCACCACACACAACCGCCAAACCGTAGAATGGAAGGTTGTGAACAAAATCGATAAAGATCTGCTTCACTTTTTCGAAGTCGCCACCATATGTCTCCATATGATCCGCATCGATATTGGTAATAACCGTCACCATCGGCTGTAAGTGAAGGAAGGAGGCATCACTCTCGTCCGCCTCGGCAATCAGGTACCGGCTCTCCCCCAGCGCTGCATTCGCTCCAGCGCTGTTCACCAGCCCACCGATGACAAATGTCGGATCTTTTTTATCCGCAGCGAAAATTGATGCAATCAAGCTCGTGGTGGTTGTCTTGCCATGGGTACCAGCGACCGCGATACCGTATCGATAGCGCATCAGTTCACCCAGCATTTCAGCCCGGCGCACGATAGGAATACGGTTTTCACGTGCAGCGATCAGCTCAGGGTTATCCCCGTAAATGGCCGATGAATTGACCACAACATCCACATCCCGCACATTTTCAGCGGTGTGTCCTATCTGAACGTTGATACCCAATCCACGCAGCCGCTCGGTTACCTTGCTTTCGCGCAGGTCAGAACCGGAAACGTCATACCCCTGATTCTGCAATACCTCAGCGATACCACTCATGCCGGCGCCACCTACGCCGATAAAATGGATCCGGCGGATACGTCGCATCGCCGGCACCCGGTAATTGCCTTCATCACTCACGGCCTGACTGTATTTGGATTTATCGAGAGACATTTCAACACCCCATCTCTTCGCGACAGATAGCAACGACCTGCTCTGTCGCGTCTGGCTGGGCAACCTTTCTTGCCGCTTCAGCCATGGCCAATAATTTGCCCGGGTCGGCGAACAGCCCCCGGAGAATTCCCGCCAGCTCATCAGCATCAAGATCATCCTGCTGAATCACCATCGCCGCGCCGGCCTTTGCCAGCCACTCGCCATTTTTGGTCTGGTGGTCATCGATTGCGAATGGAAATGGAACCATGATCGCACCGACACCGGCGGCTGCTATTTCCGATACTGTCAAAGCCCCGGAGCGACAGATCACCAGATCCGCGTTTGCGTAGGCCGCGGCCATATCAGCGATAAAGGGCACAACCTCTGCATCGACCTGCACTCGCTCGTAGGCTTCCCTGGCCACATCGAGATGCCTTTGCCCGGCCTGGTGAACAACGCTCGGGCGTGCGTTCTTATCCAGCTTCGCCAGTGCCTGGGGCACCAGCTCGTTGATGGCCACCGCACCCAGGCTGCCACCCAACACAAGCAGGCGCAGCGGTTGCTGCCTGGCCACCCTCAGTGCGGGCTCCGGCAGAGCGGCAATTTCGCTGCGCACCGGGTTACCCACCTGGGTCGCGGCCGGCAAACCACTGGGAAAGGCCTCCAGTACGCGTGACGCGATACGTGCGAGCAACCGGTTGGTCGTCCCCGCCACTGCATTCTGTTCATGAATGATCAGCGGTATTCCGCTGATCCTAGCAGCCACGCCGCCAGGACCAGTGGCAAAGCCACCGAACCCCAGAACTGCGTCTGGAGCCACCGCCTTGATCACACCGCGTGCCTGCATGATCGCTTTGCTGATCTGCCACGGCGCTTTCAGTAAGGCGCCGCGCCCGCGCCCGCGCACGCCCTCGACACTGATAACGTGCAGGGGAATCTCAGCGGCCGGGATCAACTGGGATTCGATTCCCCTTTGTGTACCCAGCCATTCAATTTCTGCCCCCTGGGCCTGTAGCGCTTTTGCCACAGCCAGTGCCGGGAATACGTGACCACCAGTTCCCCCGGCCATCACCAGGAACTTTTTGCCGCTGAAAGCGTTGGCCGGCGCAACCTGATCAACCATTACGCAGCCTCCCCTGTCTTGCGGTCACCCAACTGCAGCGGGTTGAATATCGGCAACTTGCTGATTGTTCCACCTGCCTTCTGTTCGCCGGGCACCTCGTTTAATTCTTTTTGTACGCGCCATGCAACCGCGAACAATGCACAGCACACGACCAGGCTGCTGCCACCAGAGCTCACAAATGGCAAAGTCAGTCCCTTGGTAGGCAACAACCCTGACGCTACGCCCATATTGACGAAAGCCTGGCCGGCAATCAGCACGGCGATACCAAAGGTCAGAAGTGCAGCAAAAAAAGCTTGTTGAGCCAAAGCCTTTTTCACCAGCCGCAGCAGCGACCAGGTAAACAGGGCATAAAGCCCGATCACGGTCAGTCCGCCGAGCATCCCCCACTCTTCAGCCAGGATGGCGAACACAAAATCCGTATGTGCCTCCGGCAAATAAAACAGCTTCTGTACGCTGTTGCCGAGGCCAACGCCAAACCACTCCCCGCGACCAAAAGCAATCAGCGACTGGGTGAGCTGATATCCGCCGCTAAACTGCTCTCCCCACGGATCGAGAAAAGTAGTCAGGCGCTGCAACCGGTAGGGGCTGATCAAGGCCATCAGGGCCAGTCCGCATGCGGCCAACCCGACCAGCAGGAAGGTATGCGGCAAGCGCGCTCCCGCCAGAAAAACCATCGCCAATGCAGTGCCGGAGATCACCACCACTGACCCGAAATCAGGTTCCAGCAGCAATAAGATGGCCACAAAGCCAAGCACCGAAATCGGCACCATAAAACTGCTCCAGTGCCTCAGCTTTTCATGGCGCCGGGTGAGGAAGCTGGCGAAAAAAATCAGGCAGCAGAATTTCGCCACTTCCGCCGGCTGCACCGTTATCGGCCCCAAAGCGATCCAGCGCATACTGCCATTCACACTGCGGCCGACCCCGGGAATCAAAACCAGAACCAAAAGTCCGACAGCGAAAATCAGCAGTGTCCACGACAGGTTTGACCAGGTCTCGAGGGAGATCCGGCTCACCACGAGGGCACCAATTGCACCAGCAGCCAGAAACACCAGGTGGCGTTTCAGGAAATACCAGGGATCGCTGTAGACATCCGCGGCAAAAGCAATTGACGCGGATGCGACCATAATCACGCCGATACTCGCGAGTGCCAGCACACAGAATGGCAAAACCCATTCGAATGCATCACCGTCGTTGAGATGGGAAACGGCCTTATACGACTTCTTATCGACGCGGCTCACACTTCACCTCCGGTCGCGGAAATGTCGTTACCCAGCGCATGGACTGCGCGGCGGAAATCCGCACCGCGAGCCTCGAAATTTTTGTACATGTCAAAACTGGCGCAGGCCGGCGAAAGCAGTACGTAATCCCCGGGGCTCGCCATCTCGAGACCAGCTTGTACTGCCTCATCCATTGACTTGGCCGCCCGCTGGGCAACCAGACCGGCAAATACTCTGGCAATTTTGTCACCATCCACGCCGATGGTTACCAGGCCGCGCAGGGCCGAGGCCGCCTCCGAGAGGGAGGAAAAGTCTGCGCCCTTGCCGTCGCCGCCGGCGATCAGAACGATTTTGCGAGTATCCGTCGCAAGGCCATCCAGTGCCGCCCTGGTCGCACCCACATTGGTGCCTTTGGAATCATTCACAAACGTCACATCGCGAATATCCGCTACCCGCTCACAGCGGTGGGACAGCCCGGCAAATGAACGCAAAGCCACCAGCATCGCTTCCATCGGCAGCCCAACTGCATTGCCGAGTGCCAGTGCTGCCAGAGCATTGGCGATATTGTGGCTACCCACCATCGCCATTTCACTGGCGGCCAGCAGCTTGTCTGCGCCCTGCGCCAGCCAATACTCGCCGTCTTCCTCAACCACCCCAAACTGTCGCAGATCCGGCCGATCCAGTCCGAAGCTCCACTCCATGTGCTCTTTGGCAAGAGGCGCACGGGTGAGGGGATCCGCCCGGTTGACGACCAGCTGCTTCGCATTGCGGTAAATGCGCTGCTTTGCCTGATGGTAGGCCGCAAGTGTCGGATAGCGATCCATGTGATCTGCGCTAAGGTTCAGAATCGTGGCCGCATCCGGCTCAAGACTGGACGTCGTCTCCAGCTGAAAACTGGACAGTTCCAACACGAACAACTCCGGCAGCGGTTGCGCGAGCAAATCCAGTACCGGCACCCCGATATTGCCACCCACTTTCACAGCCACGCCCGCCGCTTCGGCCATGAGGCCAACCAGAGTGGTCACTGTGCTCTTGCCATTGGAACCGGTAATCGCAACAAGTCTGGGCTTGCTCTCAAGCTTGCGCAGCTCCCGCGCGAAGAGTTCGATATCGCCGACTGCGGGAACCCCCGCGCGAACCGCTTCCGCAATATCGGGCTGAGCCAGGGCAATTCCCGGGCTTACGATCAGTTCGCTCGCACCCAGCAGGAGCTCCCGGTCAAACGGACCACAATGAACCGGCACGCCAGGGAATTCGCGCTTAAAAGCCTCAAGTCCCGGTGGCTGCTCGCGACTATCAACCACAACCGGAGAGCACCCCTGGCGCAACAGAAAGCGCACCACCGATTGCCCGGTAGCGCCCAGTCCGATCACCACTTTTCTCTCTGAAGTTGCGATGAGATTCATAGTCTCGCTGTCAGCCCGTTATCTTTATTTAAATCAGCGAATTTTCAGGGTCGCCAGCCCCGCCAGCACCAGAACCACGGTGATAATCCAGAAACGCACAATAACCCGCGGTTCCGGCCAGCCCTTCAACTCAAAATGATGGTGCAATGGCGCCATCCGAAAAATTCGCTTGCCCGTCAGCTTGAATGACGCGACCTGCAAAATGACTGAAACGGTTTCCATCACAAACACACCGCCCATGATGAACAACACGATTTCATGGCGGGTGATTACCGCAATGATCCCCAATGCGGCACCCAGTGCCAGTGCGCCGACATCCCCCATAAATACCTGTGCGGGATAAGTGTTGAACCACAGGAAACCTAGCCCCGCACCTCCCAGGGCGGCACAGAACACTGCCAGCTCACCGGCCCCGGAAATAGACGGGATGTGCAGGTAGTTGGCAAATTCCACATGCCCCACCAGATAGGCAATAACACCAAGCGCGCCGCCCACCATGACAGACGGCATGATCGCAAGTCCGTCGAGCCCATCCGTCAAATTGACCGCATTACTGGTGCCGACCACTACGAAATAGGTCAACAGAATGAACGATATCGGCCCCAGGTTGATCGCGATGTCCTTGAAAAAAGGCACGAAAAGTTGGGTTTCCGCAGGTGATGTCGCGCTCATAAAGAGGTAAATCGCAGCCCCCAACCCTGCGACCGACTGCCAAAAGTATTTCCAGCGTGCGATCAGACCTCGAGAACTTTTTTCAACAACTTTCTTGTAGTCATCCACAAAACCAACAGCGCCGAACACAAAGGTCACCAGCAAGGTTACCCAGACGTAGCGGTTGCTCAGGTCGGACCAGAGCAGTGCCGCCGAAAAAATTGCAGCCAGAATCAGCGTGCCGCCCATGGTCGGGGTGCCGGACTTGCTCAAGTGTGATTGCGGGCCGTCGTCACGAACCGCCTGACCAACCTGTAGCCGGTTCAGCCATGTAATCATCCGCGGGCCGACCAGCAGTGAAATGCCAAGGGCGGTCAGCGCACTCAAAATGGCACGCACGGTCAGGTAATCAAAGACCGCAAAGCCTTTTATGTACTGTTGTAAAAATTCAGCCAGCCAAAGCAACATCATTCAGCCCTTTCATTGATTCCCATTAGTCAGTGCCTGCGCAACCAACTCCATGCGCGCACTGCGGGAACCCTTCACCAGCACAGTGGTGTTCCCATCCAGTTCCGGAACTAGCGCTTTGACGAGTGCATCGCGATCCGAAAAATGTTTATGTACATGTTCGCGGCCAGCCGCAAAACTCACGCCTGCGGCAACACTCAGGGTACCGAGCGTAAACAGCTGATCGATACCGCGCTCCCGCGCCAGCTGCCCCATATCCCGGTGTGCCTGATCCGCCTCCGGGCCCAGCTCCGCCATATCGCCTAGCACGAGAATTTTCTTGCCTTTGCGCTGAGCCAGCAGCGCAATTGCCGCTCCTACCGAGCCGGGATTCGCGTTGTAACTGTCGTCAATCACGGCCGCACCAGCTATACCGGCAAGGGTCTGCAAGCGCCCCCCGACCCCGAGGGAGGAAGACAGGCCCGCTGCGATTTCGTTCACCGGAATACCCGCTGCATAGGCACAGCCTGCAGCCACAAGGGCATTGTGTACATTGTGTTCACCCAGCAGTTTCAGCTGCACCGGATGTGACACACTTTCAATGACGAGATCGAATCCAGCACAGCCGTCATCAGCCATATGGATATTTTCCGCATGGACGTTGCGCTGATTGCCCAATCCGACCTCGATTTTTTGTACGCCCTCCGGCAACTCACCGCGCCAGTAATCTGCGTAGTTATCGTCGGCATTAATGACTGCAGTACTGCCAGGCGCAAGCGTCGTGTAGATCTGCCCCTTGGCGGTGGCGATGCCGTCAATCGAGCCAAAGCCTTCGACATGTGCGGGCATAACATTGTTAACCGCCGCGATTTCAGGCTTGGCAATTCCGCACAGGTAACCAATTTCATTGGGCCCACTGGCCCCCATTTCCACGATTAAAACCTCGTCGTCTGGGGCCAAAGAAAGCAGGGTCATCGGAACACCGAAATGATTATTCAGGTTCCCCTGCGTAACGCACACTTGATGGCGCTGACCGAAAATAGCCGAGAGCATTTCCTTGACGGTGGTTTTTCCACAGGAACCCGTAATGCCAATGACAGGTCCGTCAAACTGCTCTCTGCACAAGCGACCAATCTGCCCCATGGCAACAGTGGTATCAGTCACCACCCACTGCGGTAACGAAGTCCCCTCGATCGCCTTTTCAGTGACCAGACCGAGTGCATTACCATCAATTTCTGGCAGAAACTCATGCGCATCGAAATTTTCACCACGCAATGCAACAAACAGTGCTGCCGGATCCAGCTTGCGCGTATCCGTACAAACACGGTCAAATGTCACCGACCCGTTAATCAGTTCGCCACCAAAGCGTTGCTGCAATTGCGCGAGGGAAAGAGGACTGATCACTTGTTGGCCCCCTCAAGATCTTGCGCCAGCCGCGCCTGCAACGCCGTCTCTGCGTGCTCACGGTCACAGAAATGCAGCTTTTGGCCTCCAATCAACTGGTAGTCCTCGTGCCCCTTGCCAGCAATCAGCACGGTATCGCCGGGTGCCGCCTGTGCGATGGCGAAGCGAATGGCCTTGGCCCGGTCAACTTCAACAATGAGTTTCTCTTCATCCCCGCTTGCGTCGGTACCCTGCAGAATGTCCTCGACGATTGCCTGCGGGTTTTCACTGCGCGGATTGTCACTGGTCACCACTACGCGATCAGCCAGGTCAACAGCAATACGCCCCATCGGGGCCCGCTTGCCGGTGTCGCGATCACCACCGCAACCGAACACGCACCAGAGCTTGCCGCGACAATAGGGACGCGCTGCCTCGAGCGCTGCACGCAATGCATCTGGCGTGTGGGCGTAGTCCACAAGAACACTCACGTCTTCGCTGCCATGCGCAGCCACACGCTCCATCCGACCAGGCACGGGCTTGATATGCGGAAAAGCAGCCAGAATGTCCTGCAGCGGCATACCTGCGGCCGCGACTGCGGCCACCACGGCCAGCGTATTGTGAATATTGAAGTCACCTATTAATGGCGCCTTGAGCTCGCCCTCACCCCAGGGGGTGATCAGGTGCAGGGAGAAGCCATCTTCAAGCCGTTTCAGATCCCGAATCTGCAGGTCGCCATTTTGCAGTCCATAGGTGATGACCTTTAACCCGCGCAACTTGCAGCGCTCAACCAGCTGGGCGCCAAACGGATCGTCAATATTGATCACGCCGCGCTTCAGTTTGGGCAGGCCAAACAATTTTTCTTTGGCCGCGCCGTAGGCAACCATATTGCCGTGGTAGTCCAGGTGATCGCGAGACAGATTGGTAAAAATCGCGGTATCGAATACCAGTCCGTGCACACGTCCCTGGGACAGGGAGTGGGAGGAAACCTCCATTGCCGCCGCGCGGGCTCCGGCCTCGTAAAACGCTGCGTAGTCGGCCTGCAAGCGCACCGGGTCTGGCGTAGTAAGACCGGTTTCCTCAAGATCCACAGTACCGTTGTGCCACACGCCGTTACCAATCGTTCCCATCACTGCAGCGCTGCCAAAGTGGTTCGCCAGCAGCTGAGAAGCGAGATATGCACATGTGGATTTCCCGTTGGTTCCAGTCACACCCACCAGGTACATAGACTCGGTCGGCTTGTTATAGAAACGCGCGGAAATCTCCCCTACCCGGGCTGCCAGCCCCGGCACAGTCACCACCTGCACGCCATTGCGCGATTCACAACCTACGGAGTCACCCTCAGCCAGCACGACGGCCGCGCCGCGCTGAATGGCTGCGTCAATAAACTCTCGCCCGTCAACCTGGGTACCACGCACGGCCATGAATACGTCGCCGGCATTCACGCGACGACTGTCCAGCGCGACACCGGAAACGGCGACATCGGGCACACCCGCATAGCCGGGAACCAGCTCAGCAAGGGAAACGGAGCGTTTCTGGGAATCTGAATATTTTTGCGAAGTCACGACGTGGTACCTCTCTCGTCCAACTGCGTCGCCAGCTGCTGCTCAGCAGGCGCGACTTCCTCCGGTGGCACCTGTAACAGACGCATTGCACCGGACATCACTTTTCCAAACACCGGCGCCGCCACTTCGCCACCGTAATACTTGGAGTGGCTCGGGTCATCGATCACCACCACCGCGGCCAGGCGCGCGTCTTGCGCCGGAACAAACCCGGCAAAAACCGAGCGGTAACGGTTTTCCGCATAGCCACCGCTGCCCACCTTGTGCACGGTGCCGGTCTTACCCGCCACACGGTAGCCCTCGACAGCAGCCTGCTTACCGGTGCCCTTGGGACCAATCACGGTCTCCAGCATCGCCGTCACCTGCTTTGCCAAGGCGGGATCAACTACTTGCTCTGCCCCCGCCTGGCGACGGTTTTTCCCTTTCTCCAAAACCAGCGAAACCGGGCGTTTCTGCCCGGCGTTTGCCACCACACTGTAGGCCTGAGCAAGCTGAACTGAATTCACCGTTAGCCCGTAGCCAAATGCAAAGTTGGCCAGTTCAATGGGATGCCAGCGATCCCTTGTCGGCAGGATGCCCGCAGCCTCCCCGGGGAATCCGCTGCCAACCGCCTCTCCGAGCCCAAGGCGGTAAAAAAGTTCACGCAAAGTTTCCGGCTTCAGGTCCATCGCCACTTTGGTGATCCCCACCTGGCTGGACTTGGTAATGACGCTGGTCAAATCCAACTGCCCATAATTCACCGGATCCACCAGGGTCTTGCCCGGCAACCTGATATAGCCCGGGCTCGTGTTAATCGGCGTGTGCGGCTGGTAGCGCCCGGATTCCAGCGCAGCCAGGGCGGTCAGGGGCTTGATCGTGGAGCCCGGCTCAAACTGGTCAATCAGGGCGCGATTACGCATCGCCGCCGCCTTGACCCCTTCGCGGTTGTTCGGGTTGAAGGACGGCTGATTCGCCATTGCCAGTACTTCGCCGCTGCGGGTATCCAGAATCACCATAAAGCCGGATGCAGCGCCATTCTCTGCAACCGCCTTTTTCAGCTCCCGGTAGGCCAGGTACTGCAGGCGCATATCAATGGTCAGCTGCAGGTCGCGCCCTGGACGCGCCTCTTGCTTTACCGCCAGATCCTGTATGGTGCGACCTTTGAGATCCTTGATGACCTGGCGTTTGCCCGATTCACCGGCGAGAGACTGCTCGAAAGCAAGCTCCAGCCCCTCCTGACCGCGATCGTCAATATTAGTAAAGCCCAGCAACTGGGCAGTCACTTCACCAGCAGGGTAAAAACGGCGATATTCCTTCTTGCTGTAGACGCCTGCGATATCCAGATCGAGGGCGCGCTGGGCCTGCTCCGGCGTCATATGACGACGCAAGTACATAAAGCCCTTGTTGCTGTATTTTTCCAGGCGTTTGGCAAGGTTGGCCGGACGGGTATCCAAAGCGCCAGCCAGCTGGCGCAACTGGTCAGCCGAGGCCTCTTTCAAAAGCTGTGGATTGGCCCACAGGGTTTGCACCGGTGTACTCACCGCGAGCAACTCGCCATTGCGATCTACGATGGAACCGCGGTATGCGGCAATCTCCTCGGTGCGGATGGTGCGTGCGCGCCCCTGATCCTGCAGGAAGCGATATCCACGATCCTGCTCTGGCATAACCTGCAGACCCGCGAGGTGCACCACGAGCGCCAGAGCCAGCAGGCACAACAGGGCCGCCACCAGCGCGAAGCGCCAGCGGGCAATACCCGGCTGCTGTTGCTGTTTCTTTACGGCGCCCATGTGACTCGCGATCCTATTTCATTATTTATTTGCGCCCGCTCCCGGGCGCCTGTACACCCTGAGCGCAAATGCGCCAGGGCCTCACCGTCTCTCTCTACACCCGCACAAACCGGGGCGTCACTTCCGCTTCGAGGAGACCAATATCCGCTCTGATGGAGCCGGTGCCCGCATCTTCAACTGCTCTTTTGCCACCTGCTCAATTCGGCTGTAAGCCGACCAGGCTCCCCGCTCCAGCAACAGCCGCTCCTGTTCGTAACGCAACTCGTCCCGATAATGCTGGGCCTGCTCCAGCTGCGCAGTGAGCGCGCGACTGCGCTGAGTGGTGTGCACGACGGTGAGCGCAGAAACCATCACAAGCACCCATACCCCACCGAGCATCCATTTATTTGTTCCCATTGCGAATCAGCCCAGCTTCTCCGCCACCCGCATGACCGCACTGCGCGAACGCACGTTGTCGCCCACTTCTGCACCGCCAGCCTTAGCCGCTTTCCCGATCGAGCGCAGCGTTTTATGAATCTGGCTGTCCATCACCGGCAATCCACGGGGTAGCTGTGGCCCGCGTTCCTGCTCGCGTATAAAGCGCTTCACCATCCGGTCTTCCAATGAGTGGAAGCTGATCACCACCAGGCGCCCTCCAGGCTTCAACAGTGCAAGAGACTTTTCCAGCGCCTGCTGCAGATCATCCAGCTCACCGTTGATATGTATGCGGATGGCCTGAAAAACCCGGGTTGCGGGGTGCTTTCCTTTCTCCCAGGCCGGGTTTGCCGCTTTTACAACTTCCGCCAGATCGAGCGTGCGCTCGAAAGGCTGCTCTGCGCGGCGGCGAACAATCGCTGCAGCCATCCGGCGCGCAAATCGCTCTTCACCATATTCTTTGAATACCCGCACCAGCTCAGCCTCAGACTCACTGTTTACCCAGTCGGCGGCACTGACTCCGCGACTGGTATCCATGCGCATATCCAGCGGCCCATCCTGAATAAAACTGAAGCCACGCTCAGGCTGGTCGAGCTGCGGCGAAGAAACACCGAGATCAAGTAAAATCCCGCTGACTTGCCCGGCCTTGGCCGCGGCCGCCTGATCCATGTCTGCGAAGGATCCATGCCAGATCTGGAAACGATTCTCTCCCGCAAACCGCTCATTGGCGTATGCAATGGCCTGAGGATCCTTGTCCACCGCCAGCAAGCGGCCACCCTCATCCAGACTCTCGAGTATCAGGGCGCTATGCCCTCCGCGCCCGAAAGTGCCATCGATATAAAAACCACCCGGATCCACCACCAGGGCATCCACGGCTTCGCGTAACAACACACTGCGATGCAGCTCTTGAGACACCCTGATCTCCTTCATTCAAACGGTTACAAAGATAGAGAAGCCATCTCTTCTGGCATCTCTCCGTCACCTTCGCTTTCATCCAGCCAGCTCATCCAGCGATCCTCACTCCAGAGCTCAAGCTTCTTGCCCTGCCCTACAAGCATCAGCTTTTTCTCTAGCCCGGCGTATTCCCGCAAGGTTGGCGGGATCAGCACCCGCCCATTGGTATCCACCTGCAGCTCACAGGCATAGCCGATCAACAGCCGCTGAGCCCGGCGAGCCACTTTGTTAAAACTGGACAGCGCTTCGATCTTTGGGAGAATTTCGCGCCACTGAGCTTCAGGATAGACGAGTAAGCAGCGCTCTTCCGTATGTGCGGTTACTACCAGCCGCCCACCGCAATCTTCCAGCAACGAGTCCCTCACCCGAGCCGGAATGGCCAGACGCCCTTTCGCGTCCATATTGATTGCATGGCTGCCTAGATACACGGCTCTCTTCGTTTGCGTTTATTGAATTTGCACTCACACACATCGAGCCCAATTCGATCAAAGTTTGGTCTGCCAAGCGCTGATGAGGGGTAAATATCCACTCACATCCACACTTGCCCCACTAAGACCCACAATTTTCCACTTTTCTCCACCTTGCACACTATAAATCTGAGCGGCTTAAAGTCAAGGAAATAGGAGTTGTCCCGCACCAAAAAGCCCAGTAATTTCGCGGGCTGCAGGCGGAGTGATCACATTTTCGACAGAAGTGCAGATGAATAAATGCACAACAAAGCAAGTACTTACTTTGGCAAGCTGACAAGTTACTTTAACTTTGCAGTGAAGCGCTTTGACGGCAAAACAAACATAGCAACGTAAGCGGGCACTCACCGGAGCAATTTGCCGCTAAGCTGCGGCAAGCCTGCAAACCTGGAGATCGTACGGGGAAGGGTTAGACAGAAGAGACTTCTTAGAACTTTAGAGAATATAAAAATCAGCTTTTATTATTTTTAACCAGGAGAGTCTCACGGTAGCTTTGCACCACTGATTAATCGAGCGGGAAACCACCCATGGGCCTTACAGCGGGACTCAGCAAACAAGCAGCAGACCAGGAGCGCACGTTCCACCACGGCGCAGACCTGGCGACTCTGAATGAACGCTTCAAGAGCAGCAAGCCCAGCGAGATTATGCAATTTACGGTGGAGCATGCGATAAACCCGGTGGTGTTCACCAACTTTCGCCCGCTGGCCATCGCTTTTTTGCACCTGATAACAAAGACCAAACCGGACATCCCGGTCATCTGGGTCGATCACGGCTACAACACCCCGGAAACCTACCGGCATATTGAGCGGGTGATCAAACTGCTGAACCTGAATCTGCACACATATTCGCCCAAGATGTCCGCGGCCCATTTCAATGCGGTGTATGGCGGGATCCCCCCCCTCGACACCCCCGAGCACGACTTTTTCTCACGCACGGTCAAACTCGAGCCATTCAATCGCGCAATGCAGGAGCTCAAGCCGGACGTCTGGCTCAACGGCATCCGCCATGACCAAAACGCCCATCGCCAGGGCCTGGACATCTTCACCAAAGGCAATCACGGAACCATTCGCGTTGCCCCGATGTTCCACCTGAAGGAACTCGACGTGGAGGAGTATGTGTACGAGCAGGACCTCCCGGACAATGACATTTACTTTGACCCGACCAAAGGCGAGGAGCACCGGGAATGCGGCCTGCTGTTGCAGAAATAACAGCGCGCACCGGACTTGAAAAGGTTTTGGACTAGATAGGAAGCGTACAGGGAAGTACTGCCAGGGAAGGCTCCGATCTGCGGCGCCAGCGCCGCGATCGAAGTTGAGTCAGCCGATAAGCCGGGTTCTGTCGAGGACAATCATTCATCTGGGATGTGTGTCACCACACACCTCAAGCGACCTACCCGCCCTCAGTGCGGGTCACACCTATAGAGGGCCTATTTGGTCTTGCTCCGAACGGGGTTTACCGTGCCACGAACTGTTACCAGTCGCGCGGTGCGCTCTTACCGCACCCTTTCACCCTTACCTGTACTTCCGAGGAAGCCATCGGCGGTCTACTCTCTGCTGCACTTTCCGTAGGCTCGCGCCCCCCAGGCGTTACCTGGCGTTCCACCCTATGGAGCCCGGACTTTCCTCCACCACACGACCCGAAGGCTATGCGACAGCGATTGTCTGGCTGACTCGGCGCGAAGAGTAATGACGGGCCCCCGGGATTGCAAGCACCACGGCACTGCGGAACGTGCTACTTCAGCTCGAGAGACCAGTTATACAGCGCCTTTTTATTCACCCCGGTGATCTCGGCAGCCACCGCAGCAGCGCGTTTGGGCGGCAATTCGCCAAGCAGTATTTGCATGACCCGGCACGACTCGGGATCCAACTCAGAGAGCTTTTGCGGCTCGGCACCGCGAACCAGCAGCACGATTTCGCCTCGCTGCTGGTTGGGGTCATCTCGCACCCATACAGACAACTCTGCGAGCGGCGCCAGGTGGATCGTCTCAAATGCCTTACTGATTTCGCGGGCAATAACCGCCTCGCGCTCCCCCCCGAACACCCCGGCCATCGCGGAAAGAGTGTCGGCAACTCGGTGTGGAGCCTCGTAGAACACCATCGTTCGCTCTTCTCCGGCGAGCTTTTGCAAAGCTGTTTCCCGAGCCTGAGCCTTCGCAGGCAAGAAACCTTCAAAGGTGAAACGGTCACTGGGCAGGCCGGCCGCGGACAGCGCCGCGACAAAGGCACATGCGCCGGGAATCGGCACCACCTGAATGCCCCTCTCGCGCGCCAGGCGCACCAGTCGATAGCCCGGGTCGGATATCAGCGGAGTTCCCGCGTCAGAAATCAACGCAATGGTTTTCCCGCTCTCCAACTGACCGAGAAGCCACTCCGTTCTCTGGCCGTCTGAGTGGTCATGGTAGGCCGCCAGGGGCGTATCTATGTTGAAATGGGAAAAAAGTCTCTGACTGTGACGGGTGTCTTCCGCCGCAACCAGATCCGCGGATTGTAGAACTTCAACCGCTCGCGGTACCATATCCGCCAAATTGCCAATGGGTGTAGCGACGATATAAAGCAGCGCTTTATCCGGCCCCATAGTTCACTCCAAAATAAGTTTTTGTGGGAGAAGAATATGTCCGCCCTATTACGGCGCACCCCTGTTTTTGCCGCCAGCCTCCTGGCACTCGCCCTGGCCGGCTGCCAGACACCGCGTACCGAGCCCGGTACCCAGATCCCGGCGCAGACCAAAGCAGCCGTCGCAGACCGGCAAAGCGCGATCGCCCTGCTTAACCGCGCTCGCGAGCTAGCGGCCCCCGAGCGCGATAAAGTCCAGCTGCAAGCGGCCGCCATTCTATACACTCTGGGCGATAACGCGACGGCCTCTCAAGCCGCCAGCCAAATTGATGCGCAGAACCTGACTGATACTGAGTATGCACGCTACGCCCGGGTGTACGGCGAGCTACTGATGCAGGAAGACGATTTCTTCCAGGCCCAGGATCTGGTCAGTGCGCCGCGCCTGGAGCAATCCTGGTACCAGATCCCCGCAGATACAGCGCTGCCGCTGCGCAATCTCCGTGCCGACCTGTGGAGCCTGATGGGCAATATCGACAGCGGCATCAATGAGCGCCAGCGCATTGCCGCTATCGCCCGCGACGACGACAGCATCAACGCCAACAACAATGGCCTGTGGCAGCTGCTGACACAACTTCCATCCAGTGAGCTGCGCCAGCGCGGCGATGAAGCCCTGAGCGCAGATATGCGCGCATGGTACCAACTTGCCTTACTGGGCCGGGATACGCAGGCCGACATCAGTACACAATTGGCCGCCCTGAGCCGCTGGCGGCAACGCTGGCCCAACCACACAGCCGTCAGCCATCCGCCCCAGGCGCTGCAGCTGCTCGAGCAGCTTGCCACACAGCGGGCGCAGAATGTGGCACTGCTCCTGCCACTTTCCGGCCCCCTGGGCTCTGCCGGTCGCGCCATTCGGGACGGGTTCATGGCGGCCTACTACAGCGCGCTGGATGCAGGTGCCCCCACCCCGGAAGTTCAGATCTACGATACCGGTACCGCACGCCCGTTTGAGGAAACTTACCAGATGGCGGTCAACAACGGCGCCCAGTCAATCGTTGGCCCTCTGGATAAGGACAAAGTGGCCAATCTGCTCGCTACAGAGAAGCTTCCAGTACCGACCCTGGCACTGAATTACGGCGACAGCGGTCGCCTGACTGACGATCTGGTTCAATTCGGCCTCGCGATCGAGGACGAAGCCCGTCAGGTCGCCCAGCAGGCCTACCGGCTTGGCCACCGCCAGGCGATGATTCTGGCCCCGGAATCCAACTGGGGACAGCGCGGGGTAGAGGCATTTACCGAAGAGTGGAACCGTCTCGGCGGCAGTATCAGCCTGAGCCAGAATTACCGTGAAAGCACCAATTTCTCGCAACTGGTAAGCGATGCGCTGCTCATACCCGAGAGCAAAAACCGCGAGCGCGAACTGCGCAGTAAACTCGCAACCGGGCTCAAGTTCACGCCCCGCCGGCGCGGCGATGTGGACATGCTGTTCCTGCTGGCACAACCCCAGCAAGCCCGCCAGATAAAGCCGATGCTGTCGTTCTTCTATGCCGGCGAGCTCCCCGTGTTTTCCACATCCCAGGTTTTTGCGGGCAATGTGGATCGCCAGCGCGACCGGGACATCAACGGCGTGCGATTTACCGCACTGCCCTGGCTGTTCGAAGATGACAACCAAACCAAGCAGAATATCGTCAAACAGGTTTCACCCGCGCCGGCATTTGCCCGGCTCTATGCCCTGGGTGCAGACGCGTTCCGCCTCTACCCACGCCTGCCCATGTTGCGACAGTTCCCAAATCAGCAGGTATATGGCCTCACAGGCGCACTAAGCCTTACTGCAGATGGTCGCGTCGTACGTGAGCAAACCTGGGCCAAGATAGACAATGGCGCCCCGGTGCCCATCACCACGGTAGAAGAGAGCCGTCACCCGCTGATGCAGGACGAGAGTGCAGCGGCGCATTGACGATTCAACCGCTACCGTTTAACCCGCTCCATAGAAAAGGAATTTTATGGACACGCAGGCCGTTGGCTCCCAAATGGAGGAAGCCGCTGCGCATTTTTTGCGCGCAGCGGGACTAAAAATTATCGAGCGCAATTTTTCAAGCCGGTATGGTGAAATAGACCTGATTGCGAAAGATGGCGACGTTCTGGTGTTTGTTGAAGTGCGCTTTCGCCGCAATAATCGCTTTGGCGGCGCCGGTGTTACCGTAGACTGGCGTAAACAGAGTAAACTCCGGGCCACCGCCAGCAACTACCTGCAGTACCGAAGATTGGATTGCCCATGCCGGTTTGACGTTGTTGCCATCGAATACACAGGCCAACACTCCACCCCCATGCAGGGGGCAGCCCCCCTGCACATTGAATGGATCAAGAATGCGTTTGGACAGTAGCCACAGCCAGAAGGACAGCACTAACTAGATGGAACAGAGAGTCGTAACCCTCTTTCACCATAGTATCGAAGCCACAATGAACGCTGGTGAACTTCTGGCCCCTTTGATTGCCGAAGCCAGCGAGATGATCGTGCATACGCTGTTGGCGGAAAACAAACTACTAATCTGCGGGAACGGCCTGAGCGGCGCGCTAGCGCAAAGCTTTTGTGCACACCTGCTCGGGGGATTTGAACGGGAACGCCCAGGACTCCCCGCCATCGCACTGAATGGCGACGCCATTACAACCAGCACGGTTGCACGTAACCATGGCCGCGCGGAGTCCTATGCCCGCCAGATTCGCGCGCTTGGCCAGCCCGGTGACCTTTTGGTAATCATCAGCCCCGACGGCAGGGACTCAAACCTGGTTCAGGCCATTCGCGCAGCCCATGACCGCGATATGGGCGTACTCGCCCTGACCGGCGGCGATGGCGACAGTGATTGCACGGCCCTGCTTGATATTCACGATATTGAGCTGAGTGTTCCCTCGGATGTTGCCGCTGAGGTGCACCAGGTACACCTGCTCACCATTTTCTGCCTGTGCGACCTGATCGACAGCAGTCTTTTTGGCGGATACGAGGAATAAACCATGCGAAGCAAAATCGCCTTAAATACAGGAAAAACGCTTAAACTTTTTCTCGCCAGTTGCACCATCGCCCTGCTCGGTGGCTGCGCAACCGTTCTCGATGCCACGCACGATGGCCCCATTCAACCGGATCCGGGCGAGCGCACATTCGGCACCTACATCGATGATCAACAGCTTGAAACCATCACCAAGGTCAACATTGGCAAAGCCCACCCCGCCCTTAAAGCGGCCAATATTGATGTAACCAGTTTCAATGGCGTGATCCTGTTGACCGGCCAGGTGCCGGACAACGAATTGCGCAACCTGGCCGGACGCACCGCGCAACAGGCGCACTCCGTGCGCCAGGTGTATAACGAGATCCAGGTTCGCGGAACCACCTCGGTGCTCGCGCGCACCAGTGATACCTGGCTGACAGCCAAAGTAAAAGGCGTTCTGCTTGCCGACAAGGAAATCGACAGTAGCCGCATCAAGATCATCACCGAAAACGGTGTGGTCTACCTGATGGGCCTGCTTACCCGCCAGGAAGCTGAAAATGCAGCGGAAGTCGCCCGTACCGTTGGCGGTGTACAGAAAGTGGTCAAGGCCGTTGAATATATCGACTGAGGTAACCCGGCAATAGCCAAGAGTAATACCCCAATAAAAACGGAGGCTTAGCCTCCGTTTTTATTGGGCCGCCATAACAGCGGCCATTCGCTCGTGCCGGCCAGTATCAGGGGCGCTCGATCGCCACCGCGGTCGCTTCACCGCCACCAATACACAGACTCGCCACACCTTTCTTCAGGTTGCGATTTTCCAGCGCCGCCAGCAGGGTTACGATCACGCGCGCACCACTTGCACCCAGCGGATGCCCCAGCGCACAAGCGCCACCATTCACGTTCACTTTGTTATGGGGCAGCGCCAGATCGCGCATCGCAGCCATCGTGACCACCGCGAAGGCTTCGTTAATTTCAAACAGATCGACATCGTCTGCCGCCCAACCGGCATTTTCCAGAACCTTCTTCATTGCTCCAACTGGCGCAGTGGTAAACCACTCCGGCTCGTGGGCATGCTGAGTCTGCGCGCGCAGGGTAGCGAGCACTTTCAAACCACGGGCTTCAGCTTCGCTTGCCAGCATCAGTACCAGCGCCGCAGCGCCATCAGAAATAGAGCTTGCGTTCGCCGCGGTAACGGTTCCGTCTTTGCGAAATGCTGGTTTCAACTGCGGGATCTTGTCCGGACGGGCGCTACCCGGCGCTTCGTCCACAGAAACCTCAACGTCCCCTTTTCGGCTGCTCACGGTTACCGGCGCGATTTCCCGCGCGAAAGCACCACTTTCAATCGCAGCATTGGCGCGAGCCAGAGACTCCAGAGCAAATGCATCCTGCTCTTCGCGGGTAAATCCGTACTTGTCTGCCGTACTCTCGGCAAAATTGCCCATGAGCTGGCCGTCATAGGCATTTTCAAGGCCATCGGTAAACATGTGATCCTGCACCTGGCCATGCCCCAGGCGCATGCCTGAGCGCGCTTTAGGCAGCAGGTATGGGGCATTACTCATGCTCTCCATGCCGCCCGCGACAATTACTTTGGCATCGCCGGCAAGCAGAGCGTTGCGGGCCATCATCACGGTCTTCATCCCTGAACCGCACACTTTATTTACCGTTGTGGTCGGTACGCTCTCCGGAATACCTGCGCCAAGTGCCGCCTGGCGAGCCGGGGCCTGGCCAACACCAGCCGGCAGCACGCACCCCATCAACACTTCATCGACATCGGCAGCTCCCACTCCCGCATCCGCCAGAGCCGCTCGTATCGCCACTGCGCCCAGTTCCGGGGCGCTCATTGCGGACAGCGAGCCCTGCATAGCACCCATAGGCGTACGCGAAAAACCAACGATGACCACCGGGTCAGATATTTTATTAGTCATAGGATTACTCCGAATTCTGCTCTTTGCCGCAGCCTGACTGCCTGGCGGCTTCTCATCATCATTACGGCTGCGGATTATACCCGAACGGGGATTGGCAGCGCCTATCCGCCTTTAGGCGTACAGGAGCGCTCCACACTCGCCGCAGCCGGCGCCCGTGATAGTATCCCATGCGACCATCCATTTTCACTGCCCCATTTTTTTACCGTTCCATCGAGGCCCTGGGTATGGACATGACTACGATTGCCTGGCTCGTCGCTTTAGCCGCGTTATTTTTCTATGTAATCAGCATTTACAACCGACTGGTGACACTCAAGCATCGCTACGAAAATGCTTTCGCGCAAATCGAAGTACAGCTGAAACGCCGATATGACCTGATTCCGAACCTGGTCGAAACGGCAAAAGGATATCTGAAACACGAACGGGAAACCCTGGAAGCGGTTATCAATGCACGCAACGCTGCCATCGCAGGTTTGAAAGCAGCGGCCAATAATCCGGGCTCAGCCGCTGCAATTGCGAAGCTGGGTGATGCCGAAGGTGCTTTGGGTAGCGCACTCGGAAAGCTGAATATCGTGGTGGAAGCCTATCCCGAGCTCAAGAGTAACCAGAACATTCAGCAATTGACCGAAGCACTGACCACCACAGAAAACAAAGTCGCCTTCGCCCGCCAGGCGTTCAACGACGCCGTAATGACCTACAACATTTTCAGGCAGAGCTTTCCCCCCGTATTGTTCGCAGGCTTCTTTGGGCACCGGGAGAACGGCAAGTTACTGGAATTTGCGGACTCCGAGGCATTTCAGGCGGCACCGCGCATTGAGTTCTGAAAGGATTTGTCATGAACTTTTTCGAATATCAGAGTAAAGCCCGCAGAAACACAGCCCTGCTGGTAACTCTGTTTGGCACTGCTGTTTTGGGCCTGATCGCCATCACAACACTTTTTACTACAGCGGTCCTCAGGCTATCCAGAGGAGAGTCGCTCACTTTTGACACTGGCGGGTTGCTCATTGGCTGGGAGACCGTCGCAGGAATCGCGACTTTTATCAGTGCAGTAATTGCCATCGCCACCCTGTACAAGAGGCACCAGCTCGCCGACGGCGGACGCGCCGTCGCTGAATCACTGGGCGGTCGAAAAATAAATACGACCCCGAGGGACGCCAGTGAACAGCGCGCCCTGAATGTAGTGGAAGAAATGGCGATTGCCTCGGGCACCCCAGTACCCGATGTCTATGTATTGGATGACCCGTCTATCAATGCGTTTGCCGCCGGTTACCAATCCACTGATGCCGTCATTGGACTCACCCGGGGGAGCATAGAACAATTGAGCCGCGACGAGCTGCAGGGTGTCATCGCCCACGAGTTCAGCCATATATTCAACGGTGATATGCGCCTGAACATCCGACTCGTCGGGCTTCTTCACGGAATACTGATTATCGGCCTCGCCGGCCAGTGGTTGATCAACGGAGCCAGCTGGTCCGGCGGGAGAAGACGCCGCGGATTTCCCATCACCGCATTGATCGGCGCCGGCCTGATAGTAATCGGCTATACAGGAACCTTGTTTGGCAACTTGATCAAGTCGGCTGTCAGCAGGCAGCGGGAGTACCTGGCTGATGCCTCAGCCGTGCAGTACACCCGCAATAGTCACGGGCTTGCCAGCGCGCTGAAAAAAATTGCCGGCTACGGGGCCGGTACCAGAATTTCCGCCGGCCGGGCTGCGGAGTTCAGCCATATGTTTTTTGCCAATGGCGTGGGGCCATCACTTGCAGCAATGCTCTCTACACACCCCCCGATCCGCCAGCGCATTCTGCGTATTGACCCCGCCTGGCGCGACGAGCGGCATTCTGATCCGGCCGCTGCAGCCCACATGAAAACGAAGCTGGAAGCAGGAGCCACGCAAGATCACAGGGTTATCAGCGCCCATTCGCAAGCTGTTGTCACAGCCGGATCCGTGAAGTGTGAAGCATTGATCGATGTGATCGACAACCGCATTGGCAACCCCACCGGTTCTGAATGCGCGTTGGGACAGCAACTCCTTGCCAAAACCCCTTCAGCGCTGCGTGACGCAGCCCACGACCCGTTTTCTGCCCGGGCTATTGTGTATGCCCTGCTTATGCATCCCGAACAGCGGGCAACGCAGATGCGCTTGCTTGAGCAGATCGCACACCCGGCCGTTATGCGGGCGCTGCGCCAGTACTTGCCGGCTATCGAGAAAATGGATGAGGCCTGCCGGTTGCCACTGCTCGACCTCTGCGTCCCCGCACTGAAGGAGCTGGCCCCACAGCAATATCAGGTGTTCAAGCGCAACCTGATCAAACTGTTGCGCAGCGATGCACGCGTGGACATTTGGGAATGGGCCCTGTATCGCGTATTGATACATGCGCTGGAAAGCAGGCCGGATCGACAGCGCCTCAGTAGTGCGCCGAACGCCACCAGTGATGCGAGCCGGTATCTGATCGCCGCCATGGCACACACGAGCAATGGCGAGTACCTCCCAGCCAAGCGCGCCTATGACCGGGGACTAAAAGCGCTTGAGCTGGCCATCACGCCGCTTCCTGCCAAAAGCGACATTCTCCTGCAGAGGCTGGACAAGGCACTTGCGATAGCCAAAACCCTGGCCCCGCTGAAGAAGCCGGTACTACTGAAAGCCATGGCAATCACCCTCGCGCACGACAATGACATCTCGCCGCGGGCGCTGGAACTCCTGCGCGCCGTTGCGGATAGCCTGGATTGCCCGATGCCACCGATGATTCCGCCCGGGCTTGGCCACCGGCAAACGACTGGGGAAATGGCGCTCAACCTCTGAGTGAGCCAAACCGATCCATCGCCCATGAAAAAGCCCGCGACTGCGCGGGCTGTTTTCGCTGTACTGCTTTGGGATCCTGGCTTCAGAGCATCGGAACAGCGGCTCCGCCACTCACAGAGCCCGGCAATCAACTCTGATAGACCGGGCCTATACCCATGGTCCAGATGATCACCGAACACACCAGCATCGTGACCACCATCACCAGGCCTACCGTCAATACCGCACCAGCATAGAGAAAGGCCCTCTCCTTGCTCATGTTCATGAGAATGGGAATCCCCTCGTAGATAAGGTAGACCGTATAAGCCCCCGCCAACCCCATAACCGTCACCACCAGCCAAAGGTGTGGGTAGAGCAATACGATGCCAGCAAGGAGAACCGGCGTGGTCACGAAGACCGCGAGCGCCGTCCCCTCATAATGCCGGGTCGGTTCATCGCCCTCCACACCGTAAGCCTTGGCCATCCAGTTAATGAACTCCCCTAGCAGGTAGATACCGGTCAGCAGCGCAATATAGGTGACTACGGCCAGTGCTGCAGCACTGCCCGGCGTGAGTCTGGCGGTGTGCCCACCCAGAGTAAAACCGAATACCGTAACGCCAATGTACCCCGCTACGCAGGGAATCAGGGCAAGAATGGGTACATGGCTGAAAAAAACCTGCAGAAAGGAGTGCTTGTCAGACCGAATGGCCTGCCACTCTTTATCCGGGTTGGTAAATATTCCGATGGTGTGGCTCAATAATTTCACACAGCTCCCTCCAAAGTACGGCTTGCTTGCAGTATCGGAAGGCTCAGGGGAATTCACCAATGAAGAACAGGATTAAGGCGTCAGTTTTTACCTGATCACGGCATTGCTTGGGTGTAAGAGGGAAACGGTGTGGGATACACAGGAGAAAGATCAAGGGAGGAGGTCTCCTCCCTCAATCGACAGGATTACTTGACCACGCGCAAAGACGGCTTCTTGGAAGGCTTTTTCAATGTGGTCGGAGGTGTCGGTTCCGGGGGTTCGGGGGTATCCTCCGGCTCGAAGACCATACCCTGCCCGTTTTCCCGGGCATAAATCCCCACAACCGCGCCAACCGGTACCTGGATGTCGGTCGGCACACCTCCAAAACGGGCGCTGAAACGGATTGCATAGTTATCCATTGTCAGCCCCGCCACCGCGGACTCAGACACATTGAGAACAATCTGCCCATCCTCATTTACATGCTGTTGCGGCACCAGCACTCCCGGAAGGTGCGTGTCCACCAGTAAATAAGGCGTACATTTGTTGTCCGTAATCCATTCATAAAATGCCCGCAGCAGATACGGGCGATTGGATGTCATCGGTGGCTTGTTCAATCAGCACCTCAGGAGCGCATTTCGCGCTCGTACTCGGTCAGGCTCTGCTGGAAAGCTTCGCGCGCGAAGAGTCGATCCATGTAGTCCAACAGTGGCTTGGCTTGTTTAGTCTTCGGCAGAGCAATTTCCAGTTGCTCCAGACGCCACAGCAGCGGGGCCATACAGCAATCAACGAGGGAAAACTCCTCGTTAAAGAAGTAAGGCAGATCGGTAAACATTGGTGCGATACCTACGAGGCTATCACGCAGCTCTTTGCGAGCCGCCGCCGCATCTTTGCCTCCAGCCAGGATCTTATCCACAAGCGGGCACCAGTCTCGCTCGATACGGTACATGATCTGGCGACTCTGTGCACGGGCCACCGGATAAACCGGCAACAACGGCGGGTGGGGGAACCGCTCATCAAGGTATTCCATCATTACCTTGGTTTCAAACAAAACAAGTTCACGGTCGACCAGGGTAGGCAATGAGTTGTAGGGGTTGAGATCCGCCAACTCGGCAGGCTTGTCATCCGGATCGACGTCGATGATATCGACGGAAACACCTTTTTCTGCGAGCACAATGCGCACGCGGTGGCTGAAATGGCAACGACCATCTGAAAAGAAGGTCATAGAGGAGCGCTTGTTGGTCGGCACACCCATTGTGTAACTACCTCGATCTACTGTACCGGCACGATTGCCGGCCATCATTCAAAAATAGAAAACGGGCGGTAGAGCTTGGCCCGGTATGCCCGGCAGCCCACCACCCGATTTACTGGTTCTACTGTCGCTTAGTGATGAATGCCTTTCCAGTACTCGCGATTCAGCAACCAGGCGAAGATGAAGAACACCAGAATGAACGCCAGCACGTAGAAACCGATACGCTTACGGGTTTCTGCCATCGGCTCGGCGATGTACTCCATGAAGTTCACCAGATCAAAAACCGCCTGGTCATACTCCACATCAGTCATGGAGCCCTTCACTTTATTCACCTGCAGGCTTCCGCAGTTGGCATCCATGATCGGATTGCCCAGCTCGTCGCGCACCACGTGCCCATGATCACGCTTCGGGCCCGGAGCACACTCAGGCAAGCCCTGAAGTTCCATCAGCACATGCGGCATGCCCACATTCGGGAACACCTTGTTGTTGACACCGGTCGGGCGGCTTTCGTCTTTGTAGAAGCTACGCAGATAAGTGTACAACCACTCTGGAGAGCGAGCCCGGGCAACAAGTGTCAGATCCGGCGGGGTAGCGCCGAACCAGACCTTGGAATCCTCGGGTTTCATCGAAATTTCCATCAAGTCGCCGATTTTGTCATCACCCAGTACCAGGTTCTGCAACATCAGCTCGTTGGGAATCTCCAGATCCGTGGCAACCCTCTCCCAGCGGGAGAAATTGGCACTGTGGCAACCCATACAGTAGTTGACGAAATATTTCGCACCACGCTGCAGGGAAGGCTTGTCGTTCAGATCGATATTAATGTGATCCAGCTCGACGCCGCTCTCGGCGCCAACTGCCTTGATCGGCACGAAAGCCATCAGGAAGACTGCGATAAAGCCACCAACCAGCAGACCAAACGCCTTGCCGCCAGAGGGCGTAGTCACACGCTTGGGCTCTGGGTGAACCACGTCACGACTGGTCAGCCAGGGCAGAGCCGCAAAGAATGCAGTGAACAGCAGGGACAGCCCAGTCACGAACAGGCTCGCTTTCCAGTTCACGGCAGCCATCCACAGGAACAGCAGCGCGAACACACCGCTCACGATCCAGGACGCGACACCCTTGCGGGACGTCGGGTTGGACCAGATTGGCATGGTCAAAAAGAACGCGAAGTAGAACAGGGTAGCAACCTGCGCCAGGAAGTTACGTCCTGGAGTCGGCGACTTCACACCCAGGTAGCCCAGAACAATGAACACCGCTGCAAATACCAGCAACAGCACTTTCGGCAGCCAGCCCTTGTAACGAATGGATCTCACCGGGCTCTTGTCGAGCCAGGGCAGGACAAACAGAACCGCAATTGCCGCGCCCATGGCAACAAGACCAAGGAACTTCGCAGTCAGCGGACCTATATCCATGGTCACCGCACGCAGAACAGCATAGAACGGCGTGAAGTACCAAACGGGCGCAATATGCTCGGGCGTTTTCAACGGGTTAGCTTCTTCAAAGTTTGCATATTCGAGGAAGAAACCGCCCATTTCCGGGAAGAAGAACACCACCGCACAGAAGGCGAACAGGAAAACTGCCACGCCCACGAGATCGTGAACTGTGTAGTAAGGGTGGAACGGTACACCATCCAGCGGAATGCCGTTTTCGTCCTTGTTTTTCTTGATCTCGATGCCATCCGGGTTGTTGGAACCCACTTCGTGCAGCGCCAGGATATGCAGAACAACCAGAAGCACCAGCACCAGCGGCAGGGCAATCACATGCAAGGAGAAGAAGCGGGTCAGAGTAATACCAGAAATCAGGTAGTCACCGCGAATCCACTGCACCAGATCTTCACCGATACCGGGAATAGCACCGAACAGGGACACGATTACCTGCGCACCCCAGTAGGACATCTGGCCCCACGGCAGCACGTAACCCATGAAGGCTTCCGCCATCAGCACGAGGTAAATGCACATCCCGAAGATCCACACCAGCTCGCGCGGCGGCTTGTAAGAGCCGTACATCAGACCGCGGAACATGTGCAGGTAAACCACCACAAAGAAGGCCGATGCACCGGTGGAATGCAGGTAGCGAATCAACCAGCCCCAATCCACATCGCGCATGATGTATTCAACAGAGGCGAAAGCGCCATCTGCGGACGGGTTGAAGCTCATGACCAGCCAGATGCCGGTCAGCAGCTGGTTCGCCAGTACCAGCATCGACAGGACGCCGAAGAAGTACCAGACGTTGAAGTTCTTGGGCGCGTAGTACTTGCCCATGTGGGTATCCCACGCCCGATATATCGGCAGGCGCTGATCAACCCAGTCTCCCAATGCGGTTAGCCAGTTCATGCGCTGCCCTCCTGATCAACACCGATTACGATTATGTCGTCACCTTCATAGGAGTAAGGCGGCACATCGAGATTGGTCGGCGCCGGTACGCCTTTGTAGACGCGGCCAGCCATATCGTATTTTGAACCGTGGCAGGGGCAGAAGAAGCCACCCATCCACTCATCACCACCCAGATCGGCAGCACCTACTTCCGGACGGAACATGGGTGCGCAGCCCAGGTGCGTACACAGGCCTACGAGCACCAGAAGCTGGGGCTTGATTGCGCGGTTTTCCGCGTCAACGTACTCCGGCTGCTTGGACTCCGCCGACTTAGGATCGCGCAGGAAAGGGTCAACCTTGACAAGGTTTTCCAGGGCTTCCTGGGTGCGTCGCACCACGTAAACCGGCTTGCCACGCCACTCAACAGTGACCATCTGGCCCGGCTCAAGCTTACTGATGTTGTATTTTACTGGTGCGCCAGCGGCCTTAGCCTTGGCACTCGGATTCCAGGAGGCGACAAAAGGTACCGCTATCCCGACTGCGCCTGCACCACCCACCACGGAGGTGGCTGCGGTCAGAAACCGGCGACGCCCTACATTTACACCGTCATCACTCATGACGTAGTTCTCCCATCACAGCATCCCCCGGTAAAACCGGGACCAGCTGGCCCAAACCCAAAGAAAACTGGTGATATTCTGCCGCTAAGCCTCAGCAATTGTGTCGCGCCGCCATTTAGGGGCAAACGTGCGCAGCATTGCAAAAAGTGAAACTTGCCCTAAAACCGGTCACAAACCGGAAACAAAGCAAAGCAAACACCGTGGCTGAACCTGACAACAACCACAGACTATAGACTTAAAACAGAAACTCCCCGACATCTGCCCCGCTCGCTTGACCATAGAACAATGCGGCCAAACCCCAAGTGCAAGCGGATAGAAATTCGCGCAATGTTAAAGAAAATGCCAATTTGATACAAGGCGGAACCCCGAGGGAACGCCAGGCAACCCGACGAGCGCCCCAACTATACAGGCAAACTCGCGCCTTCCCCTTTCAACTTGCACAGACAGACAAAAAAAAGCCCGGCATGAAGCCGGGCAAGAAAAAAGGTATAAAACCGATTAACGCTTGGAGAATTGCGGCTTCTTACGCGCCTTGCGCAGACCGACTTTCTTCCGCTCAACGGCACGCGCATCGCGAGTCACGTAACCAGCTGCACGCAGCGGCTGACGCAGGGACTCGTCATACTGCATCAGGGCGCGGGTCAGGCCGTGACGGATAGCACCCGCCTGACCAAAAGAACCACCACCCTTAACGGTGACGTTGATGTCAAATTTTTCAGTCATATCGACCAGTTCCAGCGGCTGACGCACGATCATGCGAGCCACTTCGCGGCCGAAGTATTCGTCCAGAGTGCGACCGTTAACGCTGATGTTACCTTCACCCTGCTGAATAAATACACGAGCAGTGGAGGTCTTGCGGCGGCCGGTACCGTAATATTGAGTAGTTGCCATGAGAATGCTTTCCGTTTAGATCGACAGTTCAATCGGCTGCTGAGCCGCGTGAGGATGCTCGCTACCTTTATACACCTTCAGTTTCTTGAACATGGCGCGACCCAGAGGGCCTTTCGGAAGCATGCCTTTCACTGCACTTTGAATGGTGCGCTCGGGCGCCTTGTCGATCAGCTTCTCAAAGCTGATGGATTTCAGACCACCAGGATAGCCAGAGTGGCTGTGGTAGATTTTGGCTTTAGCCTTGTTGCCGGTCACGCGAACCTTCTCGGCATTGATCACAACGATGTAATCGCCGGTGTCCACGTGGGGCGTATATTCAGGCTTGTGCTTGCCACGCAGGCGGTGAGCAATCTCGGCAGAAATGCGACCGAGAGTCTTGTCCGCAGCGTCAACAATGTACCAGTCGCGAGTTACCGCTTCCGGCTTGGCACTGTAAGTCTTCATGTTATAAAACACCTGTATATGACCCATTCATGGGCCGTCCCACAAAAGAGCGCGAATACTACATAAGCGCCCAGCGCTTTTCAAGCGCAAAACCGCACAATATCTGACCAACCGGATCCGGATAATTACCTTATTCCGGACGATGGCCCCGGGCCAGATATTCCCGGGACTGCATTTCCTGCAGGCGACTCTTGGTTCGCTCAAACTCGAACCTCAAGTGGCGCCCGGCATAGAGGGTATCCAGGGGCTCCGCAGCAGAAATAACCAATTTGACGCAACGGTCATAAAACTCATCCACCAGATTGATGAATCGGCGCGCCTGACTTTCCGCGCGCTCATCAAACTGCGGCACATTGGCCAACAGCACGGTATGGAACTCGCGGGCAAGCTCGATGTAGTCGTTCTGCGAACGGGGCCCATCACACAGCTCCCTGAACTCGAACCAGGCTACGTCATCCGCCACTTTCGCTGCCAGGATGCTGCGCCCCTCGATATCCAGGGGTACCTGCTCACGCACCTCACTCCCCTCAACGATGAGGGCATCAAAGCTGCGCGCAAGACTGATGTTCGCACCTGCATCCAGCGGACAGTGGTAGAGCTCGGCCATTTCCAGGGCTCGCAACCGGTAATCCACGCCACTGTCCACATTGACTACCTTAGTATGCTCTTTGAGCTGGTCGATCGCCGGGAGAAAACGGGCTCGCTGCAAACCATCCCGGTACAAACCGTCCGGGACAATGTTTGATGTGGCAACAAGCGTCACCCCGCGCTCAAATAGCGCCTGCAACAGACTCCCCAGAATCATGGCATCTGTAATATCTGAAACGAAGAACTCATCAAAACACAGTACGCGCGCCCGGCCGGCAATCTGATCAGCCACTTTATCCAGTGGGTTTTTCTCCCCCGCGAGCGCCTTTAACTGCTGATGGACTTCGCGCATAAAGCGGTGGAAGTGTGTGCGCATTTTTTGCTCAAACGGCAGCGACTCAAAAAATGCATCCATCAGATAGGTTTTGCCGCGACCTACCCCACCCCAGAAATACAACCCCTTTTCTGGCTTAGGCGCCGCACCAAAAAGGGAGCGCAATCCGCCCAACCACCCTTTCGGGCCGCCGGATTGCAACAATCGAATATAAAGATCCTGCAATTCTTCCACAGCCAAACGCTGCGCCGCGTCGGCAATAAAGTCCGGACGCTTCAGGTCCCGTTCATAGCGTTGTCGTGGAGAAAGTGGAATTTCCTGCTGCATGGCTGCGCCTGTAAAACTACCCTATATGGCATCGCTGGCGTCGTGTCGGCACTAACGCGAACATTGCCGCCCCCAAAGGCGCGCACTTTAGCAAATCCGTCACGATTTGACATAAAAGTCGAACACGGCGCTGCGTCGGCTTTTGCGTATAATAAGGTCACCGTCACGGAAGGCCGGTGCCACTATCTATTTGAGGAGGAAGTAATTGTGCACTCTACATCGGTATTGATTCTGGTGGGCGTTTTGGGGCTTGCCGCCGGCGCCCTGCTCGCGTTTCTGGCAACCCGCAACCGCCAGAATGCTGACCGCACGCAGGAACTGGAGCTAAGCCTGAAGGAAGCCAACACCAAACTGGAGGACTTCCAGCAGCAGGTGAATGAGCATTTTGACCAGACAGCCCAACTTGTTCACAACCTCACCCAGAGCTACCGCGAGGTGCACGAGTATCTCGCCAATAGCGCGATTCGCCTGTCCAACCAGGACATTGGCCGCCAGATGCTTGAAGCTGGCAGCGGCGAACTGAGTGACAGCCATGAAAACCTGAGCGTACTGCCACCCAGAGATTGGGCGCCCAAAGCGCCCGGAGAAAAAGGGACGCTGTCTGAAGAATTCGGCCTGGAAAAGGACCCAATCGCACCGCGCGAAGAGGTCGCAAGCCGCTAGCCACCCGGCAAGGCGGCCGGATTCAGAAAAGATCCAAAAAAAAGCGGGGCCTCAGGGCCCCGCTTTTTTTTCACCCGAACCCGGGCATGCAACCCAAGCTTGTTACAGGCTCTGGTAGTAATCCATCAGAATCTGCGCAACTTCCGGGCGCGAGAATTCCGGAGGCGGCGCAATGCCATTGCCCAGCATCTCACGAACTTTGGTACCGGAAAGCAGAATAAAGTCGTCTTTAGTGTGATCCGGCACATCGCGCATCATCACCACTTTATTCAATTTCTTCGAGTAGGCGGTGTGATCCGCACGGAAAATCTCGATCTCCAGAGCACCGGCCGGCACCTTCTCGTCGAAGATGGTCTGCGCATCAAAAGCACCGTAGTAATCGCCAACGCCTGCGTGGTCACGGCCAACAATCAGGTGGCTGCAGCCACAGTTCTGACGGAACAGGGCGTGGAGAACGGCCTCCCGCGGGCCGGCATACAGCATGTCGAAGCCATAGCCAGTCACCATTACGGTGTTCTTCGGGAAGTACTCTTCAACCATTTTGCGAATGGCTGCATCACGCACTGGCGCCGGAATGTCGCCAGCTTTCAGTTTACCCAGCAGCATATGAATAAGGACGCCATCCGCCCCAACCGCATCCAGAGCCATTTTGCAAAGCTCTTCGTGTGCGCGGTGCATCGGGTTGCGCGTCTGGAAGGCAACAACTTTGCTCCAGCCATGCTCGGCAAACTCATTGCGGATCTCTACCGCAGTACGGAAAGTGTCCGGGAAGTCAGCCTGGAAGTAGCTGAAGTTGAGCACCTCAATAGAACCAGAAATTACGTGGCGGCCTGCCGCTTTGAACGTAGCCACGCCCGGGTGGTTATCATCCAGAGTGCCGTAAACCTGCTCTACGATGGTGCTCATCTGTGCATCGCTGAATGTCTCGATTGCCTCGACATCCATCACTGCGAGCACAGGGTTGCCCTCAACGTTAGGGTCACGCAAAGCGATACGCTTGGCGCCCTCAATAGCGGATACATCTTCCACCATGTTCACAACCGGAACCGGCCAGAACAGGCCGTCGGTGGTGTGCAGGGATTCCGCAACACTCACTGCGTCGGCCACATTCATATAGCCTTGCAGCGGGTTGAAGTAGCCCGCCCCCAGCATCACCGCGTTGGCGGCGGCCGCGGAGCTGACCACAATTGAAGGCAGGGATTCTGCCTCGTGAATCAGTTGATGATGCCGCTCGCTGTCGTAGACAAAGCGGGGCTGCAGTTCTTCACTGCCGTGCGGGCGTACCAGAGACATGTGCAACTCCTGAAAACTCGTTCAGTCCATTTGGAATAGAAAGGCGCACATTATACGGATAATGCCCGTCGCACCAAGCGTCATGCAGTTGACCCTTTAGACTCCTTGTTAAGGACTCTATTCCCGAAAGGCGTATAATGACCCCAAATCGGGAAAGGAGTATCTGGTGTCATTACAACGCTTCCTGCACGACTGGGCCATACCAGGTGCCATCGGGCTTATTGTCGCAGCAGGCCTGCTATTGGCAGTACCGCAATTGCGCGGCCCACAGCACTCCTCGCCCCCCTCCAGTGAACTGCAGGGCCCCGTGTCTTACGCGCGAGCCGTGAACTCCGCGGCTCCTGCCGTCGTAAACATCTATACGCGCAAGCAGGATCCGCTTTCCAATCACCCCCTGTCCAACCACCCGCTTTTCCGCCGCTACCAGAAAGAGCGCAACCAGCCGAGCCTGGGTTCCGGGGTCATCGTGGATACAAAGGGCTATATCCTCACCAATTACCACGTCACCGCAGGTGCGGAAGAAATTGCCGTAGTACTTGCGGACGGCAGGGAGGCCCAGGCCACCCCGGTCGGTTCCGACGCCAATTTTGACCTGGCCGTGCTGAAGATTGACCTGCCGAACCTTACCGCGATTGAGGTGGGTGACCCGGAAAGAGCCCAGGTAGGCGATGTAGTACTCGCCATCGGCAATCCATTTGGTGTGGGACAGTCGGTCACCCAGGGCATTATTAGCGCAACCGGCCGGGACATCAGCAATACCCGCGAAGGCAGTTACCCGCAGAGCTTTCTGCAAACCGACGCAGCCATTAACCCCGGTAATTCTGGCGGCGCTCTGGTCGATGCCTATGGCAAACTACTGGGCATAAACACCACAGTGGTTGAAGGGCGCGACTATACCGGCGGTATCAGCTTCGCCATCCCCGCCAATATCGCACTGAAAGTGATGCGGGACATCATTGAGTACGGTCGCGTTGTGCCCGGCTGGCTCGGGATCGAGGCTCGCACGGTAAACCCAAATCTGGCGCGCGCATTTCACCTGCCCTCCACCAACGGGGTCATTGTTACCGCCATTTACAACAACGGTCCCGCTCACCTGGCGGGACTGCAGCCGGGTGACGTCATCACCCATATCAACGGCGACCCGATCAATGACGGCGAACATGGCATTGCGGCCATGGCGACCCTTCGCCCCGGGGAAACCGTAACGATTACCTACATCCGCAGCAGTCAGGTGCACAACACCGAGGCGACGGTTTCCGAGCAGCCCCGCCCTCGAGAGAAAACCTGAAGCAGACACAAGCGAAGGGATTGAATGCCATGCAACACTGGATTTCGCGAAAGTACATCGCCTGCCTTCTCGTGCTCTCAGCATGGAGCACTGCCGCATACAGCGACGACCAGGCAGATCTGCAGCTATTGCTCAATGGTTTCCTGGACGGTGCCGCCGACGTTGAGGTACACCAGCGTTTCTGGTCAAGCGACCTGGTCTACACCAGCTCCACAGGCAAGCGGTTCGGGAAAAAGGAAATCATCGAGGGCATGCTTGCGACACAGGCTGAACCGGAGGTTGGTACAGGCACTGACACCGCAGCCGTAAAGTACCATGCGGAGAATACGGATATTCGCCTTTACGGGGATTTCGCCGTGGTGGCGTTTGAGCTGGTCGCAACAGAGAGCAACCAAAGCGATACTTCCAACACCTCCAAGTCGCGGTATTTCAACACCGGAACTTTCAGCAAGCGCAGTGGCGAGTGGCAGGCAGTAGCCTGGCAGGCGACAAAAATTCCGTCACCTGCCGACTGAATCTCAGGGAAATGGCTCAGGCTTTTTCTGTTACGCGGTATTCTGCTGATCGCGCGTGAGCTTCAAGCCCCTCACCTTTCGCCAGTATCGATGCGACTGAACCAAGAGTATCGGCGCCCTGCTGGGAGCAGTAGATAATCGAACTCCGCTTCTGGAAGTCATAAACACCCAACGGAGACGAAAAACGCGCAGTACCACTCGTCGGAAGTACGTGGTTTGGTCCAGCGCAGTAATCACCGAGCGCCTCCGCCGTATGGCGCCCAAGAAAGATAGCCCCCGCATGGCGGATGCTCGGCAGGTACTGCTCTGGGTTATCCACAGAAACCTCCAGGTGCTCGGGCGCAATGCGATTGGCCACTTCGATCGCCTGTTCAATATCCGCGACCTGAATCAGGGCTCCCCGATCCTGCAGAGATTGGCGAGCAATAGCCTCTCGCGGCAGGTCCGCCAGTAACTTCCCGAGCGACGCCTCGACAGCATCCAGGTAATCGGCACTCGGACACAGCAACACCGACTGCGCCTGCTCGTCATGCTCCGCCTGGGACAGGAGATCCATCGCGATCCAGTCGGGATCCGTTTTCCCATCACAAATGACAAGGATTTCGGAAGGCCCGGCAATCATATCGATTGCAACCTGCCCAAATACGGCGCGCTTGGCGGTAGCCACGTAAATATTGCCGGGGCCCACAATCTTGTCCACCCGCGGAATGGTCTCAGTGCCATAGGCCAGGGCGGCGACTGCCTGCGCGCCACCCACGGTATAGACCTGATCCACGCCCGCAATCGCCGCTGCGGCCAGCACCAGGTCGCTCAGCAGGCCGTCGGGAGCAGGCACCACCATTGCCACCAGATCAACCCCGGCGACTTTTGCCGGGATCGCATTCATCAGCACTGATGAGGGATAGCTGGCCTTACCACCGGGCACGTATATACCCACTCGCTCCATCGGGGTGACCTGCTGCCCCAGAACAGTGCCATCCGCCTCGGAGTATCGCCACGATTCCTGCACCTGGTGCTCGTGGTAGCTACGGACACGTGCCGCCGCGGTCTCCAGAGCCACCCGACTCTCAGGGGAAATGCGCTCCAGGGCCTGTTTCAACTCATCCGCACCCAGACAAAATTCTCCTGCTGCCTGCAGGTTCCGGCGATCAAAGCGGTTCGTATATTCAATCAGCGCAGCATCGCCCCGGCTTCTGACCTGCGACAGGATCTCAGTTACCGCGGTTGCCACCTGGGCATCGGATACCGACTCCCAGGCCAACAGCTTGCCCAGCTCCGCTTCAAACCCCGGCTTACTGGCGTCGAGACGACGAATGGAAACTGTATTCATGACTCTTCCCCCGTGAAAACTAAACGCGTGCTTTGACTGCCGCCGCCAACTGCTCGATCAATTCGTTGATCGGGCCATACTTCATTTTCATGGAGGCCTTGTTCACGATCAGACGACTGCTGATATCCGCAATTTTTTCCCGGGCTTCCAGGCCATTGGCCTTGAGCGTATTACCGGTATCGACAATATCCACAATCTCATCTGCGAGATCCATCAGCGGAGCCAGTTCCATTGCGCCATACAGCTTGATGATATCGGCCTGGCGCCCCTGTGCCGCATAGTAGCGCTTTGCCGAACGCACAAACTTGGTCGCCACCTTGATCCGGCCACGGGGCAGCTCCGCCCCGCGGATACCGGCAGTCATCAGACGACAGCGGGCAATACCCAGGTCAAGAGGCTCATAGATATTGCTATCGTCGTGCTCGAGAAGGTTGTCTTTGCCTGCAACTCCCATATCCGCAGCACCATGCTGCACATAGGTTGGGACATCAGAGCCACGCAGAATCAACAGGCGGACATGTTCTTGATTGGTCGGGAATATCAGTTTGCGGCTTTTGGCGATATCTTCCAGGGGCTCGAGACCGGCCGCCGCCAGAAGCGGCAATGTCTCCTTGAGGATTCTCCCCTTGGTCAGAGCAATGGTGATCTGCATGGCAACTACTATTGTTTAGTTGAAGCGGCTATCCCGCCGCTTTTTATAGGGTGTTCCATACCGGGAGAATGGGCAGGCAGTCCTCCCGGTACCAGAAAACGGCTCAGTTTCTTTGACAATGCATGCGGCGATTACACTCGCAGCGCTAGATTACTTATCCTGGGACGCGGTGAATACTGGCACCGATCTGGCGCAGCTTCTCTTCGATACATTCGTAGCCGCGGTCGATGTGATAGATCCGGTCGACGATGGTAGTTCCTTCGGCCACCATACCGGCAATCACCAGCCCGGCCGAAGCGCGCAAATCCGACGCCATGACCGGTGCTCCCTTCAACCGCTCCACGCCGGAAACAATCGCAGTATTACCTTCGAGAACGATATTCGCCCCCATGCGGTTAAGCTCATGCACCTGAATCAGGCGGTTTTCAAAAATGGTTTCAACAACCGTGCCTTTACCCTCTGCAACCGCATTCATGGCCATGAACTGAGACTGCATATCGGTCGGAAACGCAGGATAGGGCGCTGTGCGGAAGCTCACGGCTTTGGGCCGGTTGCCCTTCATGTCGAGCTCGATCCAGCCATCACCAATACTCAGGTGTGCCCCCGCTTCCTCGAACTTGGCAAGCACCGCATCGAGTATGTCGGCACGGGTGTGCGTCAACCGCACTTTGCCCCGCGCCGCTGCAGCCGCAGCCAGGAAGGTACCGGTCTCAATCCGATCCGGCATGACGGAGTAGCTGCACGGCAGCAGGCGATCTACACCGTGTACCCGAATGGTATCGGTGCCCGCACCCTCGATTTGCGCACCCATGGCAATCAGGAAATCCGCCAGGTCGACAATTTCCGGCTCCCGGGCAGCGTTGTGCAATACCGTAGTACCTTCAGCCAGGGCGGCGGCCATCAGAAGGTTCTCGGTTCCACCGACGGTGACCTTCTCCATCACGATATTGGCGCCTTTCAGGCGACCGTTACTGCGCGCGCGAATAAACCCCTCGTCGATGGTAATTTCCGCACCCATCGCCTCAAGGCCTTTCAGGTGGATATCTACCGGTCGGCTACCAATTGCGCAGCCGCCCGGGAATGAAACATTGGCAACACCGTGGCGGGCCAGCAAAGGACCCAGCACCAGAATCGACGCGCGCATGGTTTTCACCAGCTCGTAGGGCGCGGTGAGCTCGTTGACCGAACGCGGGTCGATTTCAACCCCGAGCTTTTCGTCAATCGTGATCTCGGTGCCCATGCAGCGCAGCAGCGTGATCATGGTGGTGATATCGTTCAGGTGCGGCAGGTTGTGAATCTGAACCGGCCCGTCGGCCAGGAGCGTGGCCGCCAGAATCGGCAACGCGGAATTTTTGGCTCCGGAAATCTTCAATGTTCCGGAAATGGGGCTACCCCCTTCGATAATCAGCTTATCCATTCAATCTGATGTCCAGTTGTGGCAGCGATCACTGACCTGCTTCTTCGGGGGTGAGGGTCTTCATCTGCACGGCGTGCAGAGTACCGTCAGCGATTTTGTCGGAGAGTGCTCCGTAAACCAGCTGCTGTTTTTTCAGGCGGCTCAGCCCGGCAAAGGCTTCGCTCACCACGGTCAGCAAGAGGTGGCTGCCCTCAAAGGCGACTTCGACCTGACTGCCGGGAATCTCCCCTTCAATGAGGGCTTTGATTTGATCTGGTTGCATAGGCGGGAATTTGGTTCGATTTGAAAATAGCGCGCAAGTGTACTGGATTCACCGCGCAGGCGCAGCCACGCATAATGCGCGTGGCTGCGCCGGGGATTAGTTCGCGCTGTCGGCGACCTTGTCTGCCGCAGACCAGTTGGCGATGACTTTATCGATATCGCCACCATTTGCCTGCATGGCCTGGGAGAATTGACCGCGGAAGGTTTTGCCGAGGTTTACCCCGTTGAGGATCACATTGATCAATTTCCACTGACCGCTGCGATTGCGCACCAGGGTGTAGGAAACCTTGGTCAGGCCCTCATTACTGCGGACTTCCTGCAGCACGTTGACACGGTTGCCACTGGGAGCGGATCCCGGATTAACCACTTTGACATCAAGATCGCCAAAAGTCGCAACACCGCGGGCAAATGTCGCCACCAGGTCGCGACGGAAGGCACTGACAAACTTGGCCCGCTGGGCAGGTGTCGCTTCCTTGGCATAACGGCCCATCACGCCCCGCGCAATGAAATCAAAGTCCACTACAGGCTCCAGCACCTTGTCTACGGATCCGTAGTAGCGCTGGGGGTTCGAGTTCAGATACTGACCGTTGGCACGAATCACCCCCAGGAGTTCATTGGAGACCCCCTCGATCATCGAGTAGGGATTCTGATTCGCGCTCGCTACGGGCGCCCAGAAGGCGATTAAACATGCCGCCATCAGCCATCTGATTGAACTGAATACGGTGGATTTGACAGGCAAAGTGAGTACGCTCACAAAATATCTCCCATTGGCAATTCGTCCATTGGATACGCACAACACAAAAAAGTGTCACGGCGACGCCGAAATATCATGCTGACGGTTAAAATTGATCGCCGGTGCGATCCTTCTGACCCGATAGCTGACAATGGCGGCGGCAAACTATACCATGGCGGCGCTCCGGACAAGCGGGATCCCAATCTCAATACCGCGACCTCACCTGAAAGCGCGCCACGAATGCGAGCGCGCCGCAGGCAGAGACCACCTGAGCAGGCTATTCAATCGCTGCCCGCCAGAGTCGCCGGTGCCTGTATCCCGAGCAAACCGGTACTGCGGGAGGATCAACGGCTGGCCGAGCAGGTCGTCGCCTCTAAACCCGCAACAGTATAGAAAGATTAGCATGTCATCCGGACACGTGAATTAGAGGCATGCCACCTCTTCCGATATAAGTGAGCAGTGCCAACAGGGTTTCTACACTGTTGGCAATCCGGAACCCCACGAATTGAGCTATCCAATGGGTAAAGATCTGATATTGCAGGCCGGTCGCAGAACCGTTGCCATGGAAACCGCAGCAGTCGCGGCTTTGGAAGCCCGTATCGACGACAGCTTCCTCAGGGCGTGCGAACTGATTCTCGCCTGCCAGGGGCGCGTGATCGTCTCTGGCATGGGGAAATCCGGCCATATAGGGCGCAAAATTGCCGCCACGCTCGCCAGTACCGGCACGCCAAGCTTCTTCGTGCACCCCGGGGAAGCGAGCCATGGCGACCTGGGCATGATCACGCGGCAGGATCTCGTCATCACCATATCCAATTCGGGCAGCTCGGCGGAAGTACTCACCCTCCTCCCCCTGCTCAAACGGCTCGGGATCCCGATGATCAGCATGACCGGCAAGCCTGACTCGCCGCTGGCCCAGTCCGCCGACGTCAACCTAGACATCGCCGTCGATACTGAGGCTTGCCCGCTTAACCTGGCTCCAACCTCATCCACCACCGTAACCCTCGTAATGGGGGACGCGCTGGCGGTCGCACTGCTTGAGGCCCGGGGCTTCACCGCCGAGGATTTCGCGTTCTCCCACCCCGGTGGTGCGCTCGGTAGACAGCTGCTACTGAAGGTAGAGGATGTCATGCACGCCGGAGACGAACTGCCACAAGTCGCCCCGGACACCCTGCTGTCAAAGGCACTGCTGGAGATGACCAGCAAAGGGTTCGGTATGACCACCGTCGTCGGAGCAAAGGGTGAACTCATGGGCGTATTCACCGATGGCGACCTGCGCCGGGTGATCGACCAGAAAGTCGAACTCGACAAGGCGACGATGGAACAGGTCATGAGTCGCCGACCGAAAACAGTCAGCGCGGAGACGCTCGCGGCCGAAGCCCTCCGCATCATGGAAGACAACAAGATTACCGCCCTGGTCGTGGAAGACCCGGAGCACCATCCGGTTGGGCTTCTCCATATGCACGATATCTTGCGCGCGGGTGTCATCTGAACCACCCGATCACCGAGCGAAAGTCGCAATAAACTAAACAACACCGAAACCCGTGAGTTACACAGGAGTCTCAGCGTGAGCCTGGAAGAAAAAATTCAACGAAAGCTGGCACAGGTTCGCTATCTGGTTCTTGATGTCGACGGTGTTCTGACCGACGGAAAGCTCTATTTCGACAACCATGGCAATGAGCTCAAAACGTTCCACACCCTGGATGGCCACGGCATAAAGATGCTGCAGAAGTCCGGTGTTGGCGTTGCGATCATTACCGGCAGACGCAGTAGTGTGGTGGAAAAGCGCGCACACGACCTGGGTATCACCCGCTTGATCCAGGGACGTGAAGACAAATACATGGCATTCCAGGAATTGTTTGCTGAAGAGAATGTAGACCTGGAAAGTGTCGCCTACGTTGGTGACGACTACCCAGACCTGCAGCTGATGACCCGGGTGGGATGCCCCATTGCCGTCCCCAATGCGGCGCCACCGGTTCTGGAGCGCGCCCTGTGGGTTACCAGCAAGCAGGGAGGGGAAGGTGCCGTGCGCGAGGTCTGCGACCGGATCATGCAGGCCCAGGGTACATTCGACTCAGCCCTGGCGCCCTACCTGGCAAAATAGTCTACCGCCAGCTAACCCGACACCTAGTACCGACTAAGATACCTTGCACTTTATAAGGAAGTGATCGCACATGCGCACCTGGCTGCCACTCGTCATCGTGGTTACCCTCATATCGCTCGGACTCTGGTTCGCAGAGAGCCCACCTGAGCAGCTGCTTGGGAAAACGCCGACTCCGCAGCAGCAAAACAAGGCCGCGGACCTGGTGATTCGGGATGCCCGGACCCGGCACTATAGCGCAGAGGGCACCCTCGCCTATCAGGTTGACGCCAAGCGTATCACGTTCTTCCAGTTTGAACGCCGGGATCGTGCAGACCTGACCGAGCCGCGAATGATTTTCTACCAGGGCAAAGACTCCAAGTGGCGCACCGAGTCCCGCTCGGGCGTCGCCTTCAACAACGGTCAGCGAGTGGTATTAACCGGCGATGTCACCGTAACCGAGCTACCACAACCGGGCATTGCGCTGCGCACCGAAAAAATCGTGCTCAAACCCCGTGAAGAATTCGCCGAAACCGACAAAGTTGTTACCATTACCGACGGCGCCAACCGAACCACCGGCAAGGGCATGCGCGCCGATCTCAAACAGGACAAAGTAGAGATACTGTCTGATGTGGAAAGCAGTTATGAACCCCGCTGATTTGATAAGAACCGCCTTTACAGCTCTGATCGCCGGTCTGCTGCTCAGCACTCAGGCACTGGCACTGCCAAACGACCGCGAGCAGCCCATCAAGGTTTCTGCAGACAAGCTGGAAGCCAATCGCAGTAAAAACATCACCGTCTACAGCGGCAATGTGGTCATCTCCCAGGGTTCCCTGCAAATTCGCGCAAACCGGGTAGAGGTCTTTGGCAACGCCCAGGGTGAGATTGAAAAAGTGGTGGCAACCGGAAGCCCGGCACACTTCCAGCAGCAGGTGGAAGCCAATACCAACCCGGTAAAGGCGCGCGCCAAGCGCATTGAGTTCCTGGTCGGCAATGATGCCCTGCAACTGACCGGAGCCGCGGATATTGACCGCGACGGCAATACATTGTCTGCCGAGCGCATTGACTACGACCTGAAAAGCGAGCAAATGAAGGCCCAGGGCCGCTCCGACAAAGAGCGTGTGGAAATGATCTGGAAGCCGGAAAGCAAGCCCGCGGACAACGCGGACAATGGGCAATAGCCCCGCCACCAGCAGCGCAAGAATAATCCAGGCTTTCCCCAGCCGACTGAATTTCGGAAGTGACTATGCCGACGCTCAAAGCGTTACACCTCGCCAAGCAATACAAGAAGCGCAAAGTCGTCCAGGACGTATCTGTCAGTGTCAGCAGCGGCCAGGTCGTCGGCCTGCTGGGACCGAATGGCGCAGGCAAAACCACCTGCTTTTACATGATTGCCGGCCTGGTGCAGGCCGATGCGGGCCAGGTGCTCATCGATGACGAAGATATCACCGGCCTGTCGATGCACGGCCGTGCGCGCAAGGGGATCGGCTACCTGCCGCAGGAAGCGTCGGTTTTCCGGCGCCTGACGGTAAAGGACAACATCCTCGCCATCCTCGAAACCCGCAAAGACCTGAATCGGGCACAGCGCCATGAGCAACTGGAAGCCCTGCTGAACGAGTTCAACATCCAGCACATCCGGGACAGTCTCGGCATGGCCCTCTCCGGCGGAGAGCGGCGCCGGGTGGAGATAGCGCGGGCCCTGGCGACGAACCCGGCGTTTGTCCTGCTCGACGAGCCTTTTGCCGGCGTCGACCCGATATCCGTCAACGATATCAAGCAGATCATTCGCCACCTGCGAGACCGGGGTATCGGCGTTCTTATCACCGATCACAACGTTCGCGAAACCCTCGATATCTGTGAAATCTCCTACATCGTCAGCGAGGGGCACATCATCGCCTCCGGGGCACCGGATGAGATCCTTGCCAACAACCAAGTGCGCGACGTCTATTTGGGACACGAGTTCACAATTTAGGGCTATTGAGGGCTGCCCATCCCCCCAAGAAGCAGCTTTCACAGACCAGCATCACAAAACTTGTGAAAATCACTGAATACGCCGCTTTTTTCGGCACACTTATTGCTTGTGTTCGCCGTTTTGCCGGGGTAGTCTGCGGAACTTGAGTTTTACGCCACCGCTCCCAGAGCGAGGCTTTCGGCGAATTGATCGCGCCAGAACTTTCTGCGAACACCTATCCGATGAAGCAGTCACTCCAGTTAAAGCTCGGCACGCAGCTAACCATGACGCCTCAGCTGCAACAGGCCATACGCCTGCTGCAACTGTCGACGCTGGACCTGCAACAGGAAATACAGTCGGCACTGGACAGCAATCCGTTACTGGAAACTGACTTTGATGATCACAGTGGTGAAACCCACCAGGATCAGAACACTCCATCCAATCGTGAACAGCCTGACACCAACAGCGAGAGCACGTCCAGCGAACAGGCCGAGGACGATTGGAGCAACAGTATTCCCGAGGATCTCCCGGTCGACACCCGCTGGGACGACATTTACACCAATTCCAGCTATTCCGGTGGCGAATCCGAAGACTTTGCATTCGAACAGCGCAACGCCGCCTCCGAAAGCCTGCAAGATCACCTGCAGTGGCAGCTGAACCTGACTCCGCTGTCTGATGAAGACAAGCGCATCGGCGAAACACTGATCGACGCCATCGCGCCCAACGGGTTCCTCGACAGCAGCCTTGAAGATCTCGCTGAAGGACTCTCCGTGGATGAAGATGAGGTGCTCGCGGTTCTCAAGACCATCCAGCAATTTGAGCCGGTTGGTTGCGGCGCCCGCGACCTGCGGGAAAGCCTGCTGCTGCAACTGCGGCAACTACCGGAACAGACTCCCTGGCTTGCTCAGGCCCTGACCGTGGTCGGCCAGTACCTGGATTTGCTGGGCAAGCGCGACTTTCGCCAGCTGAGCCGTCGCACCCGCCTGAGTGAAGCGCAGCTGGGTGAGGTTATGCGCCTGATCCAGACGCTTACCCCCTATCCCGGAGAGGCATTTGGTGGAGACGAGCCCCAATATGTCATTCCCGACGTAATTGTCAGTCGCAGGGAACAGCGCTGGGTAGTGGAGCTCAATCCCGAAACCACACCAAAGCTGCGGATCAACGACAGCTACGCCGCGCTGATCAAGCGGGCGGACAATTCCAGCCAAAACAACTACCTGCGGGATAACCTGCAGGAAGCCCGCTGGTTCCTGAAAAGCCTGCAGAGCCGCCACGAGACGCTGCTCAAGGTGGCCAGCTGTATCGTGGAAAAACAGCAGGGCTTCTTCGAGCAGGGCCCGGAAGCCATGAAACCCATGGTGCTGGCTCATATTGCCGAAACCATCGGTATGCACGAATCGACCATCTCCCGGGTGACCACGCAAAAATACATGCTTACCCCTCGTGGCGTGTTCGAGCTGAAGTACTTTTTCTCCAGCCATGTGAGCACGGACTCCGGCGAAGACGCCTCTTCCACCGCGATTCGGGCACTGATCCGCAAGCTGATCGATGCAGAAGTGCCCCGCAAGCCCCTGTCCGACAACAAAATCACCCAGGAGCTCGACAAGCAGGGAATTCAGGTCGCCCGCCGCACGGTTGCCAAATACCGGGAATCCATGGGAATTCCCTCCTCCAGTGAAAGAAAGAGACTGGTTTAAAGGCTATAGTCACTATTCAAGCGATTCCAAGCCAGTTTTGAACACTTTCTGGACAACCAACGCCCATACTTTGAGTGTATCCTTCCATTCTGACGCACTTCCTAGTAGGGTTGCCGCCCTGAAAAGGGGGCGGCCCATTGTGTTGAAACCGATGAGGAGAAATCCATGCCGATCAACATCAGTGGCCATCATGTAGACGTTACTCCGGCCATTCGCGACTACTGTCTGAATAAACTGGAAAAACTCTCCCGCCACCATGATCTGATTACCAATACGCAGGTGATACTGTCCGTCGACAAACTCATCCAGAAGGCCGAAGCGCGTGTACACGTGAACGGACGGGATGTATTTGCCGATTCGGAGTCCGAAGACATGTATGCTGCGATAGACTCATTGACCGACAAACTGGACCGACAGCTCCTCAAACATAAAGAGAAGTTACGCAGTCACCGCTAGAACTCCAGCACGCTATGACATTGGAAGCCTTACTTTCTCCCCGCCTGAGTCTTTGCCACCTGGCGGGGAGCAGCAAGAAAAAACTGTTACTGAACATTGCCCAGGCAATCGCGGAACAATACCCCGAGCTCGACTCCGATACCGTATTCAACCAGCTGGTTGCCCGCGAGCGCCTGGGCTCCACCGGCATTGGCGAAGGCGTTGCCATTCCCCATTGCCGCCTGCCGGGCTGCGAACGCCCGATCGGCGTTCTCTGCACGACATCACCCGCGGTGGACTTCGACGCCATCGATCGCCAGCCAGTCGACCTGCTGTTTGCCCTCCTGGTGCCTGAGGACTCGGATCAGGAACATCTCGATACGCTGGCAGAAATCGCTACCCTGTTCAGTGACAGCCGGGTGCGGGACAAGTTGCGCGCAGCCACGTCCAGTGATGATCTATACGCACTGGCCATTAACAGCGCTGCCGCGGCATAATGACGACTACTCAGCCGGCTGAGCCCTGAAAGCTCCCGGCGGTCCACTCAAGCAGCAAGGAGCGCTTGTTTCATGCGTCTGGTTATCATCAGTGGTCGCTCCGGGTCAGGCAAAAGCTCGGCACTGCAACTACTGGAAGATGTCGGTTTCAACTGTATCGACAACCTCCCTGCCAGCCTGCTACCAGAACTGATTCGCAGGGTCGGTGAACACCCTCCTGCGGAGAATACCCAGCTCGCCCTCGGTATTGATGCCCGCAACCTCTGGCACGATGTGCGCCAGGCACCCAAAGTCATCAATGAACTGCGGGATAGCGGCGTGGATTGCGACGTTATCTATCTGGATGCCCGCTCCCCCGTTCTGGTGCAACGGTTCAGTGAAACCCGCCGCAAACATCCACTGAGCGACAGCCGTACCCATTTGCTGGAGGCCCTCAATCGCGAAAAGGAGCTGCTGGCGCCGCTTGCGGCAATGGCAGACCTGGTGATCGACACCAGCAGCCTGAGCCTCCACCAGCTGCGCGACCAGGTCAAATCACGGGTGGTCGGCAAGGATTCCCCTGGCATGGCAATCCTGTTCCAGTCTTTCGGTTTCAAACACGGGGTACCCGTGGACGCCGATCTGGTGTTTGACCTGCGCTGCCTTCCGAACCCCTATTGGATCGCCGAGTTGCGCAACAAGACCGGGCTGGATCCGGAAGTAGCAGAGTTCCTTCGCTCACACACAGAAACAGAAGAAATGCAGCGGGATATCACCCGCTTTCTGGAGCGCTGGCTGCCGTCTTATCAACAGAGCAACCGCAGTTATACCTGTGTAGCCATAGGCTGCACCGGCGGGCGCCACCGCTCTGTGTATATGGTGGAGCAGCTGGCGAAGACTTTTTCCGGCCTGTTCGAAAATATCCAGGTGCGCCACCGGGAACAACAGAAGTAATAAAGATTCAGCACATGCAGAAGAGCCGCATCACCATCATCAACAAACTTGGCCTGCACGCGCGTGCGGCGAGTAAATTCGCGCAAACCTGTGCGCGTTACTCCTCAGAAGTCAAAGTGGTGTGCCAGGGGAAAAGCGTGGATGGCAAGAGTGTCATGGCGCTGATGCTGCTCGCCGCCGGCAAAGGTGTCGAGCTCGAGCTGGAGATCTGTGGCCGCGATGAGGATGCCGCACACGAAGCCATCTGCAGCCTGATCAACGATCGCTTCGGCGAGGGAGAATAGACCTCCGCCCCTCCTGGCGAGTCCCCGCCGCAAATGCTTCCCTGGTTTTTGCCGGGAATATCCGCGCGATAAGTCACCCGCTATAATGCGCCCACGCCGCACCGAGCCACGCTGCAGGAAACCTCGTGCCGAATAACCCGCAATCCGATATCAAGTTTCGCGCCCAGAATCAGCTGGGGGAACTCTATACGGCCCTGGATAGCGGTACCGGGCGCGAAGTGCAGCGCATGCTGCAGACCCTCAGCCCGCAAAGTATCGCCCAGCTGCTGGAAAGCTCGCCGCCGCGTATCCGTCAGGTCTTGTGGAAACTGATCGACCACGAGGTCGAAGGCGAAGTATTACAGGAGCTGACGGACGACGTTCAGGGCCAGATCCTGTCCACGATGGGTACCGCGGAAATGGTAGCGATCATGGAAGGCCTGAACGCCGACGATGTCGCGGATATCCTGCAGCAGTTACCCGACCGCGTGATGGCGGAGGTTCTCTCCGCCATGAGCGAGAGCGATCGCCAGCGGGTCGAGAGTGTCCTCGCCTACGATGAGGAGACCGCCGGGGGCCTGATGGACACGGATACCGTATCCGTGCGTCCCAACCTCACCCTGGATGCGGTACTGCGCTACCTGCGCCGACACGAGCATCTGCCGGAATCCACCGACAACCTGTTTGTGGTCAATCGCCAGGATCAATTTATCGGCCTGCTGCCACTGTCCAAGCTGTTGACGAGCGATCCTTCGGTGACCGTTCGAGAGGTCATGCTGACCGATGTGGAGGCCATTCCCGCGAATCTGCCGGATACGGAAGTCGCCCAACTGTTTGCCAAATACGACTGGATTACGGCACCAGTCGTGGATGACCACAACAGGCTGCTGGGCCGGATTACCATTGATGATGTAGTCGATGTTATCCGGGAGGATGCGGACCACTCCCTGATGAGTCTCGCGGGACTCGACGAGGAGGAAGATACCTTTGCCCCGGTGAAGCGCACCGCACCGCGGCGGGCGGTGTGGCTGGGGATTAACCTGCTGACCGCCCTGCTGGCCTCCTGGGTGATCCACCTGTTTCAGGACACCATCGACAAGGTCGTTGCCCTGGCCGTGCTGATGCCGATTGTTGCCAGCATGGGCGGCGTGGCAGGCAGCCAGACCCTGACTGTGGTGATCCGGGGCATGGCCTTGGGGCAGATCGGCCGCAGCAACCTCAGCTGGCTGCTCTCCAGGGAACTGGGATCAGGCGCACTCAATGCGGTTCTCTGGTCAACGGTAATGGGTGGGATTACCGCGCTCTGGTTTGGTGACTACCGGATTGCGTTGATTATCATAGCGGCTATGGTGATCAACCTGATTACCGCAGCCCTCGCCGGTGCCGTGCTGCCGGTACTTTTGCGAGCGATGCGTATTGACCCTGCCCTGGCCGGCGGGGTGGCCTTGACCACAGTGACAGACGTGGTCGGCTTTTTATCTTTTCTGGGCCTGGCGACCTGGTACTTTGCCTGACGCCGGGCTTAACTCCGTTTCACTTGAGAGACTTCATGCAACATTCTGACGATTTTGATTCCTTCGACGATGACCTGCCCAAGAGCAAAACCCAGGTCAAAAAAGAAATGCACCAGCTTCAGGATCTGGGCAAACAGCTGACGGAAATGAACGCGGCCAAACTCGCGGAAGTGCCAATGGATGCGGATTTGCGTGAAGCCATCGAGACCATGCACCGTATCAAGTCCAATGAGGCCAAGCGTCGCCAGCTGCAGTTCATCGGCAAATTGATGCGCAAGGCGGATACGGAAGCCATCGAAGCCGTGCTGCAAAAGCACAAGGAGCAGGACCACCTGCATCTTAAATTCGATCGCATGGCGGAAGACTGGCGGCAAAGATTACTGGATCAGGGCAAAGAGGCCCAGAGCGCCTTCTTCGACGCTTTCCCGGGCGCCGATCACCAGCAGGTTCGCACTCTGATCCGTGAGTCAGGCAAGGAGATCGCAAACAAGAAGCCGCCCACCAATCAGCGCAAACTGTTTCGCTACCTGCGCGACTTTTTCATGCAGGCGGCGCAGTAGGCCGCTGACCGCCAGACAGTTCAGGGCGTTATCCACGCCCTGAACCACCTAAACTCAATCGGTACTTGTCTCGGCCTGCCACTCGAACAGATTCAGCTCGATAAAGAAGAAGGCAACCAGCCACAGGAAGGCATCCCAGAAGTCGAGGAAGCTGCCGTTGAAGCCCCAGTAAATGGCGCACAGCAGCAATGTGAAATACAGCAGGCCTTTCACTACCTGGGAATAGCGCATCATCGAATCAGACAGCTCGTGGCGCAGCTGCAGCCAGACATCAAAAGCCAGGATGGCAACCACCAGCAGCCAGGCACCGGCATTGATCACATCGACCCAGGCCAACCACTGAATTTCACGCCACACCGCCGCATCGCCCAGCACCTGGGCTTCCGCAAGTCGCAGCAACTGGGAATCAGCCAAAGAACCGCAATTCGCCGCGGTCAGCGCCACATAATCGTCCTGCCCCAGCACGATAGACCAGCCGCCGCTACCGGCAAGATCACACGCGGAAGCGGTCGCCGGCAACAGGTGGGTCAAAGACACCATTTCCGACACGTAGCCATAAAAGGAATACACGATAAACACGTAGCAAACCGCGGAGATCGCGTTCAGCAGCCACTTGGTCGACCCCTTCAGTTTCTCATCCGCAAGTACCCAGGTTTCCAGCTCAAACACCAGCAACAGCAACACCCACGCCAGGGTGTCGATACTGTCGTTATAGGCTTCGATAACTTTATTGAAACTCACACCGTCGGCAAATATAGTCGTCGCCGCCGTGTGGTTCTCGAGGAAAAATGCGTAGACGTTGTACGCGAGAAGACAGTAGACCGCGTACTTGAACAGGCGAAACAACCCGTAACGGGTAACAGAAAATCCGGCCAATGAGACCACCTCAGACATAGGTGACACCCTCAGATAGTGATTATTATCGTGTTGTGAGTGCCGCCAATATCGAACAATTATTCAGTTTTTTCAACCACTGACTGGCCACTTATCCACAGAGGCAGACACCGGTGAAAGCGCAGGCCAGCACCCGATCGCTCACCCCGCACCAACGGGTGCTGCACCGGGCACAAAATCCTTCTCAACCACTGGTAATGGAGCGCCATCGCTATCGGTCCGTGCCGGTAGCCCTGTGGACTCCAAAGGCCGCACCCGCCGCTGCGAGATCTCCGGTTTAGGGCTGTCCTTGAGTGCCTCAGCTTCTTGCTTGCGGCGGGCACTTTCCGCCACCGCACTCTCTCCTTCACGGCCGGCGGCGCCATCATCAAACAGCTTGTCAAAGCGAACTTCAGGATTCGACCACTCACCATCAATCCGATAACTCACGCTGGCGACCCGGTCTACCTGCTTTTTGAACACCTTACTGATCAGGTACACACCGGCGGCAGCCGGCAAGCCTCCCGCGAGCGCTGCCACGAACGCCAGGTTGTTCCCCACCGGCAGCGTCGCCACCAGTGTAAGATTCAGATCCTCCCGCTTGAGGTTGACGCGCCCCGCCATCTGCAGCTCACTGGTCGGCCCCTCAACCTGGATAGGAACCGCGATCAGCAATTCGCCATCGCCCTCAAAATAGACTTCCCCATGCACCCGGTCGAACGTCAGCCCGCTCTGAACCAGATCCGAAAAATCCAGCCGCAGGCGGCGCGCCCAGGTGTCGAAGTTGAACAGTGACAGAAGCCGCAGAAGTGCCGACCCCGCGTTGTCACTGGCGCGCAGAAACCGCCCTTGTTGAATATCGATCCTGATTTCGCCCGCAAGGCTATCGGCCCTGGCCAGAGCCGGTGAGCCGTCCCAGCGCAAAGCGGTATCAAAGGTCGCAGACTGGCTTTCAATGGCCGCCTCCTGCCCCCAAGCCTGCAGCACGCCGCCGAGATCCGTGCTTGTCAGGCGCCCGATAAACTGGGAGGACTCAGTGCCATCGGCGTCCCGCATCCACATCAGCTGTGCCCCGAGACGGCTGTTCCCTTCACCGCGCCCTTCAATTCTGACACCACGCATGGTTCCCTGAATATCGCTGATGACCAGCCTTTCTGGCGACGGACGCAGCTCAAAAGACCAGGGGCCCATCATCTCATCGCCGAGTTGCAGGCTCTCGGTGGCAAAGTCCACGGCGGGCAAACTGGCGAAATCAAATCCTTTCAGGCGATCCAGCACCGGCGCAGCCTCCGCTTCGCCGTCCCCCGCATCACCTGAATTGCCAGCGTCTTTCCCACCGCTACCCGCCGATGCAGGTATTGCCGGCAGGCGCAAGTGCCGGAGGCTGAGCTGCAGAGGGGTGGCCGCATTCATGACACCGGACAGTCCGCCGGCGGCCATTTCACTGTCGAATTCCAGGTGCCAGTCAGCCCCCAACCCCCGGCCGGCAACATGGATGTGCTCGATATGCACGGTTTCAGAGAGCTGTAACCGATCGGTACTCAGATCCAGTGACACCGCCAGCGGTGAAGCCTCGCTCTCACGCTGATCGGCATCCGCCATCACGTCGGCAGCGACGTCCGCCTTGTCGTCGCTGTAAATGGAGAGCACCGATTGCCAGGGCTGGAGCTCAATTACCGACAGGTCACCAATGATGGACACCCCCGGCGCCTTGGGCAGGCGCGCTTCGGCGTTCAGGGCGATGGAGGCCCGCTCAAGCCGGTTGCCTACCTGCCAGAACTGTCCCTGCAAGTGCTCTCCGTAGCTGAGGTGGTAAAGGTTTCCCTGCTCGCCGATCGGCACTCGCAAGACAAAGCGGGATTCCTCTTCCGCCACCTTGCCAAGCGGCGCAGGCAGGTTCACCGCCACGCCTTGCAGGTCTGAATTGATTTCCAGCACAGCGGCGTACGGCACATTTTTTGACTGTGCAGGAATGGTGACCAGCGCCGAATAATCCAGCTCACCATCGAGCCAATCGAGTTCTGGCCGACGGCTCCAGGCGCCAACATCCGCCGTGCGCGCGGTACCATTGACCACAACCTGGGTATCGCGCTCACCATCACTACCCAGGTGCTGAATATGGGCCTGCAACGGCTGGCCCCACAGTGCACCGGACAGCCGGGTGCCCTCGAGGCCGCTGACGCTGTTATAGCGCACCTGTCCTTCCAGGCGATTGAAATCAAGGTTGAGGTTTTTCAGTGCCAGCTGTCCCTGCGACAGGGTCACATCAACCGTCTGCTCCGGGGCAATATTGGCACCGCCGAGCGGCTGAGTGAGTGTTAACTGACCGCGCAAATCACCCTGTAGGGCCCATTGATCGAATGCGCTCCCCAACTGCTCACGCAACGGGGAGTCCTGCAATAGCCGCAGACCATCCGCCGCCGGCCCCGCCAGATCCGCCCTCACATCTAGCCGGGAACCCTGCACCAGCGGTGCAACAGCCACAGTCAGATTGCGGGCTTCAATATTCCACAGCCTGGCACGGCTGGCGGCGACAGACACCTCACCATCATTGATCCCCAGGTGACCATCCACATGTCGCGCAGTGGGCCAGCCCGGGAGATAGTCGAGGGAGCTATCAGAGAAATCGGCCTGTAACTGCACCGTTTGTCGGGCTGGGTGATCGCCCAGTGCCAGCAGATCCGGATCTTCACCGGACTTGTAGCTGTAGCCACGATAAACAAACCCGGCATTGCTGATCCTGCCGGCATTGCGCGTGCCAATACTGCGGTTGAGCCAGTCGCGCAACTCGTCGCTGACAACAACAGGCACCAGATCTCGCTGCTCTTTTACCGCAACGTCTTTCAAGCCAAGGGCCAGCATGAAATCGGCCGGCTTGCTATTGGGCTCCAGGGGGATCTGCAACAGGAACTGACCGGCGATATCGCCCACTTGCGCGCCCATCGACAGCGGCCCCGAATACACGGAAATCCCGTTGTGATCGCGGTCTATCGACCAGGCGACCGTGCCACTGGCGCGGTCAAATGCGAAGGGCTGCTCATACAGCAGGGGAAAATGCGCGCTGAAACCGGCGGAACTGTCCAGTTCCACACGCCCGCCCCGCCCATCGAGCTCCAGGTATCCGTTCACGCCGGTAACGGCCGGTGCGCCGTGGTGAGCACCGGCTGACACATCGTACAGGTTGGCCGCCAGAGTCAATTCGCCATCCGGGCGGCGCGCCAGCCGCACATTGCGCAACTGCCCTTCCGGCTCGAGCGCTTCCAACCATTCGTCGGCCTTCTCCGGCACCAGCTGCAGCACCCGCAACACCTGGTGCCAGGCTTTCAGCTCGATCTGATCCAGCGCCAGTTGCGCACCGATCTGTGTATCACCACCAGCCCGTAAATTGAGCTGTGGTACTTCCAGCTTCTCCCAGTTCAGGCTCAAAGCCTGCAGCACTACGTCCCAGGACTGTCCCGGCCGCCACCGGCCGGAGATCTGGGAAGACATGGATTTAAGGGAGGCCAGGGCATTGGAGACTTCACCGGCTTCCGCAGGCTCGGCCACCGTTTTGAGAACTGGCTCGGCCGCATCATCAACCGTCGCGACGACCGGCGTTCCGCTGTCGGGACTGCGCTCTTCCAGCTGCGACAGGCTCAGCTGCCCCCGCAGGCTATATCCCTGCTCTGCGCCGGATTCCAGCCAGAGGCGACCGCCAGCCAGCTTGCGCCCGCGCCAGTGCAGTTTTTCTGGCAGCGGCGACAGGCGGTAGAGCAGCGCAACCAGGTCGCTATCCGCCACCAGCTGGTTCAACTCGACGTAGCCCCGCAACGTGAAATCGTCACTGCGACGCGGGTTTCCACGCCCCTCCAGCACAAGCCGCAGACTCTCCTCGCCAGTGTGCAGGTTTTCCATGGCCCCGCTCACATACGCTTTCGCGATCAGACGGTGGAAATCGCCACCGTTTTCCAGCAGCAGCTCCGGTAATTCCAGATCAGCCCCCTGGCCATCGGTCAGGGTGAGGCCGATGCGCGCATTGCGTACCAGGACTTTGGGACCCAACTGAAATATTCGCGCAGGATCCCCAATACGCACCCCGCCCGACTCGGCCCCGGCAGACTTGACCGCGCCAGACATCGGGAAGCCGACCACCTGCCAGCCGCCCTCGCGGCGTTGCTGCAAGTGCGCAACAAAATCATCGACTTCGAGGTTTTTCCACACCAGTTCGCGATGCCACAGGCTGGCCAGCAAATCCAGGTGGAACAGGCCGCGCCCCAATTGCATTTCACCGGCGCCGCCAATTTTCAGTCCGTCCACCTGCAGTGCCACTTCCAGCGCCTGCCAGCGCAGAGAGATGCCTTCAATGACGACCGGTGCGCCCAGTTGCTGAGTCAGCCAGCTGCCGATCTCTGGGCTGTACTTGCCCACCTGCGGCGACAGAATACGCCCGGTCTGCACCAGGATCGCAAGTGCGATCACCACACTCACCACCAGCAGCCAGAATTTGCGGGCAAACCAGCGCAACCACAGCATCAGAGTCTGCCTCCGGTGCCGTCGCGCCGCCAGCAACCAGTGCCGGCAACCGTCCATTGAGAGCGTTTACACCAGCACAATGTCGTATTGCTCCTGGTTGTAAATCGGCTCCACCTGAAACTGGATTGGCCGGCCAATGAACTCTTCCAGGTCCGCCACGTTTGCCGACTCTTCATCGAGCAGCAGGTCGATCACCACTTCGCTGGCGAGCACCATGATTTTTTCACTGTCATAGGCGCGCGCTTCGCGGATGATCTCGCGGAAGATCTCATAGCATACGGTCTCCGGCGTCTTGAGCGTGCCGCGACCGGCACACACCGGGCAGGGCTCGCACAGCATCTGCCCGAGGGACTCCCGGGTACGCTTGCGGGTCATTTCCACCAGCCCCAGCTCTGAAACCCCGGTGATGCTGTTTTTGGCGTGATCACGCTCCAAAGACTTTTCCAGGGTGCGCAATACCTGGCGCTGGTGTTCCGTATCCACCATGTCAATGAAGTCGATAATGATGATCCCGCCCAGGTTGCGCAGGCGCAGCTGGCGGGCAATCGCGGTCGCGGCCTCAAGATTGGTCTTGAAGATGGTCTCTTCCAGATTGCGGTGACCAACGAAGGCGCCAGTATTGACGTCGATGGTACTCATGGCCTCGGTCTGCTCCACGATCAGGTAGCCACCGGACTTCAGGGTCACTTTGTTCTGCAGGGCCTTGCGTATCTCTTCTTCGACACCGTAGAGATCAAACAGTGGCCGCTCGCCGGGGTAATGTTCGATACGCGGAGCGATTTCCGGTGCGTACTTGCCGGCAAACTTGGCCGCGCGGGCGTGCGCCTCGCGGGAATCGATGCGGATTTTTTCCGTGTGGGGGCGCGCGAGGTCGCGCAGGGCGCGCATGAAAAGAGGCAGGTCCTCGTAGATGATCGCCGGCTCTTTCTCCGACTTGATACGTTGCTCCAGCTCGCTCCACAGCTTGTAGAGAAACGGGATATCGCGCAGCAGTTCCTCTTCGCTGACACCCTCGGCAACGGTGCGCAAAATAAATCCACCGTTGCCGCTGTGTCCCTCTTCCGCGAGGCGCGCGGAGGCGAGATCCACCAGTTCGCGCAGGCGCTCACGCTCGGATTCGTCTTCAATACGGTTGGAAATACCGATATGCCGGGTCTGCGGCATGTACACCAGATAGCGGGCAGACACCGACAGGTGCGTGGTCAGGCGCGCCCCCTTGCTGCTGATGGGATCCTTGACGACCTGCACCACGAGCGACTGGCCTTCACGCACCAGTGCACGGATATCAGCCACCTCGCCCTCGCGGGACTCCATGCCTTCTTCGTCCAGCGGCGCGATATCCGAGGCGTGAATGAAGCCTGCACGTTCGAGGCCGATGTCGACAAATGCGGCCTGCATTCCCGGCAGTACCCGCACAACTTTACCCTTGTAGATATTCCCGACGATCCCACGCCGGGCACTGCGCTCCAGGTAAACCTCCTGCAGCACACCGTTTTCCACCAGCGCGACCCGGGTTTCCATCGGCGCCACGTTGATCAGTAATTCTTCGCTCACGGGCCCGTCTCTCCTAACTCACCCAAGCTCACTGCGCTTGTCGAACTGCCAATAGGGTATACCGGCACGCTCCAGCAGCGGCGCCAGCGTCTCCAGCGGCAGCCCGACAACATTGCTGTAACTGCCTTCTATCGATGCCACCAGTAGCGCACCCATCCCCTGAATACCGTAACCACCCGCTTTGTCCACAGGCTCCCCGGTTTCCCAATACGCCTCTATCAGGCGGCGATCCAGGGGGCGGAAGCGCACCCGGGTTTCCGCCACCTCACGGAAAGTCTCACGCGCACCGGTCAGGCAAATGGCCGTCAGCACTTTGTGCTCGCCGCCGGACAACAACTGCATCATGCGCGCAAAATCGGCAAACTCCCGCGGTTTTTCCAGTACCTGCTCTCCAGCCACCACGATCGTATCCGCGCCCAGCGACCACAGGCGCTCACTGCCACCGGCCAGCGCCAGGCCCGCGCGCGCCTTGTCTTCCGCCAGTCGCAAGACATAAGACTGTGGATCCTCATCCACCCGCCGGGTTTCCTCAACCTGGGTTGCCGCAGTAGAAAAAGGCACACCGATCTGCATCAGCAACTCTGCACGGCGTGGAGAGGCTGAGGCAAGCAGAAGACGGCTGTCAGATTTGGCTTCAGGCACGATTCAATAGTTACTTATGGTTATATCTGGTTCGGGTGAAAAGCGATTATAGCGGCATAGGTCGAAAATTGACCGCACTCATTACACGCTTTTACACATACCCCCTGACGCCCCAAGGGGAGAAAAACATTTCATCAGCGCACCCGCAGGCGGGAGGCAATGCCGTGCAACCAGGGTGTCACCAGCGGCCACAGCAGCGCCGTTGTCAGCGCAGGCCAGAGGAAGGTCAGGCCCGGTACCGTTTTGCCAACCAGGCTGTGCACCCAGTTTCCCAGCAACTGGTTAATCCCCACCAGCACAAACACCCACATCAATTGCTGCGCGGGGTTGAACGCGCGGGTGCGTTGATAGGTCAGCAAACTGAAATAGGCCAGCACGGCCAGGGACAGGGCGTGGGCCCCGAGTGTCGATCCGGTCACCAGATCTTCCGCAATTCCCACCAGCCAGGCAAAGCCCACCCCCAGGCTCTGGGGCATGCGGGTGGTCCAGAAAATGACCAGCAGAGCACAGAATGCCGGGCGAAACCACAGCCAGGCATAAGGCAGGGGCATTACTGCCAGCAACAGGGCAATGACCACGGTGAACAAGATAAACCAGCGGTTGTTGGCGTCCATCACCGTCAGTCCTGGCTGCCGATGACAGCCAGCACGAAGCGGCTCCGGTTCATCTGGCCGCGGGGCTGAACGTCAACATCCGCAAACGCACGCCCGGGATCGCGGCGCACGGCGATCACCTCGCCCACCGGATAACCCGCAGGAAAGCGCCCGCCGAGTCCCGAGCTGAGCAGCAGGTCACCTTCGCGGATATCACTGGTGTTGGCCAGGTGACGCAGCTCCAGGCGATAGAGATCGCCGGTGCCTTCAGCCACGGCCCGAACGCTGTTGCGCAGTACCTGTACCGGTAACGCATGGCCCGCATCCGTAATCAGCAGCACGCGACTGGAAAAGTCACCGGCCTCGATCACCTGCCCAAGCAGACCGCTGGCATCCATGATCGCGGTGCCCTGCCGGATACCATCGGAGCGCCCCTTGTCGATGATCAGCACATGTTCAAGCGGATCCGGGGAAACACCGATCACCTGTGCCACCAGCACGCGCTGGTCGACACTCTCGGCAGAGTTCATCAGCTCCTTGAGCTGGGTATTTTCAGCGCGCACCGCTGCCAGCAACTGGGTCTGCTGCTCCAGCAGCATCACCTGATGCTTGAGGCGACTGTTCTCTTCCACCAGTTCTTCGCGGGTACGCAACTGGTCACCCGCCCAGTCACCCACCCGGCCGGGAGTCCCCGTTATCCAGTAGAACGGCGCAGCGAGGCTCGCGGCACGCTCCTTGAGCGGATCCAGCCAGTCGGTATAGATATTGACGAGAATGAGCGCACCAGCCAGCAGTCCCAATACAATAATGCGGGATTCCGGCGACGGGCCTCGGGTAAATAGCGGTTTAATGGGCAGGCCCCCATTAACAGGTCTGCGAAAGTATTGTTATTGGTCGTGACTGCACATCAATGTGCGTTTGGATTCTGCGGTACCCATCCCTGGGCACCGCAGCGATGAATCAGTTACTCACCAGGTACAGACGGCTCTTGTCCATCATGTCCAGCGCCTTGCCGCCACCGCGGGCGACACAGGTCAGCGGGTCGTCGGCCACAATCACAGGCAGACCGGACTCTTCCATCAGCAGGCGATCCAGGTCACGCAGCAGCGCGCCGCCGCCGGTGAGCACCATGCCGCGTTCGGCGATGTCCGAGGCCAGCTCGGGCGGAGACTGTTCCAGCGCGCTTTTAACCGCCTGTACGATGCCGGTCAGCGGCTCTTGCAGCGCTTCGAGAATCTCGTCGCTGTTCAGGGTGAAGCTGCGCGGCACGCCTTCAGCCAGGTTGCGACCGCGCACGTCAATTTCGCGCACTTCGCTGCCCGCGTAGGCGCAGCCAATCTCTTCTTTGATCCGCTCAGCCGTGGCGTCGCCAATGACACTGCCGTAGTTGCGGCGCACGTAGTTAACGATCGCCTCATCAAAGCGGTCGCCGCCGATGCGCACAGAATCAGAGTAAACCACGCCATTCAGGGAGATGATCGCGATCTCGGTAGTACCACCACCGATATCCACCACCATGGAACCACTGGCTTCTTCTACCTTGAGGCCGGCACCGATGGCGGCAGCCATAGGCTCCTCGATCAACCAGACCTCACGGGCACCCGCACCCAGAGCGGACTCCCGGATCGCGCGGCGTTCCACCTCGGTGGACTGGCAGGGAACACACACCAGTACCCGCGGGCTTGGGCGCATCCAGCTGTTTTCATGCACTTTCTTGATAAAGTGCTGCAGCATTTTTTCGGTGACCTGGAAATCAGCGATTACCCCATCTTTCAGCGGGCGGATCGCAGTGATATTCCCCGGCGTACGGCCGAGCATACGCTTGGCTTCCACACCCACGGCTTCCACTATCTTGGTGCCGTTGTAGTGACGGATGGCGACAACTGAGGGTTCATCCAGAACTACGCCGCGATCGCGCACGTAGATCAGCGTATTTGCAGTACCCAGGTCAATGGAGAGATCACTGGAGAACATGCCCCGCAAACGTTTAAACATGGAGTTCGATTACCTTATTCTGAAGTACAACACCTGAAACAGAATTGGGTTCAGGTGCCGCAGAGTGCTGACCATACTAGCTGACAGCACTCCCGGCGAGGGAAAGTGTTACAGGGTAGTTAGTCAACACAAATAATTCTGTGTTCCGGACAACGTTTCTGCCGGTTCTTCAAGCCCCATCCCGGCGCTTGCAAACTGAGGTTGCGGCCAGACGCAGCGGGGCTCTGGCCAGAATCGGCAAACTCTAACAACGGCGCGGGTTGAGGGCAAGGTGAAATAGGGCTAATTGCCCGGTCTGGCCCCGCCTGGCCCTCCGCCTGGAGTCATTGCCGGCAAGCCTTGGGAGATTGTCCCCCATCTGTGGTAAATTTGCGCACCTTTAACTGATTACCGCCGGAATACCAGCGGATATTCCCGCCGGCTCTTCAACAGCCCGCCGGCGCAAGTTAGCCAATGAGAAGCTGGAGTCTCTTACCCCCATGGCCGTGGACGCGCAAACCGTAGAAAAGCTGGCCGAGCTGGCCCGCATCGCCATCTCCGAAGAAACCATAGACGAAGTCAGCAGTCGCCTAGGCGACGTACTGCAGCTGGTCGACCAGTTGCAGGCCGTCAACACTGAAGGGGTAGAGCCCATGGCCCACCCCCTGGACGAAGTGCAGACGCTGCGCAAAGACGTAGTCACTGAGCCCAATTGCCGAGAGGAATTCCTCAAGCTGGCTCCGCAGACGGAAGCCGGCCTCTACCTGGTTCCCAAGGTCATCGACTGACCCTGCCGCACCACACTACCGAATCAGAATAATCCGGATTTGCCATGCATCAGTTGACCATAGCGGAAATCATCCGCGGCCTGCGCGACAGGCAGTTTTCCAGCGTCGAAATCACCAGCCACCTGCTGGAGCGCATTCAGAGGCTGGACGGCCACTACAACAGTTTCATTACCGTTACCGGTGAGCAGGCCATCACCCAGGCGGCCGCGGCTGACGCGCGCCTGGCCGCGGGTGACGCCCCAGCCCTGTGCGGCGTACCCATCGCGCACAAAGACATCTTCTGCACCAACGGTGTGCGCACCAGTTGCGGCTCCAGGATGCTCGACAACTTTGTACCGCCATACGACGCCACCGTGGTGGAAAATTTCCAGCAGGCCGGCGCTGTCAGCCTGGGTAAGACCAATATGGACGAGTTCGCCATGGGCTCCTCCAATGAAAGCAGTTACTACGGCGCAGTAAAGAATCCCTGGGACGCGGCACGTATTCCCGGCGGCTCCTCAGGTGGTTCGGCGGCCGCGGTTGCCGCACAGCTGGTGCCCGGCACCACCGCCACCGACACCGGCGGCTCTATTCGGCAACCGGCGGCGATGACCGGCACCACCGGTCTCAAACCGACCTACGGCCGCGTATCCCGCTGGGGCATGATTGCCTTCGCCTCCAGCCTGGATCAGGGCGGCCCCATCGCGCGCACCGCAGAAGACGTTGCCCTGATGCTGTCGGTTATGGCCGGCAGCGACCGCAAGGACTCCACCTGTCTCGACCGTCCGCAGCAGGATTACACCGCAAACCTCACCGATGCCATTGCCGGCCTCAAAATCGGCGTGCCCCGGGAGTACTTTGGCGAGGGCCTGGACAGTGAAGTGGGCGCTCGCGTGCAGGAAGCGCTGAAACAGTACGAGGCACTGGGTGCCGAGCTGGTGGAAATCAGCCTCCCCCACAGCAAGCTGGCGGTGCCGGCCTATTACGTCATCGCGCCCGCAGAAGCCTCTGCCAACCTGTCGCGTTTCGACGGCGTGCGCTACGGCTATCGCTGCGAAAACCCGGCAGATCTGCGCGACCTGTACATGCGCTCCCGCGGCGAGGGCTTCGGCGAGGAGGTCAAACGCCGCATCCTCGTTGGCAGCTACGCCCTCTCGGCCGGTTATTACGACGCCTACTACAACAAGGCCCAGCAGGTGCGCCGCCTGATCAAGCAGGACTTTGTTGACGCCTTCCAGAAAGTCGACGTCATCATGGGGCCCACCGCACCCAACCCTGCGTTCAAGCTGGGCGAAAAGAACGCAGATCCGGTGGCCATGTATCTGGAAGATATCTACACCATCGCCACCAACCTGGCGGGACTGCCCGGCATGTCCCTGCCCTGCGGCTTTGCCCACGGCCTGCCTGTTGGCCTGCAAATCATCGGCAACTACCTGGATGAGGCGCGCATGCTGAACGCCGCGCACCAGTACCAGCAGGCGACCGACTGGCACCAGCAAACAGCCCCGACGGCAGAATAAAAGGAGACGCGACGTGGAATGGGAAGTAGTCATCGGGCTGGAAGTACACGTACAGCTCGCCACCCAATCGAAGATTTTTTCCGGCGCCAGCACCGCCTTTGGTGCCGAGCCAAACACTCAGGCTTGCGCCATTGATCTCGCCATGCCGGGCACCCTTCCGGTGCCGAACGAGGAAGCCTTCCGCTACGCGGTGATGTTTGGCCTCGCGATGAATGCGGAAATTGGCAAGCGCTCGGTATTCGAGCGCAAGAATTATTTCTATCCGGACTTGCCCAAGGGCTACCAGACTACCCAGCTGGAAAAGCCGATCGTGGGTGCAGGCCAGATCGAGATTCACCTGGAAGATGGCAGCAGCAAGACCGTGCGCCTGCATCACGCGCACCTGGAAGAAGACGCGGGCAAATCCCTGCACGAAGACTTTCACGGTATGTCCGGTATCGACCTCAACCGCGCCGGTACCCCACTGATTGAAATCGTATCCGAGCCGGATATGCGCAGCGCCGCGGAAGCCGTGGCCTACCTGAAAAAGATTCACAGCATTGTTACCTATCTGGGTATTTCCGACGGCGACATGTCCCAGGGCTCGCTGCGCTGTGACGCAAACGTGTCCGTGCGCCTCAAGGGCGAGGAAGAACTGGGCACACGCACCGAGATCAAGAACCTGAACTCCTTCCGCTTTATCGAGAAGGCCATCAAGGTCGAAGCCCAGCGCCAGATCGACCTGATCGAGGACGGCGGCAAGGTCGTGCAGGAAACCCGCCTGTACGATGCGGACAAGAACGAAACCCGCTCCATGCGCAGCAAGGAAGTTGCCAACGATTACCGCTACTTCCCCTGCCCGGACCTGCTGCCGGTGGTGCTGTCTGACGAATACATCGAGCAGATTCGCGGCGAACTGCCGGAGCTGCCGGATGCCAAATGTGCGCGCTTTGAGCAGGACTACGGCCTCTCCGCCTACGACGCCGACCAGCTGACCCAGGAGCGTGCCACCGCCGATTACTTCGAACAGGTAGCAGCCGAATCCGGTGAGCCGAAACTCGCCGCCAACTGGGTGATGGGCGAGCTCGCCGCGCTGCTGAATCGCGAGGAGAAGGCAATCGCGGATTCCCCGGTTTCCGCAGTGCACCTCGCTGGCCTGATTGCGCGCATCAAGGACAACACCATTTCCAGCAAGATCGCCAAGCAGGTGTTCGAGGCCATGGCCAACGGCGAAGGTGATGCGGATGCAGTGATTGACGCCAAGGGACTGAAGCAGGTCTCCGATACCAGCGCCATCGAAAAAATGGTGGACGACGTGATCGCGGCCAGCGGCGCACAGGTGGACAACTACCGCAACGCCGATCCCGACAAGCGCCCGAAAATGATGGGTTATTTCGTCGGCCAGATCATGAAAGTCTCCAAGGGCCAGGCAAACCCTCAGATGATCAACAAGATCCTGAAGGACAAGCTCGACGCCCTGCTCTGATCCGCTTCGCGGGGCCCAGCCGGGCCCCGCAAACCAGCTGCCCCTGTGCGCTCCCCCCTATATCTCGCCGCCCCACATCTCTCGTTGCCCCTCCCAGAATTGTCCTCCCCCTCATCAATGCGCCACTTTCGACGAATGGGTAATGGACACCGGGAACCCAACCGTGAAAAGCTGAGACCAATAACAATAAAACGCCGGACCGTGCCATGACGACCTCGCACCCGGCCCGAATAACACCTGCAACAACAAGAGGTGCCAGCAATGAACCACCCACTTCCCAGCTACACCAAGGGCGACACCAGCCAGCCGCTGCTCGAAATGACCATCGGCGACAAGTTTGACGAGATTGCCGCAAAATTTCCCGGCAACGAGGCGCTGATCGCGCGCCACCAGCACATCCGCTGGACCTATACAGAATTCAAGCAGCAGGTCGACAACTGCGCCCGCGCGCTGCTGGCACTCGGTATCCACAAGGGAGACAGGGTCGGAGTCTGGTCGCCCAACTGCGCCGAGTGGACTACGATGCAGTTTGCCACCGCAAAAATCGGTGCCATCCTGGTCAACATCAACCCGTCCTACCGCCTGCACGAACTGGAATACGCCCTCAACCACTCGCAAACCCGCATGCTGGTCATGGCAGAGCGCTTCAAAAGCTCCGATTACACCGCGATGCTCTACGAGCTGGCGCCGGAACTCAAAACCTGTGACAAAGCGCAGCTGCGCTCGGAAAAACTTCCACACCTGGAACTGGTGGTGAACATTGCCACCACATCCTATCCCGGTATGTGGCGCTGGCAGGATCTGCAACAGCAGGCCGCCGCCGTCCCACCGCAAACCCTGGCGCGCGCGCAGGCGGCACTGCACTGCAGTGATCCGATCAATATCCAGTACACCTCCGGCACCACTGGCGCGCCGAAAGGCGCCACCCTGTCTCACCGCAACATCCTCAACAATGGCTTTTTCGTTGCCGAAAGTATCGGCCTGACGGAAAAGGATCGCCTGGTCATCCCGGTACCCCTGTACCACTGCTTTGGCATGGTCATGGCCAACCTCGGTTGCGTCACCCACGGCGCCACCATGATCTATCCCGGCGAGGGCTTTGATCCGCGCGCGGTTTTGGAAACGGTGAGCGCGGAACGCGCCACCGCCCTCTACGGCGTGCCCACCATGTTTATCGCCGAGCTGGATCAACCCAACTTCGCAGACTTTGACCTGAGCTCGCTGCGCACCGGGATCATGGCCGGATCCATCTGCCCCGAAGAAGTGATGAAGGCGGTCAACAGCCGCATGCACATGCACGAAGTCCAGATCGCCTATGGCATGACCGAGACCAGCCCGGTTTCCACCCAGACCGGCGCCGCCGACGCCTTCGACAAGCGCGTCACCACCGTGGGCCGCACACAGCCGCACCTGGAATCCCGGATCATCGATCCGGCCAGCGGCGTGACATTACCGCGCGGGGAAATCGGTGAACTTTGCACCCGCGGTTACAGCGTGATGCTCGGTTACTGGGACAACGAAGCGGCAACCCGCGACGCCATCGATAGCGACGGCTGGATGCACACCGGAGACCTGGCCACCATGGACGACGAGGGATATATCCAGATTGTCGGGCGGATCAAGGACATGGTGATTCGCGGCGGCGAGAACATTTACCCGAAAGAGATCGAGGAGTTCCTCTACACCCACCCCGCCATTTCGGATGTCCAGGTCACGGGGATACCGGACAAGAAATACGGTGAGGAACTGATCGCCTGGGTGCGACTCCGGGCGGGCTGCGAGCCGGTTTCCGCGGATGACCTGCGAGCCTTCTGCCAAGGCAAGATCGCCCACTTCAAGGTTCCCCGATACTTCAAATTCGTCGATGAATTCCCCATGACCGTAACGGGTAAAATCCAGAAGTTCCGCATGCGTGAAATCTCCATCGCCGAGCTGGGTATCGAAGCCTGAAACGGTAATTACACTGGGTATCCAGTACCGCTGCCACAATGGCATCAAGCCTGGGCGGGCCCTTCTGGCCCGCCCCTTGCACCGCCTACCCCACCCCTTTAGGCTCAGATCAACGGCGCCAGCTTTGCGCGCCGCCCGACGATGCACACGGCCACCGGGCCCGATGTAGCCGCCGGTTTATTCCAGAACAATAATTCCGCAGAACAATAATTCCGGAAAAACACTTATGAAAATAATAAATACACTGGCAGCCAGCCTGCTTGTTCTCACGTTCAGCAACCCGGGGTTCACCCAGGCCCAGTTCACCACCACCTCCGACATTCGCGCGGCACTGGACGAAGGCGCCACCACATCCGAACAGCTGGTGAGTCGCTATACCCAGCAAATTCAGCAGCTTAACGAAAAACTGCATGCCGTCACCCAACTGAATCCGGCCGCACTGGAGGAAGCCCGGCGGCTCGACAGACTGCGCAATCAAGGTCAGGTGCTCGGCCCGTTGCACGGTATCCCGGTGCTGCTGAAAGACAATATCGATACCGCTGATGGACTGGCAAACACGGCGGGCTCCATCCTGCTGCTGGACAATGTCCCGCAAACTGACGCCCACCTTGTGTCCCAGCTCAAGAAAAACGGAGCGATCATTCTCGGTAAGGCCAACCTGAGCGAGTGGGCGAACTTTCGCTCCACCAATTCCTCCAGTGGCTGGAGCAGCACCGGCGGGCAGGCACGCAATCCCTACGACCTCACCCGCAGCCCCTGTGGTTCCAGTGCCGGCTCCGCCGTTGCCGTCGCTGCCGGTCTGGTACCTCTGGCGGTGGGTACCGAAACCGACGGTTCCATCACCTGCCCATCCGCCGTCAATGGCATCGTCGGCATCAAGCCAACCCTCGGGCTGGTCAGCCGCTCCGGTATCATCCCGATTTCCGCCTACCAGGACACCGCGGGTCCGATGGCCGCCACCGTGACCGGCGCAACCCTGCTGCTGGATGCCATGGTGGGCAAGGACGCCACAGACCGTGACAGTTTCGAGGCGCCGACCCGCTATGCCGACCACCTCAGGCCAGATGGCCTGCAGGGATTGCGCATTGGGGTGGTGCGCAACCTCATGGGGTACAGCGCACAGACCGATGCAGTATTTGAAGGGGCGTTATCCATTCTGCGCGAACAGGGCGCCACGGTTATCGACGACGCCAATATCGAAACCCTCGAGCAAATAAATGCACTGGAATTTGACCTGCTGGCGTGGGAGTTCAAGGACGCACTCAACGATTACCTGGCCACAGCCACCACCCGCTACAAGACACTGGAAGCACTGATCGCGGCGAACCGCGAGCGCAAGGAAATGGCCATGCCCTATTTCGGCCAGGAAATCTTCGAAATGGCACAGCGCTCACAGGGGCGCAAAGAAAAAGGGTTCACCAGAAAAATCGCCGAACTGCGCGGTCTTGCACGCGATCGCGGGATTGACGCCACCATGGCGAAGCACAAGGTGGATATCCTGATCGCACCGACGGTCAGCCCGGCGTGGAGAATCGATCACATCAATGGCGACCACTATCTTGGCTCCGCCACGACACCCGCCGCCGTAGCCGGATACCCCCATATCACCGTCCCCATGGGGTTTATACGACACCTGCCGATAGGCATTTCCTTTTTTGCCAGCGCCAATCAGGAAGACAGGCTGATTGCTGCCGCATACAATTACGAGCAGGCCAGCCAGCAGCGCCGCGCTCCGCGGTTTTTGAATGGCGACCCGGCCCCGTAAATTTTCGGCAGCAATTGAAAGAAGGAAGTAACAATGAGCCTGAAAAAAGACAAGCAAAAAATTCTCGGCGAAGTTTTCGATGATGCGCGCATCGCCGAGTTTCTGGTTGGTGAGGCGCCGGACGGCTTCAACCGGGATTTCTATCTACTGGAACGCGCCTACCGCGGCATGAAAGCCGAAAACTTTTCCACCTTTGTGCACCTGTTCAAGCAACAGGGCCTGGATCTGAACAGCCAGAGTCCCGAGGGCGAGACACTGCTGGCGCGCATTGGCGAACACGTGCAGGGCACAGAATACGCGGAAATTCTGCGCGCAGCCGGAGCAAAATAACGCCATGACATCCAACCCGGTACACGGCGTCAACGCACTGATCCGGGGGGCGCAGCTGCTGACCCGGAAAGAGCTGCGCCCGTTCATCATCATTCCCCTGCTCATCAACCTGGTGCTGTTTATCGCACTGGGCGCCCTGATGGTCAGCCAGTTCGATGACCTCGGCCAGTTTATCGGCGGCCTGCTGTCGGACTCACCTGTCGACACCTCCAACATGTCCTGGTGGCGGGCCATACTCGCCAAGGGTGCGGACTGGGCTGCCAGTGTGTTCCAGTGGCTGGCCTGGCTGATTGCCATTGCCGTGGTGCTGCTGTTCTTCCTGGTGTACGGCTATCTGTTCGGCATCATTACCAATATCATCGCCGCCCCCTTTAACGGCCTTCTTGCGGAGAAAGTCGAGGAACTGCTCACGGGCCACCCGCCCCCCCCGGAAGCGCTGCACAGCATGGTGTTCCGCACCCTGGGACGGGAATTGCGCAAGCTGATGTACTTTCTCGGCTGGGGCATTGTGATTTTCATCATCGCCCTGCTCACCAGCTGGACCGTGTTCATCCCCGCGATCCTCACCGCGTTGTGGGGCGCCTGGTGCATGGCGATCCAGTATGTGGACTACCCGCTGGACAACCACCAGCGCTCTTTCAGTGAACTCAAGCGGGTGCTCACGCGCAAGAAGCTCACCACCCTGGGATTCGGCGGCAGCGTGATGCTGGCAAAGATGGTGCCGATCCTGAATATTTTCGTGATGCCTGCGGCAGTTGCCGGCGGCACGGCGCTGTGGGTGGAACGCATCTGGACCGAAGGCGACCCGGGCAAGGGCCCCAACGGAAGCCGCGGGCGGGAACTCAACCATCTCGAAGTCACAAAAGAAAGAAAATGGCCGAAGGGTATCGACGGCCCGGAAAAGTAAGCGCGTGAAATTCCAGGCAATAAAAAACGCGGGAATTCCCGCGTTTTTTATTGCCCGTCACTCGGCCTCAGCCGTTTATCAGAGCGATCAGTGGCGAGGTCTTCCACTGCCGCCACGACGTCCACCGCGATTTCCGCCGCGGTCACCACCGCGATCGCCGCGATCACCGCTGCTGCGCTTGACGTGTACTTTGGGTGGTTCCACCAGCAGCTCTTCCGGCGGCACTTCGCATTTCAGCTTGCTGCCCAGCAACTGCTCGATCGGTTCCAGGCGCATGGCATCGTCTTCACAGGCAAAACTGATCGATGTACCACTCTTGCCGGCGCGGCCGGTACGGCCGATACGGTGGACATAATCTTCCGGCTCTTCCGGCAGGGTGTAGTTCACCACGTGACTGATACCGTCGATATGGATACCCCGGCCCGCCACGTCCGTAGCCACCAGTACCCTGGATTTGCCGGTCTTGAAGTCTTCGAGTGTGCGCACGCGCTTGTTCTGCGCCACCTCACCGGACAACAGACCGGCGTTGAAGCCGTGTGCGATGAGGTTTTCATGCAGGCGGCGGCACTGGTCGCGGCGGTTGGCAAAGACAATCAGGCTTTCCACCTCATCGCCTTGCAGGATGTTGTACAGCAGCTTGTACTTTTCATCCCCAGACACGAGGTAAACATTCTGGGTCACAGAATCAGTGGCCACGCGCTCCGGTTCGATTTCCACAATGACCGGATCGAGCGTCCACTGTTCCACCAGGTCATCCACTTCCGGGGTGAAGGTGGCCGAGAAGAACATGGTCTGGCGATGGGTCTTGCGCGGGGTCTGGCGCACGATACGGCGAACCTGCGGAATAAAGCCCATATCCAGCATGCGATCTGCTTCGTCGATGACCAGGAATTCCACCTGATCCAGGTAACAGTCGCGATTGCTGACAAAATCCAGCAAGCGGCCCGGGGTGGCCACGAGGATATCCACAAAGCGCTCGTTCAGCGCCTTCTGCTGTTTCTGGTAATCCATACCGCCCACTAGCGTGTGGATTTCCAGATCCGTGTATTTACACAGGTTCTTGGCGTCGTCAGCAATCTGCATCACCAGCTCGCGGGTCGGTGCAATGATCAGCGCGCGGGCTTCGCCGGCATAGCGCTCGCCATCAAACGGCTGTTTGAGCAGCTCGTCGATCACCGTGATCAGGAAGGCCGCAGTCTTGCCGGTTCCGGTCTGGGCTTTACCCACCAGGTCGTGACCGTTCAGGGTGTGTGGCAGCGACTGTCCCTGAATGGGCGAACAGTACTGGAAGCCGAGGTCAGCAATACCATGCATCAGGGGCAGTGGCAGATCCAGGTCGTGAAAACGGATTTTCCCTTCCTGCTCCGGTACCTGGAACTGATCCAGGCTCCAGGAGGACTGCTCGGCCGGCTTGCGCGGGCTGTCGGAACGACCGCCCTTGCCGCCAGGTTTTCCTCCGCCGGCGCTGCCCCGCCGCCCGCGCTTGCGCCCGTCTTCGGACTTGCCGCTCTCCCGAGTGGAGGCGGAGCGCGTTTTATCAGCGCCAGAAGCTTTCTGCTCCGGTGCCGGGTGCGACTGTTTATTCTGGTTATCCTGCGCACTGCCTGAGGAACGGCGGAAAAACTTACCTATCAACGGATTACTCGCTCAATGATCAAATATTCGGCGAGTATATCATCTATATGGCCCAGGTATCGGTTATATGGCTCAGGTATCGGTCTAAGAATCAGGTATGGCGCCCGGAATCAGCGATCGTCACGCCACGGTGCCTGGCAATCCAGTAATCCAGGCTCACATAGCGACCGCCGCCGCTGAACAGCAGCGCCATCAGCATGATGAAGTAGGTCGCGGCAAATTCGATCCCATTCTTCAGAACCGTGAAATTGCCGGCCTCGGTCAGCCAGGCGTAGTTTCCGTATTCTTTCAGCAGCGCCACCGCCTTGTCCTTGCGCACCACCGCCTCGGCAATGAGATCCCTGCGCCACTCCCAGGGCATGGTGAGCGTCTGCTCCGGCAAAGCGTGCCAGCCGTACTGCCAGTGCGCAGTCACTGCGGCCACCGCCATCGTGACCATAAGTGGCATCGCCACCAACCGCACCCCCAGCCCCACGAGCAGGGCGATGCCACCGATAAATTCGGTCAGGGCCGCCAGCCACGCCATCACTACCGGAGCGGGAAGCCCCAGCCCCCATTCCGGGTTGCCAAACCAGGCGGCCACGTCGTCGATGTGACCGAGCTTGTTCAGGCCCGCGAGCACAAATATCGGCCCCAGAAATACCCTCAGCGCCAGCGGCCCCAGGCCGTCCAGTGGACGCAGGAAATGCAGGAAGCCCCGGTAAATACGATTGAACACGCTGCGGTCGCCATCCATAATTCGCTCCGAATTTTCCGCCGTTTTTTATCTGGTCGGATCAGCCGCCGGATTCTTACCGATTTTTCCCGCTGGCCTGGCTCCGCACCAGTTTAGTCACTCGTGTTATCCCCATGCTGAAACTCTACAAACGCGCTACGGCGACCGAGCTGCGCCACCTGACCAACCTCGGCGGTCCGCTGGTGGTCAGCAATCTGGCGGTGGTCAGCATGGGCGTGACTGACACCATTGTCGCCGGCCAGTCCGGCGAGACCGACCTCGCCGGACTGGCGCTGGGCTCGAGTATCTGGGCGGTGTGCGCGGTAACCCTGATCGGCATGCTCGCCGCGGTATCCCCGGTGGTCGCAAATTTGCGCGGCGCCAGGGATGAAAAAGGCTGCGCACAGCAGATGCGGCAGTCCGTGTGGATCGCGCTGGCGGGTGGGCTGCTGGTGATTGCGGGGCTGGTGACATCCTTCTGGTGGAGCCAGTGGATCCAGACTGAGGAACCGGTGCGCCAGGTCATGATCCACTACCTGCTGGCACTGGCCACTGGCACCCTGCCCTTTGCCTTGGGCAGCGCCCTGCGCGGTTACTGCGAGGGTATGGGACAGGTACGGCCGGTCATGCGAATTTACCTGGCTGCCGCTGCCCTCAATATCCCGCTGGATGTACTGCTGGTGTTCGGATGGGGCCCCATACCCGCGATGGGAGGCGCCGGCTGTGGCTGGGCCACCAGCTTTGTGTGCTGGTGCATCGCCATCGCGCTGTACTGGCACGCCAAACAGGATCCGGCCTACCGCGCACTGAAACTGCGCCTGCTGCCACCGCGACCGCACTGGCCCACCCTGCGCCACCTGCTGGCGGTGGGTATGCCAATCTGCGTCGGCGCCGCCGGCGAGGTCACCTTCTTTGCCAGCCTCGCACTGCTGCTTGCCTCCTACGGCGCCACCATTGTGGCCGCCCACCAGATCGGCCTCAGTATTGGATCGGTATTTTACCTGGTGGCACTGGCGCTGGCCCAGGCAGTCAGTATCCGCACCGCACAGGTACTGGGGCAAAAACGCCCCAAGCGCGCGCGATTTGTGAGTATCGTCGGAGTCTGCAGCGGGCTCGTCTATGCCCTGTGTACCGGGGTAATCCTGATCACCCTGCGCGACCTGCTGGTGCTCGCCTATACGGACAACCCGGACATCACTGCCGTGGCCACCAACCTGCTGTTACTCGCCGCCGCCTTCCAGCTGGTGGACGTGGCCCAGGCCATGGCCTGGGGTGCCCTGCGCGGCTATAAAGACACCCAGGTGCCCATGTACATGCAGCTGTTTTCCTACTGGCTGGTCGGACTTGGCAGTGCCTACTGGCTCGGCGAGCAGCTGTGGGGAGTGTACGGTTACTGGACCGGCATCTGTATCGGGCTCGGCACAGCGGCGGTTCTGCTTATGTTGCGCCTGCGGCGAACCAGCGCCAGGGCCATGCGAACCCGCCGGTTGTAACCACATCCATAATTCGCCAAGTATCGCGCAATTCCAGACTGCGCGATTGGCTATACTCGCGCTCGCATGGAACCCTTGACGAGATTTCGCGCCAAACAGTCCTGAGTCACCCAAAACAGTCCTGAACTGAAATCCGTCCCGAATTCTTTATTTCCCGGAGCTATTCATGGTTTGTCGCTCTCTGAGCCTGTCACTTTTGTTGTCCCTCTCCTTCTCTGCAATACCATCATTCGCGGAGGAGCAGCCGCAGGACGCCACGGCGCCGAGCGAAGTCGCATTAGAAAATATGCCGGCGAAGCAGGAGGATGACCGAGATGAGGCCACAGGGCAGGAAGAATCTTCAGATACTGCCACTGTGCAAAATACTGAGGGGGCGACGGCAGACACCGAGCCGATGCCCCAGGCAAAAAGCATTGAACTCGACAAGCCCGTCAGCGAGCAGGAGCTGATCACACCACCACAGGAAGCGCCGGCCGAGCCCGCGACCGCGGAAAAAGCTCAGCCCGAACCTCAGCCGCAGCCCTCCAAACCCAGCGAGCCCGAAACCGCGCCCGCGCCGGAAGGACGGCCGCTGCGTCTATTGGGCGCCGAAGTACCGCCCGCCACCTCCACCCGCCTGCCCTGGTCCCCGAACCAGCATTTTGAGGGGGTTTACAGCGCCACGCCGGTGCTGGTGGTCAACGGCGCCGAACCCGGCCCCACACTCTGTATCACCGCCGCGATCCACGGCGATGAACTGAACGGCATCGAAACCGTACGCCGGGTGATGTACAACCTGAACCCGAAAACGCTCAAGGGCGCGGTTATCGGCGTGCCCATCGTCAATATGCAGGGCTTCCACCGCAGCTCACGCTACCTGACTGATCGCCGCGACCTCAACCGCCACTTTCCCGGCGACAAGAATGGCTCCTCGGCCTCGCGTATCGCGCGCTCGTTTTTTGACGAGGTTGTGGTGCACTGCAACGCCATCGTTGACTTGCATACCGGGTCTTTCTATCGCACCAACCTGCCACAGCTGCGCGGTGACCTGAGCGATCCGAAAGTGGTGAAGCTCACCAAGGGCTTCGGATCCACCGTGGTGCTGCACAGCGACGGCGCCAAGGGCACTCTGCGCCACGCAGCGGTCGCAGCCGGTATCCCCACAGTCACCCTGGAAGCCGGCGCACCCATGGTGCTCGATGAGTTATCGGTCAGTCACAGCGTGAAAGGGATCCGCACCCTGCTGAACCAGCTGGGCATGGTGAGCAAATTCCGCCTGTGGGGCGAGCCAGAACCGGTGTACTACAACTCCACCTGGCAGCGGGCCACCAACGGCGGAATTATTTTCAGCAAGGTGCAGCTCGGCGAGTTTGTCAGCAAGGGCGACGTGCTCGGCACGGTGACCAATCCCATCACCAATGTGCGCAAGGAAATCCGCTCCCAGTACAACGGGCGCATTCTCGGCATGGCCATGAACCAGGTGGTGCAGCCAGGGTTTGCCGCCTACCACATTGGTATTGAGGCGCCACAGGAACAGATCAGCCCGCCGGAAGAGGTGGTGGCGGAAGACACCCCTGCAGCGACGGACAGCGATACGCTTTCGAATGGCAGCGGGAATGGCAGCGGGAATGAAACCGGCGAGGTACCAGCGGCAGAACCGCAAACACCCGCCACCGAAAGCGACGAAGACTGATTCCTGAGCGACGCCTCAGCCGATAGCGCCGCCCGCACCGGGCGGCTTACCCGCCCAGCGTTACCCGGTCGATCACCGGGGTGGTGTCGTAATGCAGCGGCTCAGGCTGCAGGGTGATATGGTCGATATCAAAGCGTTTGATCAGGGTCTGCCGCAACCGCTCCAGCACGCTGGGCCAGGCGACCAGGTCATCGACCACAATATGCGCCGACAGTGAGACGGTGCTGCTGTCCAGGCGCCAGATATGCAGATCGTGCACCGAGCGCACGCCATCCACCGCCGCCAGGGTCTCGCCCACCACCGGCAGGCTCAGCTCCCGCGGTACCCGCTCCATCAGGACATCCACCGCATCCCGCAACAGGCGGACACTGGATGCCAGGATCAACAGGCAAATCAGCACCGATAGCAGCGGGTCAATCGGTGTCCAGCCGGTAAAGTAAATCACCGCCCCGGCGACCAGTGCCGCAACCGAGCCCAGCAGATCACCCATCACGTGCAGCAAAGCGCCGCGGATATTCAGGGTCTGCTCTCCCCGGTGCAGTACCCAGGCCACGGCGAGATTGACCAGCAAACCGATCGCCGCGATCAGCATCACCATTCCACCCTGCACCGGTTGAGGCGAGCGCAGGCGATCCACCGCCGCAATGGCAATGCCGATAACGATCACCAGCATGAAGACAGCGTTGGCCATGGCCGCAAGCACCTCCGCCCGCCCCCAACCGAAGGACAGCTCACGGTTCGCAGGCCGCTGTGCCAACAGCGCGGCCACCGCACCGAGCGCGAGGGAGACGGAATCTGTGACCATATGTCCCGCATCCCCGAGCAACGCCAGGGAACCGGACAGCCAGCCTCCCACCGCCTCGACAATGGCAAAGGCAAAAGTGATGACAAGACCCCAGACAAGGGGGCGCAGATGGTTACCACCGTGGCGGTGGTGGGCGTGGTCGTGCATAGAAAACTCCCTTTCGCGACTTACCGGTTGCGAGCCGTGTGGTTACGGATTGCGCGCCAGTGTAAGCCTTTCATTTCCGGCATAGTCAAGCCGGGATTCCACATCCCGGTAACCCGCTTCGCTGAAGATCCGGCGCACCGCCTCGGCCTGCTGCCAGCCATGCTCCACAGCCAGCAAGCCACCCGGCTCCAGAAACTCCGGCGCGCGACGGGCGATCAGGCGAATATCCGAAAGTCCCTGCTCCTCGGCCACCAGTGCCGAGTGGGGTTCAAAGCGCACGTCCCCTTCACGCAGGTGGGGGTCGCGGGCATCAATGTAGGGAGGGTTGCTGACAATCACAGCAAAGCGCTGGGCGGGCACTGACGCAAACCAGTCACTCTGCAAGACCCGCACATTCGCGAGGCCGAGCGCACTGCGGTTTTCTTCCGCGAGGGCCACAGCCGCCGGCATTTTATCCACAGCCAGGATTTGCCAGAGAGGCCGCTCTGAGGCCAGGGCCAGTGCGATCGCCCCGGTTCCTGTGCCCAGATCCAGCACCTGCAACGCCTCTTGCGGGCAGAGTTCCAGCACAGTTTCCACCAGCACTTCGGTATCCGGCCGCGGAATAAGCGTGGAGCGGTTGACCTTGAGTGGCAGCGACCAGAATTCACGAAACCCGGTGAGATGCGCCACCGGCTCGCCGGCAATGCGCCGCTGGATCAGGCGATCCAGCACCTGCTGCGACTGGTCGTCGAGCTCATGTTCCGGCCAGGTATACAGCCACGCACGGGTCTTGCCCAGCACGTGACACAGCAATACTTCCAGATCCAGCCGGGGGCTGTCGCTTTCCGTCAGCTCCACCGCCCGCAGCAGGTTTTCCTTTACGCTCGCCACTGGATCTCCGAATCAATGCTGGCCGAGAGCCGCGAGCTGATCCGCCTGGTACTCGGTGCGCAGCGGGCCGATCACTTCATCCAGCGCGCCCTGCATGACTTCGTCGAGCTTGTAGAGCGTGAGACCAATGCGGTGGTCGGTCACCCGCCCCTGGGGATAGTTGTAGGTGCGGATGCGCTCGGAGCGATCGCCACTGCCTACCAGGTTGCGACGCGCATCGGATATCTCCTGCGCGGCCGCAGACTCCTGCGCGCTGTTGAGTTTGGCCTGCAGTAACGCCATCGCCTTGGCGCGGTTCTTGTGCTGGGAGCGCTCGTCCTGGCACTCGACCACAATCCCGGTAGGGATATGCGTGAGGCGCACCGCGGAGTCGGTCTTGTTCACGTGCTGGCCACCGGCGCCCGACGCGCGGTAAGTGTCCACCCGCAGATCCGCCTTGCTGATCTCGATGGCATCGCGCTCATCCGGCTCCGGCATTACCGCAACCGTGCAGGCCGAGGTGTGGATCCGGCCCTGGGACTCGGTTTCCGGCACACGCTGCACCCGGTGCGCACCGGACTCAAACTTGAGCTTGGCGTAAACATCCTCGCCGGCGACGCGGGTGATGATCTCCTTGTAACCACCGTGTTCACCCGGGTTTTCGCTGATCACCTCGATGCGCCAGCCCTGCTTTTCCGCATAGCGGGAATACATCCGGAACAGGTCTCCGGAGAAAATCGCCGCTTCATCACCACCGGTTCCGGCACGCACTTCGAGGTACACGTTTTTGCGGTCATTGGGATCCCGCGGCAGCAGCAGTGTCTGTAATTCCTTTTCCAGCGGCTCTATTTGAGCTTCCGCTTCACGCAGTTCTTCCTGTGCCATCTCGCGCATTTCAGCGTCGTTTTCTGCCAGCATTTCGCGCGCGGCGGCCATATCGTCCTGGAGGGTTTTGTAGCGGCGATAGCATTTGACCACCTCCTCCAGCTCGGAATACTCCCGGGACAGATCGCGGAATTTTTCCTGATCACTGATGGTCTCCGCATCCCCCAAAAGGGCGGAGACCTCCTCGTGGCGTTCCACCAGGTTATCGAGTTTCTGCTGTACCGAAGCTTTCATTACTTTTGTTTCTTGCTGCCCGGCACCGGTGCCGGTAATTCGGATGCGGACTGCCCGTCTTCCTCGGACAAGCCAACGATCTCCCGCGCAATACGCAGGCGCTCCAGATCTCCTTCCGCCGTCGCCTGACGCAGCGCTACGGTGGGGGCGTGGATCAATTTGTTGGTCAGTGTGCGTGCCAGCTGCTCCAGCAGCTGCGCCGGATCGCTACCGGCGCGCAGTTGCACCAGGGCCTTTTCCAGCTCGTCTTTGCTCATCGCCTGAGCCTGCTGGCGATAATGGCGGATCGAGTCCACCGCGAGCAGGCTGCGCTGCTCGCGCATAAACGCCTGTGCTGCTTCGTCGACGATCACATGCGCTGATTCTGCCGCTTTCTCCCGCAGACGCTTGCCTTCGTCAATCACTCCGCGCAGGTCATCCACCGTATATAGATAGATATCATCGAGCTGTGCGACTTGAGGCTCGATATCCCTCGGCACCGCAATATCCACCATAAACACCGGGCGGTGACGGCGCTTCTTGAGTGCCGACTCCACCGCGCCCTTGCCCAGAATCGGCAACTGGCTGGCGGTGGAACTGATCACGATATCGGCCCGCGGCAGGTGCTCCGGAATATCCGCCAGAAGGATGGCCTCGGCCCCGAAGGCCTCCGCCAGCTGTTCAGCGCGCTGCAAAGTTCGGTTGGCAACGATCAATTTGCTGACGCCTTTGTCGAGCAGATGTCGCGCCACCAGCTCGATGGTCTCCCCGGCGCCGATCAGCAGCGCCGTCTGCTCACTCAGATCCGTAAAGATCCGCGACGCGAGCGAAACCGCAGCAAAAGCCACTGACACCGGGTTTTCGCCAATGGCGGTCTCGGTGCGCACGCGCTTGGCTACCGAGAACACCTGCTGGAAGACGTTGTGCAGTGTTGATCCGACGCTGCCGGCCTCCCGGGCCACCGCATAGGCGGACTTCATCTGCCCCAGGATCTGGGGCTCACCGAGAACAAGGGAGTCGAGTCCGCAGGCTACCCGCATCATATGCCGCACTGCGGATTCGTCGGTGTAGTGATAGTGGCAGCCGGCCAGCTGCTCCAGGGGCACCCGATGATAAGCGGCGATCCACGCCAGCACCGACTCCGGCGCCGCATCGGCATAGATCTCGGTGCGGTTACAGGTAGAAAGGATCGCGAATTCGGTGCTGTTCAGGGCGCTGCGCGCCTCAGCCAGCGCACTGGGCATCACTTCAGGGGCAAACGCCACCCGCTCGCGCACATCTACCGGAGCGCTGTCGTGATTGATACCCAAAGCGAGGATTGGCATAGGTTACCGTCAAACAGTGTGAAAACGACCGCCGGCAACAGCGGCTATGGCGCAAATGAACATAAAAAGGGCGCACATTGTCCGGGCGAGACGCCGCCCATGCAAGCACTCGGCGTAAACGGCTGGCACTGACGCACCGGTCAGCCGGTTTAATTCTGTGCTGACTTTACCCATTCCTCCTCCCCGGGGCGAGCAGGCCCGGATTTCACAACTAGAATTATACGGCGATAACCCGGAAAAAAACGCCACCAGGCCCGGTACCCGACCGGTCGGACGTTCAGGAATTGACGTCCCGGCACACACGTACGGACACGTTCTATGCATTTCAGCTACTTCCGCAAGCGCCCGCTTGCCCAGGCCGATATATACACCCCCTGCACGCTGCATAGCCGGCGATTACTCATACCCGCTGCCGCTCTCGCCCTTTTCACCGCCTGTGCGCAGCAGCCAACCGACGCCCAGCTCGGCGAAACGCCAAGCACCGCGACCGGGAGCGCCACCGCGGTGCCCCCCCAGCCCGGAACCCAGGGTATCGCCGGTAACCAGGAGGTGGCCGGTGATGTCGCCAGCCAGGAAACGCTCAAGCCCTTTCCGATTGAAACCTTCTACACCTTATTGGTGGCCGAAGTGGCCGGAAACCGGCAACAGTACGACCTGGCGCTGGCCAACTATTACTTCCAGGCCGAGCGCACCCAGGACGCCGGCGTCGCCGCACGCGCGACACGTATCGCCCGTTTTCTGAATGCCCGTCGCGCGGCCCTCAGATCGGCGCGCCTGTGGGTGGAGCTCGAGCCAAAAAACCCTGAGGCCCAGCTCGCCGCCACCGCCGAGCTGACCCTAGCCGGCGAAGTGCACGACGCCCTCACACATGCGGAACAGGCGCTGAAATTGGGCGGCGATGCGCCATTGCAATCTGTCGCGGCGACCGCCGTCTCCAATGAAGAAACCGCGAGCGAGCTCCTGCCGGATTTCCGCCGCCTGTCCCAGATGTACCCGGACAACCACGAAGCGTCACTGGCGCTCGCCATGATGCTGCGGGAAAACAAACAATTCGAAGAAGCCCTGAAAATATCGCGCCAGGTTCAGGAGCTCGATCCCTCATTACTGGATGCGCCGCTACTGGAGTCCCACATTCTTATCGATATGGGCCGGCAAGCCGAAGCCCGCGGGCTACTGGAAGGACTGGTGGCCCTGTACCCGCAAGAAAGCCGGCTGCGCCTGCAATATGCCCGCCTGCTGATTCGCGAAGATCTCGACCTGGCCCAACAGCAGTTTGTCGAACTGGTGAAGCAGCGCCCCAACGACGGCAACCTGCTGCTGTCACTGGCACTGATCCAGTACGAAACCAAACAGCTGGACAAAGCCCAGCCACTGCTGGAGCGACTACTGGCACTGGAAGAACACGAGTCCGCCGCCCACTTTTACCTCGGCGGGATTGACGAACAGAAAGGCGACTTCCGCGGCGCCGTCACCCACTACCGGCAGGTGCGCCCCGGAAGCGACTATGTGCAGGCGATCACCCGCGGCACCGAGCTACTGGCGGCAAACGGGGAACTCGAGGAAGCCGACGCCTGGTTTAGCGACTTGCGCGAGCGCCACGCCAGCCAGCAGGAGCAGTTCTACCTGCTGCAGTCGGAACTGCTCAATAAATACAACCACCCACAAAAAGCCCGCGCGGTGCTGGCCAGCGCCCTGGAAAAGGATGACAGCAGCAGTCGCCTGATTTACGCCCACGCCATGGCCAGTGAACAACTGGGCGATATCAAAAACTTTGAACTGGGTCTGCGCAAGCTATTGTCCCGCGACCCGGATAATGCGAACCTCCTCAACACACTGGGTTACAAACTTTTGTCCTATGACGAACGCCTTGAAGAGGCGTTTGTGCTAATCACCAAAGCCCTGGCACTCAGTCCCGACGACCCGGCAATCATCGACAGCATGGGCTGGGCACATTTTCGCCTGGGCAATCACGCTGAAGCGATCAAATACCTGCAGCGGGCCCTGGAGCTGCTCGACGATCACGAAATCGCCGCTCATCTCGGCGAAGCCCTCTGGGCAACGGGTGAACGCCAGCAGGCCATGCAGATATGGGAACGCGGACTGAAGCAGAACCCGGAAAGCAAAATCATTCCTGCGGCCATGCAACGCCTGCAGGATCAACAACGACTGGAACAGCATGTTAGTGAAAGCTGAGAAGCACTCTGCGCCACATTCAATACCCCGGTTTCAACATGCACTGCGCGCACTGACCTTTTTGCTGGTCGCCGCAGTGAGTGCCTGCAGCACCCAGCAGGCGCAGCCGCCAACCGCCCCGGCCGCGACATCCCAGTCGGCCGCCGCGCTGCAACGCTGGGAAGTAAAAGGCAAACTGGGGGTACGCTCGACCAAGGAAAATGGCAGCGCCAACCTGACCTGGCAGCAGGCCAGCGGCAATTATCGCATCCACCTGAGCGGCCCCCTCGGCGCTGGCGCCACAGTGATCAGCGGTTCACCGGGCGGCGTCAGCCTGCAGCGCGGCAGTGACCCTGCCGTGTTCGCGGCAGATCCCGGGCAACTCACCGAACAGATTATGGGCTGGCCACTGCCTGTAACCGAGATGTTTTACTGGGCACGAGGGTTGCCGGCCCCAGGCGCCGTTTCTGCCAAACAGGCCGATGCCGAAGGGCTGCTGCAGAGCCTGAGCCAGTCTGGGTGGCAACTGAATTTCAGCGATTACCAGCGCGTTGGCCCTTACAAACTGCCCACCCGGATAAAAGCGGTAACGCGCCAGGTCACTGGCCCGGTAAATGTCACACTGGTGATCAAGGAATGGCTCCCAAAATAAACCGGTAACAGCCTTTGGCAGCGGGCGTGCAACCGCACGCCCGCTGCCACCATCGCAAAACTGTAAGCTGCCGCACCCTGCTGCTAAAATCCCGCCCCTTACTCAGCCAATCTGATTTTCCATGCCAGACTTACAGCTGCCCGCCCCGGCCAAACTCAACCTGCTGCTACGCATTCTCGGCAAGCGTGCTGACGGCTACCACGAATTGCAGACAGTTTTTCAATTGCTGGATTTTGGCGACAGCCTGACCTTTACCCTGCGCCGCGACGACACCATTTCGGTTTCCTGCCCCGGGCTCGATATCCCCGCAGAGAGCAATCTGATTTATCGCGCGGCGATGCTGCTGAAACGTACCGCGCCAACAACCGCTACCGGCGCCCACATCGCACTGGAAAAGGTACTGCCAATGGGCGGCGGCATCGGCGGTGGCAGCAGTGATGCCGCAACGACACTCCTTGGCTTGAACGCCCTGTGGCAATGTGGACTCGACGTCGATCAGCTTGCTGAGCTGGGCCGACAGCTTGGCGCGGACATTCCGGTTTTTGTACGCGGCCACTCGGCCTGGGCCGAGGGCGTGGGTGAACGGCTCACCCCTGTTTTTATCGAGAAAGCATGGTATGTCGTGCTGATCCCCGCCTGCCATATCAGCACCGCGGAATTATTTTCCCATTCGGGTTTGACAAGAGATTCAGCCGCCATTACATTAGCGGCCCTTCGCGACAGGCAGCTGAACAGACACTGGCTAAACGAACAGGCCAGCAATGATTTCCAGCCACTTGTTGAAGACCTCTATCCCGAGGTAAGGAAGGCCAGGCAATGGCTTTCCCAATTCGGCGAAGCACATCTGACCGGAACCGGCGCTTGCGTTTTCGCCGCATTCGACTCAGAAGTGCAAGCGCGAGAAATTCTCGCCAAACGCCCGAGCGGGACAGACGGTTTTGTTGCCTCAGGCGTCAATGAATCGCCAACTCACAGGCAGCTCGCGAAATTTGCAGCAAGCGTCTAAATTGATTAGCTGCAAGATTGCTGGGGTGTAGCCAAGCGGTAAGGCAGCGGGTTTTGATCCCGTCATGCGTAGGTTCGAATCCTACCACCCCAGCCATATTTTCAGGTTGGCAGTGAGCTTGAGAAAAGCAACGCACTCTGATCAGGTTCGAGCCAAGGCTGGTGCAACCAGCTGAGACCAGCGAGCCGCAGGCGAAGCTAATCCTTCCACTCCAGCCATTTCCCTGTTTGATGCGACCGACATCATTCCGAGTCGCATACGGAGCATCCGGCCAGACCGGGACACCCGGCAAACTGACCACAAATCCACACTTGCACCAATGGTCGCCCAATGAAACGGCATCAAAATCCTCTGCAAGCAGTTCGCGCTCCGAAACTCCCTGATCTTCACTAAACTTTTCACCTCAAGACGAAAAAGGTACTCGCAGTGGCTGACTTAATGGTCTTCACCGGCAACGCAAACCCGGAACTGGCACAAAAGATTGTTGACCATATGGCGATACCCCTTGGGGAAGCCGTTGTTAAGCGTTTCTCCGACGGCGAGATCGCGGTTGAAATCACCGACAACGTGCGCGGCCGCGACGTATTCGTTGTGCAGTCCACCTGCCAGCCCACCAACCGCAACCTGATGGAACTGATCCTGCTGGTTGACGCCCTGCGCCGCGCCTCCGCGGGCCGCATTACCGCAGTGGTTCCCTATTTCGGCTATGCCCGCCAGGACCGCCGCGTTCGCTCCCAGCGCGTGCCGATTTCCGCAAAGGTTGTCGCAGACATGATGGTGAGCGTCGGCATCGATCGCGTTCTGACGGTGGATCTGCACGCAGAACAGATCCAGGGCTTCTTCGACGTGCCTGTGGATAACGTCTACGGATCTTCCGTGCTGCTCGACGACATCGAGCGCCAGAAATATGAAAATCTCGTGGTGGTTTCTCCGGATATCGGCGGTGTTGTCCGTGCGCGCGCCGTTGCCAAGAGCCTCGACTGCGACCTGGCCATCATCGACAAGCGCCGCCCAGCCGCCAACGTTGCCGAAGTCATGAACATCATCGGTGAAATCAACGGCCGCACCTGCCTGCTGGTTGACGATATGGTCGATACTGCCGGCACCCTGTGTAACGCCGCCAACGCACTGAAAGAGCACGGCGCCATGAAAGTGGTTGCCTACTGTACTCACCCGGTACTATCCGGAAAGGCCATCGACAACCTGAACAACTCCGTACTGGACGAGCTGGTTGTCACCGACTCCATTCCGCTGGGCGACAAAATGGAAAAGGCACCCAAGATTCGCCAGCTCACCCTCTCCGCCATGCTGGCTGAGTCCATGCGCCGTATCAGCAATGAAGAATCCCTGTCGGCCATGTTCCGCTCCTAAGGTGTCGCAGCGGTTCAAACAGAAAGGGCGCATCCATACAGGTGCGCCCTTTTTGCTGCCGCCAAATTTGCTGGCAATCCCCCCCACTTCCCCTTAGAATACGCGCCCGCCCGGCACTGCCGGGCGTTTACTATTGGGCGAATCAATAGATTATGCCTAACTTATAGCAACACCAGAGGGCACCGGTCGCAGGTCCTTCTGGACAGACAACCCGAGGTTTACCCCATGTCTGAATTCAAACTGAATGCCAGCGTCCGCAGCGACGAAGGGAAAGGTGCGAGCCGCCGCCTGCGTCGCCTGGAAGCAAAAGTTCCGGCCATCATTTACGGTGGCGAAGTTGAGCCGCAATCCATCGCCCTGCTGCAGAAAGACATGTTCAAGGCACTGGAAAACGAAGCTGTATTTTCCTCCGTTCTGACCCTGAACGTCGACGGCAAGGAAGAAACCGTGATCCTGCGTGACCTGCAGCGTCACCCGGCCAAGGCCGTTCTGCTGCACGCTGACTTCCAGCGCGTATCCGCAGACACCAAAGTGCACATCAAAGTACCGGTACACTTCCTGAACGAAGACACCTGTAAAGGTGTTAAAGCTGGCGGCATCGTGTCTCACACCCTGACCGAGCTGGAAATCAGCGCACCGGCTTCCAAGCTGCCTGAGTTCATCGAAGTAGACCTGGCCAACCTGGAAATGGACGGTACCGTTCACATCTCCGACATCAAGCTGCCGGCTGGCGTTGAGTCTGTAGATCTGGCCCACGGTGCAGACCACGACCTGGTTGTTGCTTCCGTTCACAAGCCGCGCGGCGCTATCGAAGCCGACGCAGCTGAAGGCGAAGAGTCCGGCGAAGAATAAGCCGGCATCAGTTCAGGTACAGAACCTTGAGCAAGGCTCCGGACACGCCCATCCAGTTGATAGTGGGCCTGGGAAATCCAGGTCCGGAATACGACCGGACGCGGCACAATGCCGGGGCCGATTTTGTCTCCGAGCTGGCCCGTATTCACGGTGCCCAGCTCGCGGCAGACAGCAAATACCACGGCCTTTCCGGCCGCGTGCGAATCGGCGGGCAGGAAATCCGCCTGCTGATTCCCACTACCTATATGAATCGCAGCGGCCAGGCAGTCGGCCCGCTGGCGAACTTCTTCAAGATTCCCGCAGAAGCCATACTGGTCGCTCACGATGAGCTCGACCTGCCTTCCGGCACCGCGCGCCTGAAAAGCGGCGGCGGACACGGCGGGCACAACGGCTTGCGCGACATCATCGCCGCTCTGGGTAACAATCGTGACTTTATGCGCCTGCGCCTCGGTGTCGGCCACCCCGGCAATGCGCGCGATGTAGCAAATTACGTTCTTCAGCGGGCACCGCGCGTTGAGCAGGATCAGCTGGCCGAGGCCATTGACCGCGCGATCGACGCACTTCCTATCGCCGCCAGCGGCGACTGGAACGCAGCCATGAAGACTCTGCACACCAACTCCAAAGCAAACGCTAAATAAGATGGCCCGAGGCCGGATGCAGGCCCGCCATCAGCAACAGGATTCAGACCATGGGTTTTACTTGCGGCATCGTCGGCCTGCCCAACGTGGGCAAATCTACCCTGTTCAATGCCCTAACCAAAGCGGGCATCGACGCGGAAAACTTCCCGTTCTGCACCATTGAACCGAATGCCGGCGTGGTGCCAGTACCGGATCCCCGCCTCGACAAGCTGGCGGAAATCGTCAAGCCGCAAAAAGTGATCCCCACCACCATGGAGTTCACCGACATTGCGGGCCTCGTGGCCGGCGCCTCCAAAGGCGAAGGCCTGGGCAACAAGTTCCTCGCCAATATCCGCGAGACCGACGCGATCGCTCACGTGGTGCGCTGCTTCGAAGACGACAATGTGATTCACGTTGCCAATAAAGTGCACCCGGTAGCTGACATCGAGGTGATCAACACCGAGCTGGCGCTGGCAGACCTGGATACCGTCGAAAAAGCCCTGCAACGCTATAGCCGTGCCGCCAAAGGCCAGGACAAGCACGCCATCAAGATGAAGGCTCTGCTGGAAAAAGTTCAGCCGCACCTGAACGAGGCCAAACCGCTGCGCTCCTTCGGCCTGAATGACGACGAACTGGCGAGCCTGAAAGAACTGAGCCTGCTCACCATCAAGCCCACCATGTACATCGCTAACGTGGACGAAGACGGCTTCGAGAACAACCCGCACCTGGACGCAGTAGCCGCAATTGCCGCGGAAGAAAATGCTGTGCTGGTACCCATCTGCAACAAGCTCGAATCTGAAATCGCCGAGCTCGACGACGATGAGAAGCTGGAATTCCTCGAAGGCCTCGGCATGGAAGAACCGGGCCTGAACCGTGTGATCCGCGCTGGCTACCAGCTTCTGGGCCTCCACACCTACTTTACCGCCGGTGTAAAAGAGGTTCGCGCCTGGACCATCCCTCTGGGCGCAACTGCGCCCCAGGCGGCAGGTAAAATCCACACCGATTTCGAAAAAGGGTTTATCCGTGCAGAAGTGATTGGCTACAACGACTTTGTTGCCAATAAAGGCGAAGCCGGTGCAAAAGAAGCCGGCAAGTGGCGCCTGGAAGGCAAAGAGTACGTTGTCGCCGACGGTGACGTGGTGCACTTCCGCTTCAACGTCTGACCCCTCATGACACTCTCCGCTCCCACCCGGGAGCGGAGCCTCCTCCCCCTCCCAGACGAACGCTATGTATCAATCCAACTGGAAAGTGGGGCTGCCGCTGGCACTCATCACGGCATTCCTGTGGGCCCTGCTGCCCATCGCCATGAAAGGCCTAATCGCCGACATGGATCCCACCACAATCACCTGGTATCGCTTCCTAGGCGCGGCAATATTCGCCGGAACCTACTACAGCTGGCGCCAAGAGCTGGCCCTCGGGCAACTCTTACAGGGAAAGCTGCTCCCTTACACTGTGCTCGCCGTTACAGGCCTGCTCGGGAATTACATCGCCTATGCCAACGGCCTGAACTACATCACCGCTGGCGCTCTTCAGGTTCTGATCCAGCTGGCGCCGCTACTGTTACTGGTCTTCAGCGTTATCTGGCTTGGAGAGCAGTTCTCCGCGCGCCAGTGGATGGGCGTAACCCTGGTCTGTATAGGCCTCCCCCTGTTTTTCAACCTGCGCCTGCAGGAGCTGATTCAGGGCAAGGATCCACAATACCTGGTCGGCGTTGGGCTCATCGTTATCGCCGCCATAACCTGGGCGGTTTACGGCGTGTTCCAGAAAAAAATCGTCGCCGTGTCCCGCCCGCAGAATCTGCTGGTAATGATTTACGTGGCGGGAAGCCTGTGCTTCCTGCCGGCAGCCAAACCCGCCACGGCACTGACACTGGACGCGTTCTCCTGGGCTCTGCTGATCTTTCTCGCGGCCAATACCCTGATCGCCTACGGTGCTTTCGCCAAAGCCATGGCCGCCTGGGAGGCCTCCAGGGTCAGCGCGACGCTGGCCCTGGTACCGCTAATGACCCTGATGCTAAGCGCTCTGATTGGCGCCCTTTGGCCAAATTACATCGAAGTGGAACCCATGAACTGGATCAGCTGGCTCGGCGCCCTGACTGTGGTTTTCGGGTCACTACTCGCGGCCATTGGCCGCGGGCGCTAAAATTTGCGTGTCACGCTAACTCACTGATTAATTTATAAAAAAAGTGTTGACACCCCCGCTGGGCCGCCCTATTATTCGCGCCCTCGGTTAGCCGAGATCATCAATGGCAAGGTAGCTCAGCTGGTTAGAGCGCAGCACTCATAATGCTGAGGTCGGGAGTTCAAGTCTCCCCCTTGCTACCATTTTCCTTCTGCGAGATGCAGTCTCGCAGATTCGAAATTGGGGTGTAGCCAAGCGGTAAGGCAGCGGGTTTTGATCCCGTCATGCGTAGGTTCGAATCCTACCACCCCAGCCATATTCAGAGAGTTCAGCAAGCGCTGAATCCTCGAAGGCAACAAAAAAGGCGATCCTTCGGATCGCCTTTTTTGTTGCCGGCACCTCAATTTTTATTCACAACCCCACTAAAGTCGGGTCATCAGAGAAAGCGCTGACAATCTCCAGCATCCCCCGCATTACTCCCCCATGTAGAACGTCAGCAGCCTTGGTATCGAGCCACCCAAGAATCCATACCCCGGCCACCAAGAAATAACTACCAACTCTGAACCGAGTTGAGGCGACGCAGGAAATCCTCATTCTTAACCGGGTAAGGGAACGCATTCACGAGTGGCCGAAGGTCGAGCCTGGGCGCCTCGTACGCCGCCACAGCGCGTTGCAGCGCACCTTTATCCAGAAGTTGGGAGGAATCGAAGAACTCGGGAGAGCGCCGAGTCGACAGGTAGTAGTCTTCGAACTTGAAAGGCGTACCGTGTAACCATTTATTGTGGCGCAATGGCAGATTGGGAACACCGTAAGCATCAGCAAGGATCACACCGTGTAATGAGCTGGAGACAATCAGCTCGCTCGCGCAGATCTTCTCAATAAACTCACGCCAGTGCAGGCGCGGACTAATCAGAGCGTAAGAGCTTCCCTCGAGTTTCACCTCCAAGTCCTGGAGGTGCGATCCATGTGGAATTACGCCAACTCGATATCTCTTTTCAACATTTGGCTGGAACAGGTAGGGCATCAGCAGGCCAGGATCACCATAGACTTCAGGGCAATCAAGGCCATGCTCAAGCAGCGCAGCCCGTGTATTAGGGCCCCGCACAGCCACAATGCGTGCATTTTTTGCTTTTAGCACATAGGGGGCGTGATCCGGGCGCATCAGCCCCGTACCCCAGGCAACATCCTCGTCCCGGATACCCGCCAGCACCGAGCCGATGGCGATCATCTTTTTACTGCTGAAGGGATGGGAGTAGTTGACTTTGCGTCCCGACATACCGGAAACGACATAAGGGCTAATCTGGTCGCCAATATTGTAAACGGGCTGGTATAGCTTTCGATAACGAAAAAGGTTGGCCAGTGTCTTCAGTGGATCACGACGGCTGTAAAAACCATCGTAAAAGTGCAGCCTGATACTGTCGGACATCATCAACTCCTTGACTTTGTAAATTCCATTTTCATGTTGGCACTAGTTATAACATCGCCCCCCCTCTAACTCAATTGAGACGCCCCCTCAACACGCCGAGGGCAGCACGAGCGCATCCTTTCCCGCCTCAATCCGGAAAACCGCAACTCCTCGAACCCCCAAAGACAAACGAACACAGCAAGTAACGCCATAGCGACCCCTGCCCCCCCCAGAACTTGCCACTCCGAGACACACGTCCACACAAACTGCACGACACACAACAGGGCTACCACCAGCAGTGTGAGCGTCCGGCCAATCAGGCTCACCACAAACACACCCAGGGGGGCCCCAAGCGCTACAACCGGCGCCGCCGCCAGCCAATTGCCAAATACACCGGGCTGCCAGTCGCCGGACAGGCTTTTTACGATCACCCCAACCACTGAGGAGAACGCCATAATCACCACAGATGTTGGAATCGCCACCTTGAGGTCTACCCGGCTCAGCAATACCAACGCCGCGTACACAACCATATCAATCCCCACCCCGGTCACGGATACCACAGAAAAACCTGCAACCGCACCGAGCAGAAGCCCGACGCGATAATCCAGGGGGCATTCCGGGTCTCCCACGTGATCGTGGGCGGTAATTTCCCGCAGGCGGTACAGGTGCAACACCCCGAAACTGCCCCAGATCACCGCAAACGCCAGCTTAACCCACAGGCCAGGGATGATCGGCGCAAAAAAGAGTATGCCCAGGGGCGTCGCGACCAGACTTCCCAGCAGGGCGCCACGCAGCATGGACCAGGCCAGTACCTGACGGCGACAGAAGATGAAGATACTGGCACTGACCATGCCAATCGACTGAACCGCAAAACTGAAGTCCCGACCAAGACTGGCCGGCATATCAAACAGCAGCACCAGGACCGGGAACCCCACCGTTCCGCCACCCATTGGGGTCGAACCGGCAGCGTAGCTGCCAATGGCCATGGAGAGCGCCATGGGCCAGTGCTCACACACTACACCCCAGAGCCCCTGCCCAAAGACAAAAAGACCCCACAGCACGTAAAAAGCGGCGAGAAATGACAGCCAGGGGATATATCGGATAGGAAACATAGAAGCAAAAAACAACTAGGGCCTCAATTGAGGCCCTAGTATCTCAGAAAGCGAGCTTTTCCGAATCAGTGATTACACACCAGCCTGCATCTTGGCCAGGCGGGAAATCTGATGCATGGAGCCCAGCTGCGCGTAAAGGGGTGGCAGGAAGCCGCGCTTGCGGAAATCAGCAAAGTCTTCTTCGCTCATCTCGCCCAGCTTCTTCTCATCCACCATGTAAATACCGCTCAGGTTGATCTTCTCTGAACCAGCGTTCACCGCGATATTCTGGGTAACCAGCAGGTCTTTTTCTGCCAGGATGGTAATGAAAGCCTTGGTCATCTGGTCACTTTCCAGGTACCCCACCAGGGACTCTTTTTTCGCCTTGAGGTACTCGGACTCTTCACCAGACTCGGAGAACAGGGCATTACCCTCTTCTTCGCCAACCACCGGGCTGTTCTCGATCAGGCCAACCATCAGCTGCTCTTTCTTTTCGCCTACCGGCGCCAGGACGAACGGGTGATTGCGAACTGCCGCAGGGACGAATACGCCTTTCCACTTATCCCCATCCACAAACAGGTTTTCGCCTACTTTCAAGCTCAGCAGTGCAACGGACTGGAATTCACCGGTTTCTGAATTCTTGACAAAAACGATCGGGTATTCTGCACCCAGACGAGCGTATTCATGGGCGGTTACCGGAACCATGTGAGCATTCTTAACGTGCTCAAATGTCCCCAATTCACGTACTTTCAGCTTTCCGTGGACATCACTGCGAAGAGGAACGATTTTTGGGGCTTCTACACTGGCCATACAACACCTTAATAAAATTTGAAGTTATTCTAAAAAACCCGCTTAGTATATTTTTTATACTCGAGAAGGGAAGCAAAAAGTTACACCACGCGGGCCGAAGTTACCAGTACTTCCCGCGACAGTATCCTCTAGATGACTTCACCATCACCGCGTCAAACCACTCCATATCGATACGGCTTATCCGTACGTCACAAACAGATTTGCAGTGAGCCGCCCTTCCAATGGACAAAAATTGATGCTTTTCTCAGTCAAAATATTCGCACTGTGCAACAGGCACCCTCGATATATGACAAGCCGATTAAATTTCGCCGGCACAAAGCCTATTCTGGTAAATAGCTCGTCCGACTCGGAGCAGTACTTTTTGGGCCGACGGTACTTATTGAATTCGACATAGCATTGATCCAGATAGTGTTCGACACGATCCGGGGTTATGCTCTCGTAGCCAGTGCTTTTATGACGATAAAATGCCGTGCCACCATGACTTTCGTCGCAGAGATACAACAAAATCGCGAACAAACCGGGAGCACTGGTATCAAAATGCGGCGCCCGTTGTAGCGGACCCAATTCCTCTTCAGGGACGGTAATCAGGTTCAGTGTCTCCTGGTGAACGGTCAACTTATTCACAGGGGGAATATCATACTGCTCGCGTACCAGCGAATCGATCCGATCCATAATCAGCACGCCATGCCCCTCCGGTGCCGCCGCCCTCACTCCCGGGTACCCTTTACGCTCAGCAGCCATCGGCCAAGGCGCAAAACTCGATTTTTGAGCATGCGCCACCAAGTCCCCAGGATTCTTCAGAAAGTCGTCAATCACCAATATTTTGTGATTTTCCTCACCGACATTAAGTACTTGCATATCAAAACGTAACCGTACGTAGAAATTTGTAACTCTAATTTACCCGCGCACTGGGCACGATAACATGATCTGGAATCTTGGCCCCACTTCCTCGATGGCTAACGAGTCATCTTCAGCTGCTCGTGCAAAGCAGACAACCACCCCCGGTGTGACATCAACTCGACTGACAATTGCGACGAGCGATTCTTTACTTTATCCACAATCTCTCTTGCCCGAACTCGCTCCTGATCCCCGAGCGGCACCCCTTTTGTCGAGAAATCCATTCCATAAAGAACGAAAAGATAATTTTCCACCCCAAAAATATCGAAGGCACTGAAGAAATCCGTTCTTTTCGGGGTGGCAACGGACCACCGAGCTAACCGCTCCTCGAGCACCTCAGACCTGAGCGTATTTTCCGTACAATCTACCCAGAACTGAGAATCCCTGCGATCGGAAATACAGTAGTGCAGCTGAACGAAATCTATCACCCTTTCCCATGTGTATCTAACAGCCTCGTTGTAATAGCCACAAAGCACGGAAATATCTTCGGAATCCCTTGGAAAACTCGCAGCCAGGAGATTGGCAGAAAAATCCGTAACTAAAATAGACGTTGCCTCCAAAGGTTCAACGAACCCCTGAGCCAACCCCAGTGCCACGCAATTTTTCTTCCAGAATTGCCGACGGTACCCGATCTTCATCGGGATCTTTCGCACCTCACTCTCGGATAGCGCACGTCCGACGTAGCGCGAGAATTCTTGCAGTGCCTCAGGCTCAGACATATGACTACTTGAGTAAACAAAACCCAAGCCCCGCCTTGTCGTCAGTGGAATATCCCATATCCAGCCCGCCTTATGCGCGGTAGCCGTGGTATAGGGTTTGATTGCCTCAGATACCTGAGTCGGCTCCTGAAGAACCAGTACGGCGTCAGTCAAAATCTGAGAGGACTTATCCTCAAACTCAACCTTGAGCGCTTCGCCCAATAACGCTCCGCTGAATCCACTACAGTCGATATAAAAATCAAAACTTTCCTCTTCCCCACTTGCGTAAACAAGCGATTCAATCTCCCCATCCTCGCCAAGAGCAACATTACTTACCGTCGCATACTTATGCTTTACGCCAAATCGTTTTTTGGCATTGGAAGAAATAAGTTCAGAGAACTTACCGGCATTGAAATGGTAAGCATAATCTACGGCTCCGATATACGGCGGCGAGGACTTATGTTTTGGACAGCGATTTTCTTCTGACAGGAAATAACTATCTGACAACAGGGAAAAACCAGACTTTTTTTCGGATCTTAGCCAGTAATCAGTTACATCAAATCCTTCGGGGTAAGGCGAACCAAATGGATGGTAGTAAAAATTTTCCTCGCAGGAAGCCCCCCTTGCCATCCAGTTAGAAAACTTTATTCCCGTCTTGAAGGTGGTATCACAAGCCGCCAGCAAATCGACCTCAGAGATGCCAAACTTTCTCAGAGTTTCCTTAATTCTCGGTACCGTGCCTTCCCCTACGCCAATTACCGGCACGTCCTTTGACTCGATAACCGTGATTTCAATATCGGGATCCCGCGCGAGTTCAACCCCCAGATGATTGGCCGCTATCCAGCCCGCAGTACCGCCACCAACAATCGCAATCTTTTTTATTTTCATATCACCAAATTCCAGACAAAAAAAAGCCCAGCTGAAAGCTGGGCTTTTCTTAGCTCAGGTTCTTAGAACTTGTAGCTTGCACCCAACTGGTACACCGCTTCGCCCGCGAAGGACCAGGCAGGGAAACCTTCTTGCAGGGTTACCTTTTGGCCAGTCTCAGAGCTATCGGTATCGGCAACACCGTATTGAATATCGTCTTCTTCAAGCAGGTTTACTGCTTCGAAAGTAATATCCAGATTGTCGGTTGCATACCAGTTCAGACTCAGATCCAGAGAGCCGAAGTCATCATGCATACGGTTACCGTACCAGTAACCACCGTCCCGAATCATATACTCGGAGCGGAAATTGTAGGCCATACGCGCGGAGAAAGTATCATTTTCCCAGTAGCCCAGCAGGTTGTACGCATGTTCAGACGATTCGGTAAAGACCGGCACCTGATCCATGAAGGCTGCCGACGGTGCATCTGCATCAGTATAAGTGTAGTTCGCAGCAACACCGAAACCGTTGTCAAAGGCGTGCTGAACCTGCAGCTCCAGACCTTGAATGTCTGCGCCGCCGGCATTTTCCAGAGTCTCGATGTTCCAGCTATCACCACCATCCGGATCTACAAGACCGATAGGCTGCCCGGGAATATTTCGAGAAGTTACGAAATCATCGATAGACTTAACGAAATAAGTGGCAGACAGCAGGTTTCCTTCACCGTAGTAGTACTCGATGGAAATATCCGCGTTGGTAGATTTCATCGGCGACAATGCCTCACTACCAAGACGAGCAGTCTGGTTCAAAGGATTGGTATCGTCGAAACCGTTGTAAGTAACCAGCATGTCGTCATAGTTCGGGCGGCTAATAGTCTGGGACGCCGAAGCACGGAGCAACAAATCTTCAGACAGCTCGTAAGTGACATTCACACTAGGCAGCACATCGCTGTAATCCGCAGAATGGTCAGTCAGGGAATAGCTATAACCATTGTTACGCGGCAGATCACCGTCTAGCAGGTCAGAACCATCCAGCTCATACTGAGTACGGGTTACGTCAGTAGAGATGTAGCGCAGACCAAAGTTACCGCGAAGCGCGCCAGTCTCAAAGGTGAACATGCCGTAAAGGGCAGTATTCTCTTCGTTCAGGTCAGAGTAACCGGCACGCGCCTCTACCCACTTATCGATGCTTGCATTCGTGGCGGCAATCATCGCATTTAGGTCGGGCTTCGGTGCGGTGAAACCGTCTTGGCCAATTTCATAGCTACCGCCATACAGAGAGCTGGTATCCACTACCGCCGGGTCGTCTACTACTTCACCATTTTCATCGAGAGTAGTTTTGAAAACACCTCGGTACGCGCGACGGTTAACGTCGTGATCAGTCCAGCGTACACCAGTTTTAAACCCGGTCAGAATACCAACATCAAGATCAAACTCGACATCCAACTGAGCATATACTTCTTCATCCTCCGCCGGTCCACTACCTACAGCCCAGCCTTCAGGTGATGCAGTGGCTGCATAGTTATCGAGAGTCAGACTCGGATCCAGAGTTGGATTAATTTGAATTTCTTTTCCGGTGGCATCAATGGAGCCCTGCCACACGGACATTGCGTCACTAAAGTGTGAGAAGTTGGTGGTGTAATCAGTACCACCAGCAGCGTTTGAAGAACCTACATTACCACTTACGCGGAAACCGTCACCTTCGAACTCACCACTAAAATCGAAAGTATCAGAACTCATTGAGGACTTACGGCCCCAAGTCTGATTGAAGGTTTTATTGGCTACAGTGGAGTTTGTCGCAGTGCTGGAAGTACACAGACCAGCAGCATTGTAGGAATGACAAACTACATTACCATCCGGGTTTTCGTCAGTTTGCAAGTTGGCCAGAGAGAACAGATACAAACTATTGTTGGTATTGTTCGCCTCCAGATCCAAAGTCATTGCGTGCAATGCGAAAGACAGCGCGTCAGTCGGCGCATACTGCAGCGTTACATCCAGAGCTTTACGCTCTTGGTCTTGAAGGAAGGTAGTCGGTGCGACATCGCCAGACCAACGGTAGTCAGACTCAGTACCACGACGAACATATTCGCGATCTTCAGCTGCGGCAGAAAGCAACACACCGAAGGTTTCTTCGTCGTTTTTCCAGCTGTATAAACCAGAAACTTCTGGTGCCCACTCATCACTAATGCTACCGACACGCGCCTTGGTGCTGACAAATGCAGTGTTTGCATCCATATCAAGCGGCTTGCGAGTCTTAACGATAACGGTACCGCCGATACCACCTTCGTTCAGGTCAGCCTGGGAAGACTTATATACCTCAATACCGCCGATCAGTTCGGAAGGCAACAAGGAGTAGTTAAAGCTGCGGTCAACAGGGATCTGGTCGAACCAGCCGGTAGACGCCACGTTCTGACCATTCAGCTGGGTCAGAGTCATAGTCGGAGCGGCACCGCGGATGGACACAGAAGCGCCCTGACCAAATGCGCGGCCTACAGTGATACCCGGGATACGGCCCAGAGCTTCACCGACATCAGAATCAGGGAACTTACCCACGTCTTCTGCGGATACTGCGTCGACCAGAGAGGTCGCGTCACGTTTGATATTTACTGCATCTTGCAGGGCTCCGCGAATACCGGTAACGGTAATTTCTTCCAGAGCTGCGTCCTGAGCAACTGCCAGCGGAGCCACCAGGCTACCACCGAGAACAGCCGCGCTGATCGAGAGAGCGAGTTTGTTGCGCTTAAGCATCGATTTCCCCTTCCTTTTTTATAGATATAAAGGTTTGGTTAGAAACTTTTTATTCACCTTGTACCGCCAAATGATAGCGCTGTCACTGATTTGTATGATAGCGCTGTCATTCTCATGACCGACAATACACACAAAAAAAATAAAAAGCTACAGTTCAAAAGGGCAAATAGAAGGGTTATTTGTAACCAAGGGAAACGGATCCTGACATTAGTGACTTTTGTTCACAGCACCAATGGCAGAACTATACGCCATAGAAATGCCAAATTAAGAGATAATCTACTGCAAAATAAGGAAATTACAGATCGGGAGATCAGAAAACTGGTTATAACTACTCAATGTCACCACAAGCTTCGTCTGCGATGGAGAGACTATTAAGCGACAGGATGGTTCAAAGGCAGGATAGAATGAAAGGGAACCACTCCCCTATCAAGAGGAGTGGTGAAGGGGGAGTTATTCGATCTCTTTAATCCGCATGGAGCTGGTACCGCCACCGATATTGAGGCGCTCACCCTGGGTAATCAGAACCCGCTGACCTTTCTGCAGGTCGATACGAGCACCCAGCACTTCGATGATCGCGTCCGTCAGGTGACCGAGCGGTACTGAAGCTGGGTCAAACTCTATAGGCTCAACACCACGCAGTACAACCAGTTGACGCGCGACCTGAGGGTGTCGGGTGAGCGCAAAGATTGGCAGTTGCGAAGTCGCACGGGACATAATCCGCGGAGTACGGCCGGATTCGGTCAATGCCGCAACCGCGCAGAGATTCTCTACGCGCGCTGCCGATTCAATCGCCGCCTGGGCAATTACGGTATCAATCCGCTCGGAGCCGGATTTGGTCAACGCCGGCCGGGTTGTTGTACCAAGGTACTGTTCAGCCCCGACGACCACTTCGGCCATGGACTCCACAGCGGCAACCGGAAAGTCACCCGCCGCCGTTTCCGCAGACAGCATTACCGCATCGGTTCCGTCCAGCACCGCATTAGCCACATCCATGACTTCCGCTCGCGTTGGCGTCGGGCTGGTGATCATGGACTCCATCATCTGGGTGGCCGTGATAACGCCTCGATTCAATGCGTTGGCACGGCCAATCAGTTTTTTCTGCACTCCGACCAGCGCCGCATCGCCAATTTCCACACCCAGGTCGCCACGCGCGACCATGATGACGTCGGAAGCGAGGATAATTTCATCCATCTGCTTGTCATCACCCACCGCCTCGGCGCGCTCGACCTTGGCCACTATCGCCGCATTGCTACCCGCTTCACGCATAGCCTTGCGGGCAATTTCCAGGTCTTCACCACTGCGCGGGAAACTTACTGCGAGGAAATCGACATCCAGTTCAGCGGCGAGCTTGATATCTTCATAATCCTTTTCCGTCAGCGCGGGCGCCGAAAGCCCCCCGCCCAGCAAGTTGATCCCCTTGTTGTTGGACAGCTTGCCGCCCTGAAGCACACGACAGAACAGTTTACTGCTAGTACCGCCGGTTACTTCCAGGCGAATTTTGCCATCGTCCAGCAACAAGATATTGCCCGGCTTGCAGTCTGCGATCAGTGATGGATAGTCCACGCCAACACGCTGCTGATTACCGCCCTCTTTCGGGCAATCTGCGTCCAGGGTGAATTCTGCGTTGTTCTCCAGAAAAATACTGCCTTCTGCAAAACGCGCAATGCGGATCTTCGGACCCTGCAGATCGCCGAGAATCGCAACCAGCTTGTTTTGCGCACTCGCTGCACGACGCACTTCTTGCACGCGCTTGCGATGGTCATCGGCGCTGCCGTGGGAAAAATTAAGGCGAACAACATTGACGCCCGCGCGGATAATCTCGTCAATCACACGTGGCTTGTCCGTGCCCGGACCAAGCGTGGCAACGATTTTGGTATGGCGAATCATAATAGGGAGTACTGATTTATTGAGTGGAAGAGAGAAAGATCTTGTTTTATTCCGCAACCGCGCAGGGCGGCTAAGTGAACGGAGCAGGCATTGCGCCCACTCCGATCAGGAGCAGAGCTTTTTAATCAGGCGGTTTCCGCCAACTCTGCTTGCAGGCTCAGCGCTTCGGCCATCGCCAGGCTGGTATCCAGCATACGGTGGGAGAAGCCCCACTCGTTGTCGTACCACGCCATTACTTTCACCAGGTTGCCATTAACCCGGGTATGGTTGGCATCGAAGTGACTGGACGCAGTCGTGTGGTTGAAATCCACAGACACCAGCGGCTGCTCGCAGAAAGACAGTACGCCCCCTTTAATGGATGCAGAAGCTTCGCGCAGAACCGCATTAATTTCTTCTACGGTTGTTTCACGGCTGGCGATGAACTGGCAATCCACCAGGGAAACATTGTTGACCGGTACACGTACCGCCATGCCGTCCAGCTTGCCCTGCAGCTCCGGTAAAACCAGGCCAACAGCGGCAGCAGCGCCGGTTTTGGTTGGGATCATATTGTCGGCCGCGGCGCGCGCGCGATAGATGTCCTTGTGCACCGCGTCCTGAGTGTTCTGGTCATTGGTGTACGCGTGCACGGTTGTCATGAAGCCGCGCTCGATGCCAACTGCACGGTGCAGCGCCTGAGCGACCGGAGCCAGGCAGTTGGTGGTGCATGACGCATTGGAAACGACCTTGTGCTCAGCCGTGAGCTTGTCGTCATTCACACCGTAGACAACCGTCAGATCCGCATCTTTGGACGGTGCGGAGATCAATACGGCTTTCGCCCCGGCCTTCATATGTGCGGATGCCGCCGCTTTGTCGGTAAACAGGCCAGTACATTCAAGTACCAGATCCACTTCCAGTTCGCCCCAGGGCAGTTCTGCCGGGTTACGCACCTGGCATACCTTTATGGTATCGCCACCAATAACGAGGTTTTCACCTTCTACCGCAACTTCAGTATTGAAGCGACCGTGAACCGTGTCGAAACGGGTCAAGTGCGCATTGGCCTCTACAGGCGCCAGGTCGTTAATGGCAACCAGCTGAATGCGGTCGTTATAACCGGATTCGTAAATAGCACGGGTAACATTGCGGCCGATACGGCCATATCCATTGATAGCAATTCTGAGTTTCATATCGCTACACCCTCTGTGAAATATTTAATTTATTGAATTTTTTCCGATACTGGCGAGCGGATGCACGCCGGTATCTTCAATTCCTATATTCAGCTGGTCGCAGTACGTTCGCCGCGACGATCTCATCCCTGCTTGAGGGCTGAAGCTTCCTTGGCCAAGCGAGTAATCTCGGCCCAATTCTTATCCTCGACCAGTTTTGACGCTGCCATCCAGGATCCGCCCACGCAGACAACATTCGGCAGCGCGAGGTAATTGGCGGCATTGGACGGGCTTACCCCACCGGTCGGGCAGAATTTCACCTGTGGCAAAGGGCCGCCAATTGACTTCAGCATCGGCACACCGCCAGCCGCTTCCGCCGGGAAAAACTTCTGGTAGTGGTAACCGCGTTCCAATAGACGCATCACTTCGGAGGGATTCGCGGCACCCGGCAACAGGGGCACGGTACAGTTGTCCGCCGCATCGAGCAGTGTCTCAGTCGCACCCGGGCTGACCATAAAGGTTGCACCTGCATCTACAGAGCGCTGGATGTCAGCTGCAGTCAGTACGGTTCCCGTACCTACGTGCGCATCCGGCAGGTGTTTGGCGATTTCTTCGACAGCTGCCAGCGCTGCTTCCGTACGCAGCGTGATTTCCAGTACATTCAGGCCACCTTCGACCAGCGCCTGCGCCAGCGGCAACGCATCCTTTACGCTTTCGATGACCAAAACCGGAACTACGCCGGCCTGCTCCAGCACTTGTGCGAGTTGCTTCTGCATATTTATTTTCCTAATTATTCAATTCCCGATCAGGGCGCCCAGTAAACAGTGACCGGCTTCAGGCCCTGCTTGAGAATGCTGCGCACCGGCATTTCCTGCTCGTCGTCCCCCAGCAGCGCCTGGCGGTAGACTTTGAGTTTGTCTTCTCCGGTAATCAGCAATTTGATTTCTTTTGCCTGCAAGATCGCTGCGAGTGTCAGGGTCATGCGCTCTGTATGTACCCCCGTGACTGCGCTTTGCTTCGCGGTGATGGCTTTACAGAGCTTGTCGGACTTCGCGTCCAGCGCTTCATCCAGCCCCTGTGCGTACGGGAAGAACGACGCCGTGTGACCGTCGTTGCCCATTCCCAGAACACAGACATCGTAAGGCTGCGGCAACTCTTGATAAGCGCGCTCGCATTCCGCCTCACCAGCTGCCGGTGTGGCCGCCGCGTTTTTCATACCAAGACAGGGCGCTTCTGCGGCTTCGTTCTGAAGCAGGCTGTTCGCAATAAAGGCCAGGTTGCTGCCAGCCTGATCCTTTTCCACCCAGCGCTCATCAACCAGCGCGACATTAATCTGCTTCCACGGCAACGGGCGCTTTGACAAAGCGCGGTACACCGGTTCCGGGGTACTGCCACCAGAAACCAGGAAAGTGGCTTGTCCATTGGCCTTAATACCAGCCTGAAGTGCAGCCGCACATTCATCAGCCAGCGCCAGGGTTAGCCGCTCTCTATCAGTAAAAAATTTTTCTTCGACCATTTTTCTGAACCGTATATTGGTTGGGACCGCTATGCTCGGTCAGGGATTGAACCAGTGGTGGCCATTTTCAGCGAGCAGCTGATTGGAAGCCTGCGGCCCCCAGGTACCCGCGCGGTACAACTGCGGCTGGTTATTGGTTTCACGCCAGTGGTCGATGATAGGGTCGACCCATGCCCAGGCCGCCGCCACTTCTTCACGGTGAATAAACAGCGCGGAATTGTTGTCTGCGGCATCCAGCATCAGGCGCTTGTAGGCGTCACTTTTGAAGCTGTCGTAGGTATCGGAAAGAGTCAGGTTCAACTCCACCGGCTGCAGCTCCATCGTGAGACTGTCCATTTTCTTTGCCATCAGCACCAACTTGATGCTCTCTTCCGGCTGCAGGCGAATCACCAGGCGATTAGGCAGCACATCGCCCGCTTCTGGCTGATAAACCCGGTGGGATACTTTCTTGTACTGAATGACAATTTCCGCACAGCGCTTTTCCATACGCTTACCGGTGCGCAGATAGAAAGGCACACCAGTCCAGCGCCAGTTATCAATATGCGCGCGGATCGCAACAAACGTCTCGGTAGTACTGTTCGAGGCTTTCAGCTCTTCGAGGTAGCCGGGAACCAGCTCTTTGCCCAATCCTCCCGCCACGTACTGGCCGCGGACAATGTTCTGGTCGACTTTGTTGCCGGTCAGCGGGCGCAGGGCCTCCAGCACCTTGATCTTTTCCGAGCGAATATTGCGCGCAGACATGCTGTTCGGCGATTCCATTGCAATCAGGCATAGCAGCTGCAGCAGATGGTTTTGAACCATATCGCGCAGGGCACCGGTGTCGTCGTAGAAGCCAGCGCGACCTTCCAATCCCACCGTTTCGGAAATACTGATCTGGATATGGTCAATCGATTTGGCATCCCACAGGTGCTCGAACAGTACATTGCTGAAACGCAGTGCCAGCAGGTTCTGAACGGTTTCCTTACCCAGGTAATGATCGATGCGGAAAATGCTTTCTTCCGGGAAATATTCCGCGATCTTGCTATTGATCTCATCGGAGGTCTTGGCGTTATAGCCCAGGGGCTTTTCCACCACGACACGGGAGTTTTCGTGGATCAGTCCCTTAACGGAAAGGTTTTCACAACAGGGGCCGAAAACTGCCGGCGGAATGGCGAGGTAGAACAGTCGCGTGCGCGCAGTGTCATTTCCCAGCAGGTCAACCAAAGCATCCCACTGCTCATCGGGCTTGGAGATATCCAGCGCAACCGCCCGCAGCATCGGGCTGAACTCTTTCCAGCTTTTGTCGTTGTACTCGCCGTCACGCAAGTGTGTTTTCAGCGCTTGCTGTGCCGTTTTGATGTACACATCCGCATCTTCCTGGCGGCGACATACCGGAAAGATCCGCGTTCCCTTGGCGAGACCACCTTCGATGAATGCGCGATACAGCGCGGGGATCAGTTTGCGCAACGACAGATCGCCGCCGCCACCAAACAGTACCATGTCGAATGAATTAGCCATTGTGTCCTGCTCTTAAACAGTAAGCGCGGGCACATGGCCCGCGCTGAATTCACTTAAAAAAGAATGCTTGCACCGGTTTCCGCACCGCTAGCAAGGGCGCGCATATTAGTAAACAGATCCCGCCCCATGCCAATCGCATTTTCGGACAGGTCGCATTCCGCCAGCGGTCGCGCCGCCAGCTCTTCATCACTTACATGAACTTTCAGGATGCCGGCTTCAGAGTCCAGCTCGATAATGTCGCCATCCTGAATCTTCGCAATAGGACCACCCTCAACGGCTTCCGGTGACAGGTGAATAGCCGCCGGCACTTTCCCGGACGCGCCAGACATACGGCCATCGGTAATCAGCGCAACTTTGAAGCCTCTGTCCTGCAGCACTCCGAGAGACGGCGTCAGTTTGTGGAGCTCCGGCATACCATTGGCCTGGGGCCCCTGGAAGCGCACAACAGCAACAAAATCTTTTTCCAGCTCGCCGGCCTTGAATGCCGCCAGCATGTCATCCTGGTTGTTAAACACCACAGCCGGGGCTTTGACTTTGAGCTGCGGCGCTTTCAGCGCGGAAACCTTGATGACGCTGTTGCCCAGGTTGCCGGTAAGGAGCTGCAAACCGCCGTGGCTGGAGAAAGGATCGCTCGCCGGGCGAATAATGTCGGGATTTCCAGACTCCTCCGCCGTCGGGCGCCAGACGACGCCGTCTTTGTCTTCATTCAGGAAGGGGTCGTAGGTGTAAGGCTCAAGGCCCGAATCACCCAGTACAGTGGAGACATCACCGTGCAGCATGCCCGCACCGAGAAGCTCGCGAATCAGGAACTGCATACCGCCTGCCGCGGCAAAATGGTTGATGTCGGCAGTACCATTCGGATAGACATGGCACATCAGAGGTACGATCTTCGACAGATCCGCCATATCCTGCCAGGTGATCAGGATGCCCGCGGCGCGCGCCATCGCCAACAGGTGCATAGTGTGGTTGGTTGAGCCACCAGTTGCGTGCAGCCCGACGATGCCGTTGACGAACGCCTTTTCGGTGAGGATTTTAGCGATCGGGGTGTACTGACTGGGCTCGGTATTGTGTACCAGCTGCTTTACTGCGGCCGCATTCAGCGCTTCGCGCAACTCGGTACCCGGGTTGACAAAGGAGCTGCCAGGCAATTGCAAGCCCATGATTTCAACCAGCATCTGGTTGCTATTGGCAGTACCGTAAAAAGTGCAGGTTCCGGCACTGTGGTAAGACGCGCTTTCCGCCGCCAGCAGTTCCTTGCGCCCCACCTTGCCTTCTGCATAGAGCTGACGCACACGCACTTTTTCAGCATTGGCGAGACCGGTGGGCATCGGGCCCGCCGGCACAAACATGGCTGGCAAATGCCCGAATGACAGCGCCCCGATCACCAGGCCGGGGACGATCTTGTCGCAGATGCCGAGGTACAGGCTGCCATCGAACATATCGTGCGACAGAGAGATTGCGGTCGCCATTGCGATTACGTCACGGGAAAAGAGCGACAGCTCCATACCCGGCTGCCCCTGGGTGACACCGTCACACATTGCGGGCACGCCACCAGCGACCTGAGCGGTAGCGCCGTTGCGCGCCGCTTCGGCCTTAAGCATATCGGGGTATGTGCCGTACGGCTGGTGCGCCGAGAGCATGTCATTGTAGGAAGTGACAATCGCCAGGTTCGGGCCCTGGCCGGAAGCGATCAGGTTTTTGTCGTGATCACTGGAGGCGGCCATGGCATGGGCCAGGTTGCCACAGGACAATTTGTGACGCGCGCGCCCCTTCCCCTGCGCACGCTCAACCTGGGCCAGGTACTTTGCCCGAGTCTCGGCACTGCGCTCGATAATGCGCTCAGTTACTGCCTGTATCCGGCTGTCTACCACGTTACGTTTTGCCATTTCTCAACTCTTTGTTTTGTATCCGCCCAGTAAGCGCGCCAGCAGAGCCTGCGCGCCAGCTCTGGCGCGCTTACGCCTCAGCCTTAGCCGGCTCCGATCCAGCCTTTGCTTCGCCCGCCGTGACCCGGCGGTAAAATTCGATCAGCTGTGCGGTGGATCCGTCTTCACTGCGAAGATCCCCGCTGGCCAGCTTGGGCTCCAATCCTGCGGCGAGTCCCTTACCGAGCTCCACGCCCCACTGATCGAAGGAAAAAATCTGCAGTATCACGCCCTGAACAAATATTTTGTGCTCATAGAGTGCAATCAATGCTCCGAGTGAACGGGGGCTCAGCTCTTTCAAGAGTATTGTGGTACTGGGCTTCCCACCTCTGTGCACTTTGAACGGCGTCAGCCGCTTTATTTCAGCTCCACCCAACCCCTTGGCCGCGAGCTCCCGCCCTACCTCTTCGGCACTGACACCATTCATCAGCGCCTGACTTTGGGCCAGCATATTGGCCATCAGAATTTCGTGATGACCTTTAAGGTCGTGCCCCGGCGCCACACTGCCGATAAAGTCGGCAGGTACTACTTCCGGGCTCTGGTGCAGATATTGATAGAAGGCATGCTGCCCATTAATACCCGTCTGCCCCCAGATCAACGGCCCCGTGGCATAGTCCACCTGGCGCCCATCGCGCGTGGTGGATTTGCCGTTACTCTCCATATCCGCCTGCTGCAAATAGGCGGGGAGCATATGCAACGCCTGCTCATATGGCAGAACCGCGTGCGCCGGATACCCCATAAAAGTGCAATACCAGGTGCTCAGCAGAGCCATAATGACCGGTGCGTTACTTTCCAGCTCCGCCTCGCGGAAGTGCAGATCCATGCCTGCAGCGCCGTCCAGCAACGCACGAAAATTCTCAAACCCACAGGCAATCGCTATCGGCAGGCCGATGGCCGACCAGAGTGAAAAGCGGCCACCAACCCAATCCCAAAAGCGAAACACCCGCTCGGGCAGAACTCCAAACCTCTCTGCTCGATCGGGGCTCGCTGTAACCGCCACAAACTGCTGACTCAGCAATTGAGCGGCATCCAACCCGCTTGCGTCCTGCAACCACGCCAGTGCGCTGCGCGCATTTGTCATGGTTTCGCTGGTGGTAAAAGTTTTCGACGAAACAACAAACATCGTCGATTCGGCATCCAAGCCAACCAGCACATCCTTGAGCTGGGCTCCATCCACGTTGGAAACAAAGTGCACTGCGACATCGCCCTTCCGGTGGGCACGCAGCGCTTCGATGGCCATTTGCGGCCCCAAGTGGGAACCGCCAACGCCGAGATTGACCACATCCGTAATCCGTTTACCGCTGTAGCCGACCAGGTCGCCATTATGTAGTAAAACTACAAACTCTTTCAAGCGCTGCAATTCACCCGCTACGGCATCCTTTACCGAGGTGTTTTCGAACGCTACATCATCCGGCATTCCCCCCCGAAGGGCCGGGTGCAGCACAGGACGCCCTTCAGTAGCGTTAATCGGCGCACCTGCAAACATATCTGCCCGCCAACCCTCAACATCGGTCTCGCGGGCCAGTTGTACCAGGTTCGACAAGATGTCTCGATCGAGCTGATTCTTCGAGAAATCGAGCAGAAAATGCGGTAATTCGAGGGAAAAATGCGCCGCCCTCTGAGGATCTTCTGCAAACAGCTCGCGCAATTGACGCTGCTTCATTGCCTGAGCCTGGGACTGCAAAGCCTGCCAAATTGAAGATTGGGTGATATTCATGTGAAGCCCCTGAGTCGGGCACCAGAGTGCTAATCCCTGGCGCCGGTTATTCTTATCGCGCCTGCCGCCACACGTCGGGGTATGCCGACCAAACTAAATGACAACGCTGTCATATAGGTGCGAGATTCACACAGTTACCCGCAGCTGTCAATCGAGCTTGTAGTTTTTCTCCAAATTGCGCACGAAACTGATAGAGATGAAAAGTTCAGGAAGGCGCGTTCCAGATGGATAAACATCCCGCTTTTGCAGCAAATGGAGTGGAAGCGGCCAGAAACCCATCGTCGGAAAGTGACCAAGCGGGTAAACTGGCAGCCTGGGTTAGACAAGGAATCCGCGCCGAAAATGAAAAGTACAATAAATGACGTCGCCGCGAGAGCCGGCGTATCCATCAAGACCGTCTCCCGCGTAATCAATAATGAACCGTCCGTTCGTCCCGCTACGCGCAAGAAGGTCATGGACGCGGTAAATGAACTGCACTACCAGCCGAATCTGGCCGCACGCAACCTGGCGGGCACCCGCAGCTATACCATTGCCCTGATCTACGACAACCCAAACGCTTACTACATCATCGATATGCAAAACGGCATTCTCGAAACCTGCAAGGCGCGCGGATATGAGCTGCTGATTCATCCCAGCAACTCCAAATCAGATACCGTCAACGACGAGCTTCGCGCACTGGTTGAGCATTCCAAGGTCGCCGGCGTGGTACTTACCCCCCCATTTTCCGAGACCCAATCTGTCATTGATGAAGTCAAAAAGCTGGGATTGGATTACGTCCGTATCGTCTCCAGCGGCGCAGCCGAGGGGGATGAAGACAACTGCATTCAGGTAGATGACAGCGGCGCAGCCTTTGACATCACCAAACACCTTATCGAGCACGGCCACCGCCGCATTGGATTCCTGTGTGGCGGCGAGGAGCACGTGTCGACCCACGGCCGCCTCGAAGGCTACAAGGATGCGCTGCGCCAGGCGGGCATATCCATTGATCCCGGCCTGATCATCCCCGGCGAGTATTCCTTTGATTCCGGCGTGGCCGGGGCAAAAGCGCTTTTGGGACTGGACACGCCGCCCACCGCTATTTTTGCCAGCAACGATGAAATGGCCGCGGGTGCACTCTTCGCAGCACGCCTGATGCACGTAGAGATCCCACAACAGCTCTCTATCGTCGGGTTCGAAGATAGCCCCTTCTCCCGCCAAACCTGGCCGAAACTCACAACCGCTCACCAGCCAAACAGTGAAATTGCGAAATGCGCGGCTGCCCTGGTACTCAACAAGGCACGCAGCAAGAGCAGCTCCGAAAGTGGTGCGGCCAACAAGGATGCCGGCATCATCAAGAAGTTTGTCCCAGAGCTCCTGGTCCGCGACTCCAGCGGCGACGCCCCAGTAAACTAGCCGCAACAAGAACTACCAGTCACTCGAAACGGACTCGCTTTCTGCAGGCAAAAAAAAGCCCTCACAAGGAGGGCAAAGATGACGAGAACCAAAGAGAGAAAATGAAAATCCGTTTTCAACAACTATCCATAAAAACACAAACTGACTGACTGGATGGCAGCTGGATTACTTCCAGCTGCGCATCTTGTGCCCTTTCAGAGCGTAAAACAGGATGAACAGGTAAGCCGGGATCGCAATGATGTAGGCCGCCTGACCGTCGCCGGTATCGGCGAAGTGTCCATACAGCGGCGGTAATACTGCGCCACCAGAGATACCCATGATCAGCAGCGCGGCACCTTTGGAGGTGAATTTACCCAGGCCTTCTAGGGCCAGCGGCCAAATCGCCGGCCAGCACATGGCATTGGCAAACCCGAGCATCGCAACAAAGTAAACCGCATTCGGAATTTCCGGCAGGCCGAATACCGCCAGGGTCGCAGCGGACAGCACGTTGCTTTCCAGTGAACCGGTCATCACCAGGACGGTAAATACAATACCGAGGATGGCGGAGATGAGCAGAGCGGTCTGCTGGCTGATAAAGCGCGGGATGGCGACAGTACCGTAGATGTATCCCAGCACCATGAACGTCATGGTGTATGATGTCAGCTGGGAAGCAACCGAGGTGTCCAGCCCGGCCTGCTTACCCAGCAGGCCGATAGCATCACCCGCAATCACTTCCACACCAACGTAGAAGAACAATGCAATAGAACCCAATACCAACTGCGGGAATTGCTTCAGGCCAAACAGGGTTACCGCTGCATCTTCCTGACCTTCAAGCACTTCGTCTTCGATATCTGGCAGCGGTGCAAACATCATCGCCACAGCCAGCACTACACCCAGAATCGCCATGCCGATGTAAGGGGTTACCAGCTGGCCCGCCAGCTCGTCGAGCTTGGCATCTCTTGCCGCCGTGCCGAGCGCAGCCAGCTCCGCATCAGATACACCGCTGATACCAGACATCACTACCGCCGCGAACACCAGCGGTGCCACGATACCGGCACCTTTGTTCAGCAGACCCATGATGCAGATACGTACGGCCGCAGTATCCGGAGAACCAACCTTTACGACATAGGGGTTAGATGCGGTCTGCAGGATGGTAAGACCAGAGCCGACGACAAATTGCGCCAGCAGAAATATTCCGAACATACGACTATAAGCCGCAGGGATAAAAATCAACGCACCAACGGCGACCAGCGCAAGACCAATAGCCATACCGGTTTTGTAGCCAGTACGCTCGATAATTGCAGCCATGGGCAATGCCATGACGGTATAGGCAATATAAAAGGCGGAAGCAACGAGCATTGCCTCGAAGGCACTCAGCTCACAGATGGTTTGCAGGAACGGGATCAAAGCGCCGTTCAACCAGGTCACAAACCCGAAAATGAAAAACAGTAAACCGATAATTGTCATCGGCAAAACGCTGCTGCGCGTCTCACTCTGACTTATGACTGCGGTATTCATAGTTTCACCTTTTATTATCGTATTGCCAGTTTCTGGCTATCGTGGCGGCCTTAGTTAAAGAGTTAGCACCACTGTTATTAAGCACTGGCCTTCACGGGGCAGCTTTGCCCGCAAAGACTTCCTGCCCTGCTATCCAGGTGTTCTGCACCTGGAGTTCGTCATCGATCAAAATCAGGTCGGCCTGCAGCCCCTCTGCAATTCGGCCACCTTCGGCCCCCAGGAACTGCGCCGGGTACAGCGCTGCCATGCGTAGTGCTTCCCCCAACTCCACCCCACACCAGTCGCGGATATTGCGCACAGCCCCAATCATGTCGAGATGGGAACCGGCCAGCTCACCGGTGGTCGAGGTCAACTTATCCCCCTCGCGAGTAACAACCCGGTCAAACAGCGGGAAGCTCTTCTCTTCACTCCCCACCAGTGACATGGCATCTGTCACCAGCACGACCTTGCCGCGTGGCTTCGCTTTCAGCGCCAGGGTCATCGCTTCAGCGCTGACATGGTGACCATCGGCAATCAGGCCACACCAGCAGTTATCACTAATCAGTGCTGTACCCACCATACCCGGGTCGCGCGAATGCAGCGGCGACATGGCATTGTACAGGTGCGTAAAGCCCGTCGCCCCAGCTGCCACCGCGGCAGCAGCTGTAGCACCATCTGCATTGGAGTGCCCCAGACAGACTTTAACCCCGAGGGATACAAGCTTCTGGATATCCTCTGGCGCTACGTTTTCCGGCGCGAGGGTAACCATTTTCAAACCCAGATCGTCCCGGGCATAGATCGCCAACTCTTCTTCACTGAGTGGACGAATAAACTTTTCTTCGTGTGTGCCTTTTTTCGGCTTGCTCAGATGCGGCCCCTCGAAATGCACCCCAATGACCCCGGGCACACCCTCCTTGATGGCCGCACTTACCGCGTCCGCGGCTTTCTGCATCACTGCAACTTCGTCAGTAATCAACGTCGGCATAAAGCCGGTGGTGCCGTACTGAGCGTGCGCAGCGGACATCCTGCACAGCGCATTGACGGTAGGATCGTTGTTGAACAGTGCCCCGCCGCCGCCATTCACCTGAATATCAATCAGGCCCGGAGCCAGCAGGCCACGCAGACGTATTGCGTCCGCACCGGCATCCTTGCCAAGCGCGACAACCTTGCCGTCTTCGACCGTCAGCGACACATCCCGGTGCAGCTGTTCGCCGTCGAATAACTTCTCTGCAATATACGTCTGAGCCACTTGCCCGCTCCGAATCTACTTCCGCTGGTAACTTAAACGGTCTGAGTTACTTTCTTCAGACCAGCCGGCTCGTCCGGGTTGATACCGCGGCTAACGGCCACATGCGCCACATCGATATAGAAGCGCTGCAACAGAGCCAGCGGTGCCACACGCGGGTGAACGCCCTTGCTCGGCACATGCAGATTGATCAGGGTGCCACCGCGACGGATGATGTCGGCGATCTGCTCGCTGTGAGCCGCGAAAGATTCATCTTCAATCGGTACGTTCACTACGGTGAGTTTCTGCTCGACCAAGGTTACCGGGCCGTGCAGGAATTCTGCGCTGGAAAACGATTCCGCATGAATATTGCAGACTTCCTTAAGCTTCAGGGCCAGCTCACGGGTAATGCCGTAGCCGGGACCGCGTCCCAGGACCACCAGGTTTTTCACTGCTGCCAGATCTTCCGGGCGCAGCTGCACATCGGAATTTACGGAGGCGGACAGAGTTTCCGGCAGTGCTTTTACCGCGGCCTTGAGCTCGTCGTTTTCGGTCCAGTTGGCCACCAGCTGCAACACTGCCGCCAGGGTCGCCAGGTAGCTCTTGGTCGCCGCTACCGCCAGTTCCGGACCCGCCTTCAGGGGAACCATCAGGTCGACGATATCACCGATCGGGGCAGACTCATCGTTCACCAGCGCCACGGTATAGGCACCGGCATCTTTCGCCATCTGTGCCTGGGCCAGGATGTCCGGGCTGCGGCCAGACTGGGAAATCACGATGACCAGAGCGTCTTCCAGCTTCAGCTTCTTGCCGTACACGCTGGACACGGACGGTGCCGCGGCAAACGTCGGAGTACCGGTTTCGATCTCAATCAGATACTTGGCAAAGACACCCGCGTGGTCAGAAGAGCCACGCCCCACAATCATGACGAAACGCGGCGGCTTGTTGCGCAGGCGCTCTCCAAGCTCTGCCATGATGCCGGCATTGCTCTCGAGCTGCTCGGCAATACGCTGGGGGGCCTCGCGGGCCTCGGTTTCCATAACAGTCATAGCCATAGAAGCATCCACCTTGTTCGCCTCAGCGGGAGTCACTGCGCTCATAAATTCTGTCCGTATCTTCTGTGTGTTGTATCGGTAGTGCGCGCTTATCCAAAGAGCGCTTTTGCATCAGCATCTTCAGCTTTGCCTGACTCACTGCTGGCAAGTGCTGCCAGTGAGTGCTGTGCAAAGTAGACGCACCCCAGCTCCGGCGGATCCAATGGATCGGAAACCCGCTCTGCCACATGAGGCTTCAGCCAGGGCTTCAGGCGTGGTGCCAGCCCGCCGATCATGGCCAGGCGAGGAGGCTTGCTTTCCATCAACTTATCTGCGAGATCACTGATATATGCCGCACCATCGCGCATTATCGAGACAGCGACAGGATCGTTGGCCTCTGCACACTCAACCACCGGCACAGCCAGCTTCGCGTACTGACTAGACGGTTTGCCGGCCATCATCTCAATTACGTCATAGGGGTCATCCGTGCCCAGGGAAGCCTGTAGTTGCTGGCGCAATTCAGAGTCCTGAGCCAGCCCTTCCATAGCCATCAACAGGTACTTCACCGCTTCCATCCCCAGCCAGGCACCACTGCCTTTGTCGCCATGCGGGAATCCATGCCCCCCGACAATCACACTGCGACCATCCACCCAGGCGTAACCAACCGATCCGGTACCGGCAATAATGACCGCGCCGTCACCGCCACGATGGGCACCGAGACAGGCAGAATGCTGATCCGTAGTCAGGAACATTTGCTTGAAGGGGTGCGCCCAGGCACTCATTTCATTATAGAGACGAGGCATGTTGACGCCCGCAAGACCGACACCGGCGACGAGTTCGCCGATGGTTTCTGCGGGCAAACCCGCGTCGGCCACCGCGAGCGCGGCCGAGCGCACAATCGAATCAATAGTCTGGGCATAGCCGTGAAGGGGGTTCGCGGGTCCGGAGACTCCGGTTCCCAGCAGGCGGTTGCTAGCGTCATATATGGAGGCACGGCATTTACTGCCCCCCCCATCGACACCAACATAAAGAATGTCTTTGCAATCTCTCAAAGCAACCATTTGTACCGGCCCCTAAGATTTCTATTGTTATTTATCGCCACTGAGTCCCCGCCAGCAAACCTGCTCCCCAGGACATCCAGTCGGCACGCATTGATCCTGCGCCAATATGTGAGAAATACTACAGGACAAATGACAGCGTTGTCATGCCCTTTTTTTAAAAAATATCTCACATTATGACGTTATTCGCGCCATCAACACACTTTGACTTCTGCTATGCGGTCCGGCACCCGCTCATAGACACGCCCACCAAGCTCCTGAGACGCCGCACAATCGCGATCAGTTCAACCACATCGCAATAACTTCGTCACAATTTTCTGCGATAAAGCGCGCGCGCCGCCCTGAGCATAACCGGATTCCACAGCAACCCGTATCTCAGGCATTCACGATAAGAAGGCACAAGAAGGAACTAACATGGCTGTCGCCAGCGCTCGATCACGCCCCTACCGGCCAATTACATCGATTTCGGGGGTTCTACTTTATCTCTTTTCGACCCTACTGGTTGCCGACAACTCAACGAGTACCCTCCCGCCAATCACAGAAAGCGCATCACAGGTTCTTTTCCGCCTGACCGGCTCCAATACGATTGGCGCCGAGCTGGCGCCGCGCCTCGTTGCCAGTTACCTGCAGCAAAAAGGCGCGACGGCAATCCAGCAGCGCAGCGCCCATGAGCAGCACTGGGTAACGGCCCGCCTTAACGGAAGGACGGTTGTGGTTCCAATCGTAGCGCTTGGTTCCAGCACGGGGTTCCAGGCACTGGATGCGGGAACAGCCGATATCGCCATGGCATCACGGAAAATCAAGGATTCTGAACTTGCCGCACTTCGGCGTTTCGGCGACCTCTCCGGTGCACAGGCCGAGCACGTAATCGGGCTGGATGCCCTGGTTGTGGCCGTGCACAAAGACAACCCGGTCTCTCAGCTGTCCCTGGCGCAACTCGCGCAAATTTACCGGGGGGAAATCCGCAACTGGCGGGAGCTCGGCGGGCATGACCTGCCTATACGTCCTCTGCACAGGGACAGCCAGTCCGGCACCCGCGCGACCTTCGACGGCGAGGTTTTCGGCGCCGACCTTCCCGCTCGAGGCCCGGCGACCGAGGTGAGTGGCAACGCCGAAACACGACAGCACGTATTGCAGGACCCCGCCGCTATCGGGTACCTGCCCTTCGCCGATGCCGAGGGCGTACACAAGGTGGCGGTCAGCGCCGGCCAGCTGGCCGCAGTCGTCCCCGATCGAGGTATCGTCGCCACTGAAGACTTTCCCCTGACACGCCGCCTTTATCTTTACAAAAACCCCAGCCGGTATCTTCCCGAAGTGGATGCTTTTATCCACTTCGTTGAATCGCACCATGGCCAGAGTGACGTGGAAAAGGTCGGTTTCATTAACCTGACCCCGAAAGCGCTGCAGCTTGCGCCTTACAGCAATGCGCCGGAAGAGTATCGACAACTTATGGCCCGGGCTTCGCGGTTAAGCATCTCATTCCGCTTCGCGAACGGCAGTACGGAACTGGATAACCGCGCGCTGCGGGATCTGCGCCGCCTGCAACACTTTATGCAGGAACAGGAGGACGGAAATCTTTCCCTGACACTGGTCGGTTTTTCGGACCAGAAATCAAACAGCAATATCGCGGATCTGATCTCCCGCTTTCGCGCACTGAAGGTGCAGGGGGCACTGCTGCGCGATCACGAACTCGGCGACACCAGGGTGCTGGCACTGGGTGCCTTCGCGCCTCTCACCGCGGATCGCATGCAGGGGCCGGTAAAAAACAGCCGTGTCGAGGTCTGGATCAACTGAGTCCAAATATGCTCTGATACGGCACTCGCCCGACGAAAGGGCGTGGCGATAGCTATATTGATCGATACACATAGCGCATCGGCAATCGTATACATGGACACGGCACGCGGCACCGCTTTCAACCTAACCTTGCAGTCTTGCCCGACTCGACTGTATTGGCGTGTATTTTTGCTCGGCGCGGTGCTGTTAATCCTCCTGTCCTCGGGCTGCTCCAGTGTTCGCCTGGTCTACGGCCACCTCGACTGGTGGATGGATCGCAAAATAAACAGCTACCTTGAGCTCGAGGGCGCACAGAAAGACCTCCTGCAACAACGGGTCGATGACTTCCACCGCTGGCACCGCCAGACCCAACTGCCACGCTACGCCGATTTTTTCGAACAGCTTGCCACCGAGGTAAAGGACACCAGCCATATACCGGCAAGACTCAAGCGCATCGAGAAGCAGGTAGATGAGTACTGGGACAATTCAGTAATCATGCTGAGCGATCTGCTGTTGCCACTGGTCTACACCCTGAGCGAGCAGCAAATAGACCAGCTGGAGGAAAACATACAAGAGGAGCGGGAAAAGTCACTCAAGAAGTGGGATAAAGCACAAAAGAAACGGGAAAAGGAATTCCGCAAACAAACCGAGCGCTGGCTGGGTGATCTTACCTCGGAACAGGAAGCAATAATCGACCAGCAGGTAGCTACCAGCACGTTTGACCCAAAGCTGCGCGATGGGCAGCGCCAGCGCTGGTCAAAGGCATTTATCGAGACGCTTCGCACCAAGCCAACGGGCTACCAACAGAGAATCCGGGAGCTGGTGATCAATCCGCAATCCCTGTGGGCCGAAGACTACCGCAAAATGCACGAGCAGCTCCGCGCCCAGGCCATGGCCCTCGCGGAACAGATAGCTCTCAGCGCCACCCCAGAACAGCGCCAACACTTACAGGCCACCCTGCAGGAATACGCGGCAGACTTTCGCGCACTTGCCAACGAGGCTGAATAGCTGTTGGTGACTATCTAAGCCTGGGCGGACACACCCCTTTGGAAAGCAAACGGGCAATCGTTACACTTGCAACATTTATTCCTGCAAAACCCCTGTTTTTTCAGTCTATTTTCGCAAAAAAATCACACAAAACATGACGCCGTCCGCCTGCTGCTGATAAGCTCCCGGCTCGAAATTTTTCACCCGTTCACTTAATGCCTGTAAGAGGAAGATCCGTGCGTATCGAGACTGCCCAACGCGAACAGCTGCAACAGTGGGAAAAGGAACTGGAGCAACAATACCAGCGCATTTGCCAGCACAACCTCAGCCTGGACATTACCCGCGGCAAACCCTCCGCCGACCAGCTCAACCTCTCCGACAACCTGGACGGGATTCTGAACGGTGATTACCGCGCCCCCGACGGCACGGATACGCGCAACTATGGCGGCCTCGAAGGTATTGCTGCCGCCCGCGAGCTGGGTGCAGACATCCTGCAGGTACCGTTTGAAGAAGTGCTCGCCGGCGGCAACAGCTCACTCACGCTGATGTATTACGCCGTATTGACCGGCTACCTGTTTGGCTTTGCCGGCAATCAGCCCTGGAAAAACATGACCGCGCCGAAGTTCCTGTGCCCGGTGCCAGGCTACGACCGCCACTTTGCGATCTGTGAGCAACTGGGTATTGCCCTGGAAACTGTTCCCATGACGGCGATCGGCCCGGACATGGACATTGTCGAGCAGAAGATCCGCGAAGATGACCAAATCATCGGCCTGTGGTGCGTACCCAAGTTCTCCAACCCCACCGGGGTTACCTACAGTGCCGAGACCGTGGATCGCCTGGCCCAGCTTGGCAAATTCGCCAACCCCGGCTTCCGAATTTTCTGGGACAACGCCTACGCCATTCACGACCTCGACCAGCAGGTAAAACTGTCGAATATTCGCGACGCGGCATTGAGCAACGAAACTGCGGACTCTGTCCTCCAGTTTTCGTCCACGTCCAAAGTGACCCACGCCGGTGCCGGGGTATCGTTCGTCAGTGCCAGCCCGGCCAACCTCGCTTCCCTGAAGCAGCAGATGTCAGCCATGACCATCGGCCCTGACAAAGTGAACCAGCTGCGCCACGCGCGTCTGTTCCCGGAATTGAGCCAGCTGAAAGAGCACATGCGCAAGCACGCAGACATCCTGCGGCCGAAATTTGCCTGTGTGCTCGAGCACCTGGACAAGAATTTCTCCGACTCCGATCTGGGTCAGTGGGAATCCCCGGAAGGTGGTTACTTCGTTTCCTTCAATACACGCCCGGGCTGCGCTGCAGAAGTCGTGCGCCTGTCGGCCGAAGCCGGGGTAAAACTGACTCCCGCCGGTGCGACTTTTCCCTATGGCAAGGATCCTGAAGACGTGAACATCCGAATCGCGCCCAGCTTCCCGCCGCTGGAAGAACTGGATACCGCGATGTCAGTCTTTGTCCTGTGTGTGAAGCTGGCCAGCGTGCGCAAGCAGCTGCAATCGCTGTAAGAAAACACCTGCAGCTGTTGCACGGGATATTTTTATCCACCGTGCTGAATAGAAAACCGGGGCCAACGGGCTCCGGTTTTTTATTTTGCTGAGTTCTTCCTTTCCCGCCTAGCCCCGTGCGCAGTATCACAGGCGCAACCAACGCTTAAATCGCCGACTTCAATTCCGTTGTCACAAGCTCAATGACCTTTTTGTCCAGTGGCACCCAGCGATGCAGGCTAACCGGCACCTGATAGGTCTGCCCCAGCGGCAGACAGGAACTCGTGTGGGGCAAGATGGTGAAATCGTAGGGTGTCCAGATTGAGGTGGGTGAGGTGCTTTCCAGGTCTGCTAACTCCCGGTTCAGATCGGAAAGAAACGCACTGCCAATACGCAGCTGCCGGCCGCCTTTATACGGCAGGAAATTCGCCCAGAAGCTGCCAAAGTGCGGACTCGAGAGAGAAACAAATTTGTGCACGTGCTCAGTCCCGCCCATTTTCTGCAGGTAATAGCGGGCCACAATCCCGCCCATGCTGAACCCCACCAGTGCACAGGTACTTCCCTGCTCGGTCACAGTCTCGACCAATTCCCCGAGCTGCTGCGCCAGGGGCTCCAGCCCGTGCCAGGCGCTCACGGGGGTCAGGCGAATATAGTGGGCGCTAAAACCTTCCGCCTTCAGGGCTCCCTGAAGGCGGTGCATGGATCTCCCCCGGTCGAAAATCCCGGGTATCAGAATCGCCACTTTGCCTTTCTGCTTCATGACCGGCGAGGTTTGATTAGCTGCGGACACATCATCCTCATTCCCCAGGGCCCAAACAAAATCGGGCCCGCAAAACCAATTGCGGGCCCGACAAGGGTAAGGTGACTGCGGCAGTGCTGACGACTGCCGTAAACCACCGGGGTACGGCTACAAAGCAATCAGCTCACGCAGGTTTCCGTATCCTCAGCCACTACGGGCTCCCTTCCCTGCTGCACGCTTGCCACCGGCTTCGGCAGCGGCTTGAACAGCACCAGCAACAAGGGCAACAGGGTAAGAGATCCCAAAAGTGCCGCCGTCATCGCGAGCGCCGTCAGCAGTCCGAAGTAAATCGATGGCACAAACTTGGACAGTGCCAGAATCGAGAACCCGGCGATGATGGTGATCGCGGTGTAGAACATGGCGCGGCCGATGGTGGCATGACTGCGATGCATGGTCGCCAGGTAATCGCCGTCCTTCTCGAACTCCTCGCGAAAACGGTACAGGTAGTGGATGGCGTGATCCACACCGATGCCGACCGTGATTGCGGCAATCGTGATGGTCATCATATCCAGCGGAATATTGGCCAGCCCCATACCGCCAAGCACCACACAGGCCGCCAGCATGTTCGGCACCAGCGCAATGATCGCCAGGGACAGGGAGCGGAACAACACCAGGAACATCACCAGAATGCCCGCAAACACCGCGCCAAGCGTCAGGATCTGTGACTTGAACAGGCTCTGCAGCATGTTGTTGTACAGCACCAGCATGCCGGTCTGGCGCACGTCTTCCGCCGCCATTCCCATCTCGGTTTCAGCAAAGGCATAGATACGCTGGATCAATTCATCCCGGCGCAGGTTCGGATCCGTTTCCATGACGCGCATGGTAATACGGGCCTGTTGCTGCTCCGGTGACCAGTAAGGATGTACCAGGACCTGGTTGATTTCCTCCGGCAGGCTCTGGCGGGCAACCGCCAGTTCGAAATCATTCAGGCCACCGTCGTTCAGGTCGCGCGCCACCTTGTACAGGGTGGCCAGTGACTGCACCTTGCCGATTTCCGGCTGCGCCTCGAGGAAGTCGTGCAGTTTCTCTACCTGGTTCAGTCCGGCAACGGTAAACCAATACGCATCTTCACTCTCGGATGCGCCGCCACCGGCCGCAAACGGGTCGTCAGAGGCAAACGGGTCTTCCTCCGCATACGCATCGGCTTCCGCGGCCTCATCATCGGCCTCGTCGCCACCGAAGTCCGCGCCAAACGGATCCTCTTCGCCCTCGAACGCCGGCGCCGACTGTTCAGGCTTGTTCAATACCACATCGAGATTAATGGTGCCGCCGAGTCGCTGGTCAATAACCAACATACCCTGGTAGATCTCTGTGGAATCATCGAAATAGTCGATAAAACGGTTTTCCACTTTCAGCCGGGTAATTCCCACAACGCTGATTACCGCCGCCAGAACAGAGACACCCAGCACGACTCCCTTACGGTTTTCCGCAAAGCGGGAAAACACCTGGGTGAACGCGTGGGAATTATCCTCACCCAATCCACCATCACGCTTTCTCAGCACCATGAGGCTCGCGGGAATGATCAGGAACGAGAGCACCAGAGCCAGGGTCACACCCATGGTCATCATCCAGCCGAAGTCGATTACCGGACGAATGCCACTCACCACCAGCGACATAAAGGCCACCATGGTGGTCAACCCGGTATACAGACAGGGCTTGGCCATAAAAGACACGGTGGCCGATGCCAGTTGGAAGCGATCCCACTCTGGATGCTCGGCGAAGTACTCGCGATAGCGCACCGCCAGGTGGATGGTAACGGCCAGGGTGATGATCAGGAGCAGGGCCACGAAGTTCGCGGAGATTACGGTGAGCCGCCAGTCGAGCCAGCTCAACAGGCCGAGCATCATCACCGCTGTGGTCACACAGGTAGTCAGCGGCAGGAACACCCAGCGCGCCTGGCGGAAGATCAGCAGCAAAGTCACTACGATGAACGCCAGGATGCCCGCGCCGAATACCGCCAGGTCACTCTGGATAAAGGCGATCATGTCGGAAGTAATCATGGTCAGGCCGCCGAGGAACAGCTCCGCACTCCCGTCATAATGCGCCAGGATCTCCCGGACTTCCGTCACCCGTGCACGCGCCGCTTCTTCACCGGCGGTGCGGTGCTCAAGGTATTCGGCGGAAACGGCTTCCAGGCGTTGCGTCTCCTCCGCAGTGAGGCCCTCCTCATTGCGCTTACGACGCAGGCCATCCCGCTCGCGCACCAGATCCAGGCCTTTCTTGTCCAGCTCAAGGTTGAGCATCATGGCGGTGGTCTCGCCATTCGGACTCAGGATCAGGTCTTTGTAAATCGGGCTTTCGAGAAATTCCTTGCGGGCCAGATCCCGATCCACGCCGGGGGATGACAGGGTACGGATACCGTCTGCAACTTCGTTGATGGACAGTTTTGGGCTGTACAGCAGCGGCACATTCAATATCGACTGAACGCCACTCACACCGTTCACCATCGCCAGCTCATCCTGCAGGCGACGCATGGTCGCCAGGGATTCATCACTGAACAGGTCGCCATTCTTGTAGCGATAGGTCACCACAAGGAAATCGCCGGAGTTATAGCGCTCGGAAATCTCGCGGAAAAAATCCAGCGAGTCATCTGTCTCCAGGGTCAGGGAGTCCGCCGACGCGTCCAGCTTGAAACGCGGCAGCCCCGCAGCAGCCGCAACGGTGAGCAGTGCCACCAGCAGCAATACGGTTTTCGGATGTCCGAGCACCAGTTTTTCGTACCAGGTCTTTAAGCCCAACAACATAATGAGTTCGCTTGTCGTTAGAAAATGATTGATTAAACAGCGCAGTTACTTGTCGATGTGTCCGAGATCCCGCTCCGGGAACAGCACATCGCGCACTTTCTGTTTCAGTTCTTTTGGCCCCGGAAATCCACCGTCGCGCTTGCGCTCCCAGATCAACTGGCCGCCGACACGGATTTCAAACACCCCGCCGCTGCCGGGCTTCAGGGCAACCTGATCCAGATCTTCAGCGAAGGTGTACAGCAGTTCCTGAGCCATCCAGGTGGCACGCAGCATCCAGTTGCACTGGACGCAATAGTGAATGGTGACGGTTTTATCCATCACACCCCTCCCGTAACAGGATTAAGTCTCAACTCTGGCCCCAGGCGGGGAGAAGTGTCTGCTCAACATCCAGCTGACTGAGAATCCGCGCAACCACAAAGTCCACCAGATCCTCAACGGTCTGTGGCTTTTGGTAAAAGCCCGGGCTCGCTGGCAGCACCACTGCCCCCATACGGGTCAGTTTGAGCATGTTTTCCAGGTGTATTTCTGAGTAAGGCGCTTCTCTCGGCACCAGTATCAGCTGACGGCGCTCTTTCAGGGCCACATCGGCCGCACGCTCGATCAGGTTGTTGGAGGCCCCGTAAGCTATGGCCGACAGGGTACCGCCACTCGCGGGGCAGATCACCAGGCTGCTGGCCGCCCCGGTACCGGAAGCTACCGGCGAGAACCAGTCCCGCTTGCCAAACAGGGTCAATTGACCAGGCTCTGCGCCGTAGAGTTCCGCGAGAAAAGACGCGGTCTGCGCATCACCTTCCGGCAGTGTCAGTTCAGTCTCGGTATCAATCACCACCCGCGCTGCATCGGAAAGCAGCAACCATACCCGCACCCGGGCGGCCAGCAGGCACTGGAGCAAGCGCAGTCCGTACTGGGCACCCGAGGCGCCGGTTATGGCGAGGGTGACTGTTTTGTGAAAAATCGGCTCAGCCAAAGAGGTATCCGTATCCGCCCCAACCCGAGGGGCTATTTACCGTATTTCTGTTCCAGCGCGCTGATCAGCCGCTGGTGTACACCACCAAAACCGCCGTTGCTCATCACGATCACGTGACTGCCGGGGCCAGACAGTTCGATGACGGATTCTACCGCAGCGTCGATGCTGTGGATAACCTTCGCTGGTACCGTGGAGTGGTGAACCACTTCATCCAGCGACCAGTTCATCCCCTCGGGCTGATACCACAGCACCAGATCCGCGCCGCTGCAGGCGCGGGCAAGCAGGCCCTGGTGGTGCCCCATACGCATGGTATTGGAGCGCGGTTCAATCAATGCGATGACCCGTTCGTTCCCCACTTTCGCCCGCAGGCCGTTGAGCGTGGTTTCGATCGCGGTGGGATGGTGGGCGAAATCGTCGTAAACTCGAATACCCTGAATATCTCCCAGGCACTCCATACGCCGCTTCACCCCACCGAACTTGCCCAGCGCTTCCGCGGTGGTCGCAGGCTCCACACCCACATGGCGCGCCGCGGCAATGACCGCAAGGCCATTTTTCACACTGTGCAGGCCGGTCTGCTGCCAATCCACATGAGCGACAACCTGTCCTTCCAGTTGCACGTCAAAGCGGCTGCCGTCCGCGGCTATGTTGATCGCGCACCAGTCCCCAAGGCGCACACCGTCGGCGTCTTCGGCGGCGAAGCGCTGAACCTCACTCCAGCAGCCTTTTTCCAGCACCTGGGTCACAGCGTCTTCCTGCGCGGCAACGATCAGGCCACCGCCGGGCACAGTGCGCACCAGATGGTGGAACTGTTTCTGGATTGCGGCCAGGTCATCAAATATGTCTGCGTGGTCGAATTCCAGGTTATTGATGATCAGGGTACGCGGGCGGTAGTGGACGAACTTGGAGCGCTTGTCGAAAAAAGCGGTATCGTACTCATCGGCCTCCACCACAAAGAATGGCGTGCCGCCAAGGCGGGCAGAGACATCGAAATTTTGTGGCACGCCGCCGATCAGGAAGCCCGGATCCATACCGGCGTAATCCAGCACCCAGGCCAGCATGCTCGCGGTGGTGGTTTTACCATGGGTACCGGATACCGCCAGCACCCAGCGACCGCCCAGGAAGTGGTCGCACAGCCACTGGGCCCCGGACGTATACGGCAGCCCTTTCTCCAGCACCGCCTCCACCGCCGGATTTCCCCGCGACAGCGCATTGCCAATGATCACCAGGTCTGGCGCCGGCTCCAGCTGCGCCGGATCGTAACCTTCCGTCAGGACTATCCCCGCGCGCTCCAGCTGGGTGCTCATCGGGGGGTATACGTTGGCATCTGAGCCTGTGACCTTGTGGCCTTCGGCGACGGCCAACTGCGCCAGGCTGCCCATAAAGGTGCCACAGATACCTAAAATATGAATATGCATGCCAGTTCGAATGCTCTCTCAAGTGGATACAGGCGACAGGTGAGACCCAAAGTTCACGCAATCATTCCCCCTGTACCCCGGTTACCTCGCATTAAACGCGCGTCGGCGCGCTTATTGCTTTACATACATGGCAGCGACAGGTTTTGCCGCCTGACGGCGGAATTCCAACGCCGCACAAGCTTATCACGGGGATTTACGGCAGTAAGTGTCGAATGTCAGCAATTCCATGCAATTGCCACATGAATACATTAGACTTCGCGCCGCGTGAGGTAGCCGCCAAGAGCCGCCCACAGCGTGACGAAGACGAGATGACCAATAGGATAGACATGTCCAAGAAGAACGCTTTTTACGCGCAATCCGGCGGCGTTACTGCCGTGATCAATGCCTCGGCCTGCGGAGTGATTGAAACCGCCCGCCAGCACGGGGATAAAATCGGCAAGATCTACGCCGGTCTGAACGGGATCGTCGGTGCTCTCAAAGAAGAGCTGATCGACGTGAGCCAGGAGAGCGATGCCACCATTGCCGCCCTGCGCCACACCCCGTCCGGCGCCTTCGGCTCCTGCCGCTACAAACTCAAGAGCCTGGAGCAGAACCGCGCCGAGTACGAGCGCCTGATCGAAGTGTTCAAGGCCCACGACATCGGCTACTTCTTCTATAACGGTGGTGGCGACTCCGCCGACACCTGCCTGAAGATTTCCCAGCTGTCGGAAAAGATGGGCTATCCCATTCAGGCCATCCACATTCCCAAGACTGTGGATAACGACCTGCCGTTTACCGACAACTGTCCCGGATTCGGCTCCGTCGCCAAATATGTTGCGGTATCCACCAAGGAAGCGGCGCTCGATGTAGCCTCCATGTGCGCGACTTCCACCAAGGTATTCATCCTTGAAGTCATGGGTCGTCACGCCGGCTGGATCGCTGCCGCCGGTGCCCTCGCGCAAGAACACGAAGGCGATGCGCCGCACATCATCCTGCTGCCGGAAGTCGCGTTCAATAAAGAGAAGTTCCTCAAAAAGGTTCAGCAGACTGTTGAGGACAAGGGCTACTGCGTGATCGTAGCATCGGAAGGCGCCCAGTACGAAGACGGTACCTTCCTCGCCGATGCCGGCAGCGTCGACGCCTTCGGCCACAAGCAGCTGGGCGGCGTGGCCCCCACGCTGGCCAAAATGGTCAAAGACGAACTGGGCCTCAAGTACCACTGGGCGCTGGCAGACTACCTGCAGCGCGCAGCCCGCCATATTGCCTCTGCCACAGATGTGGAGCAGGCCTATGCAGTGGGCAAAGCCGCGGTGGAAGCGGCAGTGATTGGCAAGAATGCCATCATGCCCACCATCGAGCGCAACGGCACCTGCACCGCCGACTACAGCTGGACCATCGGCGAAGCCCCGCTGTCTGAAGTGGCCAACGTCGAGAAGTTCATGCCCGAGGAATACATCAGTGAAGATGGCTTCGGCATCACCAAGGCCGGTCGCGACTATCTCGAGCCGCTGATTCAGGGTGAGGATTACCCTCCCTACAAGAATGGGATCCCGCAGTACGCGCGCCTGAAAAAGGTGCTGGTGGAAAAGAAACTCAAAGAAACGTTCAACGTATAAAAACCTGAACGGCAAGCCCCGGATTCCTTCGGATCCGGGGTTTCTTTATTACCCTGCCACTCCTTTCCTGCCCCACCACCGACCACCTCTCCGCCCCGTACCGCAGTGCACTTTTTAACCGCTCCAAAAGTGATATGATCCCGCCCCGGTTTTCTGCGCTTGGTAGTGTCTGAAGACGTTTAAGTTTCCCAAGTCGAGAAGTGAGGTTTTGGGGTTTCATGGGGAAAAGTGGTTATCGTCCAGACATCGACGGCTTGCGAGCACTGGCCGTCCTGCCGGTCATATTCGGCCATGCAGGCCTCCCCGGTTTTTCCGGCGGATTTATCGGTGTTGATATTTTCTTTGTCATTTCAGGTTTTCTGATCACCAGCATACTGGTTCGGGAAATCGCCAGTGGTGACTTTTCAGTGGCCCGGTTCTACGAACGCCGTGCACGCCGGATCCTTCCTGCCCTGTTTGCGATGATACTGGCCTGTCTGATCGGAGGCTGGTTCCTGATGCCTCCGGAAGCCTTCGGGGCGCTCGGCCGCTCTGTGATCGCCGCTATTTTGTTCCTATCCAACGTATGGTTCGCCCGCAGCACAGAGGACTACTTTGGTACAGCGGCAGAGTGGGAACCATTGCTACACACCTGGTCGCTGTCGGTGGAAGAGCAGTTCTATCTGGGGTTCCCGCTGTTACTGTGCCTGCTGGCACGGGGACCTCGCGCACTCATGGTGGTCGGCGTCGGGCTATTGACCGCGGCGTCATTTGCGTTCTCGATCTGGCAAACCCGGACTGAGCCCACGGCAGCCTATTTCCTGACGCCCGCGCGCGTGTGGGAGCTGAGTGCCGGCGCCCTACTCGCCATGGGTGTTCTGCCCAACTTAAGGCGGCGGGTACTGGCCGAGCTTATTGGTCTGGCGGGCGTGCTGATGATTATTGCCAGCATTACCTTCTACGGACCACAGACCGCATTCCCCGGTAGTGCGGCAATGCTGCCCGTCGCAGGCGCCATCGCGCTGATCTGGGCAGGCAGCATCCAGGAAAACCGGGTGTCACAACTCATGGGCAGCCCCATGCTGGTGGCTATCGGGCTTATTTCCTACTCACTCTACCTCTGGCACTGGCCCGTACTCGTCGGCCTGCGCCTGCTGCAGGGGAGCACTCACCTTTCGACAGGCCTTGCCCTGTTCGCTGTAGCGCTATCCGTGGTATTGGCGTGGGGTAGCTGGAAATTTATCGAGCAGCCGTTCCGCGCCGGGCGGAAGCCCCGAATAACGCGGCCGGTAATAACACGTCTTTCCGCCGTCAGCGCAATGCTATTCCTTGGAACCGGCTTCGCCATCAAAGCGTACGACGGCTTCCCAAGCCGGCTGCCGGAGCCGCAGCTTGCCACTTATCAACAGGCGTTCAGCGGCATAGACCGGCAGGAGCGCTGCATGAAGAAAACCCCCGCAACCGGCCTGTGCACGATTGGCAGTGCTCCAAAGGAAAGCCAAGGGAATGTAGCCCTGTTCCTGTGGGGCGATTCGCACGCGGCGGCCTGGTTACCGGGCTTCGATCACTTGCTCGAAAAACAGAAATTCACCGGTATGGCAGCACTCAAATCTGGCTGCCCACCGCTTATGGGATTGCGCCGACTGGACAAGTCCGCGTCGCACCGGTGTGACCTCTTCAACAAGCAAGTCCTTGAGCTTTTAGCGTCGCGGGAAGATATGCCGGTAGTGGTATTGGCCGCTCGCTGGGCACTGGCCGCTGAGGAGAATCGTCCGGAAGGCGGCAAAGGTATGCAGTTTGCTTCCGCAGAATCCTACACGACCGCGGTACCGGATTGGGCTGTGCAAGCGACACAATCCTCACGGGGAGCCTTGGTAGCCCACAGGCTCGACCAAACGGTTGCCGCCATTCGCGCAACTGGACGCAAGGTAATACTGATGAAAGGTGTGCCGGAAATAGGCCACTCCGTCCCGGCTGCGCTGGCAAAAACAGCATTCACCAATACGGCCTTCCCCGAAGGGCCAGCGGCTAGCTATGTAGAAGCCCGGCAAGAGCAATCCGATAACATTATCGATATCGTGGCAGAGCGCCACGGCGCCTACACCGTCAACCCCCGCGAACTGCTATGCGAAGACAACTGCCGCATAGCGCAGGGGCGCGAGCTGCTTTACCGTGACGACGATCATTTGACGGCATTTGCTGCTCGCAGGTTGCTACCACAACTGATTGAGAAGACGCCGCCGATAAAGGCGCTGACTAATCGTTTAGCCTATTCTGAACTGAATGAACAGAGTGTCTCCCATCCCCGGGGTTGAGCCCTGAGTCATCAACAGTCCGAGTTGAAGATCTATACTTATGCCAACAAAAAGCCCCCAACTCCCAGGAGCCGGGGGCTTTTTCGTAATCGCGTAAGAACGGTTCGGACGTCCTATACGCTCAACAATAAATGTTCACGTTCCCAGGGGGAGATTTCACGGTGGAACTGGCGCAGCTCCTCCTTTTTTACCTCCGCAAACAGCTGACAGAAGTCTTCACCCAGCACCTGACGAATCTCTGAGGCATCGTCGAAAATACGCAGCGCCTCGTCGAATGTGGTCGGGATGTAGGCATCAGACGATTGACCCTCGTCCAGCTCACCCACTGCGGGCGCGCTCGGTTCGATCCTGTTCACCATGCCAAGATATCCACAGGCAAGGCTCGCAGCTATCGACAGGTACGGGTTGGTATCCACCCCGATCACCCGGTTTTCCAGACGCCGATCCTGGGCACCCGAGTTCGGCACGCGCAACCCGGTCGCCCGATTGTCGTACCCCCAGGCGATATTGGTGGGCGCACTGGAGTTTGCCTCCGATTCAAAACGCCGGTAGGAATTGACGTTTGGTGCAATAAACGGCATTACCTCGCGCAGATATTTTTGCGTGCCGCCGATAAAGTAGCGGAACAGGTCGGAAGCTTCACCGTGTTCGTCGGAGAAAATATTCTTACCGGTACGCATGTCCACAACGCTCTGGTGAACATGCATCGCACTGCCGGGCTGATCGCGCATCGGCTTGGCCATAAAAGTGGCAAACATGCCGTTATTCAACGCGGCTTCCTTGATGATCCGCTTGAAGTAAAACACCTGATCCGCCAGCAGCACAGGATCGCCATGGGTGAGGTTGAACTCCACCTGGCCGGCGCCGTCTTCCTGTATCACCGAATCGATATGCAGGCCCGCGGATTCGGCGTAATCATAGATGGTATCAATGACCGGACCATACTCATCAATGGCCGACATGGAGTAAGACTGCAGCGCGGTGCCGGAGCGCCCGTTGCGCCCTACCGGCGGCTTGATCGGTTCATTCGGGTCGATGTTCGGCTGGGTCAGGTAAAACTCCAGCTCCGGCGCCACAACTGGCTTCCAGCCCTTAGCCGCGTACAGGTCGAGGATCCGCTTCAGGATGTTTCGTGGCGCACACGGGATGGCGTTTCCATCCAGGTCATGCAGATCGTGGATAATCTGTAGTGCCGCCTGTTTGGCCCAGGGAACGGCCATCGCCGTCGACATATCCGGCACCAGCAACATATCACTCTCGGCCCACTGGTTTTCGATATCCATCTCGACGTCTTGACCGGTGATCGTCTGGTAAAAGATCGAAATCGGCAGATAGATGGATCCGTCGGGCGAATACTTGTTGAGGGGCATTGCCTTGCCGCGGGACATCCCGTTCAGGTCAGGGACGATGCACTCCACTTCGTCCAACCTGCGACCGTTTAGATAGGTTTTAAAGGCTGCCGGCAATGTATCCAGCCAGGAACGATTTTCAGACTGAGCCATGGGAACTCCCGCGATTGAAATGGCATATCCCGCCAGTGTAACGGAATTCGCGCCATTCATCGCTTATGAATTCGTTGTCAGCCACCCACACCGGCGGAGAGAATCTGTAACAGCAGCCGATGGAGGCGAGGCTTGCAAGAGGCAGAGAATATAAAAAGCCCCCCTCACCACAGTGAGTGGGGACTCACTCGCGTATGCCGGCGACGCTTTGCGGAAACAATCCGGCTGGCGACTCCCCAAAAGCCCGTCTTTTTTTATTTGCAGATCGCCATTTCCGGTGGCTTAACCTGCCCATTCAGACGTTCACACCGGCAAAAATGTGGTTTATCCAGCTCGGCCCGGTTCAGCCGATAATCTGGAAGGCATGCTGCCGATAGAGATAATCAAAGTCCGCGCTCTGCTTTCCTTCGGCCTCACTGCGAGCGGCACCTTCATCCCGACGATTCCACGGATAATTGAAATGCCCCAGGCGCACCATGGATTCAAACCGCTTGGGATCAGAAACTGGAATACACGTGAAATACAGGCCATCAAGCGGGAACTGCATGGCGGATGGGATTTTCGTGCGCATGCTTTCCAGCTTTGGGAGCAGCTCGCGATAATATTCCCTGATCGAGCGGCTGGCCTTGGTTCCGCGACGCCGACGCCCAGCAGAATTCACCCCGATAAAGTGCTCCCCGAGACGCTTGCGCAACGAATACTCATGCTTACCCACGTACATGGGCATAAAATTGGTAGGATATCCCGCTGCATGCAGACCAAATGCTGTCGCCTGATCCGCGATATAGACGTCGCGCTTAAATCCTATCTCGTAAATCCCGCTGACCTCTGGTGCATTCAGATAGTCTTTAAGCGGTCGCAGTGGCTGCCAGTTCACTCCCCCTATCAAAGCTTTACCCTCCCTGTTGAGCTCGACAGATAAATGAAGGTCGTTAATCTAACGCGGGCGCAAATCCCATCGCAAGGGAAATAAAATCCACTCTGACACTATTAATGGTTTTCATGAGGCGCCGGGGTAACACGATGACAATCACGCGCCAAAAAACCAAGCTTTACTCTACTCTGGCAAGTCATTGCAAACCTTGCAGGCAATCCTGTTTTTATAATTTCTGTAGCGAACAACCAAAAAAATACTGGCACTAGTGAATGCCCAAATAGCGCCAAACTCCAATGCGTACGCCAGCCCCCGCCCCTTGAGGTACTGCACGCCGGCGAACAGAAAAAACAAAACCAGCGCCATTAACACATACTGAACCGTCCACTTTTTTACCGGCATGAACACTGCACTCCCTGCACTCCAAAACTTGAAAAAAACAAAGTCAAACGTCCGATTTTTAATCGGCCCACATCAGCATTTCTTTACCCCATAAGATATCACGACCACAGACACGAGCATCAATCCCACAACCAGCCAACTTGAAGCGACATAAGAGAATCCGAAAACTCGCCATTGGTAGCCGAAATCCCGGGTTCCACAAAAAACCCGCCATACTGAATCGTTGAACTAATTCCTATGTACTCCCAACTCAAGTCGTACTCATCTTCAGAATCACGATAAAAATCAAATACTTCGTCAGCCCTTGTGGCACCCGCGACAAACTGTATTGATCGAATAGCCCCACTGTCTCGACGGAAAAACTGGTATCCGCCTTCCACCCCATAAACCGCCCCGGCATAGCCAATCGCAAATTGAAGCGGCAAGCCACTGATCTCTTTTTTGGCCACAAAATTGATCCCCCCGGGGTTCCCCATCGAGACCCCAAATTGGTCTTTTGCAAATCCTTGATCAGAAACAGCCAGGAGAGTGAACGAAAGAAAAAATTCCTTTTTCATAATTCCCTTAACCTTTGAATTCCCCAATTAAATAAAACACATTTTCTCCATCGACACACGAAAGGCCACATATACCCACAGATTCACTATCCATTTTCTTATAGATAATTTTTCAATTCATATTTTTAATGTGAAACGATGGAACCAATTAATCACCCCATGAAACAACATAAAATGTCATCGACCCTGATCTCGGCTCAGCACGATGACCAGCTAGTTGGCGACAATAGCGTTTTCAATAATGTTTATCTATTTGAAAAAAATGAAAATGGCGGATGACCAGGCTGAACTGCTTCGCCACACAAGGAACTGTTGGCTCTGCTGGTCGAGAATTGTCAAGCGGCTTTGAATGTGAGGTTGCAATCGAAACTCAACGAGGATGTTACCCCTTCTCCATTTCCTGGCGAAGGGGAATGTCACTGCGGACGGCTTTCTTAACCGTACCCGTTACCGCATAGGTAAAGCCCTAACCAATGCGTGATGTATCAGTAATTGACCCGGGCGTTCAGTACTTCCGCGGCAAGTTCAAACGAGTACAAACGCGCATCGTGCTCGTACATCGCACCAGTCACGATCAGCTCATCCACTTGAGTACGCGCGAGAAACTGGTCGATCCACTGCGCGACGCTTTCCTTCGAGCCCACTGCCGATTCCGCCAGCGCCTGCGCAACCTGCATACGCTCGCCCCGCGGTGCCACGGACTCCATGTCATCGACCGGCGGCTTGAGCGGGCCGGGTGTGCCGCGACGCAGTGCTATGAACTGCTGTTCAATAGTCGTCATAAGACGCCGCCCCTCAGCGTCGGAATCCGCGGCGAATACATTGATGGCCGCCGCGGCATAGGGCTTGTCCAGGTACTCGGAGGGGCGGAACCCGGAGCGATACAGGTGCAGCGCCTGATCCAGCATCGCCGGTGCGAAATGCGAGGCGAACGCAAACGGCAGCCCCATCGCCGCGGCGAGCTGCGCACTGTACAGGCTCGACCCCAGCAGCCAGATCGGCACCCCCAGTCCTGCACCCGGTATCGCCAGTACTCGTTGGCCGGGCTTGACCGGCCCGAAGTAATGCTGCAATTCCCGCACGTCTTCCGGGAAGTGATCCGCTGCATGCATGGGGTCACGGCGCAGGGCCGTCATGGTCGCGCCGTCGGTTCCCGGCGCGCGCCCCAGCCCCAGATCCACTCGATCCGGGTACAAGGTCGCCAGGGTACCGAACTGTTCGGCAATCACCAGCGGTGCATGGTTGGGCAGCATCACGCCGCCTGCGGCCACCCGGATCTTGCTGGTACCGGCCGCAATGTAGCCCAGGGCGACGGCGGTGGCTGCACTGGCAACGCTGGCGATATTGTGGTGCTCCGCCATCCAGAAGCGCTTGTAGCCGTGGTTTTCGGCATGGCGGGCAAGATCCAGCGAATTCGTCAGAGCCTGCCGGGCGTCGCCGCCTTCGGTAATCGGGGAAAGATCCAATAGTGAAAAAGCACGCACAAATACTCCTTAGCGCCAGCTGTTGACCTTCGATACCGGCAATCCTACCGGACATGCAGGGGGAAACCCACGGAAGAAACAAAGGACGCCGCAACAACCACGCCGCAGTTCCTGGCACAGGGCAGATCTGTTACTATCGCGCCCGCAACCTAAGGGGTGGCTTAAGCCTGAGATGCTGTCAATTCGGCAAACCCTTGAACCTGATCCGGTTAATACCGGCGTAGGAATAGGTATATATCCAAACATCCTCCTCGCGTCGCGCACCGGGTCTCTTTCATCACCAGTTTACTGAGAGAGAGCCATGAACCCACTGTTCAGAACCAATCCTTTCGCCCGCTTTATCGGACTTGCCGGATGCCTTTCCGTCGGCCTCGCTAGCGCTGCTGCTGAGAGCAATACCGCAGCACTGGAAGAAGTCACCGTGACCAGCCAGCTGCGCGACGCCAGCCAGCTGGACACGCCGACCAGTGTCAGCGTGTTCGATGGGCAAGCCATCGACGCCCGCGGCGCGCACAACCTGGAGCAGCTGCTCAACCTCGCCCCCAATGTGAACTTCTCCAGCGGCGCCTCCCGCGGCCGCTTTGTGCAGATTCGGGGCATTGGCGAGCGCAGCCAGTTTATTGACCCGGTTAACCCTTCTGTCGGCCTGATTGTCGACGGGATCGACTTTACCGGCCTGGGCCTCGCCGCCAGCACGCTGGATATGGATCAGGTGGAAATCCTGCGCGGCCCCCAGGGCACAGTGTATGGGGCCAACGCCCTCGCCGGTCTGATTACCATGACCAGCAACGCCCCCACCAGCGAGCCCAAGGCGAAGGTCTCCGCGGAAGTGGCCGAGTACGGCTCCCACACCCTGAGCGGCGTGGCCAGCGGTGCCCTTTCCGATCGCCTGAGCTATCGCTTGGCTGCTCAAAACCAGCAGTCTGACGGCTATGTCGAAAACCGTTTCCTCGGCCGTGACGACACCAATGGCCTCGACGAAACCGTGGTGCGCGGCAAACTCCGCTTCCAGGCTAGGGATGACCTGCAACTGGATTTCACCCTCCTGCACCTGGATGCCGACAACGGCTACGATGCCTTCTCCCTGTACAACAACCGCGAGACCCTGTCGGATCAACCGGGACGGGATGCGCAGGAGACCCTGGCAGGCGCAGTCAGCGCATTGTGGACCGGCAGCGACGGTTTCACCCTGAAAACCGTCCTCAGCGCCGCCGATTCCGACACCGAGTACAGCTACGATGAAGACTGGACCTACGTGGGTTTCCACCCCTGGGAGTACAGTTCTACCGACAGTTACCTGCGCAACAAAGACAACCTGAGCGCCGATATCCGCTTGTTATCCACAGAGCGATCCAGCCTGTTCGGCGGCACCACCAGCTGGGTGGTGGGTGTTTACCTGCACACGGAAGAGGAAGCGCTGGTGCGCAACGCCAGCTTCAACAGCCAGTTCGATACCGAAAACGGCGCTGTCTACGGCCAGCTGAGAACTGCATTCACTGATCGCCTGGCATTGGTTACCGGCCTGCGTTTCGAGCAGCGCGCCGCCGATTACGCCGATTCCCTCGCCGTTCTCAGCAAGACGGACGAAGACTTGTGGGGCGGTGATATCACCCTGGAGCTCTCCGCCACTGACAACACGCTGGTTTACGGCACCGTTTCCCGCGGCTACAAGGCCGGTGGCGTGAACGGACGCATCATATCCGCGTCGGCGAGCAACCCGGATATCAGCCGCGATGCCTTCCAGTTCGATACCGAGTACATGCTCAACTACGAACTGGGTATCAAGGGCGCCTGGCTGGACAGCCGCCTGCAGGCACAGCTCGCCACTTTCTACCAGGATCGCCGGAACGTACAGGCCAAGCAGTCCATTTTCGATCCCGCGGATTTCTCATTTGACGATTTCCTCGCCAATGCCGCCGGGGGTAAAACCACCGGACTCGAAATCGAGGTGGACTACCTTGCCAGCGAAACGCTGCGCCTGTTCGCAAGCGCCGGCTGGCTGAATGCTGAATTCGAGGACTTCGAAAGCACTTCCCATGTGGACGCTCGGGATGACTACACTGGCGAAGTGCAGCCATTGGATCTCGACGGCCGCGACCTGGCCCACGCGCCGTCCTACCAGTTTTTTACCGGCGCAGAATATGCGCTCAGCGCAAACCTGGCCCTGCGTGTGGAAGTTGAAGGTAAAGACGCCTTCTACTTTTCCAACAGCCACAACGAAAAATCCACCGCCTATGAACTGCTCAATGCACGCCTGACTTATACCGGTGACAACTGGGATGTTTCACTGTGGGGCAGAAACCTGACCGATGAGATTGTCTACACCCGCGGTTTCTACTTCAGCAACCAGTTCGGCAACAACCCGGCCAACGGCTATGCACCCGAGGCTTACTACCAGCTTGGTGAGCCGAGAATAGCCGGCGTTTCTGCGAGCTATACCTTTTAACGGCAAGGCCAATACCGGGAGAAACAGCAGTGCAGCTTTCAGTGGAAATCAGCATGTATCCGTTAAAAGACGCATACATTCCAGCCATCAAGGGTTTCATCGAGCGACTCAAGCAGCATCCGCAGTTGCAGGTAATCACCAACACCATGAGCACCCAGGTATTCGGTGACTACGACCTGGTCATGGACACACTGAAAGCCGAAATGCGCGCGTCCTACGAACAGTTTGGTCGCGCCATTTTTGTGTGCAAGTTTATCGATGGGAACCTGAGCCCGGAGGCTACGGACAGCAGCGATGTTTAGCCCCGAAGTACGCGAATCCATGATTGCCGCCTTCGCGGCCATGTCCCTGTGGGAGCTGGCCGCGGTGGTGCTCGCGCTCGCCTACCTGTTGCTGGCGATGCGTGAAAAGATCAGTTGCTGGTACGCAGCCTTTGCCAGCACCGCGATTTACCTGTTCCTGTTCTGGGATGTGAGCCTGTTAATGGAATCGGCACTGCAGGTTTTCTACCTGTTGATCGCCGTCTACGGCTGGTGGCAGTGGCGAAACCGACCGGATGCACAAGAGACCCTGCATATTCACCGCTGGCCGGTGCAGATGCATGTATACGCGTTTGCCGCGGTTGCGTTCCTAACCCTGTTGTTCGGTTATGTGCTGGATAACTACACCAGCGCGGCAATGCCCTACCTGGACTCTTTCACCACCTGGGGCGCGGTGGTGACCACGTATATGGTCACCCGCAAGGTACTGGAAAACTGGCTCTACTGGATCGTCATCGACGGTGCTGCGATTTACCTGTACATCGACCGCGAACTGTATCTCACCGCGCTGCTGTTTGTGCTCTACGTGATCCTCGTGGTGATCGGCTTTTTCCAATGGCACGCGCTCTACCAGAAACAGCGAAGCGAACCGGGGCAAGCTGTCACCATATGAGCACGGAGGCGGAAAACATTATCGCCAGCGAGTGGCGGCAATGGAGCGACAGCCGGCCGCGACTGATTCGCGCGCTCACCGGCGGGCTGACCAACCGCAGCTTTCTGCTCCAAGCCGACGGTGAAAAACTGGTACTGCGGGTCAATGCGCGCAACTCCCGCGCACTGGATCTCGACCGCGCAGCAGAGGCCGAAGCCCTGCTCCGGGCCAGTGCCCAAGGCCTCTGCGCTCCGCTGGTGTATATCGACCCGGAATACCGCTACCTGCTTACCCGCTATATCGATGGCGCGCCGCTTGATCTGCGCCACCCTCAGGCACTTTTACAAATCGCAGAATTGCTGCGACAGGTTCACCAGCTGCCACCAATTTCCGCCCGGCTGGATATGGCAGATAAGGCGGAGCACTACTGGCAATCGGTCGACCAGCGGACACCGTTTTTCCCGGCGCTGTCGCAATTGCACCAATTGATGCAGTCACTGCTCCAGCGCAACAGCAGCCCGGAAACTCATCGGCTGTGTCACAACGACCTGCTCCCGGACAACCTCATTGTGGATAACTCCGGTGCTCTCCACGCCATCGACTGGGAGTACGCCGCGATCGGCGACCCGTTTTTTGACCTGGCAACAGTGGCACAGGGCTACCGGCTGGATCAGCACCAGCAGCAGGTACTGCTTGCGGCTTATCTGCAGCGCACTGTCGATGCGGCCGACCAGCAAAAACTGGCTCACTGGCAGCAGATGTACCGCTACCTGTCGGCACTCTGGTATGCCGTCCAGATGTCTCAATCCGGCGCGGCACCCCAGGCGCAAGAGAACCTGATGACAGAAATCACTGACCTGCTGGCGGCTTTTGAGTAAGCTTGCCCCTCTATCGCCAGACCACCAGCCGCGACCTCCTTAGCACCCTGCGCCATTTTTACGGACGGGAGCGCACAGCCGGGATCGAACTGGAAATCCGTTTCTGAGGTATCCCATCGCGCACGTTTAACACAATTCCAAGAGTAATGCCCATTCGGGTCGACGCGGCGCTGCCGCAGGGCCCATCAAACTCCGATACAAGAGTTCGACCATGCAAAATAAATTCCTCAATCGATGCCTTCGCGGCGCCGGCCTCGCGGTGCTACTACTCGCATGCGTGCTCGTAATCCGCACACTCAGTTTTACCGCACCGCCGGTAGCGGATGGCGAGCCCGAGCCCCTTGACCTCGACGCCCGCGCCATTGCCACGCACCTGTCCGAAGCGATCCAGTTCCGCACCGTCTCCTCGCAACTGACGCAGAGCGATACCCAGCGGGAATTCCACAACTTCATCGACTGGCTGGCGGCGACCTACCCCGAAGTCCACGCCGCAATTCCGCCACAGAGACTGAGCAAACAAGACGGGCAGGTATTTTCCCTGCTGTTCACCTGGCCGGGGAAAAATTCAGAACTGCCTGCGATTCTGCTGTCCGCCCACTACGACGTGGTGCCGGTAATTCCAGGCACCGAAATCGAATGGCAACATCCGCCCTACGCGGGCACCGTGGACGACACCCATATCTGGGGGCGCGGCGCGCTGGATGACAAGAGTGCAGCCATAGCGCTGATGGAAGCGGCCACCGGCCTGCTGCGGCAGGGCTACCAGCCCGAGCGCACCGTCTATATCAGCCTCACCAGCGATGAGGAAATCGGCGGAGAGCAAGGCACCGCCGCGGTGGTGAAAAAACTGCAAAGCGAAGGCGTACAGCTGGACTGGAGCCTGGACGAAGGTTCCTTCCTGCTGCACGGGTTTATTCCCGGCGTGGATGCCCCTATCGCCAGTATCAATGTCGCAGAAAAAGGGTATCTCACGGTAGACCTGGTGGCGCACGGCCAGGGCGGTCACTCCTCCATGCCGCCGCCGGAGACTGCGGTGGATATTCTCGCGCAGGCCCTGGTGCGGCTGAACCGGAATCCCATGCCCGGGGGTCTCGAGGGGTTGAGCCAAAAGCTGTTCGACGCTGCCGCGCGGCACATGCCGTTTGAAAAGCGCCTGATGTTCGCCAACCAGTGGCTGTTCGGCAGCGGTATCGAGGCGGAACTGGAAAAGCAGGGCAGCACCGCCGCCATGCTGCGCACCACTACCGCGCCCACCATGCTCTCTGCCAGCGTGAAGGAAAATGTGCTGCCCATCGAGGCCATCGCCACGGTGAACTTCCGCCTGCACCCGCGGGACAGCATTGATGATGTGCTGCAGCATGTGGAAAGAGTCATCGACGACGAGCGTATCGATGTGGTGATGCGCAGTGGGAATTCCGCCTCCCGGGTATCCAGTGATGAGGCCCCCGGTTTTCAGCTCCTGGCAGACACCTCCCGCGCACTGTTCGGCCCGGTAATTGCCGCGCCGGGGCTGACCATTGCCGGTACCGACAGCCGCCGCTACGAGGAGGTGGCCGATAACAACTACCGCTTCAACCCCATGCTGGTCACCCGCGAAGATGTGCACGGATTCCACGGCACCAACGAGCGTATCAGCATCGACAATATGGTCAAGGCGACCGGGTTTTATCAGGCCCTGATCCGCAATGCGAATTTATAACCGCAATAACGCGTAACAGCGATAAAAGGCGCGCGCTGCTGCCAGGCAGCGCACTCCGCACCAAGGTGCTTTCGCAACAGGCATTACAGAAGATAAAACGCTAGTTTTCTAACCCAAATAGCATCGAGTTGCTTACGGCAGATGGATCGGCGGCAGCCTTTGCAGCTATGTAACTGTTGGAGCTGGCGGCGCCAGTGCTGGCACTCGCCTACCAGCTACTGGCCATGCGTGAAAAGGCCAGTTGCTGGCAGGCAGCTATCGGCGGCTCCTTTCTATGATCTCGCCGGTATTTCAGGTGGACTCGCCGTGCCGACCATATCCCATTTCCCATTGAAGAGCAGAGAGGCAACCTTGAGCCGTTTTACTATCAGGAAGTGAAACAGAATACCCACCCCGCACGTCGCAATGGCGGACAGCACCATTCGCATATTCATGGACATCCCGGCGCTCTGCATCACGAGTAAAAACCATGCGACCAAAGTGAAGTGAACGATATACACGGTATAGGCCGACTGGGCCATTATCCGGACAATCCAGAAATCCTTATCGAGAAACCGTGCGGATACAGAAAACAGGAACAGTGAAATGGCAATGGCGAGCACATAGTCATAGAAGAACAAAGTACTGCGCAGGAGGTGTAAATCTTTACTCACAACCCCCAGAGTCAGCCCGGCACTCAGCAGATAGGCATAGCCAGCAACAACTAACAGCGCTATGACACCCCACATCACGCAACCGGTATTAAATCGCACATATATATCTCGCCACAGGTACATGAAGATACCAAGTACGAAATACGGGAAATAGGTCGTCGCCGCCCAAATTGAGTATCCATAAATATGGCTGAATGGAATACCCCACATAAAGCCGGCCAACACAAACTTTTTAAACAGGATACAGCCGATAACCAGCGCAAGGAACAGCAGGATTCTGGCGACCGTCAAAGGCATATACAGTGACAGCCAATTGACTACCCACTGAATGGACTGGACAACAAATTTCAGTGGAATGGTAAATATCAGAAGTACAATGAGGAACCAGGCATGCTGTTGCCAGAACACTTCAAACTTACTTTCCGCCCCTTCAATGGCATAGTAGGTCAGCATCCATTCATTGGTTATCGGAACCAATAGCACAACACAGACCAGGGCCGGCGTGAGCAGCATGATGGTGCGACTTTTAAGGAAGGAGAAGTTACCTTTCCGCTCCAACAGGTATACGGAAAAATATCCGGAAATAATAAAAAAGCAGGCCATCCTGAAAGCGCCGGAGGCTTCACGAACAAAATCGTAATCACCGGCGCCGGCATCCGCATGCGCAGAGCGGTAGAAAACCCCCAGAAACAGCATAAATGCCCGAAGAAAATCCAAGTGGTATAAACGACGATCCATATCCCCCGCCCAACCTTTATTATTTGAAAAGAATGATATTTTTCTTATTGTCACCCCGTGCTTAATGTCCCATTTCTTATATAGAATTTCCCTCAGCAGGCCAATAGAAAACCCGGTTTGCTGTGCCTAAATGAAAAAAAACGCGCCGGTTATTTCAATTTTTCATGACATACAGCCAATAGTGGTCAAATAATACGCGCCAACCAGTGTGAAATACCAAGTTTATTCGGGCAGCGCACCCGTACAGGCGTCAATAAACAACTGCTCATAATCATGTGCGGTGAATAAAATCGGGTTGCCTCCCGCCGATGGATCAGTCTCCGCCAGCCCCCCAATCACCTCGGCCATATTGGTATCGATTCCGATTTCACCCAGGCAGTGTGGTATGCCCAACTCACTGCGCAGATTGACCACCCACTCCATGACACCACGGAACCCCTGCCCGGGCAGGTCCAGATAGCGCGCAAGCCGGTTCATCTTCTCCTGAACCGCCTCCTCATTCGCTTTCAGAACATATGGCATCAGGATTGCGTTCAGTAACCCGTGGTGCTTATCAAACAATGCACCAAGTGGATGCGCCAGTGCATGCATGGCGCCCAGCCCGCGCTGAAACGCGGTGGCACCCATGCTGGAGGCGACCAGCATCTGCATGCGCGCCTCCAGGTCACTGCCATCCGCGAACACTTTCGGCAGGTTTACGCTGATTAGTCGCATCGCTTCAAGCGCAATGCCTTCCGCCATCGGGTGAAAGCCGGGGGCGCACCAGGCCTCCAGGTTGTGGGAGAGCGCATCCATGCCGGTAGCGGCAGTGATGTGCGGCGGAAGGCCAAGGGTGAGCTCCGGATCCAGCACGACGATTTCCGGCAACATGCGCGGATGGAAAATGATTTTCTTCAATTTGGCCCGCTCGTCGGTAATAACCGAAGAGCGGCCGACTTCCGATCCGGTACCCGCCGTTGTCGGCACAGCAATAACTGGCACCATACCGGCGACATTCACCCGCAGGTAGTTATCCCCCACATCCTCAAAGTCCCAGATCGCGTGCGTCTGCCCCACCATCAGGGCAATGGCCTTGCCCGCGTCCAGGGCCGAGCCGCCACCGAAGGCAATGACGCCGTCACAGCCGTGGGCGCGGAATGCGGTCACACCGTCGCGAACATTGGCTCCGGTGGGGTTGCCCTTGATCTCGCTGAACACCGCAACCGGCACACCGCTGCTCAGACAGTTTTCCACAACCTGCTGCAGCATTGGCAGTGCAACGAGGCCGGGGTCAGTGACCAGCAGCGGCGTTGCCATGCCCATCTCCCGGCACAGTTGTGGCAGCTCAGCGATTCGTCCGGCGCCCACACGCATTGCCGTAGGGTAGTTCCAGTTGCTGGTAAAACGCTTGTCACTCATGCGGCTGCGCCTGGCGTTTCAGGTGAAAGGATTTGGGCCGCGTTACATATTCAAAGCCGACACTCGACAGGGTGCAGCCACGGCCCGAGTTCTTGACGCCCGTCCAGGCCAGGGCGGGATCCAGGTAATCACAGCGGTTCATAAATACCGTACCCGTCTGCAGGCAGTCGCCCAGGCGGATCGCGGCTTCTTCATCACCGGAGTAAATAGCGGCCGTGAGGCCGTATTCGCTGTCGTTCATCAGGGCCAGCGCTTGCTCGTCGTCCGCAACGGCCATCACCCCCACCACCGGGCCAAAGGATTCCTCGTTCATGACACGCATGGTGTGGGATACATTGGTCAGCAACTGGGGAGCCATGTAGGGACTGCCGCGCTGATCCAGTTCAAATGCCCCCCCGTCGATATGTGCCACCGCGCCCTGGGCCAATGCCTCGTCGATCTGGTCGCGGACAAAATCCGCGGCACTGGCCCTGATCAGAGGGCCCAGGGTGGTGCCCGGGTCATCCGGGCGCCCGAGGCGATATTGGGCCACCAGGGCCGCGGCTTTCTGCACAAAGCTGTCGAACAGGGATTCGTGCACATAGATCCGCTCGATTCCGCAACAGGACTGTCCCGAATTGAAGAAAGCCCCATCGATTACCGACGCCACCGCATGGTCGAGGTCTGCATCGGCACGCACGTAGGCCGGATCCTTGCCGCCCAGCTCTAGGCCGAGAGAGACAAACCGTCCAGCAGCCGCAGTTTCTATTGCGGCACCGCCGGCCACTGAGCCCGTAAATGCCACATGCTCCACATCGCGATTGATAATGATCTGCTCGGCATCCCGATGATCCAGGTGCAGGTACTGGAATACCCCTTCGGGTATGCCCACCGCGACAAAAGCCTCTACAAGGCGCTCGGCGCACAGCGGCGTTTGGGTCGAGTGCTTCAACAGCACACTGTTGCCTGCCAGCAAAGCCGGCACCACCGCATTGATCGCGGTGAGATAGGGATAATTCCAGGGTGCAATGACCAGTGACGTCCCCAGTGGAACCCGGCGAATAAAGCGGGTGAACCCCGATTTGGCCGGCAGTGAAATATCCGCCAGCGCAGCCTCGGCAATCTCCGCCATATACCGGGCGCGTTCCGCCAGGCCGTCGATCTCGCCCCCCGCATATGCAATCGGGCGCCCCATCTGCCAGCAGATTTCCTCTGCCAGTTGCGGTTTTTTCTGTATCAACCACGCCACCGCTTCGTTGACCAGGGCCGCCTTGTCCGCGACCGGCAACCTTGCCCAGGCAGGCTGGGCGCGCCGGGCGCGGTTCAGGGCATCCTGGATCTCGTATACGCCAGCAAAGGGGCGCTCCGCATAGACACTATTGTCGACCGGTGAAATACAGCGCAGCTTTTCCATGTCTTCCCTTAAATGATTTCGAAGTAGCGCTGCAATTCCCAGTCGCTGATATGGCGCCGGAACTCCCGCTCTTCCCACTCGCGACTGGCGGCAAAGTGTTCAACGAACGCATCCCCGAACAGGTCGCGTGCGGCCTCCGACTGCTTCAGCCGTTGCGCCGCGTCCCACAGGGTGCGCGGCAGGGCCAGCGCCTCAGGTTGCGTATCCGCATAGGCGTTGCCGGCCACCGGCGGCCCCGGCTGCCACTGCTGTTCGATGCCGTAGAGCCCGGATCCCAGGGCTACCGCCAGTGCCAGGTAGGGATTCGCATCCGCCGCGCCAAGGCGATACTCCTGGCGCTGGGACTTGTCGCTGCCCGGTATTACCCGCAGCGCAGCAGTGCGGTTTTCCACACCCCAGGTCGCATCCGTGGGCGCCCAGAAGCCGGGTATCATGCGCCGGTAACTGTTGATGGTTGGGGCCACCATGGCGAGCAGCTCAGGCATCAGGCGCTGCTGCCCGGCGAGGAACTGACGCTGGGTCTCACTCATGCAGTGGGGCTGTCCGCCATCGAAAAACGCCGAGCGGTTGCCGTCACGATGGCGCAGGGAAAGGTGAATGTGCCCACTCTGGCCGGGCCAGTCATTGGACCACTTCGCCATGAACGTCGCCATCAGGCCGCGTCGCTCGGCGAGAATCTTGATGAAGGTTTTGAACAGGGCTGCCTTGTCCGCTGCGGCCGCGACTTTATCCACAGTGATCGCAGCTTCCAGCACCCCCGGGCCGGTTTCCGTATGCAGCCCCTCAATGGGAAAGTCCATCCGCTCGGCCAGTTCCAGGATCTCATGGTAGAGATCCGCGTGTACCGAGTTGCGGATCATGGAGTAACCGAACCAGCCCGGCGTAAACGGTTTCAGGTTGCGAAAGCCTTTGGCGCGGGCGCTGTCCGGGGTTTCCTCGAACATGAAAAACTCGTATTCCAGCGCCCCATAGGGCACAAAACCCGCCTGCTCACAGCGCTCGATGACCCGGCGCAGCAGCGCCCGCGGACACACGGCTTCCGCGGCTCCGGAAAACTCCGCGAGAAACAGCAACATGCCATTTTCAAACGGCACCTCGCGGCAGGTTTCCGGCAATATCCGCACAGGCGCATCCGGGTAACCGGTATGCCAGCCGGTATAGCGGGCATTGTCGTAGAGCTGATCCTGAACATCCCAGCCCAGCACCACATCGCAGAAGGCGAAGCCATGGTCGAGGGCGGAGAAGAATTTCTCCCGACTCATGTACTTGCCGCGCATGATGCCGTCGTTGTCGAACAGGCCCACCTTCACATGGGTGAGCCCGCGCGACTCGACGATGCGACGGGCATCGGCAGCACTGGCGACCTGGCGTGGCGCGAGCGGGTCATTGGCAACACCGGACTGCGCCGGTACAGGGGAGGCAGAGAGAGGCGCCGACGACGGCAGCTCCGTGGATTCGTCCATGTACGGTTTCCTTTATTCTGGCTGTCCGGTGCCCTGAAACCCCACAGGCGATACCGGGATCATTCCGTATCCCACAGCATAGTCAATTTGGCGAATTCCGGCGGCCGGCACACCCAACCGATCAAAAATCAGCCGGTCACACTGGGCGCTATGTTAGTAACCACTCTGGGTATATAATCCGCGCTCCAAATTTTCGATCACACACAAGTCAGGACCAGTAATGAGCTTCGACAAGGTTTCCGCAGGTAAAGACCTGCCCAACGATATCAACGTAATCATCGAGATCCCGGCCAACCACGATCCGATCAAGTACGAAGTCGACAAGGACGCAGACGCGGTATTCGTAGACCGTTTCGTTGCCACCCCGATGTTCTATCCGGCCAACTACGGCTACGTACCCCAGACCCTGTCTGAAGACGGCGACCCCCTGGACGTGCTGGTAGTAGCGCCCTACCCGGTAATGGTTGGCTCCGTGGTCCGCTCCCGCGTGATCGGCGTACTGAACATGACCGACGAATCCGGTGTAGACGCCAAACTGCTGGCGGTACCGCACACCAAGCTGACCAAGCTGTACGACCACGTCAACGAAATCAGCGACCTGCCGGAGCTGCTGATCAAGCAGATCGAGCACTACTTCGAAAACTACAAAGCCCTGGAAGCTGGCAAGTGGGTGAAAGTAGACGGCTGGGCCGATGCTGAAGCCGCGCGCAAGGAAGTGATGGCTTCCCGCGAGCGTTACCTGAAAGAAGAAGGCTGATCGCCAGACTCTTTTAAAAAGCCGGCCTTGAGCCGGCTTTTTTTATATCCAAAAAAAGTCGACGTTCTGTCGGGGTTTCTCCGCTACTGGCGTTCATGTTGGTACAGGCTTCGGTGACAACACCCGTTGTGCGCTGAATCCCGTGCTTTGACATAAAAATCGCCGATGTAAATAGCGGATTCAAATAACAATAGAATGGAGAAACCCATGCAACGATCGCGCTCGAACTATTTTCAGAAATCTCTCCTGGCCAGCGCTATTGCGCTGATGCCCCTGGCGCTGCAGGCACAGGACGCGACCAGCAGTAGCAACACCGTCGAAGAAGTTGTGGTAACCGGTATTCGCGGTGCCCTGCAGCAGTCACTGGATGTAAAGCGCGATGCCACATCCATTGTCGACGCAATCAGCTCCGAAGATATCGGTAAATTCCCGGACAAGAATGTTGCCGACTCCCTGCAACGGATCCCGGGTATTTCTGTGGATCGCATCTGGGGTGAAGGCCGCGATATCTTCGTGCGCGGTACTGACAGTACCCTGAACCGCACACTGATGAACGGCCAGAACGTGGCCTCCGCCTACTGGTGGGCCAACGATAACCCGAGCCGGGGTTTCAACTACTCCATTCTCGCCTCCGAGCTGGTTTCTGCACTGGAAGTGTATAAAAGCCCGGAAGCCCGCCACGATGAAGGCAGTATCGGCGGTATGGTGAATGTGCTTACCCGCAAGCCGATGGATCTCGACCCGATGACCATCAACTTATCCACAGAGGGGGTTTACAGCGAGCTGCCCGATAAGTGGGATCCCCAGGTTTCCGGCCTGGTGAGCTGGAAAAATGAGGCCGAAACTTTCGGCCTGCTGGCTTCCTTCAACAGCCAGCAGCGCACCATGCGCCGCGATGGACTGGAAGTTTTCCCCACTAATGACCTCTATGACGTCACCGACCAGAACGGCAATGTCACAGAAGATGTGTATGTGCCCTGGGGCGGCGGCTCGGCAATTTTCCAGCAGGATCGCCAGCGCGACACCGCCAACATCACCCTGCAGTTCCGCCCCAACGATCGCTGGGATCTGGCGATGAACTATGTCGGCTCTGACATGGACATGGACAACAGCAACCAGAACTACCTGTTCGTAGCCGGTGGTTACAAGATTCCCAATGGGGATGCGGTAACCGATCCGGTATTCATCCCCACCAGCGACGGCTACCAGGCCCTGGTCGGCGGTGTGATTGAAAATGCGGACAGCATCGGTGTGGCCGACGAACCCATCGTGCGTGAGTCCTTCGTGGAATCGGAGGTCTTTGATCTGTCCGGTGACTACGAAGGCGACGCCTGGCAGCTGCACCTGCAGGCCGGCAACACCACCGCCAAAGGCGGCAGCACACTGGATCGCAACTACTGGTTTGAAGGCAATGCCGCAGAAGACCTGAATTTTGGCCCCAATACCAATGAATTCAGCTTCCCGGGTATCGATACCCTGGACGGCTCCGCACTCCACCTCAATGCCGCCAACCTGCGCGACTGGGTGCGCATCATGGAAGACGAGGAAACCTACCTGCAGGCCGATGCGAATTTCGATGTGCAGCTTGGCTTCGTCACCGCCATCAAGACCGGCCTCAAACTGCGCGACCACACGATTGAGAACAACCGCCAGAACGGCTCCGTGGACGTGAGCAACCCGGACATTGCCGAACAGGTGGCCGCACTCAACGCGATCACCCTCGCGGATGTATCCCGCGGTGCCAGCCCCAGCCTGCACGGTGAAGGCGCCACCAGCGGCTCGCTCACCCAGTATGCCTTCCTGGACAAAGGCCTCGCGCGGGAGAAGGTCGACAGTATTCTCGACAGTGGTGTAATGACCTATTCGGAAGACCAGAGGGCCTATTACAAGATCAACGAAGACATCACTGCCGCTTATGTACAGGCCGAGTTCGAAAACGGCCCCCTGCGCGGCAATTTCGGTGTTCGCCTGGTGGACACCGACCAGACTTCCCACGCGTATATTGACGGCGAGCGCGGCTCGGTCAGCCGCAGCTATCGCGAGGCACTGCCCAGCGTCAATGTCATCTACGATCTCTCCGAAGAGGTTATTTTACGCGCCGCCGCCTCCCGCGCCATGGCCCGCCCGACGTTCCAGAACCTGAGTTCCAATATCGTCATCAATGCCACCAGTGGCACAGCGACAGCGGGCAACCCGATGCTGGATCCGGTCTTTGCAGATCAGTTCGAGTTCGGCGCCGAGTGGTATTTCAGTGACGCCAGCCTGCTCGCAGCCACCTACTTCAACAAGGCGCTGAGCACTTTCGTATTCCAAAACACCCAGGTGGAAAATATCGACGGGCAAAGCATTAATGTCACCCGCCCGTACAACGCCGACGACGGCGCCGATATCCAGGGTATCGAACTGCAGATCCAGCACGACTTTGGCAGCGGCTTCGGGGTACTCGGCAACTACACCTGGACAGACGCCAAGGTTCCGGACTCCAAACTGGAACTGCCAGGCAACTCCCGCGATCAGTTCAACGCCTCCGGTTATTACGAAAACGACCTGGTGAGTTTGCGCCTGTCTTACAACATGCGTTCAGAATCCTATGGCGGCCTGACTTCCGGCTCCCAGCTGGTAACCGATAAATACGATCAGTGGGATGCTACCGCCAATTGGATGGCGAGCGAAAATGTGGATGTCTTCTTTACTGCGGTGAACCTTACCAACGAGATCATCTACATGCGCACTGCCGATGGCATTCCCGTCGGCTTCTACGAAAACGGACCGCGCTACAGCCTTGGCGCGCGGCTGTCTTTCTAACCTTTCCCCAATCAGGCATCGAGTTGTCACCTTTTTCAGGCGCCCTAGCGGGCGCCTTTTTTATTCCCTCCGCAGATGATGTACGCTCTGGCATCACGTTAAGCCGACGCCGGGACAGACACCCAAACGTCTGCCCCCTGGTGCGAGGTCGTACCTCGCTACCGATGAACCTACGAGACCCTGTAAATGCATGCCCAACTGATGATGTCAGCCGACGAAGTCATCGCTGCAGCGAAATTACTGCTGCAGCTCCGACCGCAATACGACCTGGATGGAATTTTGGCGCAGATACACAAACAGCAGGCAGCCGGCTATCAATTGGCGGCTGTGCGCGAGAATGGGAAGTTACTGTGCGTGGCCGGTTTTGTGGTAAGTGAAAAGCTGGCCTGGGGAAAACATATTTACGTAGATGACCTGGTGAGCGATGAGCAGCAACGCTCCCGCGGGGCCGGCACACTGCTGATCAGGTGGCTAGCAGAATATGCAAAGGAGCTTGGCTGCAGCCAGCTGCATCTGGACTCCGGTGTGCAGCGCTTTCCCGCACACCGGTTTTATCTCCGTGAAGGCTTTGATATCGCAAGCCATCATTTTTCCAAGCGCATTGCCTGAGCAAAAGAGGTCTAAGGCAGCGCCGGCAATACCAGAATACGCTGGTCATTTTTATTGATACGGGCACCGAATCCCTGTTGCAGAGCAAACGCCAGCGCATCGGCGTCACCTATATTGAATACACCGCTGATGCGCTCATCCGCCAGGCCACTGCCCACCAGAACCACCTTGCGGGTGGTATAGCGGTTGTATTCGGCAATGGCATCTTCGAGGCGCTCGTTGTCAAAATAAATACGGCTTGTCTGCCATGCGGTGACTTTTTCAAGATTAATCGGGATGACACCCGAGTTATCATCAGGCTCTGCCAGCCGATAGCGCACCCCCTGTCCCGGCAGCATTGTCGCCAGCGGCTGGGAGCGACCGCTGCTGCCTTCGGCTTTTACCTCGACCACCCCCTGTGTGACCGCGACCTGAACATTGCCTTCCCGCAGCGCGACATTGAACGCGGTACCCAGCGCACGCACTTCGGATCCACGTACATTCACCACGAACGGGCGCGCCGGGTTCTTCGCCACCATGAAAAACGCCTCGCCCCTTTCCAGATGCAATCCACGTTCATTACGGCGGTATCGCACCCCCACACGACTGTCGGTGTTCAGCATCAATGTCGAGCCATCCTGCAGGTGTACCACACGCTGCTCACCAATCCCTGTCTGGTAATACTCGATTGCGTAGTGCTGCTGTAGCACCAGGGCCGATACCCCTACCAGTGCGACCGCGGCAGCCGCACTCAGCCAACGCCAGCGGAGCCGGCGACGCACCGCTTTGCGTACTTCGGGCAACCCGAGATTCAATTCCGGGTCGTCCCTCAGCATGTCACTCATCAGACAGAGCTGCTGGCACTGAGCAAACGCCTGGCGGTGGCGATGGTCTGACTGCAGCCAGCACTCCAGTGCATCGACTTCCGCAGCCGTCATGGCTCCGCCCTGCTGACGCGCAAACCAGTCTGCAGCCGCAGCCCGGATCGATTCATCTACAACTTCAGTTCGACTCATAACAGCTCATTCAATTCGGATTGCAGGTGCTTCAGCGCAGTGCTCATGTGGCGCTCGACACTGCGGGTACTGAGGGAGAGTGCCGCAGCAATCTCCGGGTAGGTCATTTCCTCAAACCGGCTCAGCAGGAACACCTTGCGTGTCAGTGGCTTTAGCCTGAGCAGAGCCTGCTTCAGCTGCTGCAGGCTCTGTTGCCATTCCGCACTGCCCTGCGGGGATGGTTCCCGGCTCACATGATCGCGCTCCTCAAAGCTTTCATGCTGATCCACTTTTCGTCGCATATGCCTGCGCAGACTGTCGCGCACGAGGTTCGTGGCGACGGTGTAGAGGTACGCCCGGGGGCTCTCGCGCAGAGGCTGCAGGCTTTTCAGGCCAAGCAGTTTGACATACGTCTCCTGCAGAATGACATCGGCCTCCTGGTATCCACCAGGCAACATCCGCGAAACATAGTGTCGCAGTGACTCGCGGTATTCGAGAAAGAGCGCCTCGATAAATTCCCGATCCGGCTTATCCACAGCACCAGCCCCAGCCCCAGCCGCTGACACCAGGCGTAGCGCTGTTTTCGCTTTAATACTCGCCAAGGCGTCCCCCGACAGCTGCGTAGCAATCAATCAACATTGTTATTTTGAAAACGTTTACCCATGACTTATGTAAACGACAGCCGAGGCAAACTCCCGACAATCTGCCGGACATTTTTTCTGATCCGATTCCAGCGTTCGGATTGCCCTCTTGCGCCGGTTGCCCGCCTTGCGATATTTGTCAGGAATCAGGTATTTTGGTCGGCCTGCGACGTCGACTCACGTCCCGAGCGACCGCGGTACCCAGAAGATAATAATGACCCAATCGCCCGTGCCGGCCTGCCAGAGGCCTCTCAGGCCTGTAGCGGTACTGCTGCAGGCAATCTGCCTAATGACGCCCGCCCACACGTTGTCGGCGGCGATTGCGGCCACCAGTTCACCGGCCGCGGCAGGCTTCGAACTGCCGGCGGAAGCCATTCACTTCGATATTCCCGCGCAGAAACTGGACCGCGCCCTGACACAATTTGCCGAGCAGGCCGGCGTGCAGGTCTTTTTCCGCCACACGCAACTGCCGGAGCGAACATCCCCGGCCGTCAAAGGAAGACTATCCCGCCGTGCGGCACTCGCAAGGCTACTCGAAGAGTCCGCGCTGGACTACCGGCTGGGCGACAACAATACCCTGGTCATCGGTACCACCGCCCAACCTGAACCGGCGACTAAACAACAGTCAGGAATTGAACCTTCCCCGACGCCGGACATCCGGCCGCTGGAGGAGACCTACGTAACCGGGGTACGCACCAGCCTGCGCCAGAGCCTTGGCCTGAAGCAATCCAGCAGCAACCTGATGGAGATGACCACCTCCGAAGACATCGGCAAGTTCCCGGATCACAATGTGGCGGATGCGCTGCAGCGCATTGCCGGTGTTTCCGTAGACCGGGTCTGGGGCGAGGGGCGCGACGTCAATATCCGCGGCACAGACAAGGATATCAATCGCACCCTGCTGAATGGCCAGCACGTTGCCTCCGCTTACTGGTGGGCCAACGACAACCTGAGTCGCGGCTTCAATTACGCCACCCTCGCCTCACAGCTGGTGCAATCGCTGGAGGTGCATAAAACACCGCGCGCAGATCTGGATGAGGGCAGTATCGGCGGCACCGTTATCGTCCGTACCCGCAAGCCGCTGGAAATGGATCAGCGCGAACTGCATTTTTCCGCCGGGCAACAGTACAGCGCGCTTGCCGGCAACTGGGCACCACAAGCCTCGGTTCTCGGCAGCTGGAAAAACTCGCAGAACACCGTCGGAGTGCTGGCATCCGTTAATTGGCAGAACCGCGACAGCCGCCGCGACGGTATTGAAACCTTCGCCGACAACAACCTTTACCAAGTCACCGACGCCAATGGAATGACCACTGAAAAGGTCTACGCCGTATGGGGCGGTGGCTCAGCGCTGCTGCGCCAGCAGCGCCGCCATACTACGGGCAACCTGACCTTACAGTGGTCACCAAGTGAACACCTGGAAACGACCCTCAACCTTTTACGTTCCCAGATGGACATCGAGAACAGCAACCACAACTTCCTGTTTGCGCCCGGCGGCTACAAGCTGAGTGAAGCGCCTCCGGCCACGGTCAGCGACCCCATATTTCTCGACAGTGATGACGGTCGCAAAATCCTCGCGGGCGGTGTTCTGGGTAATCCGGCAAGCCCCGGAGCCATCCTCGACAGCATTCAGCGCGAAGCCTACATCGACACCCAGGTAAACGATGTGGATATTGCGTATCGCGGCGCCTACTGGGATCACCACCTCCAGTTCGGGCACACCAGCGCCCGCGGCGGTACCGAGCACGACCGCCTGTATCGCTTTAGCGGCGATACCCGGGTGGCATTTCGCCTGGATCGCAATGCGGTGGAAACCGATTACCTCGATCTCGATCCGGAAGATGCCGGGGCACTGGACCGCTTCTCTGCGCTGTCGCGGGACTGGATCAGGATGATGCGAAGTCGGGAGCACTACGCCCAGTGGGATGTCGGACACGACTTTAGTGGCGACTGGCTGCAGCGCGTTCAATTTGGCATCAAGTTGCGTGATCACCGGGTAGAGAACCATCTCACCAGGGGCGAAATCGATACCGGCGCCGACGCCTGGCAGACACTGCAATGGATTGGGCTGGATCAGGTCAGCAGCAGCCTCAGTCCGCAACTCAGTCACTACAATGCCGACACAAACACACTGCGGCGCTATGCACTGACGGATCCGGCACTACTCGACGCCGTGATTGGCCCTCTGTACCGGGCCGGCGCCATGGAGTATCGCTACGACCAGAGTGCGTTTTTCAGCATTCACGAGCAGAGCCTGGCCGCCTACGCCAACCTGGATTTCGAAAACGGTGCCTGGTCCGGCAATGGCGGGCTGCGTTTTGCCGGCACCGCACAAACGGCCAGCGCCTACGACCAGGGGCAGCTGCGTCATGTGGACAATAACTACCGGGACGTATTGCCGAGCATCAACCTGCGTTACCGGCTTGATGACAACCTGCTTGCCCGCGCCAGCCTCGCCCAGGTCATGGCACGCCCCAATTTCAAAGACCTGACCCCCAACATCATCATCGAACCCACCAGCGGTTACGGCGCAGCCGGCAATCCAAAGCTCGATCCCTACCGCGCGGACCAGCTGGATCTGAGTCTTGAGTGGTACTTCACCGATGCCGCTCTGCTGTCGGCCACTTTTTTCTATAAGGACATTGCCACGTTCGTGTACCCCCACGTGAATGCGGAAACCATAGACGGCGAGCTTCACTACATTACGCGACCACAGAACGGCCCAGGCGCCCGGATTCACGGCCTTGAACTGCAGTGGCAGCAGGAGCTTGGGTACGGATTTGGAGTACTGAGCAATTACACTTTTACCGATGCCAGCGTGCCCTCTGCCGACGGCACGCGCACCCTGGAGCTGCCGGGTAATTCACGCAGCCAGTTCAACGCTTCACTGTATTTCGAAGACACGCACCTGAATGGCCGCCTGAGTTACAACTACCGGTCGCGCTCCTTTGGCGAAATCATTGCGGGATCCCAGAGTGAGACGGCCGAATACCGCCAGTGGGATGCCACGGCACAGTGGCACTGGTCACCGAGCCTGTCGTTCTCCGCGGAAGCGATCAACATCACCGGCGAGGTCACCCGCATCCACAGTGCCAGCGACATTCCCCAGGGCTTTTATGAAAATGGACGTCGCTTCGCCGCCGGCGTGAAACTGAAGTTTTAAGCACGAAGGGATAAAACCGTCGGCGGACGGTTGGCACAGCGCCATGGAGACGGTTCGGAACGCAGGAAGGGCTGCGCGCGCAAGCGATACGCACGCAGCCGCAAAGATTACTCAGGCAGTTTGAAGGTCGCGACCTTATCCAGCTGCCAGTCGGGCACAGTCACTTGTACCGGCGCTTGTCTTGCCTGCTCAGAGGCTTCCACAAGGTTGCCCTCGGCGGGCTTCAGACTGAGGTGATTCACAGAAACCTCAACCGGATCCACCGTTGCACGCTCGTGCTCCTTCAGCAGGTTGCCCTCCATCGGCGCCAGGCTAAGGCCGCCGGCTGTGTCGGGCTTGCCCGCGGCCACGGATCCTTGAGCAGATCCCTGAACAGGTTGTTGAACTGTTTCTTGCGCCGGTTGCGGTGCGGCTGCCGGGGCCGGCGGCTCCACCTCTCCCTCCGCACGCACTGAAGAGTGGGCACCGATCTTGGCCAGGGTGGCCTGAAGCTGCTCCGCCTGCCCCTGGCTGAGCCCCTTCTTCAGAGCCAGCGGGCGTCCGCTGAACAGCTTCTCGACCGTTTCCGGTCCCGCTTTAAACAGACGCGCAAAGTTGGCTTTGACTTCCACCACGGCGTAGCCCGGCTGGAGGTCTCCTCGAAAAATAACGCTGTATGTTGCTTCAGGCATACTGGTACCTCGATGGTGTTGCCGCCTTAGCCGGCGTGTTTTTTTTATTACTGCTAATCACGTTGATTCAGTCGTCTGAATCCAGGGTTTGATCCATGGTATATGCAGGGGCGTCTTTCGACTGCCCCCCTACCATGCGCGCCGGCACGCCGGCTACGGTGGCGTGTGCCGGGACATCGCGCAGCACCAGGCTGCCCGCCGCGATCTTCACCCCAGCGCCAATGCTCACCGGCCCAAGAATCTTGGCGCCCGCGCCAATCATTACCCCCTGGCCGATTTTCGGGTGGCGATCACCTCCGCCACTACCACTGCCGCCCAGGGTAACCGAGTGCAGAATGGAAACATCGTCGCCCACCACACAGGTCTCGCCCACCACCAGCCCAGTGGCGTGGTCAATCATGATACCACTGCCGAATTTCGCCGCAGGATGGATATCCACAGCAAACTGTTCAGACACCCGGCTCTGAAAATACAGCGCCAGGGTATGCCGGCCTTTGCCCCACAGCCAGTGGGCAATACGCTGGGACTGCAGGGCGTGAAACCCTTTGAAATATAAAAACGGTGTGATGTATTGGTCGCAGGCGGGGTCGCGGTCATACCAGGCGCAGATATCGGCCTGCATGGCCAGGGAAATCGCCGGGTCGTCAGCCATGGCCGCCGCAATCACTTCCTGCAGCGCTGTCGCTGTAAGCGCCGCGTGATCCAGAACCGACGCGAGCTGGTAGGCCAGCGCGCGGTCGAGCGTCTTGTGACGCAGCACAGTATTGTGGAAATAACTGGCCAGCACCGGTTCACCAGCCGCCGCCGCGGACGCCTCGGCACGCATGGTTGACCAGATATCGCGACTGTTCACTTTGCTGACGTTAATGGCTTTGCTTCCCTGTTACCGGCTTGCCGTTAAAGCCGTTGCATATTGGTTGGGTAGGCGCCTTCCGGAACGGCTATAAACCGCGAGAAAATGGCCTCTATGTTGTCGCACACCACGTCAGCCAGTGCCAGCTCGCCCGTTTGCTGACACGTCTGCAGCTGCGCGAGTATTCGCTCCGGCGTAAGCAGCGCCTGAAATTCCCGCGCCCGCGGGGCGTAACTCAAGTGCCAGCGCTCCGGCGCCACACCGCCCCGATCCTCGGCGTAGGGGCGAAACAACCCGTAACTCTCGCCCGCGACGATACGCGCGTCGAGCCAGCAGTGAAAGGCGCCAAATACGCCCTCGTCCGCCACTTCGTCATGGGTGAGCTGCACCCGGTAATCTTCCGGGACTGCCGCGGCATCAATCACGTCAAAATCGGTTCCCCAGTGGTGGCGTGATCCTCCCGGCAGGGCCGACCAGCGCAATATAGCGAATGCAATCTGCTCTGGCGACATACGCGCCACATCCAGCGGGTTGCCGTCGCTGTCGAACAGTGGCCTCTCGCCCCTGGCTTTGCCATTCCAGATCAACCGCTGGCGCTCAAAGCCGCGGAATCCGGACACCACTTTCGGATCGAACCCTTCCGCCCGCGCGTCACGGCGCAGCTGGTCAAACGCTGCCAGCGCCTCCGGGTGCATTAACTGCCCGGAAACCGGTTCCAGGATCACATGAGCGTCACTGAGCCCAAACAACATATTGTGGATAAGCGGGTGCATCGAACAGGCCTCGCAAACTGCCGTGCTGAGTATCGGGATATGCTACCCGAGGTAAAGCCGGCAGATAGAGAAAAATACAACTAGGCTATTTCTGCAGATGTGACAATTTAGCACTTTGGTTCTGGCCATTCACCGTCATGTAGCCACAAATACCTACGTGACGCATTCGCTGAATCCGCCCGCAGGCACTGTGGTTTGGGCATTCAGAGAATTGTGCTATGTTGCACGACTGTTTCGCTCAGCAGGGACACGCTGAGAGAGGAACCAGCCACGAGTCAGCATTGTAAGTGAGGCCTCATGACGCAGTTCGATGGAAACCGCCGGAGCCTCAACAGTTCAGGGAATGAATGTTATGCACCCGAGTCAGTCAGAGTTGCTGCAACTGAAAAATCTGGGGCTCGCCTCCGTCAATATTCTCCATTCCATAGGCATTCGCACGCTGGATGACCTGCGCCGGGTAGGCCCGGTAGAAGCCTTCATTAATATCCGCAGCCGCGGTATTAATGCCTCCCGTGTTCTGCTGTACGCGCTTCAGGGTGCCTTGCTCGACATCCACTGGAATGACCTGGATCCGGACCTGAAAGCCCGACTGGTGAAAGAAGCCGATCAACTCATGGCGCGCAAAGACAGCGTCTGAGACCAGCCAACCACAATACCGGCGGGTCATTTTTCCCGCCTGCCCCCACTTGCAAAGTGCCCTTTGCGACCTTATTTAACATTCATTGTGAAACTTCCTTCAGGAGAAGGCTGATGTTGCGTATTGGGCTGTTCTTGCTGACCAACCTGGCCGTGATGCTACTGGTCGGCATTATCTTCAATCTGCTGGGTATCCAGGGGATTCTCGACGCCAATGGCGTCGGCCTGAACCTTCCCGGCCTGCTCACCATGTGTGCGGTATTCGGTATTGGCGGCGCACTGATTTCGCTGCTGATGTCCAAAACCATCGCGCGGATGTCCACCCGCACCCATATCATCCAGCAGCCACAGACCGCTGACGAGCGCTGGCTGGTGGAAACCGTGCGCGAACTGTCCCAGAAGGCCGGTATCGGTATGCCAGACGTCGGCATATTCCCGATGCCGCAGGCCAATGCCTTCGCCACTGGCTGGAACCGCAACAGCGCTCTGGTCGCGGTCAGTGAGGGCTTACTGCAGCGCTTCAATCGCGACGAAGCCCGTGCTGTCATCGGCCACGAAATCGGGCACGTCGCCAATGGCGACATGGTGACACTGGCGCTGATCCAGGGGGTGGTAAACACCTTCGTGATGTTTTTTGCGCGTATCGTGGGTTTCTTCGTAGACCGGGTACTCCTGCGCAATGAGCAGGGCCTGGGCATTGGCTACTACATCACCTCCATCATCATGGATATGGTGTTCGGTGTGTTCGCGATGATGATCGTGGCCTGGTTCAGCCGTCGCCGTGAATACCGCGCAGATGCCGCCGGCGCGCACCTGGCCAGCCGTGAAGGCATGATTGCGGCGCTGGCCCGCATCAAGGCGGAATCCGAAGCCGGTCGCGAAGAACCGCTGCCGTCAAACATGAAAGCCTTCGGTATTTACGGCAACAGTATGGCCGCCATGCTGGCGAGCCACCCGCCACTGGAAGACCGGATCCTGGCCCTGAAAAATTCCATGCACTGAGGACTTCCTGACACAGGCAGGTGCAACAACGCTCACCCCGGCCCCCGGCTGCAGCCGGGTGGCCCATAACAAGGCCACAACTGCAGAAATGTTTACAGACCGCCTCTCCCTCGACCGCCTTTTCTCTCCCGCAACCCTCCTGCTCATTGCCGCATTACTGGCATCACCGCCATCGACCGCGGAGGCCGTATTTGCCACCGACGACGAAATAAACACCATGCAGGTGTTCAACTTCGCCAGCCCGTCGGTGGTGTATGTCACCAACGAAACCGTAGTGCGCGATCGCTGGACCCTGCGCCTGCATACGGTACCGAAGGGCGCCGGCAGCGGCTTTATCTGGGACGACCAGGGGCATGTGGTGACTAACTTCCACGTGATCGACGGCGCCCGCAAAGTCACCATTACCCTGCAGGATCGCAGCGAGTGGCCCGCTGAACTGGTAGGCACGGCACCGGAGAAAGATCTCGCCGTCGTGAAAATCAACGCCCCGCGCGAGCTGCTCAAACCACTGGCACCCGGCCACTCCGCCGACCTGGCCGTGGGGCGTAAAGTACTCGCCATCGGCAACCCCTTTGGCCTCGACACCACGCTGACCACCGGCGTCGTCAGCGCGCTTGGGCGTGAAATCGAGGCGACCAACAACCGCACCATTCGCAACGTAATCCAGACAGATGCCGCCATTAATCCCGGCAACTCCGGTGGCCCCCTGCTGGATTCCAGCGGACGCCTGATTGGGGTCAACACCGCGATCTACAGCCCCAGCGGCGCCAGCGTCGGGATTGGTTTTGCCATTCCGGTCGACACGGTAAAGAAAATTGTTCCCGAACTGATTGCCCACGGGCGTCTGGTAAGACCCATTCTGGGTATCGAATCCGCGCCCGATCAGTGGGCCAGCCGCTACGATTTTGAAGGTGTCGCCATTCTCCGCACCGCCCCGGATCTGCCCGCGGACGTCGCCGGCCTGCGCGGGGTGTTCCGTGCACGCAATGGCGGCTGGCAACTGGGCGATGTGATTATCGGAATTGATCGCCAGCCGGTGCGCAATTACGACGACCTGATGAATGCGCTGGAGAACCACCGCCCCGGGGATCGCGTACAGGTGCGCTACCTTCGCGATGGTGAGGAGTTCGAAGCCCAACTGACCCTGGCAGCCCCCTGAGCCGGGGCGAGAACTGGCGGGAATATTTGTTACACTCGCCGGCCTGATTACACACGCTCAGCCGGACGACTGCTTATGCAAAAACACTTTCTCTGCCGCTACGAAGATCTCGCCGAGAGCGAATCCAAAGGGTTCTCCGTGGGCGATAACAGCGCGGGCATGGACAATGTGTTCGCGGTGAAAAAGGACGGCGAGGTTTACGCCTACAAAAATGTTTGCCCCCACCGCGGCATCAACCTGGAGTGGCAACCGGATCAGTTCCTCGACTCCGAAAAAGCCCTCATCCAGTGCGCCTCGCATGGGGCCCTGTTTGAAATCCAGACCGGCGAGTGCATCGCCGGCCCCTGTGCCGGCGATGCACTGACGCCGGTGCCAGTTGAGTATGCGCAGGAGGGGCTTTACGTCCTGCTGGCGGACTAAAAGCCCTGAACTGCCAGCACACCATGGAAGCGCTGCGCGGTGGAATCACGGTCAGCGCCCATCAGCCTATGTAGGGCACCGGCTCTACCAGGCGAATTTCGTCGGCATTCATTTCTGCCCGATAGGCGATTACCTCGACACCCGCGGCCCTGGCCTCCGCCAGGGCCGCGGCATACGCAGGGTCAATGTCCGCAGCGGCTTCCACAGTTTCTATCTGCGAGTGCTGCACACAGTAAAACAGCACCGCACGCACGCCGGATTGTGCCAGCTTCTGCAGCTCCCGCAGGTGCTTGGCGCCGCGGGCGCTGACCGCATCCGGGAAAAGCCCACGCGCGCCTTCCGCCAGCGTTACGTTTTTTACCTCTACGTAACAGTCCCCAGCCGGCCCTGACAGCAACAGATCGATGCGGCTGTTTTCCTCGCCGTATTTCACTTCCCGTCTCAGGGTGTCATAGCCCTGCAGTTCTGCAATGATGCCATCGCGTATGGCCTCTTCCACCAGCGCGTTGGAGCGCCCGGTATTCACCCCGGCAAGCGCCCCCTCCGGCGTGGTGGTGATTTCCAGAGTGTGGCGATACTTCCGTTTCGGGTTTCCCGAATCCGAAAACCAGCAAGGCGAATTCTCCGCCCAGCAATTTTTCATCGAGCCGGTGTTTGGGCAGTGAATGGTTATAATTTCACCAGACTCAAGCTCAATATCAGCCAGAAAACGTTTGTAGCGACGCAACAACAAGCCGCGCGTCAGCGGAGGGGATAATTTCACGCTATCTCCAAAAAATGTCAGCTTGGGGATAAATGTCTGCAGTATTTGACGAATATTTAGCCGCCAGAATACACCATCCCGGTCGCGGTTTGCCGAAGGATTGCCCTCCGGCTCCTTTCACGACAACATTTTGTGGCGCACAGGTACGAGATTTGATAGTTTCCTCGCTTTCCGGTCGCCCGGTGCTGGTGACCAGAGAGGATACAGCCTGAGGTCGCTTAGGCTTTACGCAGCCTGCTAGGCTTGATTTTGGTTGTAGCGCCCTTATTAACAGGGGCCCGTATTACGAGAGAGGCAATGACTATGCCCAATACTGCTGCGAAATCGGATTCTCTGCACGGCTTTGAGCCCTATCAGGAACAGAAGGGCGAGGAGTACATGAATGAGAAGCAGCAGGAGCACTTCCGCAAACTGCTGCTGGCCTGGAAAGGCGAATTGATGGCAGAAGTGGATCGCACTGTTACTCACATGAAGGATGAGGCTGCCAATTTCCCGGATCCGGCGGATCGCGCCAGCCAGGAAGAGGAGTTCAGCCTGGAACTCCGCACCCGCGACCGCGAGCGCAAGCTGATCAAGAAAATCGACGCCACCCTGGAACTGATCGACCAGGACGATTACGGTTTCTGCGAAGCCTGCGGCGTCGAGATTGGCATTCGCCGTCTGGAAGCCCGTCCAACCGCAACCCTGTGTGTGGACTGTAAAACTCTGGCGGAAATCAAAGAAAAGCAGATTTCCGGCTGATCATTGCCGCCGGGTGGCCCGAGCCACCCGGCGCAATAACCCCCCTGCTCCGAGCACGCTGTGAGCACTCTCGCTAATTCCCAATTCACTACCGTTCGCTACGTCGGACGCTTTGCCCCATCCCCTACCGGCCCACTGCATTTCGGCTCACTGGTTTGTGCTGTCGGCAGCTATCTCGATGCTCTCGCCCACGGCGGCCATTGGCTCGTACGCATGGAAGATCTGGATCCGCCGAGGGAAATGCCCGGAGCGGCAGACCGAATCCTGCGCTCACTGGAGGCCCACGGCTTACACTGGCATGGCCCCCTGATGTGGCAAAGCAAACGCCACGACGCCTATGCGGAAGCACTGGCACAGCTTTCCGCCCAGTCACTCCTCTACGAGTGTTACTGCACCCGGGAAGAAATCCGCCAGACGGGCGGCCATCGCCGCGATCTCTGCCGGTCAACCCCGACAGGAACAACCGCGACGGCGGCGCTGCGATTCCACTGTGCCGGCGCCAGCGAGTCCTTCGACGACCTCTGGCACGGCCCCCAGAAACAGGAGGTCTGTGAGGATCCGATCCTGAAACGTCGCGATGGACTCTATGCGTACCACCTGGGCGTGGTGGTCGACGACATATACCAGGGCGTGAACCACATCGTGCGAGGCGCGGACCTTCTCGACTGCTGTGGCGTGCAACGGCAGCTGTTCCGCGCACTGGGGCAAAAGCCTCCGGTGTACGGCCACCTGCCACTGGTGATGAACGATGGCGGGCAAAAGCTCAGCAAGCAGAATCACGCCGCCGCGCTGGACGACCAGCGGGCCTCCGAAAACCTGGTCAAGGCCCTCGGCTTTCTCGGGTTTCACTGCCCTGCCCAGTTAGACCGGGAGTCTCCCCAGGCCATCCTGGGCTGGGCCACAGCCCGCTGGCAGCGCCATCAGGTTGCCAGTCGCAACCGCCAATTACACGAGCACTGATCCCGCACCGACCTCACACCAAACTGGCTACCAACACGGCGACAATTGCACAGAGTGGCAGGCAGCTATACCATTTTCGGCCTCCGATAATTTGTCGACGTATTTTTTTCGCCACAGGAATGCCCAACAGGCCCTTATGAGCAACCGAACCCTGTTAATCCTGCTGGCACTGGTGGGCTACGTTTTCAGCCCCACCGTGTTCACCTGGATGATCAACCCCACCGGCGCCTGGTACCGGCCATTTATTCTCTGGTTCGTACTGATCCTGCTGGCCATTTTCATTCAGCAGAGGCGCAAACCCGATGACCTTTGACATCGTCAATATTGCGCTGATCGGTGTCGCCTATATTGCCGCACTGTTCTTTGTCGCGTTTGCCACCTCCAAAGGCTGGCTGTCCAGCAACTGGGTGCGCCACCCGTTTTTTTACGTGCTGTCGCTGGGCGTCTCCCTCAGTGCCTGGACCTACTACGGGATTGTCGATCTCGCCTGGCAACACGGCTACGGGGTACTCGCCTATTACCTGGGAACCGGGGCAATGTTCCTGTTTGCGCCGGTGGCACTGGAGCCGCTGGCGCGCCTGGCACAGCGCTACCAGCTCACCTCGCCGGCGGATCTGCTGGTGTTCCGCTATCACAGTCGCGAGGCGGGCACCCTGGCTACCCTGTTCATGCTGCTCGGGCTCCTGCCCCTGATCGCCCTGCAGATTCAGGCGGTGGCCGAAACACTGGCCCTGCTGTCCCGGGACAATGTGGCGGCGATGGCGCTCCCGGATTCCGGGGTAACCAGCAAGGATCTGATCGCCTTCTTCTATTGCGTGCTGCTGGCCCTGTTTACCACCACCTATGGCGCCTCGCGCAAGCGCCGGGCGGGCCTCGCCAGCGCCATGGCACTGGAGTCACTGGTGAAGCTGGTAGCCCTGCTCGCGGTGGGATTCTATGCGGTGTACGGAGTCTTCGGCGGCCTCAGCGGCCTCGATATGTGGCTGGCGCAAAACAGTGACATGCAGCAGCTGCTCTACACACCGATCAAGCAGGGGTCGTCGCACACGCTGCTGCTGGTGTTTATCGCAACGGCTGTGGCCATGCCACATATTTTCTACCTGAGTATCGCCGAGCGGCCCGCGACCAATACCCTGCGCACCGCCAGCTGGGGCTTCCCCCTGTTCCTGCTGCTGATGGCGCTGCCGATCTTCCCGATCATGTGGGCGGGATTTGCCCTCGATGTTACCGAGCCTGTGCAGTATTTCACCCTCGCGGTTCCCCGCGCGAGCGGTTCCGCACTGCTGACCATCCTGGCTTTCGTCGGCGGCTTGTCGGCGGCTACCGGCGCGCTGATCATGATTACCCTGGCGCTCTCGACCATGGTGATGAACCACTGGCTGCTGCCAGGCACCCGCTGGCAGTCGGAAGACAATATGTACCGCCAGCTGCTTTGGCTGCGCCGCACCCTGGTGACCGCCCTGTTCCTGGCCGGGTTCGCGTTTTACCTGCTGCTGAACAACCGCCTGTCCCTTTCAGACCTGGCGATCATCGCGTTTATCGCTTCCCTGCAGTTCCTGCCGGGCATCTTCGCCGTGATTCACTGGCCCCAGGGCAATCGCCGCGGCTTTATCGCCGGGCTGCTCGCCGGGATGCTGGTCTGGGCGGGCGGGTTACTGGTACCGGCGATGGTCGGCAATGGCGGCATCGCCATTCCCGGCACCGACCTGCAGATCCGCCTGGGCATGGAAATCTGGCCGCAGATCACCACCCTGTCGCTGTCGGTCAACGTGCTGCTGTTTATTCTGCTGTCCCTGTTCACCCGCACGTCCAGCCTGGAGCGTTACGCAGCGGATCTCTGCAGCGACGACTCGATCAGCCAGGCCCTGCGCCTGGAGCTGGATGTGCAATCCGCGGCGGAGTTCCGCCTGCGCCTGTCGGAAAGCCTGGGCGCCGCGACGGCCAGTCAGGAAGTCAGCCGCGCACTGCGCCAGCTCAACCTGCCGGAAGACGAGCGCCGCCCGTATGCGCTGCGACAGCTGCGGGACAAGCTGGAAGCGAACCTGTCCGGGCTGCTGGGGCGGGTTCTGGCCGGCCAGATCGTTGACCGGCACCTGCCGTTTGTCACCAGTGACCTGCCGGCAAACAAGGACATCAACCTGATCGAGACGCGCCTCAGCCGCTACAAGAACCAGCTCACCGGCCTCGCTGCCGAACTGAATAACCTGCGGCTCTACCACCGCCAGATGCTGGAAGAACTGCCTATGGCGGCCTGTTCCCTTGGGCGCGATGGGGAAATACTGCTGTGGAACTACGCGATGGCCGACCTCTCTGCGGTCAGTGCCAGCGAGGTGATTGGCTCCAAGCTCGACTACCTGCCGGAGCCCTGGTCCGAGCTGCTGTCCGAGTTTGTGCAATCCGCGGATGGCAGCCGCTTCAAGCAACTGGTCGAAATCAATGGCAACAGCCACTGGCTCAACCTGCACAAGACCCGCCTGAAACAAAGGCGTGGCGGCAAGCACAAAGACAGCTTCCGCGACAGCCGTGGCGACGGCCAGATGATCCTGGTCGAGGACATCACCGAAACCCAGATCCTGGAACAGGAATTGATGCACAGCGAGCGCCTCGCCTCTGTCGGCCGGCTCGCAGCGGGTGTGGCCCACGAAGTCGGCAATCCGGTAACCGGCATCGCGTGCCTTGCGCAAAACCTGCAGTTTGAATCCGACAACCCGGAAGTGCTTGAGACCGCTGACCAGATCCTCAGCCAGACCCAGCGCATCAGCCGCATCGTGCACTCACTGGTGAGCTTTTCCCATAGCGGCAGCCAGGAGAGCATCAAGGCGCCGGTGGATCTTCACGCCTGCGTGGAGGAGGCCGTGCAACTGCTGTCGCTGCAAAGGGACAAGACCGAGGTCACGTTTGAAAACCGGGTTCCGGCGGACCTGGTCGCCCTGGGTGACAATCAGCGGCTGATCCAGGTATTCATCAACCTGCTGAGCAATGCCCGCGACGCGAGTCCGGACGGCGGCAATATCGAAATCGACGGGTATTATCGTGCGGGGTTGGCCTGCGTATCCGTTACAGATGACGGCCCCGGGATTTCCCCGGCCCACCGCGACCGCATTCTCGAGCCATTTTTCACCACCAAGGAGCCCGGGGAAGGCACCGGTCTCGGGTTGGCGATGGTGTACAGCATTGTGGAAGAACACGGCGGGCAGCTGGAACTGGTAAGCCCTGCACACACGGATACCGGGCGCGGTGCGCGCTTTATCGTACAGATCCCCCTGGAAAAAGAGCCGCCGAAGTAGCACAGAGATGGAGATCTTGTTACTCAAAAGCGGACAAATACGCACAAAATTTAATCAATTCATGTATGATGGGTTGCATCGAAACGCCCGTCGGGTAAAACTTAGCGGCCGCTGAACAATTTGTAACCAGGCGTAACACATGAGCCACATTCTGATCGTTGAAGATGAAGCCATTATCCGTACCGCCCTGCGCAAGCTGCTGGAGCGGCACCGCTACAAGATCAGTGAAGCCGGCTCCGTGCGGGAAGCGACCACTAAGTATCGGGTCACCGACTTTGACCTGATTATCTCGGATCTGCGGTTACCCGGTGCGCCCGGCACCGACCTGCTCAAGCTTGCCGGTGATGTGCCCGTCCTGATTATGACCAGCTATGCGAGCCTGCGCTCTGCGGTCGACTCCATGCGGATGGGCGCCGCAGACTACATCGCAAAACCCTTCGATCACGATGAAATGATCGCCACTGTGCGCCGGGTAATCGGCAAGGCCGAGCAGAACCGCGCCGCGGGCCCTGCCGCACACGAAAAGCAGGGACGGGCCATCGCCGGCATGATTGGTGACAGCCCGGTCATGCGCACCCTGTACAACCGAATTCACAAGGTAGCCCCCACGGACGCCACAGTACTGGTTCACGGTGAAACCGGCACCGGTAAGGAACTGGTCGCCAGAGCCATTCACGAAGAAAGCCGCCGCGCCGGCAAACCGCTGATCTCGGTGAACTGTGCGGCTATCCCCGAGACCCTGATTGAAGCAGAACTCTTTGGCCACGAAAAAGGGGCCTTCACCGGCGCGCAAACCGCAAGAGAAGGCTTGGTCGCTGCCGCAGATGGCGGAACACTGTTCCTGGATGAGATCGGCGAGCTGCCACTTGAGGCTCAGGCCCGCCTGTTGCGGGTATTGCAGGAGGGTGAAGTCCGCCCGATCGGCGCCATCGAATCCCGCAAGGTAAACGTGCGCCTGGTGGCGGCAACCCACCGCAACCTCCGCCAGCTGGCGGCAGAGCGCAAGTTCCGTGAAGACCTTTACTACCGGATCAATGTCGTGCAGATGACCCTGCCGCCCCTGCGGGAACGCGGCAAGGATGTGCTGGCAATCGCCGAGCACCTGCTGGAGAAATTCTGCGCCAAAATCAGCCGACCGATACTAAAGCTGTCACCGGAAGCGATTCAGGCCGTGACCACCTATACCTGGCCCGGCAACGTGCGCGAACTGGAAAACGCCATCCAGCGGGCAGTGATCCTGACCGAAGACCAGACTGAAATCGATCACCGCACCCTGGATATCGATCTAGACCTGGTGCCGATCGACGAGGCGGATCCGGAGCGCCTGCCACGCACCAGCCTGCACTCGGATCCCCGTGAAGACCTGTCACTGGAAGATTATTTCGCCCGTTTCGTCCTGGAGCACCAGGAAACCATGAGTGAAACCGAGCTGGCGAAGAAACTCGGGGTCAGCCGCAAGTGCCTGTGGGAACGCCGCCAGAAGCTGGGTATTCCACGCAAGAAAGCCCGCAGGGCTGTAGAGGCCTGACACGGCAAAGCCCTTCCCCGCTCCCACATGCAAAAAAGCCCGGCAACTGCCGGGCTTTTTCTTGGGAACCACTACCCCTGACCACTTGGCCAAGGCCCTTTGCCGCCGCGCACTGGCGCCAACCTGCGCCCGCGGCCGGCACAATTGTTACCTCGGCCACACATCGCGCGCCACGCCCATGAAATTGGTAACAAATGAAAGTGTTACCCATCAGCCTCGGCAGTAACAGTCACCGTACCTTGCGTAACGGATAGCTGTATTTACGCGACAGAAAAAAGTTCCCCAAAATCCTAAACCATTGATTTTAAAGGACTTTTAAAAGTTGGCACGCTATCTGCTTTGTATAGGTCAAACAACAAGAACAGCCAAGAATAAAAATAAATGGCTGAAGAAGCCCTAATAACAACTAACAATAAGCGGGCGAAACACAATAAGAAAAACGGCGAGGTCGACAATAAAAGCCAAAGTGACCACAACCGGAGCAAAAAACGACCAATAACAATAATAAGGTCAGAGATAACAATAAAAATAAACAAGAAGACGTAAAACTAATAATAAAAATAAACAATAAGAATAAAGAGTAATAACAAAAACAATAGCTTATAGAAGACAACAAAAATAACGACAAGCACGTGACAAACTGACTGATTGTGCCTGGGAGAGGGTTTGCTGAAAAGCAAATTGATAGCGCAAGGAAGCCGCTGCCTTCATACCGAATAAGAATAATCCCTTTATTTTTCTTTTCGCACTGTTCTGGCTGGTACCCGCCTCGCGCGGGCCGGCAGCTGTGCGTTGCCTCCGCCCCTTCTGTGTTAGAATCCGCCTCAATACAAGCTTGGAACCATCGTACAGCCTCACCGGAAGGAACAGGCTGAGGTCAACACAGATAGCCGTATGTTTAATTCCCTGATCAGCACTATCAAACGCTGGCACAGCAAGCCAAAAACCTCCGATGCACAGGAGCTGGCAGGCAATGTAGCCAAGAATTCCCCCAAAAGATCTTCCTCCAAGACTCGCAGAGTCGTCGTTCCCCGCAACGATCACGCCATTTCCCGCCGAGATATCAGCCGCGCCGCTCTCACCGTGATGAAGCGCCTGCAGGAGGCTGGATTCCAGGCCTATATCGTTGGCGGCGGCGTACGCGACTTGCTGCTTGGCGGCCACCCGAAGGATTTCGACGTCGCAACCGATGCCACGCCAGAGCAAGCCAAGCAGCTGTTCCGGGGTGCCCGGATCGTAGGCCGGCGCTTCCGTATCCTGCACGCGCGCATCGGTCGGGAAGTGATTGAGGTCACCACCTTCCGCGGTCATCACAGTGACGGTGAGGAGCACGAGGCGCAGCAATCCGAGCACGGCATGCTGCTGCGGGACAATGTCTACGGCGACCTGGAAAGCGACGCGGTACGGCGAGACTTCACGGTCAATGCCCTCTACTACACCACCGACGGTTTCGAAGTTCACGACTATACCGGCGGCATGAGTGATATCGAGCAGCGCCTGATCCGCATGATCGGCGACCCTGCGACCCGCTATAAGGAAGACCCGGTGCGCATGCTGCGCGCTGTGCGCTTCGCGGCCAAGCTGGATTTTGACATCGAGCCCAACACCGCCGCACCGCTCAAGGAGCTGGCACCGCTGCTGCGCAATGTTGCGCCGGCACGCATGTTCGACGAGATACTGAAACTGCTGATGAGCGGCCACGGTGTGCGCACTTTCGAGCTGCTGCACCAGCATAAGCTCTGGCCACACCTGTTCCCGGATAACGCCGCGCAGCTGGACAACCCGGAGGCCCTTGAGCTGACCCGCCTGGCCCTGCGCAATACCGACCTGCGGATTCGCAACGATCAACGGGTAACCCCGGCGTTCCTGTACGCTGCGCTGTTATGGCCGGCAATCAATGCGGAGCAGCAGTTCCTCATGGATAAGGGAATTCCCCCGGTGCCGGCACTGGCCCAGGCTGCACAGAAAATTACCAATTCGCAATTGACGCACACCGCGATCCCCAAACGCTTCTCTATCCCGATGCGCGAAATTTGGGATATGCAGTCGCGCCTCCCCCGCCGCGGCGGCGAGCGCGCGTTCCGCCTGATGGAACATCCGCGCTTCCGCGCTGCCTACGATTTCCTGCTCCTGCGCGAAGAGAGCGGTGAAATCCCCAAGGGACTGGGCCAGTGGTGGACAGAGTTCCAGCAGGCAGATGAAGACGGACGCACGCAAATGGTGCGCGACGTGCCCCGCAATGGCCCCAAAGGCAAGAGCCGTGGGCGCCGCAATCGCGGCGGACGCCGTCGCAACCCAAGAAGTGGCAACGACGAGTCATGACCCGCTGCTTTATTGGTCTCGGCAGCAACCTGGAAGACCCTGCCGGGCAGTTGCGCTCCGCACTCAGTGCGATCAAGGCGCTGCCGCGCACCACGCTGGTAAACTGTTCCAGCTTTTACAGCAGCGCGCCCATTGGCCCCGGCGAGCAGCCTGACTACGTCAATGCAGTGGCGGAGCTCGATACCCAGCTGGAACCCCTCGCGCTGCTTGACGGTCTTCAGGCCATAGAGCAGCAACACGGACGCGAGCGCTCGGTACGCTGGGGCGCTCGCACGCTCGATTTGGATATACTGCTGTTTGGCAGTGAAACCATTGACTCGCCCCGCCTCACGGTACCCCACCCGCGCATGGCGGAGCGCAATTTCGTGCTGGAGCCACTGGCAGAGCTCGCCCCCGCATTGGAACTGCCGGACGGCAACAAGCTGGCGGTACTGCTGCAAGGGTGTCCGCCCAACCGCCTGCACAAACTGTAAGCGCCAATCTCCAGTACAGAAGCCCGAATAAAATAAAGGAGTATCCCGGTGACAAGGCCATCCGCTTCGGACGCAACACTAGATTCCCCTTCACCAGAGCTGGATTTGCAGGGTAAAGACCTGCCACGTTTTATCGCCGTTGAGGGCAACATAGGCGTCGGCAAGACCACCCTGGCCAAAAGGCTCGCCGCCACCTTCAACTACGACACCCTGCTGGAGCAGCCGGAAGACAATCCGTTTCTGGAGCGCTTCTACCGCGACCCGAAAAGCGCGGCCCTGCCGACGCAGCTGCATTTCCTGCTGCAGCGCTCCCAGCAAATCCAGGCCCTGCGCCAGAATGACCTGTTCAAGCCGGTAAGGGTGGCGGACTTCCTGATCGAAAAAGACCAGCTTTTCGCCGAGGTCACCCTCGACAGTGACGAACTGCAGCTATACACGCAGGTATTCGACCACCTGACCCTGGAAGCGCCCAAGCCGGATCTGGTGATCTACCTGCAGGCGCCACTCAACGTGCTGCAGGAACGGATTCACAAGCGCGGTATCGCCGCCGAGCGCACCATCAGCAACGAATACCTGGCCACACTGAACGAGGCCTACACCAATTTCTTTCATTACTACGACGAGGCGCCCCTGCTGATTGTCAACTGCGCCGAAATCGACATCGTCGATAGCCAGAATGACTACCTGCAGCTGGTAGAGTACCTGCTCAACATCAGCAGCGGACGCCACTACTACAATCCGGGCAAGTAGCCCGCGAAAGGCCGTCCCAGAAAGAATTTTCCCGCACCAGCAAACGAGCCAGCCCGGCGATGAGACCGGGCGCTTAAGCGATCAACGAGAACCAACCAATGCCATACGGATCCAGTGAACTTATCAAACCGGTAACGGTTCAGACCCTGCGCAAGATGAAAGCCGACGGCGAGAAATTTATCTGCGTCGCACTGTACGATGCCCCCATGGCCGCCATGGCGCAAAAAACCGGCGTGGAAACCGTGCTGATCGGTGACTCACTGGGCATGACGGTGCTCGGTTACGACAGCACCATCCCGGTTACCATGGAGCAAATGATCTATCACGTAGAGGCTGTTGCCCGGGGTAACAAAAAGTCCCTGATCATGGGCGACCTGCCGTTTATGACCTACGCCACGCCGGAGCAGGCACTCACCAACGCCACCCGCATCATGCAGGCCGGTGCACACATGGTGAAAATCGAGGGCGGTGCCTGGCTGGCACCGACGGTCAAGATGCTCAGCGAACGCGGTATTCCTGTGTGTGCACACCTTGGCCTTACACCGCAGTCCGTACACAAGCTGGGCGGTTTCCGGGTACAGGGGCGCGAAGGCGAACAGGCCGGGAAGATTCTCGACGACGCGGTGCAACTGGATGAAGCGGGCGCAGACCTGCTGGTGCTCGAGTGCGTGCCGTCCGATCTGGCCAAGCGAATTACCGATACCGTGTCCATGCCGACCATCGGGATCGGTGCGGGCGCGGAAACCGATGCCCAGGTACTGGTAATCAACGACATTCTCGGGCTCACGGAAAAGCCGCCGAAGTTTTCCAAGAACTTCCTTGTCGAGGCAGGCGATATCCCCGGCGCGCTGCGCAAGTACGCCGAAGACGTCAAGAACGGCGTTTTCCCCGACAGCGACCATTCCTTTAGCTAATCGAATACAGCCCTATGCAATTTAATGAAGTACTGCTCCGCGCCAGAGAGGATATTGCTGCAAAAAGGCCGCTTCAAATTCCCGCAGGCTGGACCCAGGGACGCGCAACCTTCGGCGGCCTCGCGGCCGCCCTGCTCTACGAAGCCATCGACGAAGAGCTGTCGCGCACGGTAGACCCCGGCATCCCCCTGCGCTCGCTGGCGCTGTCTTTTGTCGCGCCGGCAGAGGTGGGCGAGCTGAATGCCAGTGTGACCACCCTGCGCGCCGGACGCTCAGTGGCACAGATCGAGGCGCGCGCTTCCCAGGGGCAACAGGTGGTAACGGCGGCACTGGCGAGTTTTGGCAGACCGCGGCCATCCACCATTGCGGTCAGCCCGGCCGCGGCGCCGGAATTCCCGGCTCCGGAGGACTGCCAGGCCCTGCCGTACATCGAAGGTATGACCCCGGAGTTTACCCGGCATTTCGACTACCGTATCACCGCTGGCGGCCTGCCGTTCAGCGGCGCCAGCGAACCGCGCCTCGGAGGATGGGTGCGCTTCAAAGCCCCGACCGGTGCCGCATCGATCAGCCACCTGCTGGCGCTGATCGACGCCTGGCCACCGGCGGTGCTGCCGATGCTCAAGCAGGTGGCGCCCGCCAGCTCGCTGGCATGGACAGTGGAAATCATGCAATCGGCCCAGGAACAGGCCGCCAGTGGCGAGGAATGGTGGCAGTATATGGCAGAGGTGGATCAGGCTGGTGATGGCTACGGCGTTACCCAGGCCCGCCTGTGGGATTCCCGGGGTAACCTTGTGGCGCTGTCGCGACAGACCGTCACTGTATTTGCCTGAAAACGGAAGGGCTGAAGCCCCAGGTGCTCAAATCGCGAGCGTCAGGGGCATGTGCACTACAGCCATTTGTTCCAGCGGAATACCACCAGCTGGATCGCCACGGTAACCACAAGTAACACACTGAAAATCAAAAACGCGTGCGGGTTTTCCGACCCCGGGATCCCGCCCACGTTGATCCCGAGCAGCCCGGTGAAAAACCCCAGCGGCAGGAAAATCGCCGCGACGATCGACAGCATGTACATGCGGCTGTTGAGCTGCTCGGATATCCGGCTCATCAGCTCTTCCTGGGTTACTGCCGCCCGTTCGCGCACCGCATCAATATCTTCGATATGACGCAGCAAGCGGTCACTAACCTCGCGCAGCCGAATGCGGTTGGCTTCCATAATCCACTCCGCCTTCTCCACAATCAGCCGCGCCAGCGCTTCGCGCTCCGGAGCCAGGTAACGGCGCAGGGTAATGGTCTGCTTGCGCAGCGTCGCAAGGTCAAAGCGCAAGGTACTGCTGGCACCGGCCACTACCCGGTCTTCCAGTTCATCGATGGTGTCTTCGAACGCGTCCACCGTGTCGCTCATGCGCCATACCAGCAAATCTGCCAGCTCCACCACAAGATCCGCACAGGTTTCGGGGCCGCGGCCGGCGTCCAGTTGCCGGCAGAGATCGCCCACCGACAACAGCTGGCGCTTGCGGGTGCTGATCACGCGCATCTCTTCCACCCACAGCCGGATGGATACCATGTCCTCCGGCTGCGATTCGGGGTTGAGGTTTACCCCGCGCAGGGCAATCAACAGGCCATCGCCAATACTGGTGGTGCGCGGGCGGGTTTCTTCCGTCAGCAGGGCTTCCGCCACCAGTGGCTCCAGGCCAGCGGCCTTATTGATCCACTCGCGGGCGTCGGTATCCGTGTAGTCGAAATGCAGCCAGATACGTCCCTGCTCCGGCGTCCAGGCCCGGGCATCCTGCCAGTCCAGGCGCCTGCCGCCGCCATGGCCGTCCAGCAGGTATGCGTGAATGAGTCCAGATTCCATGGCCGTCCCCCTCGGGCTCTCCGTGCCGCTCAGCGCGACAGTATCAGGCGCGCTGACGCGCATTCGCCGGCACCCAGTTGCCAGCTGTTGGCAAACGCGTTGCCGTGCTCCACGCAGACAAATTCACGGTAGTGAGCACCCACATCGGCCAGAGAGGCCGCCAGCGCGTCACCCGGGTTCCAGACAATCACGGTATGGCAATTTTCACTGCGCGTACGGATCGGGCTCGGTGTGACAATCTGCTGTTCGGCGGTGGCCAGCTCGAAAACCCGATCCACTTCGCCGGCAAACGTCTGCCTCCCCTCAAGGCGGCAGCGGGCGAAATCCAGCGTCTTGTCCAGGTACTCGACCCCGTCCAATCCCTCTACGGCAACCTCGGCGATATCCTCCACGGCAAAGTAGGAGTGCAGCGCCCAGCTGAACTCCGCAGACTGATCCGAGGTGTTGGTCAGGTTGAGGGCAAACTCCAGCTCTGCGCCCAGCAGCACAGTCAGCTCGCAGGAAAAATCTGCCGCGAACAGTGCATCACCACGGTGCTGGTAAGTAAACACCAACGCCACCCGACCGTCGGGCTGCGCGGCACTGCTCGCCAGCTCCCATAACTGGTTGCGCACCAGTCCGTGCTTGGGCTTGCCTGGGTCGGCGCGATTCACCCCGAACCAGGGCAGGCAAAGAGGGACACCACCGCGCACCGCCGTTCCGGGCTCAAAGACCGCTTGCGGGCTGACCCACAACAGGGGCGCGCGCCCCGCGGCGGCAAATTCCAGTACCTGGGCCCCCTGTAGCGCAATCACTGCGCGACACAGGTCAGTCTCAACCAGTACAAGATCCAGGCCGGGTTTGCCGTAGAGCGCACCGCTGTCGGTGCGCGAGAGAAATGCATCTGCCGTCACTGAGATAACTCCGTGTTGTGCTCAGGAAATCAATTTTCAGGAGGGGAATGGTGCCACGAAATGACGATTCGTGGGACAGGTGTGTCAATCTGCCTTGTCGACCTGCAGCCAGTCAAAGCCTTCCTGCTGACAGGCAAAGATACAGTTGGCCGCCTTGGCTGTCGCGTCTGCCAGCGCCTCGCGGGCCCGCTCCAGGCTATTATTTTTCTCACTGATATGCGCCACTACCAGGTGCTGCAGGCGCTCGGCGCCCACCCGCTGCAGGAAGCCGGCCGCCTGCTGGTTGCTGAGGTGGCCGTAGGCACCGCCCACGCGACGCTTCAACGAGGGCGGATACGGGCCCTGCGCCAGCATTTGCGGATCGTGGTTGGCTTCCAGCACCAGCGCATCACAGTCGCCGAAATGCGCTTCAACGTGTGGGGTGATGGTGCCGAGATCAGTGAGTAACCCGAGACTGCTGCCGCGGCTGCGAAACACAAACTGCGCGGCCTCCCGCGCGTCGTGCGGCACTGCCACCGGTGTTACCTGGATATCACCGACGGCGAATGGCTGGTGGCCCTCAATCAGCACGAGCTCCGGCAAGGCGCCGATATCCCGTGCGCGCAGGGTGCCCGGGGTCAGGTAGACCGGCACGCGGTACTTGCGCGCCAGCGGCCCCACACCAGACATATGATCGCTGTGTTCGTGGGTGACGAGGATGGCGGAGAGCTCCGCCGGAGACATGCCGAGCCGCGCCATGCGCCGCTCGGTTTCCTTGATGGTGAAACCGCAGTCCACCAGCAGGCAGTGGTCGCCACTGGCGACCAGGGTGCCGTTTCCCTTACTACCACTGCCCAGGGAGGCAAACCTGATCGCCATGGAAAATCAGATCAGGTTCTGGCGGATAGCCATCAGCATTTCAGACGTCTTGGCGCGGGACATGGGCTTGCCGCGGGTGTTGCGGATGCGCACTTCCATGACGTTGTCCTGGCCTTCGCGCATGACCACGATGTAACCCGGGATATCGCTGGCTGGTGCGCCGCCGACACCCGGTACCGAAGTGAACAGCGCAGGCTCGCCCTGTGCAGCCACATCGATATTCGCCAGCACCTGTTCAAGGCTGTAGGCCTCGGCGGATTTGGCCAGCTTGTCTTCGCCCTTGGATCCCCAGCCAGAGAACCAGCCGTCATCCTCTTCCGACAGTTCGCGCTCGGCGTCATAAGTCACGTAGAAGATACCAAGATCAGAGTCTTCCTTGTGCAGGCGATACGCACCGGTGTTGAGGGCGTGGGCAACGGTAGCCCAGGCACGGCTTTTCACCAGATCAAGGGAGATAAAGGGCTCCTGCCCGGCAGGCTCCATGACCTGCACTTTTACCTTGCCGCCACCGATTGCCTGCGCCACCAGTGATGCGGCCGCGCCAGTGGCATCTGTCGCCAGGGCATTGGACATTTCGTCGATCATCCAGCCCTCGCGCTCGGGGCTGCTGGACTGGGCGGGCCACTCCACCGGGCCATTGGCCGGCATATTCAGCGGTACCGCAAGGTGGCGCACGTGAATCTCGGTGGTGTCCGGCTGCACGCCCGACTCTACCTGCAGGCGGTAACGGTCTTTGGTTTCCGGGTTGTCGCCGAAGGTCAGCCACGTGGTTTCCATGGTACCGGTGCCGGCATCGGAAAGGGCCAGCTGCAGCCCGGAAGAGCGCAGGAAGTAGTGCAGTTGCGGCCAGACTTCATCCGCCGGCTGATTAACCAGTACCCAGCGACGGTTACCCAGCTTCTGGATCTTGACCCGATCCAGGCCCACATTGACCGAAAGCGCCTGCGGGCGCGGTACAACAAAGGATCCGCGCTCCACTTCGCCGCTGATCTGCGGAACCTCGTAAAGCTCTTCCTGGTTTTTGGTAGAGATGCCTTCCGGCATCTGCAGCGGCGGCAGGCTGTCAGCCAGCTGATAGTCGTCGGCGCGATCGCGGAAATATCCGTCCTTGCCGAAGACGCCACAGCCGCTCACGGCAGTGACGGCAGCACACAGAAGGGCTCCGGCGGTAAATCTTGTCATTATTGGTACCTTATCGGTTCAGTCGAGGGGCGGTGCCGACACCGCCACTGTGTATTCCTGCAGCCTTTTAGAGTACACCGGCGCCGCGCAGCGCTTCGCGCACCTGGGCGTGGTACTCCGGAGACAGATTGGTCAGCGGCAGGCGGATGCCGCTGTCGATACGTCCCATTTCTTTCAGGGCCCATTTCACCGGGATCGGGTTGGCTTCAACAAACAGCGTCCGGTGCAGTACATCGATACGCTGGTTGATCGCGCGCGCGGTTTCCGCGTCACCGGCGATCGCCGCTTCACACATCTCAGCTACCGCGGCGGGCGCGACGTTCGCCGTCACGCTGATATTGCCGTGGCCACCCATCAGCATCAGCTCCACAGCGGTGGCGTCATCACCAGAGTAAATCGCAAAACCTTCCGGAACCTGGTCAATCAGCTGGCGCGCGCGCTCGAGGTCGCCGGTGGCTTCCTTGATACCAACGATATTGCCAATGGATGTCAGGCGCTGCACGGTTTCGGGCAGCAGATCCACCGCGGTACGGCCCGGCACATTGTAGAGAATCTGGGGAATATTGACGGCTTTGGCCACCGCCTTGTAATGCTGGTACAGGCCTTCCTGAGTGGGCTTGTTGTAATACGGGGTCACCAGCAGGCAGGCATCGGCGCCACACTTGGCCGCCGTCGCGGTGAGTTCGATCGCTTCGGTGGTGGAGTTGGCACCGGTGCCGGCAATGACCGGGATACGCCCCGCCACCTGGTCCACCACGCGGCGGATTACTTCCAGGTGCTCATGCACATCCAGGGTAGCGGACTCACCAGTGGTGCCGACCGCAACCAGTGCGCGGGTTCCCTGCTCGATATGCCATTCCACGAGTTCGTGCAGCTTTTCCCAATCGAGGCCGCCATCTGCATACATGGGTGTGACCAACGCCACCATACTGCCGGAAATCATTGCAACTCCTTCTCGAGCCAGCTCCAAAGCCGGCCTGTACCGCGAAAAAATGAATGCGGTATGTTACTGAGCGTGTCAGTTTGATGCCAGCGCAAATAAAGAAGGCGCGGCCCCGAGATATCTCGACAAACTGATACTGGTTATTTTTTGCGCTTCTTCCTGCGCCGCCGGCGCCGTATCCCCGCTTCACCGTATACGTCTTCCTCGCCTTCGGGACGCGTCTTGAAGCGGCGGTGCACCCACATGTACTGGGCCGGATTCTCGCGCATACGCGCTTCCACGAATTGATTGACCAGAATTGCGTCCTTCAGTTCGTCACCCGACGGAATTTCGTTGATCGGCGGGAACACCTTGACGTGGTAATGGCCGCGCTCTTCCAGGCGGGTCACCGTATACGGCACCACCTGCGCGCGCCCGACCCGTGCAAACCGCGAAGTGCCGGTCACCGTGGCCGCGGGGATGCCAAACAGCGGTGCGAACACACCCTGCTTGATACCGTAGTCCTGGTCCGGAGCGTACCAGACGGCCCGGCCATTCTTCAGCGCCCGCAGCATGCCGCGCACATCCTTGCGCTGATACACTTCCGAGTCCTCGCCGTGGCGCTCGCGGCCCTTGCGCTGCATATAGTCATACACCGGGTTCTTGTGCGGCCGGTACATGCCATCCACCGGGTGGCTCAGTGACATGAACGCAGCGCCAATCTCAAGGGTGGTGAAGTGCATCGCCATCATCACCACTCCCTGTCCGCGCTCCCGGGGCTCCTGCAGGTACTCCAGGCCCTCAATGCTGAAGCGCCGGCGCAGCCAGCGGCTGGAGCGGAACCAGGCCATGCCCGTTTCCATCAGCGCGATGCCGTTGGAGTCGAAGTTGCGCCGCAGCAGCTGCTCGCGCTTCTGGGCGGACAATTCAGGAAAGCACAGTGCCAGATTGCGGTCGGCAATTTGGCGGCGGGTCTTGGCCAGCTTCATCATCAGGCGCCCAAGGCCGCGCCCGAGCGCCATCTGCCAGCGGTAGGGAAGCTGGGCGATCAAAAACCAGACGCCGAAGAGTAGCCAGGTGAGCCAGTAACGCGGGTGCAACAAGGCCGCGCGAAAATGCGGTTTTTCCATAGGGTGTGAGTCGAGATGCCGCCGAGGTCGAGAGAAAGCGGCGCATTATAGCTGCGCCGGCGGCAACCGGATACTCACGTGCCAGAATCCCCGGCACAAATGCCGGGGAAAGCGCTCGCCAATCCCGCCGGTCAGTGGCGAAGCAGCGCGTCCAGTTCGTCGACCACTTCGCACCAGTCGGAGTCTTCGGCAATGGCGTCGTGCAGGAATTTGCGCTGTCCATCGTTCCAGAACACCGCCTTTTCCAGCTTGTCCTCCCCCGCCAGGCGATGGCGACTCAGGAAGTCCTCAATCGCGTCCCCCTCGGTATCCAGGCCGAGCTGGGCAAAGAGATCGTGCAGTGTGTGGTGGCCGGAGGTTTCCATCGTTGTTTCACCTGGGGACTGAGTTGGCATCACCCTCGAGTATAGCCTTCAGGCGCAGATTGCCACTCAGCAGTTCCCGCCAAAACGGGGAATTGGGTGCCGGAAAAAACACTCCAGCGACACCTTCGCGACCAGATTCACGGTTTCGTCACGCACCAATTTTCCACTGAGCGGTTATTGATAAGCTGGCAGCGCGGTACCCAAAACAACAATTATCTCGCCAGACGGCGAAACCCAAAGAGACCTGATGCAATGAAGAATGGATTTCTAGCAAAAGCACCTATTGCACTCTGTATTTCCGCAACTTTGGTTTCCGGCCATGCAATCGCCCAGAGCAACGAGGAAGCCGAGATGGAGCTGGTTGAAGTTACCGGCTCCCACATCAAGCGCGCGGCAATGGACGGACCCGCTCCTGTCACCAGCCTCACCGCGGAAGACATCGCCAATACCGGGGTCACTGACCTGATCGGCCTGTTCGAGAAGATGCCGGCTTCTGGCCAGGGCACCTTTTCCACCCAGGGCAACAGCAGCGACGATACCGCCAACGGCGGCTCCAGTGTTTCCCTGCGTGGACTGGGCGCAGACTCTACCCTGATCCTGGTCAACGGCCGGCGCGTATCGGTAAGCCCGTTTGCGAAAAATATCGACACTGCATTCGTCGATATCAACAATATTCCGCTCGCCGCTATCAAGCGGGTCGACATTCTCAAGGACGGAGCCTCCGCAACCTATGGCTCCGATGCTATCGCCGGCGTCATCAACATTATCCTTCGCGATGATTTCGACGGCCTGGAGATTTCCGGCAAGGTCGGGGGCACCAGCGATGGCGGTGGCGAGCAGAGCAATATCAGCATGGCATGGGGGCATGTCACAGACGACAGCAGCCACACCTTCATCGTCGACTATTTCAGCCGAGATGAAATCCTCTACGCCGACCGCAGCTATGCCCGCTCCGCAAACCAGGCCGCCCTGCGCCCGAACGATCCCTTCGCCACCGACTTCAGCAGCTCGGCGGGTATTCCCGGCACCATTGCCTTGCGGTCAGACCCCACCATCCGCCTGGCGGACACCTTCGGCAACGACGTCTGCGCAGCGCAGGACATTGATACCGACAACAACCTCTGCCGTTATGACTACGCGCCCTACATGTCCATGGTGCCATCCACAGAGCGCGTCAGTTTCAACTACATGGGGCGCTACGCCCTCACCGCGAACGTCGAAGCCTTCGCGGAGCTGAATGGCCAGAATGCAAAGACCACCGTAAAAGGCGCCGGCAGTCCCAGCTTCAATGAACTGTTCATGGCAGGCGACAACGTCAACCACCCCTTCGCCGACGACCCCAGCCATCCCTTCTACCAGCAAGACCTGACCATGCGCCGGCGTACCGTGGATATCGGCAACCGCCGCAAGGAAGTGGATTCCGATTACTTCCGCAGCGTACTGGGGCTGGAGGGCGAGATCGGTGGCTGGAACTGGGAGGCCGCCTATAGCTATATCAAGAGCGATGCCGTAGAGCGTGGCGTGGATGGTTTCCCCAATACCCGCCGGGTGCAGGAAGCCATCGACAGCGGCCTGTGGAACCCCTTCGAGCCTTCCGCCAACAGCCCGGAAGCGCTGGCGTATATCGAGACGGTGACTTCGCGGGTGGGCAAGTCCACCATCCGTTCCTACGACGCCCAGATTTCAGGCCCGCTAATGGCAATGCCCGCTGGAGACCTGATGCTGGCAGTTGGTGTTGAGCACCGCAGAGATGCCATCAGCGACAACCCCGACGACCAGTTCCTGCGCGGCGAAATCTTCGGTACCGAGGCCACCCAGGCCAATGGCAGCCGCGACAACACGGCCGTGTTTATGGAACTGGCCGTACCACTCCTCGAGACCCTGGAAATGCAGCTCGCCGTGCGCCATGAGGATTACAGCGATTTCGGCACCACCACGGATCCAAAGATCTCGCTGCTGTGGTCACCGCTCGACAGCCTGTCATTGCGCGGTTCCTGGGGCACGGCTTTCCGCGCCCCGTCACTGGCACAGCTGGGGCTTGGCCGCACCGACGAATCACCCACATTGGTCGACCCCACCCGCTGCGCCGCTGTCGGCAACGTGAACAAGGCGTGCGAGCCACAGGAGTACACCGCGATCTTTTCCGGTAACCCGGAGCTCGGCCCGGAGGAATCGGAAAACTACAACCTGGGTGTCATCGTCAATTTCAGTGAACAGTTCACCGCATCACTGGACTACTACCACTACGACATCGAGAACATCATCGACTCCGATACCCAGTTCGTGTTCAGCACCTTTGGCAACGACCCCAGCGTAGTGGTGCGCCTGCCCTCCACTGACCCCAACGATCCGGGCGAAGTGGTTGCCATCTACGATACTTTCCAGAACATTGGTGACCTGACGACATCCGGACTGGATCTGGATCTCCGCTACGGATTCGACACCGATATCGGCAGTTTCGGTATTTCCTATGCGATGAACTACATGCTGGAATACGAAGACCGCCGCCCGGATGGCAACGGTGGTTCGCGGATTAACCTGCAGGAGGGCGATTACGAGTTGCCACAGTGGCGCTGGACCGCCGCCACCGACTGGAGCTACAACGATATAGGCGCGCGCCTGGCCGTGAACTATATCGACAGCTTCTACCAGGATGCGGCGGTACAACAGCCGGGCATGCGCGATATCGGTTCCATGACCACAGTCGACACCACGGTGAACTACTTCGGGTTTGACAGCATCACCCTCACCCTTGGAATCACCAACCTGCTCGATGAAAGACCGCCGTTCGACTACGCAGATTTCATGGGCTTTACACCGACGATACACAGTGGCCAGGGACGCTTTGCCTACCTGTCTTCCACGTACCAGTTCTAAGCCCGCAAACAAAAATGCCCGTCTCATGACGGGCATTTTTTTATCCACTCGCTGCGACAATCTATGGCGCTGGATTCGGGTTCGCGCTGTGCACTGCCTCGATTGCCTCGAGCTGCGCGCTGTCGAGCACGATGTCGGCACTCGCAATATTGCTGCGCAACTGCTCCATGGTGGTGGCGCCGATGATGTTCGAGGTCACGAAGGGCTGCTGGGTAACAAATGCCAGCACCATCTGCGCCGGATCCAGCCCGAATTCATTTGCCAGCTGCACATACGCTTCCGTGGCCTGTACCGCGCGCTCGCCGGTGTAGCGCTGGAAGCGGTCAAACAGGGTAAGCCTCGCGCCCGCGGGCTTCTGCCCGTGCAGGTATTTTCCGCTCAGGGTGCCAAACGCCAGCGGCGAATACGCCAGCAGGCCGCACTTCTCACGAATCGCCATTTCCGCCGCACCCACCTCGAAGGTGCGGTTCAGCAAACTGTAGGGATTCTGGATCGAGGCAATACGCGGCTTGCCCTTGGCGGCGGAAAGTTTGAGGTACTCCATCATGCCCCAGGGGGTTTCGTTGGAAACCCCGATGTGACGCACCTTACCCGCCTTCACCAGCTCTTCCAGCGCATCCACGGTTTCGGCGATGGCGATGCCATCGTCATCCCCGTGCACATAGCCGAGCTTGCCGAAGAAATTCGCCTGCCGCTCCGGCCAGTGCACCTGGTACAGGTCGATGTAATCGGTCTTGAGGCGCAGTAGGGAATCGTCACACGCCTGCCGTACCTGCTCCCGGCTCAGGCGGGGGCCACCACGAATGTGACCGACCCCGGAGTTGGCGGCACTGCGGCCGGTGACCTTGCTGGCCAGCACCACCTGCTCGCGATTGCCACGCGCCGCGAGCCAGTTGCCGATAATCGCTTCAGTCTGGCCATAGGTTTCAGGCTTTGGGGGCACCGGGTACATTTCGGCGCAGTCAATAAAATTGACCCCGTTGGCAAGCGCATAATCCAGCTGCTCGAACGCGTCGGCTTGTGAATTCTGCTCGCCGAACGTCATGGTGCCGAGGCAGATCTTGCTGACCTTGAGATCTGTAATACCCAGTTGGCGCGTTTCCATTTTTACTCCCGTATTCCTTGCCATCACAATGCCCGACATTATGCAGAATCATGGTTGGATTTTCTTCTGCAACGTCATCCCTTAGCGCCTGATGCTGCCGAGGTAACATCAGGCGCTAAGGGCCGGCCAAAAACCACATAAAAAAAAGGGGCCGGGCAATTGTGCCCCGGCCCCTGTCAACGTCAAACATGGATCGAAATGCGCCCGCGAAACAAAACCCGCGGGCGCTGTACTTGCTTCACTTACTGCCCGCGGTACATATCCCGAATACGGGTATAGTGTTTGCCAAGGGCGGCATCGCGTGCACGCACCAGGTTGTCCGGCGCCTCACTCAGCTTGTCTCCGCGCTTGTCCAGATAAGAGATAAACGGCAGGCCCAAACCAATCGGGGACATCACCGCTTTCATTTCGTACTGGGTAAGATCCAGGTCCGTGCTGTTCCACACCGGGTCGTCAAACGTCCAGGACCCCACATTGCTCACCGAGCTCACCTGGCCGCCACAGGTGAACCAGGAATAGTGCACGTACTTGTCGGTACGGATTCCATCCTGAATCGCGATCAGGCGCCGCTTGGAGCCGAGCTCGCACTCGTCCGCCAGCCACAGGCCATTCAGCCCGGGATAGTCGGTGAGCTGCTTTACCCAATGCCCAGTGAGGGCGGGATCCTGATCGTTCGCGGCCGTGCTCAAGGACAGCGCCAGCTCGCCGTCTTCCAGCGCGATGCTGCCGGAGGTGGCACCGTCATCCATATCGACAAAACTGACGTTGTGCGACAGGAACCCCCGGGAATTTTCAAATTCCGCGCCGGCCGTCATATCGTAGGCCGCAACCAGCGCCGGGTTGGCCACCCGGTTGTGATCCAGGGTTGCACAGTTGGCATCCGAGAAATACAGGTTGTGGATATCCAGCCGCGTGCCGTTGCCGATACGCATCTCGGAGCGCACCGAACCGCTGCCGTTCGCCACACAGTCGCCGAGGAACTGGCCGTTGTAGCGGTTACCGGCATCGCGCAGGCTGTGGAAGTTTTCGAGGAAGGTAATCAGGTCCGCCTTTTTCCCGGCGGACAGGTTGCAGCCCATGTTGTGGCCGGTATTCCACAGCTGCTCCGCCGCAATGCTGGAGTGGTTCACCCGATCCGGGCGACAGGTGAGCAGTTCTTCCAGCCCCCACACAGAGCCGTTGTGCAGCAGGCGGTTGTTGTCCCACAGGGAAATAAACCGCGGCGACTTGACCTTGCGGGTGTAGATACCGGTTTCCCCCACCGGGAAGTTGGCGGCAATGAAGGCGATGGACGTCTCCCAGCCACCCTGCCCGTCCAGCGCGGTGGGATCCCAGTAGGTGCCATAAATATTCGCGTGGGTGCTTTCCACATTCAGCTCGCCGTGGGCGTAGGGTCGGCCGGTCTCGCCCAAAGGCCCGTTGTGGCAGCTGCTGCAGTGCTTGTCGAATAGCGCCTCGCCACGCTTGGCCATCGCATGATCCTGGTTTACTGACGCGGGCACCGCCGGCTCACGGAACGTGCGGATATATTCCACGATGGGGAAATAGCGGTATTCCTTCACCCAGTAGCGGAATTCAGGACGCGAGGCCGGGTCTGCCGCATTGGACGGCGACAGTGAAATCACCGAACGGATAAAGCTCACTTCATCGAACGAACCCCCGGTCCAGCCGAGCCCCGCGTGGTACTTGAACCCGTGCTGTTTCTGCACGGATGGATCGAGCACCATTTCGTTCACGTTGAGAATGCGGGTGACATTCCATACGCCGTCGTCCTGCATCGGCGGCGTGGTGAAATCCATCACCCCGGTCCAGGTGGCCATATCCAGGCGCTGCTGGTTGAGCGGCTTGGCCAGCGCATCGCGCTGCTCCTGGGTGGTAGCCGCATTCATCAGTTCGTTGAAAGCCAGGAACTCGTCAATCGCGCCGGGAATCTGCCGGGCGGCGGCAATGGGCGCATTCAGCTCATCCTGGATTTGCGGAATCACGTCGAAATACGCCAGCCATGACAGGTCCAGCTCCGGCGTGATCAGGTCCGGTTTCTGGAACATGAACATGTAGGGCAGCTGGCCCTGCAGCGCGGTCTGGCGCGCGTAGTCGTAATCGGTATTGCCGATGCCCACGGCAAAGTTGCCATCGTCCATCTGCTTGAAGTGGCAGGCCGCACAGGTGAACGAGTACACGGGGATACCGTTACCGAACTCGCCACTGCTCGCCGCCATGCCCACCGGCAGCTGCTGGGAAGGCACGGCCGGGTTGTACGATGAGGCCGCTACTGTGGCCACCGGGTTGGGATCCGCGTACTGACCGAAATACGACTGCCCCTCGCCCAAATAGTCGCTGAAGTAGCGCGCCATCCAGTCGGTCAGAGCGCGCGGCGGACCAGTAGTGTCAAAGGTGCCGTAGAAGTAATAGTACTTGCCGCACTTGAGTTTGGTGGTGCGGTCATAAGTGGCCACGAAATTATCCAGCACATACTGGTCGCGCGGCGATGGCGTCGCCGGGCTGGGACGGTCATCGGAAAGGGTATCGAGAAAACCCGCATTATTTTGCAGGTAGCTGTCGAGGTCGCCCTGGTACTGATCACAGGCCGCCTTGGAGGTGTCATGCTCGATCACCGTGCCGATATCCGGCCCAACGTCTACCGTGACCCCGTTATACGATTGATAACCTGCCGGCACCGAGGCCTGCGCCAAGAGTGCCCCGGAGCCCAAAAGCAGCACGCAGAAACACGCAAGGAATCTTGCAAGAGAGCGCATCATCCTTCTCCCATCATTATTTTTTAGTAGTGGAATTTCCTGCACAGGACTGGGTCCACTGCATAGTGCGGAATGTTATTTGGCATACGCCAAAACACATCCCCGAGAGAAAGGCGTTCGGGAATGGCTGTCGCCAGCTGTATTCAGCGAGCGATCAACACCGGTGTGCTGCACAAGCGGTACGGCTCCAATACCCTCCAGTGCCGAGGCGCTAAACAACGGTAAATGCAGTACATAACCTCTTGTGCTGTTTGGAAAACTGACATTGGTTTCAGTGATAGCACCCACTTTACGCCGACGATACGCCAGCAACATTGGCAAAATTGCGCCATATATGGACGATATTGCGGCACCTGCAATCAGGTGCCCGAGGGGAGAGAGAACCTTGCATGGACTGCAGCGTGACCTATCCAGGGGGGATATTGCCGCAGAGAAAACTCAGCCGCCGAGAATAACGGCATCTGGAATTTCGTAACGCTCGCTGCCGACCCGAATTATATGTAAGTCGCTTTCTTTGGTGGCGTGAAACTCGGGATAACCGTCTGCCTGGCTAGTGTCAGCCCCGATAGGGATCCCCATTCGGAAGTAAATAGCACGTCCAGGCCCTGCCGGGCGTTTTACCACCACCGTTGCATAACCACCGCCAGCGCGGGCCACACCAAATTCACACTGCCCCATTGGCTGCCCCGCTGAGAGGGCACAGGGAATCTTGCCGGTCGCATCGAATACGCCCTGGCCTGCGCGCAATGCCGAGTCATCCGCACCCTTTGCAACACTCCCGTCGGGAGATACGGCTGGGGTGAGATATTCTGCATCGACGAAGACCCGCGGGCCTCCGCCCAACTGCTGGACGTCACACCAGACGCGACCGCCCTCTTCCTGGCAGCCCAGGTTATCAAGAAGTGTCCCCGGCTCGTACGTGGCGACAATGCCTGCTGATGCCGTCGGCTGTTCGCGCAGATCCAGTTTGGCCGTGACTTTCCAGTTACGGGGCCCGCCGTGTTCGGGACCGGCGGGAACATCAGGGGTAGTTGCTGAAGCCGCCATCGACTCCCGCTCGGGCTTGCCAGCGTCCGCCATCAATCCCGGATACAAGCTGTCGCCCTTCACGGGGTAGCTCGGAACATACTGGGATTGTTTAACTGTGCTCACCCCCGCCCCCGGAACCATATCCTGGGACACAGCTGCACTGGCACAGACGCTTGCTATAACGCTGAGAAGGAACCGGTTCATGGAAGGCCTCTGATTTCTGCGAGCAACACCAAGCGGTAACGCAACTATTATAGGCTGGCGTCTCTCTTCGCCGTCGCACGGCGGGTGATGGAGGCCGGCATCATCCGCCAGGATAGACAATACATAACGTTTGGTTAAGGGGCGGGCTTTAGCCCGTCCCAGTGAGCGAAGCGGACGATTTGAACCGCTTGTTAGGCGGCAGTCCGTAAACGAACCGTAGGACGCTTGTTCGAAGGGATACCTACCTTTTATTCTTTATTTTCCCGCATGCGCTTCATTGACTATTCCTTTGGGAATTCATTATTTCACGTGGGATATTTTTTAATGGAATTTGTCCTTGAGTGGAATATGCATAGATAAATAGCCAATAAAAACATCGGTGAGAAAAACAGCATGGCGAAAACACCAGAGCCCACGACTACAGTAAGGCCATGGCTGTACCCGGGTGACAGAAGATCTTCGGCTGCGAGAATACAAATGGGAGTGATTGATAACGCAGTGCCGATGATTGGGATTTTTTTCCTAGCCTAATGTCTTCAATCCAGGCACGGCTCATTTTTATATGCATCCACATTGGGGCAATAATAATGAAAGGAAGAATAGTAAACAGGGATCCGTCAAAGTCAAAAATGGCGGAAATAATCCAACCGGCAAGAGTCAATAGCCCTATGCTGGACAGTAAGTAGCACAATATAACAATAAAAACTCTTTTCTTTTTTCTGAGGAGGCTGCTATCAGGTTGCTCGCCCAGGTCTGAGGCCGGAGTTCTGTAGATGTTACGATCCATTTGTCATATCCGGTTTATTTTCGCCTAACGCCGCCAGCTGGGGCAGCTTACCTTGTGCGCGTTTTTCGCGAAAATGGGAGCGTAGCGACCCGCGCAAACTGTGCACAAGGTAAGCTGTCCCGCGGAGGGCCGAAGACCCGTAGCAAACTGCCAGGCTTTGTTAAATTTTTTTGAGCTCCCCGAGCGCCCTGCTCGCAGCACTTGCAAGTTGCGCCCATTCTTTAGATTCAACGAATTCATGTATATCCGGCGGATTTTCTGGTGTGTTTTGAGCCACTATTTCCATGACGCCATCAAATAATTCAAGAATACGCAACTCTGCCTGATTGAAGGCCTCAGCATACCACTCTTGGCCTTTTGGAATTTGGAAGCAATCTTCCCATTGATTGAATAGCTCTGCTGAGACATACGCAATTGGCACTTTTTCTTGATAGTCTAATTGCTCCTCTCGTGAAGAAATGAGTTCAAGCACTTCAAAAACTTCTTTTCTGAAATTGTGTTTTAGTTGCTCTCGGAGTTCTCTATTCATTTTGAAATTTAACGCCGCCCCTTCAGCGCCTCGTTAGGTTTATTCGATTATCCATGAATTTAGTAAGGCTTCTGACGCGATGATAGCTTTGTTTACTTTTTTAAGAACTTTACCTTTTGAAATATCAAACATTGATGAAGCTCCTTTGCGCCAATACCAGTACCCCCGACAACTATATGGCACGTCCATTTCGTAGATATTTTCTAATGTATATCCGTTAATATCCTCGTGTCTGCAAGTGAATGAGGTTGGTATTGTTTTTTCTTCGATCACCTCGAATCTCGGGAAAAACGGAAAAGTATTGATATTTCGGTTTTTATCAGCCGTTAAGTATGGGCATAAACGAAAACCATATTCAGGGTAATCGTATGTATGATTTTTATTCGAGCAAATGTCTTTTTGGACTGCCTTGAAGTATCTGTCTTGCTCCGGGCCCTTAAAGTTAAGATAGAACGAAACTTTATCGTAAAACTCAGGAAGCTTGATGCTTCCAGGGTGCGTCGATCCTGAATGTGGAACCGGTATTAACCTGTCATCGATGTATGCAAAATGCAGTTTTAGCTTTGTTATTTCACAATCCGAATTGAATTCATTTTCAAATGGTAAGTTTGACATCCAAACGGGAACCGCCAATCTGAACTTCGCGGCCGTATTATAAATTCTTTTATCGTTTACGGTTTGATAACACTTGATGGCGCGTCTATCGTCGCCACGAATTTGATCGGAATCGAGATCTTCTTCAGGAGCGCATCCCAAAAGCGCTAGCGTAAATATTGTTAAGAATAGCTTGGCGATATGAAAACTCCTTTTTGTGCTACTTACTCGGAAACTGGTCTTACCCACAAAAAGTAGACACTATAACTATGCGCATTTGCGCTCATACTCTGCTGGACTTGTGTAACCCAG